>CAZIOH010000022.1:0-1294 GCA_964540815.1 uncultured Myxococcales bacterium | reverse complement strand
ACCGCGTCCTTGCGGCCTGACCGGCGTCGCCGCCCGCTCGGTGCTCAGGGCGCCCGTCGGACTCTCTTGACCCTGAGGGATCTGCCCGTGCCGAGGTTGCGCCGGGCGGCACGCGTGTAAGCGTGACGCCCGCCGAGCGTCCGCTCGAAGCTGCCGACCGCCCTACGAAACAGGCGGTCGGACAGCTGGCCGTTCCCAGCGTCGCGCTCGAGGGTCCCGAGGTTGTTGATGGTGAGGGCGACGTCGGCGTGATGTCGCCCGAGGAGTCGCTCGAGGATCGCGAGAGCCCGCGTGAACAGGCCGCGGGCACGTGCGATCCGGTGCCGCTGCTGCTCGATCCCGGCCAGGCTTGCCAGCGTGAGCCCGACCTCGAGGCACTGGCCGCCGAGGGCGCGCCGGAAGATGGCGAGGGCCCGCGCGTACAGGTCCGCCGCCTGGTCGAGGTGCCCACGGGCCTCGACGATGGCGCCGAGGGCGGCGAGGTCGGCCGCCAGCGCAGGATGATCGGAGCCGACGAGAGCGTCTCTGAGCCGAACCGATCGTCGAGCGTGAACCTCCGCCTCCGCGTAGCGGCCCCGCGCGTGCTCGCTGCCTCCGAGGTTGTGATGAAGCGTGGCGATCATCGTTCGGTCGCCGCGGGCGACGTGGGCGAGGGCGCGGCGGTAATAGGCGAGCGCCTCCGCGTACCGACCCTCGGCCTTGCGCAGGACGCCCATGCCATTGAGCGCGTGGGCGAGCAGGCGGTCGCCGGCCGGCAGGCGGCGGCGGATGTCGCCGAGCGCCCGGCGGTAGCCAGTCTCCGACGACCCGAGCGCGCCTCGGGCTCGGTCGAGCCCGGCGAGCGCCAGCCGGGCATGCACCGCCAGCCGGATCAGATCCAGTTCGAGGGCCCGCCGGGCCGTGAGGATCCCGAGGGCCCGGCGGTGGCACCGGGCCGCCTCGCGCGGCCGATCGCGCGCCTCGAGGATGGCCCCGAGATCCACGAGCGCATTGGCGACGTCAGGATGCCGCGGACCCTCGGTGGCCAGGTATCCGGCCAGCGCGCGCCGGCAGGCCCGCTCGGCCGGGCCGAGCCTGGCCGCCATCCGCCAGGCGATGGCGCGCTCATGGTTGGCGATGGCAGCGGCGAGCGCCCGGGGGTGGGAAGAGGCGGACCGGGAAGCGCGCCCGGAGGCGGTCGGCTGGCGGCGGGCCATCGTAGCTTCTAGCGCGCCTACGGCGCTCGCGGGAAGGGGAGGCCCCCTCCCCGCGGGCCCCTCCCGGGGACGACGAGAGGCGGGCCCGGATCTGCTTT
>CAZIOH010000021.1:57959-76578 GCA_964540815.1 uncultured Myxococcales bacterium | reverse complement strand
GCCGCCCGAGCCGCCCGAGCCGCCCGAGCCGGTCGACGCCGTCGAACCGCCGGTGCCGCCGCTGCCCGAGCCCGCCCCGCTTCCGCCCGAGCCCCCGGACAGGCTGTTTGGTCCCGGCAGGCCGAGGCAGGAGACCCGGCAGTAGGCCACGTCGCACTCGAGCAGGAGGTTGTGCGCGGCGCCGAGCGCATAGTTCATCCAGTCGCTGAAGTTCTGGCCAACGTCATTTCCCGCCGTGGCGGTGGACATCACTTCCGCGGCATTCTCGATCTGGGTCTTGCAGGGACCCGCGGCCTGGCCCGCGAGGCACTGATCCTCGCTCACGCCCTGTCCGCAATAACAGGGCTCCACATCCTCGTTCCCGGGCGCCGAGCTGCCCCAGGTGATGCACTTGTTCGGATCGTTGCGCACGCAGGCGAGCACGGCCTCGCACAGATCCTTCTTCAGCGCGCCCATCATCGGCCCCCCCTTGGCCTTGGCAGGCTGACCACTGGCATCGAGCGGGGCATGGCAGGCGGTGATGTAGTCGGGCAACATGTTGTGGCCCTGACTGCAGTTCGCCTGCTCGCACGCGTCACAGGAAGGCACGCTGCCCGCCGAGGAGCTCCCGCCGCTGCCCCCGGCCGTTCCGGAGCTCCCGCCATTGCTTGGATACACGGTCGAACCGCCCGTGCCAGTCGAGGCGCCAGAGTCACCCTTGGCGTCGACCGCGGCGGGCTTCGCGTCTCCGCCTGACCCGGCATCGGTGCCCGCCCCATCGCTGGCCCCGGCGTCCCTGGAACCGCTCCCGAGCCCGCCCGCGGCGGCGTCGCCACCGGCCTGCTGCTGGATGGTGGCGAAAGGTCCGCCCCGATCGAGAGGGAGGGCGCCGTCGTCGCAGGACGGCAACAGGAGGAGCGCAACGGTCAATCGAACGATTGACGAACCTCGCGACAAACTTCGCGACACATATCGCGCGCCATTCTGATGGGGGGGTCGAAGCCAGGGCATGGTTTCCCGGGGCGCGCTCAATCAACTCTCGTGCCATGGCACAGCCGCCGGGAGCGCCCACGGGTGGCGGCTCGGCACGTCGCTTCTTCCGACTTCTTCCGATTTCTTCCGATTTCCGGATGGGGCCGACCGGATTTCGAACATTGACCGGCCCGACTTCGAAGCGCCGCGAGATCGTTGCAATCCAGGATCCGGGTGGTTGCTATATGCCGGCGCGAGCTCGAATGACGACCATGCACACCAGCCCTCGATGCCACACTAAAGACGCGCCAGCCGATCGCCGAACCAGGCCATCGCGGTCCCCCTGCCGCCCGCGCGCCATCGGCGCGCGCGGCTCCTCCCCGGTGGCCTCCGGTCTGGTCCTGTCTCTGGTCCTCACGACCGTCCTCACCATTCTCGGCTCATCCAGCCCAGCCGGCGCCGCGATCCAGACCCTGTCCTCCGAGTTCCAGATCGACCACGCGAATCCCGAGGCGTCGATCCCGGGCCTGAAGGCCCGGAACGAGAAGCCGATCGAGTTCGGATACTTTCTCCAGGACCTGGTGACCTACGCGCAGGCGGCGGCCCGCGCGGGAGACCACCGCTCCGAGTCCCGGTACTACCGCGCGTTCACCAAGGCGGTGCCCGACTCGCGCGCCGGCTTCGCCCGGCTCTGCCAGTCGCTCGACGCGGCCCACCAGCGAGAGGAGGCGATCGCGGCCTGCAAGCAGGCCCTGGGCCTGACCGGCGCCACCGTCGAGGATTCCGCGCGCTTCGTGCACCTGGTGCTGGCCAGGCCCGGCAACTTGACGGCGGGAGAGATCGACGATCTGAACGCGGTGATCGCCAACCTCGGAAGCAGCCCCGAGACCCGCGTCGCCGCCAGTCACCTGGCGTGCGAGCTGGGTGTCCACCTCGAGAGCATTCCGATCCTCACAGAATGTACCCAGCAGCTGGCCGCGGTGGCCCCCGGCGATCCCAAGACGTTGACGTTCTCCTGGGCCCTCGCCATCCAGCAAGGCGATGCGGCGCGTGCCCGCGCCCTGGTCGGGCGCGCGAAGGCCGCAGGCATGACCAGCCAAGGGCTGTCGCGAATGGAGCGCGCCACCTCCGAGCTCGAGCACGCCTGGCCGTGGCGGGGGCTGCGACGGTTGCTGGACTGGCGGCGGGGCCTGCTCGCGGCCGCCGGCCTGACGGCGGTGGGCTGCCTCGGGATCTTCCTGGTGCGTCGGCGGCGGGTCGCTCCGGTCAAGGTCACGCTGCACCTCGGGGACGGCCGCCGAATCTGATCGACGACGGAAGCACGCGGCACCGTCGCGGCGCCGTCGCGGCACCGTCGCGGCACCGTCGCCCGTGCGGCACGAGCTTTGCTGTTCCAACGCGACGCTCATGCTCACAAGTACGCGGACGAAACACAACAGGTCCCGAATCGTCACATTGGCGCCGATCGTGCGGCGATATAAGCACCTTCATCCGATCCTACCGGGCCAGCGCTCCCGGCTCCTCATGTTGACCTCGACTTCACACATCCGCTCCCCGTCGTCCGTCGACCTGGACTTGCCGTCGGCGGCCGACTCGGATCCGATGGAGGACCAGACGGCGCGCGGCGACCGGCCGGATCGGGTGACGCCGAGCGTGAGCTTCCCGGCGGTGGCCCGTCCCCGGTTGTCCTCGGTGTCGCGGGCGATGGACGAGGTGTTCACGATGGTCGAGCGCCTGGCGCCCACCGACGTGACCGTGACGCTGACCGGGGAGACCGGGACCGGCAAGGATGTGTTCGCGCATGCGCTCCACGACGCGAGCCCGCGCGCCGGACGGCCGTTCGTGGTCTTCGATTGCGGCGCGGTGCCACCGACCCTGGTCGAGAGCGAGCTGTTCGGCCACGAGCGCGGGGCCTTCACGGGCGCCCACACCGAGCACCTCGGCGCCTTCGAGCGCGCGCAGGGCGGCACCCTCTTCCTCGACGAGATCGGCGAGCTCCCGCTCGAGCTGCAGCCCCGCCTCCTGCGGGTGCTCGACAACCGATCGGTCCGCCGGGTCGGCGGCTCCAAGGATCGACTGGTGGACATTCGCATCCTCGCGGCCACCAACCGCGACCTGGCGGCGTTGACGGCGACCAAGCACTTCCGGAGCGATCTGTACTTCCGCCTGGCCGCCGCCACGGTTCACCTGCCGCCGCTGCGCGAACGCCTCGACGATCTCCCGCTGCTGGTCCCGCGCCTCTTGCGCGACCTCGGACGCGGCGATCTGCTGGTCAGCCAGGAGACGTTCGCGGTCCTGCGCGACCACGACTGGCCTGGCAACGTGCGCGAGCTCAAGAACACACTGGCCTGCGCCAGCGCGTTCGTGGATGGGTGCATCCTCGACCCGCGCCACCTGCGCATCACCCGGGCGCCGGCCCAGGCCTCGCGCCTCGACGGACTGCCGCTCGGCGGGCATTCGCTCGAGAGCATCGAGCGCAGCGCGATTCGCCAGACCGTGCAGCTCGCCGGCGGCAACAAGGTCCACGCCGCCCGCGCGCTCGGGATCGCCCCCTCCACGCTCTACGAGAAGATAAAGCGCTACGGCCTGTGAGGCGGCGAGCCGGCAGGGGTCTGGGTCGGACGCCCTGACGTTCTGCCGGCCGACCTTCTCGGGCAGAACCCGAGGCGGCGATCGCCCCACCAGCGGCGAGGCCCGGGGTGTACTCTCAACCGGAACGCGGCGGGGTCGACCCCCAGCCGCGGTGCGATCCACCTCACATGAGCGGCGTCGGTCACCACCATCACGGACATCACCACGCGGAGGGACACGGACACGGCGAAGACGCCGATGGCTGGGTCTCGCGCCACCGGCTCGCCATCGCGCTCGGCCTGACCTCCACCTTCCTGGTCGTCGAGGTGGTGGCCGGGTTCCTCTCCGGGAGCCTGGCGCTGCTCTCCGACGCGGGGCACATGTTGACCGACGCGGGCGCGCTCGGCCTCGCCCTGTGGGCGCAGAGCCTGCGGGCCCGACCGCGCTCCGGTCAGAAGACCTTCGGCTACCGGCGGGCGGAGATCCTGGCGGCTGCAGCCAACGGGATCGTCCTCGGAATCACCGCCGTCGCGGTCATCGTGGAGGCCGTGCGGCGCTTCTCGGCGCCACCCCAGATCCACGGCATCCTCATGTTGTCGGTGGCCAGCGTGGGGCTGGGCATCAACCTGCTGTCGGCCTTCATCCTCTCGCGCGGCGAGGCGCACGATCTGAACCTCCGCGCGGCGGCGGCCCACGTGCTGGCGGATGCCGCGGGGTCGGTGGCCGCCATCGCCGCGGCGGGCGCCATCCTCGCGTTCGGGTGGACGCTGGCCGACCCGATCGGGTCGATCGCCATCTCGGTCCTGATCCTGTATGGCGGGTGGCGGCTGCTGCGCGAAGCGACCCACGTCCTCATGGAGGGGGTTCCGGCCGGCGTGGACGTCGTGGCCGTCGAGCGGATGGTCCGCGAGACGCCAGGGGTGCGCGAGGTCCACGATCTGCACGTCTGGTCAATCGTGGGGGATTCGCCGGTCATCACCGCGCACGTGCTCCTCGAGCCCGGCGCCCACGGGGTGGAGGTCGCACGCGACGTGGGCCGCCGGATCGAGGAACGCGTCGGGGGCGCCCACGTCACGGTCCAACCCGAAGCACCCTCACCCGCCGAGAGCTTCTTCCCGCCCCACACGCTGGTCCGCCGTCCCTGATCTGGGAAGCGAACGAAACAGACGCGATCCCACCACGAAACATCCGAAGGCGCCGGATCGCGCCACGACGCGGAGCCGCGAGGAAATGCCGGTCCGTCGAGGGGCTTCGGGCCTCGGGCGTCGGGCATCTGATCGACTGGCACGCAGATTGAAGGGCGAATTCTCATGCCGGAGACATCGACCGTGAGACGCGCGAAGCAAGACCTGCGCGAAGGAAAGAGCGCAACCACCGCGGCCGGAGAGTTCGTCCACGAGGAGATAGACCACGTCCGCGCGGGCGTGCACGGCGCGCGCTCTGCTCGGCAAGCGATAGCCATCGGGCTGTCCAAGGCCCGGCGCGCGGGCATCCCACTGCCTGCCCCCGGCGAGGGAAAGTCGACGCGCACCCGGCGCGCCGCCCAGCGGGATGGTCAGGTGGGCAAGGCGACCAAGGGGACCAAGACGGCCAAGGCGACAAGATCGGCAAAGACGGTGAAGGCGAAGAGGACGCGGACCCCACCGGCCGGCTCGGATGGCCGTAAGCGCGCCGCCAAGGCTGCCCTCGCCCGGGAAGGTCACCGGGCGGCGTCGCACCAGGCCCTCTCCGCACAGGCCAAACGGAGCCGTCGTCGATGACCACGCCGGAGATCCACGTGCGGCCGGACTGGATGGCGGCGACCGGGACGGAGACCGTCGAGCCCCCGCCTCACCTCTTCGTCTTCGGGGAGGGCCCGGACGCGTTGGCTCTGGTGACGCTGGCTCGGACGCTGGGCTGGACGGTGACCGTGGTCCAGGCGAGGGCCCGTTTCGAGAACCTCGCGCGGTTCGTCACCGCGGACCACGTGCGCACCGGCCCCCCCGTCCGGATTGCCGGGCAGATCGAGGCCGCGGACTGTCCGCTGGCGGTCGTCATGACCCACGATGTGGGGCACGACCGGGAGGCGCTGGCCATGCTGCTCGCATCGCGCGCCCGCTACATCGGCCTCGTCGGCCCCCGCCACCGAGCCGAGGACGTGCTCGCCAGCCTCGAGCGGGCGGCGCCGTCGCTCCGCGGTCCAATCGACCGGGGCCAGGTCCACGCGCCCGCCGGGCTGGCGATCGGGGCGGAGACCCCCGCCGAGATCGCCCTCGCCATCCTCGCCGAGGCGAAGGCGGTGCTGACCGGGGGACGCGCCGCATACCGCGGCGACCGGTCTGGCGACGGCCGCCCCCCAGAGATCTCCGCCGCCATCGAGCCGCTCGTCGAGCCCCAGCTGGCCCTGGGCGCCTGAGCGTCCGACCGGAAGGCGCGCTACCAGCTCTAGGGTGCGATGCCGTTCACTTGCGAGCGGACAGCGGCCGACAAGGCGGCCCGATGGCGAAGCCGGGCGGAGAACCGCACCGGAATGTGCTTGTGCGTACAGAGCAGCGGAAGCGCAGGCCCGGCGGAGCCAGCGGGTCGGCCCGGCGCAGCTCGCGGGTCTGATCGTCGGCTGCCCTCCAATCGGACGCTCACCGAACGGCGTTGGTGCTAGCCAATGGCGGCGACCGCCGCGGAGGTGACCACGCAGCGGTTGCGGCCCCCGCGCTTGGCGGCGTACAGGCCGGCGTCGGCGGCGCGCATCAGATCCCGCGCCAGCGCGTCGGGCTCGTCGTCCTCCAGGCGGAGCGAGGCTATCCCGACGCTGATGGTGATCGGCCAGTCGACGTTCGCATCCTCGGAGCGTGCGTGGATGACGACCTCGCTCGCCACCCGCGCGCGCATGCGCTCGGCCACCGCCAGCGCGTCGGTGCCGGTGGTCTCGGGGAGGATGACCGCGAACTCCTCGCCGCCATAGCGCGCCACGCGATCGTGGGTGCGCAGGCACCCCGCGAGGACGTTGGCGACCTGCTGCAGGACCCGGTCCCCGGCGGGGTGGCCGAAGGTGTCGTTCACCCGCTTGAAGCGATCCACGTCCACCATCACCAGCGACAGCGCCCGCCCATGCCGCCGGGCGCGAGAGATCTCCTCGCCGAGCAGCCGGTCGAGCTCGCCCCGGTTGAACAGCCCGGTGAGCGAGTCGCGCAGCGCGTGCCGACGAAGGATCTCCTCCGCCTCCTTGCGCGCCGTGATGTCCTGGACCTGGGAGATGAAGTACAGCACCTGGCCCCTCGCATCGGTGACCGCCGACAGAGTCGCCAGGCCCCACACCACCCGACCGCTCGCGTGGATGTAACGCTTCTCGATCTCGTCCGACTGGATCGCACCGGCGAGCAGCCTGGCCATCGAGCCGTTCTCGAGGTGCACGTCGTCCGGGTGGGTCACCGACTGGGTGCTCTGCGCCAGCAACTCCGCGATGGAGTAGCCGAGGGTGCGCCCGAGGGCGGCGTTCACCTTCAGCCAGCGCCCGTCTCGCGCGACCAGGGCCATCCCGATCCCGGAGTGATCGAACGCGTTGCGAAAGCGACGCTCACTGTCCCGCAGGGTGCCGAGGGCCATGGTGTTCTCGGTGACCAGGGCCTCGCTCTCCCGCAACCGCTCGAGGTGCTCGAGGCGGGCGGCCAGAATGCCGCCGGCGATCCGCACGAGCTGGGCCTGACGCGGCCGAAGACCCGACGGGTGCGCCCAGACGACCGTGATGACACCCGTGCGCCCGCGCGGCGCCCCGACGGGAAGGCTGAGGCTCGGGCAGCCGCCGTCCGGGAACGGGGCGTGAGCGAGCCCGGTCGATGCCCGGAGCGTCTCCCCCTGCGCCACGGCGATCTCGATGGTGGCCGCGGCGGCCCCGACGAGGCGCCGGATGAGCTCGGTGACCCGCTCGACGAGACACTGCAGGTCGTCGCTCGAGTCGCCCACCTCGTCCTGGATCTCGGCCAGCAGCCTCAGCTCGTCCGCCGAGCCGGCCGCGTCCACGACCCGAAGTGGTTTGATTTGCCCCGCCCACCCGCGAGATTGCCTCATGTGCCCCACGACTCCCCTGCCCTTCTTCGGCCAGTCGCGGCGAATTCTTGAGCTCAGTATTTTCCGGTAAGCGCCGATGGGCCTGCCCGGGAGAATTGCCGCGTGAAAGACATTCTGATTGTCGAGGACGACGAGCAAGTTCGGAAGGCGCTCAAGCGCTCACTCTCGGGCAAGGGTTACACGGTGACCACTGCCCGCAATGGACAGGAGGCCCTCGATGGCCTCGAGCACACTCCGGTGTTGCCGCGGTTGATCATCGCGGATCTAATGATGCCGGTGATGGACGGATGGACGTTTCGCCGGCAGCTCCTCACGCGACCCCATTGGGCCGCCATCCCGGTGATCATCCTGTCCGGCTCCGGCTGCGACGTCTCGGGGGCGGCCCTGCCGGGCGTCCACTACGTGCCGAAGCCGGTGACCTTGCGCGAGCTGTTCGAGACGGTGGCGACCGCCATCGCCGTCCCGTTCGTCGAACCCGTCAACTGACCACGGTGCCGCCGGGCGAGCGATGGCCGTGGCGCTGCCCGCGCGGCGGCACGCCCGCAGGGACCGAGGGCCTCATGCGACGGCGGCGGAGATGGTGTCGCCGCCTTCCGCCCGTGGGCGGGCCGGTGCACCGAGCGCGGCCGCCCTCCAGTCGCCGCGACCGAGGCGCCACCACAGCAACGCCGCGCCCACCATGATCTCGAGGCAGAGGCCAATCCAGCCCCCGACCGCGCCCAGCTTCAGGCGGAAGCCGAGCAGCCAGGCCAGCGGCGGCGTGCAGAGCCACGAGGTGGCGACGCCCACCACCGCCGAGTAGCGGACGTCGCCCGCCCCGCGCAAGGCGGCCCGGCCGACCAGGTTGGCGGCGTCGAAGATCTGGAAGATGGTCGCCACCCGCAGCAAGGTCACCGCCACCGAGACGACCGCGGCGTCCGCGGTGAACCCCGAGACGATGAGCCGCGCGCCCAGCAGCAAGACGATGGTCCAGGTGAGCGCGTAGCTGCCCGTGACGACGAGGGCGAGGCGCGCCAGCCTCGGGACGAGCTCGAGCCGGCGGGCCCCCACCGCCTGCCCCACCAGGACCGCCGCCGCCTCGGCCACCGCGAAGGCGGGGAGGAACGAGAAGTGGATCACCTGCAGGGCGATCTGGTGGGCCGCCATCTGGACGTCGGCCATCGCCGAGATGAGCAGCGACAGCAGGCCGAACGAGCCCACCTCCAGCATGAACTGGATCCCGAGCGGGACGCCGAGCCGCCACAGCGCGCGCAGCTGACCTCCGCTCATCGAACCGGCCGAGGGCCCGCGCAGGGCGGCGGCGGACGACCCACCGCCGGCTCGACTGGCGCGGGCGGCGGCGAGGCCGCGCCAGAGCTCCGGCACACCGAGCACGCCCGCCTCGATGGCGTGCGCGATGAGCGTCGCGTAGGCCGCTCCGGCCACCCCCAGCCGCCACACGAAGACGAACACGTAGGCGAGCCCGATGTTCGCCAGGTTGGCGAGCACGGTCGCGCGCATGGGCCCGCGCGAATCGCCCTGGCCATAGCGGATCTCCCGCAAGGCCACGAACAGCAGCGCGAGGGGCGCCCCGAGGATGCGGATCCGCAGGTAGGTGTGGACGGCGTCGCCTGCCGCCGCGCTGGCCGCGAGGTGGCGCAGCAACCCGGCGATGGGCTGTCCGAGCGCGGCGGTGACGACCCCGAGCGCGAGCGCGGTGGCCGCCGCCGCCGCCTGATACCCGCGGGCCTCCGCGGGGCGGCCCGCCCCCACCGCCTGGGCGACGAGCGTGTTGGCTCCGCGCAGGAGGCCAATCGAAAAGCAGAGCAGGCAGAAGGCCATGACCCCACCGAGCCCGACGCCGGCCAGCTCGGAGCGGCCGAGGTGTCCGACCAGGATCGTGTCCACCAGCGTCATCACGCTGTAGGAGACGGTGGAGATGGTGATGGGCCAGGCGAGCCGGAGCAGCTCGCGGAGGGGATGATCTTTCCAGGCAATGGACATGACGAACCTTCGAAGCTCGAAGCACCGCGGCCGAAGACCGGGCGCCAAGGCAAGTACGGACAACGAGGAACCAGAACGAATGAACGACGAAGAACGATTCGGGAGGAATCGCTCGAAGTCTGAGCGGCTCTGCTGAGGCAGGCGACAGGAGCCGAGACGAGCGAGGGACGGTCTTCAGCCGCCCAGGCGTCCCTCGCTCACATCGACGGCGGAGGGCAGGGACGAAGAAAGCCGCGGGTTCCTGAGAGGACGCCGCGGCTCGTCGGGGATCGGAGGACCGAAACCGTCAGGTCGTGCGCGCTCCGACCTCGACCCGCGGGAGGTCTGGGCAGCGCCGCGGCGGCGAGATATGATGGATGGGGCTCATGGCTCGTGATCCTCGGGGGAGGAGCATGGCTCCTCGGCGGGGCTTCGTCAAGACCGAAGCGGCGGCGGCCCACCCGGACGCTGACCACGGGACGCCGCCCGTGCCGAGCACGGCGGTACGACGGTCTTCGACTGACCCTGCGGTCTGCGATCTTGCGATCTTGCTTCCGACCTTGGCGCCCTGCGGGGGTGATCTGGGGTTTTTTTTTTGAGCAGCTGTTCGCCGGGGCGAACACTTCAGAAAGGTGGGCCGCGTGCTTCGAATCGTTCCCTCGGTCTCTCCGGCGGTGTCGCCGGCGACCGCCGTCCCCGAACGCGGTCCGTCGATGACCGAAGCTGGCCCCGAAGCCCACACCGACGGCCCCCACGCCGTACAGAGGGGCTCGCGCGAGCCCGGGCACGTGGACGCGCGCGAAGATCTGGAGCTGGTGGGCGGGCTTCGCGCAGGGGCGGCCTGGGCGCCCGCCATGCTGGTGGTTCGCCACGGCCCTCGCGTGCGGCGTGTGCTCCTCCGGCTGCTCGGGAGACAGGACGACGAGCTCTCCGATCTGTTCCAGGAGGTCATGACCGCGGCCTGGAAGAGCATCGCGCAGCTCGAGGATCCCACGGCGTTGCCGGCCTGGCTCACCCGGATCACCGTGTTCACCGCCCGAACCCGGCTGCGGGCGCGGCAGCGACGCCGGTGGCTGTCGTTCCTCGGCGAGCTCCCCGAAGTGGCGGCGCCGTGGGCCAGCCCGGAGCTGCGCGAGGCGGCCCAGGCGGTCTACGACATCTTCGACCGCATGCCGGTGGACGAGCGGATCCCGTTCGCGCTGCACGTGCTCGACGGGCTCGAGCTCGAGGCCACCGCCAGCGCCTGCGGGATGTCGGTGGCGACGGTCCGCCGTCGACTGACCAGAGGCGAGCGGCGGTTCCACAAGCTGGCTCGCTGCTACGAGGCCCTCGTCCCGTGGCTGGAGGCTCGCGGCCGATGAGCCCGCCG
Source organism: uncultured Myxococcales bacterium (assembly GCA_964540815.1). Taxonomy (GTDB): domain Bacteria; phylum Myxococcota_A; class Polyangia; order Fen-1088; family Fen-1088; genus CAZIOH01. The sequence goes on along the minus strand of CAZIOH010000021.1, from coordinate 65,681 downwards.
ACACGCGCGCCCTGGCTCCGGCTCGCACGCTCGCGGTGGAGCGAGCGCACGCGCGCCCGCGCGGGCGAAGATCATCGCGAAGGTCATCGTGAAGATCACCGCGAAGGTCGCCTCGAAGATCTGTGGAGGCGCCTGGCCAGGGAACAGGACGCCGCGCTCGCCCGGGGCGGGGCACCCGCGCCGGCGTCCTCGAGCGCGGCGTGGGCCGCACCGCCAAGTCCCAGCTCGGGGTCGCGGCGGAAGCTGGCCGCGCTGCTCGGCGCGGCCACGGCGGCGGCAGCGGTGGTGGCGCTCGTGCCCCACGAGCGCGGGCGCGGGCGCCCCGGCGCGCCCGCCGCGGCGGTGGCGATGGTCGGCGCGACCGTCCCGGGGAACGACGGCCGCGGTCGCAACGGTGACGGCTCGAGCGACCTCGGCCACGGCCACCCCGAAGGCAACGGCAACGCCAGCGGCAACGGCAACGGCAACGGCAACGGCAACGGCGAGCAACCCGTGGCGGCCCGTGTCCCCGATCAGGCCCTGCTGACCGACGCGCACAGCGATCTGCCCCTGCAGTTCGCGGATGGGTCCACCGTGACGCTGGGCTCGGGCTCCGCGGGACGCATGCGCCGTCTCACCGACGCCCGGGTGGACCTGTTCCTCGACCACGGCCACCTCGACGCCCACGTGGTGCACGCCGAATCGACCCTGTGGCTGGTGCACGCCGGACCCTTCCGGGTGCGGGTGACGGGAACGCGCTTCGCGGTCCGGTGGTCGGCGCCAACGTTGCAAGTCGAGGTGTACGAGGGCGCGGTGAGCATCGAGGGCGCCTCCTCGGGCTCCGCGGTGCCCTTGCGGGCCGGGCATCGGCTCACCATCGACGACGACGTCCTTCGCACCGAGGTGCTCGGGCCCGAGGCGCCTCGGCGTCCATCGATGGTGGCCGCCGCATCGGTCGCCGCCGCATCACCGGGGACCCCGGAGGCCGACTGGCAGTCGCTCGCGCGCCGGGGAGCCTTCGGCTCGGCGTACGCGGCGGCCGCCCGCCATGGCTGGAGATCGCTGTGCGGGCACCTCGATGCCCAGCGGCTCCTGCTGCTCGGAGACGTCGCCCGTTACGCCGGGGCGGGCGACGATGCCCGACGGGCCTTCGAATCGCTGGTGGCGCGCTTTCCCGATGACTCCCTCGCGGGCGACGCGGTCTTCAGCCTGGGACGCATGGCCTTCGACGCCAACCAGCCCGCCGACGCCAGCCGCTGGTTCGAGCGTTACCTCGCGGACTGGCCACGGGCTCCGCTGGCGGAGCAGGCGCTCGGCCGTCTGATCGAGTGCGCGCTGCGCACGGACGACGTCCAGGCGGCGCGGGACGCCGCGCGCGGCTACTTGCGGCGCGCACCGAATGGCCCGCGCGCCAGGTTCGCGCGCGAGTTGCTGCAGGGGAGCTCGGTCCCGTGAGCCTCAACGCGGGCGCGCGAGCGTGGGCGTCGCGATGCGTGCGTGCGGCCATCACCGCCCGAGCGGGAGCGGGAGCGGTCGTGGTCGTCTTGGTCGCGCTGGCCGGGGCGGAGGGCGCCGCCGCCGCGGCGTCGGGCGACCGGATGGCCGAGGCAGCCCAGGCAGGCCCACACCGGTTGGCGCTGGTCGCGCCGACCGGGTCGCGGCTCGGGGATGAGCTGCGGCGCGAGCTCGAATATTCGGCCCTGGGTGGGGTCGAGGTGCTGCCCCCCGAGCGGGCCGGAGTGGAATGGTTGAAGGGCGCGGCGGATCTGGTCACCGCGGGCTGGCCCGAGGTGGTGACGGTGCGGACCGACGAGCGGCAGCTGGCGGTGCTGTCCCGCGCGACCACCGCCCACGGAAGGACGGCCACCTTCGCGCTGAACGTCGAGGCCAGCGACCGGGCGAGTCGCCGCCGGGCCTGCCTGACCGTGGTCGAGTACCTGCGCACCTTGAACGCGGGCACCAACCACCTCGGGACCCTCGCGCAGTCCGACCGGGCCGCGCGCGCGGCCTCGGACACTGGCGGGGGAGGACCAGCCCCGGGTCCGAGCCCGCGCGCTCCGGAGCTCGTGAACGCGACGCCGCCGGCGCCAGCGGCGACGACAGGACCAGGCCCGGCCCTGGCACCCGGCGCCAAGCCCGTATCGACATCATCGGCACCGGCGTCGGCGCCGGCAACGGCGTCGCCATCGGCGACGACCGAGCACGACGAGCAGGCGCCCCGCAGCGCCGAGGCCCGGGCCACCGCCGTCCCGCCCTCGGTGGTTGCCCCCTTGGAGGCCCGCGCGACCCGCGCGACCGGCCCGACGGACGCGCGGGCGTGGAACATGGGCGTCACGACCACCATCGATTTCGCCCCGCCGCGCGACCATCCCACCGCGCACCTCGACTTCCTGTGGTACTTCCCGATCGGCGAAGGCTGGTGGATCCGGGCCCGGGCGGACTGGCCCCTGCTCGGCGTGAGCCTGCAACCGAACGGCGAGGATCTGCGCATGTGGACCTTCGGGGCCTCGGTCGGCCTCGGGCACACCTTCGGGCCGGTCGAGGGGCGCTTGCGGCCCTACATCGGCCTCGCGGTCGGCAACCGGATGGCGCTCACCGACGTGAGCTCGCAGATCCCGCTGCAAGGCCGCACCTTCGTCACGCCGAGCGCGACCGTCGAGGGCGAGGGTGGGGTTCGCCTCCGCCTGCGCTCGCGGGCCGAGCTCCTGGCCGCGCTCGCCCTGTCACGCGACTGGTCGGTGCTCTCGGACAACGCACCGGTCGAGGCGCGCACCGCCGGGAATGCCTTCGCGCTTCATGTGGCGCTCGGGGTGCTCTTCGAATTCTGAGCGAGGAGCACGCCCCGTCGGCGACTTGACTGGCGATCGCCGAGGAGATCGTCCGATGTCGCCCACGTCCAAGCCCACACCCACACGCGCGCTCGAGCTCAGCCGCTCGCCCTGGCCAGGTCGCTTGCCCTCGCCCTCGCCCATATTCTTGCCCGTACCACCACCGGCCGCGGGGCGCTCATGACTCCCGGCCGCTGGTCCAGGGCGGAGGGTCGCTGGCGGGAAAGCTCTCCTCCCCGGCCTCCTCGACGCTGCGATCGATCACGAGGCGCGTGTCGAGGCTGATCCCACCGGTGAGCGTGAGGCCGACCGGACACCGCTCGGCGACACGCAGCAGCCGGGCGCGCTGCGTCTCGTCGAGATCGCCCTCGACGACGATCGACCGCCGGAAGCTGTGGCCGGTGGGTGTGCGGGCCTGGGTGAGGCGGACCTGGACCCGGGTGACCGGAAGGTGCTCCCTCTCGGCCGCCCACTTGATGGTCATGGCGGTGCAGGCTCCGAGGGCGGACTGCAGGAGATCGTAGGGCGACGGGCCGGCGTCGCTGCCGTCCTCGAAGGGTGGCAGATCGCTGAAGAAGTGGTGCGGACCGGCGGTGATCGAGACCCGACGTGGCTCGTCGGTGGTCTCGACCCGCGCCTCGCGGAACACGAGGTGGGCCTGCTCCGCCTTTCGGACCTCGCGCCCGAGCGCGGTCGGCAGCGCCGCCAGCGCGTCGTCGAAGCGCACCCCGTCGATGAAGAACGTGGGGGTGCTGAGCACGTGGCTGTGCCACCCGGACACCTCCTGGGCGTGCACGGCGTCGCGATGCACGTGCCGCCGGAGCTCGTCCTCGAAGCGGGCGGCGTCGAGGCCGAGCCCGCGGCCGAGCGCCAGGATGGTCTCCTCGGACAGGCGGTCCTGGTTCTCGAAGAGCAGATCGTGCATCTCCCAGAACTTGCCCTGAGCACCGGCGGCCTCCGCGGCCTCGGCGGCGAGCGGGGCCAGCGGGAACAGGTGGCCGCGTGGGTTGGCCCGGAACACGAGCCGCACCCCCGGAAGGCGCGGGAGCAGGCCCTTCAGCACGCCATACGCCTCGCGGCAGCTCGGGCAGGCGAAGTCGCCGTACTCGACCAGCGTCACCTCCGCGGAGCTCGGGCCCCGCACGTGATCGCGGTGGTCGACGGGATCGGAGAGCAGGGTCGGATGCCGGGAGTCGAAGTAGCCCATCGGGCAAACTTACGGAGCGAAACGCCAATCCACAATCGCCATTCGCCCGCGCCCCACGCGAGCCGCTCGGACCAGCCCAGCGGTTGGCGTCACCCGGCTGGCAACGGGATGAAGTCCTCGGCGTCCCCCGGGACCAGGGGGAAGGGCCCCTGGGGATCCCCCCGCCGCGCGCGCCAGTCGAGCTTCGCGGCCTCGATGCGCGCCTCGGAGCTGGATACGAAGTTCCACCAGATGTGCCTCGGCTCCTCCAAGGGCTCGCCGGCGAGCACGACCAGGCGGGTCGGCTCCTCGGCGACGATCTCCGCGTCGCCCCCGGTCCGGAAGATCAAGAGGTGCGTGGGACCGAACGATTGTCCGCGCGCGTGCCCGCGCACGCCGTCGGAGACCCGGCCCTCCACCACGTAGGCGCTGCGCTCGAGGTGCGCGGCCGGCAGGAGGAACCTTGCCCCCGGGGCCAGGTGCACGTCCACGTACGTGAGCTCGGAGAAGGTCTCGACGGGCGAGCGCAGGCCGAACGCGCGGCCGACCAGCACGCGGGCGCGAACGCCGCCGTCGACCAGCTCCGGCAAGGTCGCGGCCGGGTGATGGTGGAAGGCAGGCTCGGTCTCCTCGTGGGCCCGTGGCAGGGCGACCCAGAGCTGCAGCCCGTGCAGCGACGCGCCGGCCGCCCGCTCGGCGGGTCCCGTGCGCTCCGAATGGACGATGCCCCGGCCTGCCGTCATCCAGTTGATGTCGCCCGGATGAATCAACTGGCTCGTGCCGAGGCTGTCGCGATGCAGGATCGCGCCCTCGAAGAGGTACGTCACCGTCGCGAGGTTGATGTGGGGATGCGGACGCACGTCGAGGCCCGTCCCCGGGGCGAACCGGGTCGGGCCGAAGTGATCGAAGAACACGAACGGCCCAACCGCGCGCGGCTTCGCCCCCGGCAAGAGCCGCCGCACGGAGAACCCGTCGCCGAGATCGCGCACCCGGGCCTCGAGCACCGTCTCGACCGCGCCCCGTTCATCCGCATCGACTGCCGTCGTCGCCATGGCCCAACCATGCCACCCTCGGCCCGTGCGTCAATTCGGCGGTGTCCCGAGCCCCGCCGGACCCGAGCTCAGAACGTCTGGCCGGCGCCGACGTAGGCGCCGATGGGGCGGGCGTCCGGGGACCAGGCGAGATCGGCGCGCACCACGAAGGTCTTGCCCTGCTGCAGGCGCAGCCCGCCGCCCGTGCCGTACTTGAGGCCCCAGCCCGTGCCGTCGAGGGCCGGCTGCCGCGACCAGTCCGCCCAGGCGCGCCCGGCGTCGAAGAAGACCGCCGCCCCGAGGGTCATGTCCTTGCCGAGGAACCGAAACTTCACCAGCTGCGAGCGCACCTCGAAGTTGCCGAACACCTTGATCTTGCCGTAATAGCGCTGCCCGGGGACGCCACGCACGCCGTTCTGTCCGCCGAGCGCGAAGGTGTCGTCGTAGCGCGCCAGCTCGTAAAACGGTGGTCGGCCGAACTGCAGGTCGGCCACCGCGCGCGCGCCCAGCACCAGGCGATCGGGGATGACCGACCAGTACACGCGCGAGCTGAGGTTGACCTGCTCGTACGCGTACGGGAGCGCCTGGCCCGCGAGGCTCGGGCTCCAGCGCACGCGGATCTGGTGGGCCTGGCCGCGCTCGGAGACGGTCTCGCTGTCGCGGCTATCCCACAGCGCGAGCCCCTCGAACAGCAGCACGCCGTGGCGGTTGGCGCCACCGAGGAGGGCGCGCTCCTCCGGCGTCCCGGCCTGCATCTGCTGCCCGAGGGTGCTCCCGGGGCTGACCTCGAGCCAGTTCTGGGTGTACGAGGTGCCGAGGCCCGCGTTCAGGTGGTCCCAGATGCGATAGCGCAGGCGCACCCACAGGGTCGGATGGGTGCGACCGTAAAAGTCCCGGGCCGCGATGTCGTCGCCGGCCGGCGCGGGTGACGCGTTGCCGAGACCGTAGAAGCGCTGGGTGGTCTCCTTGGTGTAGGAGGGGCGCACCTCGAGCCGCAGGCGCCGATTCCACAGCTGGGGCGCGGTCCACTGCACGGAGTAGTCCTGGTAGGGGTTGATGAAGTGGCCATCGGTGCGCTTGAAGCTGATGAACCCGGCGGTTTCCACCGCCCAGCGATACGGTTTGACGTCGGGTGCGACCCCGGCGATGGTGCTGAGCAGACCCACGCCGAGGCCGTTGTCGGTGTCGCCCCCGACGAGGGGCACGAGCCCGAGCTCGACGCGCTTGCCCCTCGAGGCCCCGGGCGACGATCCGGTCGGGCCCCCGTTTCCGGATGGGGAAGGCGCCCGCCCGGGCGATGGCGGCGATGGCGGGGGCGACGGCTCGGCCGGCGATTCCGCGCGGGCCCGCCGCGCCACGAAGCCCGCTGGGACCAGCGACACCGCGGCCAGCCAACCCATCAACCGAAACAGAGATCTTCTCCTCACGCCCACACACTATGGGGATTCTTCGGTCGGCCGTCAGTCGTCAGCCGACGATCGGCGCCTCGATTGGGCATCGATCGGGGCATCGATCGCGGGGGGATAGGCGTCCACCGCGAAGATCGCCGGGCCGACACCGGGCGAGGCGCGGGTCGAGTAGCATGGCCTCTTGGTCCCCCGTCTCCCGTTCTCCGCCCCTCCCACATGAGCGACCCATCGAACCGCGACGGGACCGGCTCGGCACCCGCGTCCGTGACCGCGTCGACGTCGACGTCCGCGCTGGCCACTGCGCCGCCGAGCCCGGCCGGCGGCCCGACGCCGCCGCCAGGGTCACGGCTGTGGGAGCTCTGGGGAACCGCAGGCCGCACTCTCGAGGACTTCAAGCTGCTGCAAGGCCCTCGCCGCCGGCTCGAGGAGCTGTTCCGTCTCGTCCGCATCCTGCGCGACTTCATCCGCGGGTTTCGCGCGCTGCACTTCGTCGGCCCGTGCGTGACCGTGTTCGGCTCGGCCCGCGCAACCCCCTCGGACCGGGCGTATGCGCTGGCCCGCGAGATGGGTGGGCGCCTCGCTGGGCTCGGCCTCACGGTCATGACCGGAGGCGGCCCTGGCCTGATGGAGGCGGCCAACCGCGGCGCCCGGGAGGCCGGCGGCACGTCGGTCGGCTGCAACATCCAGCTCCCGGTGGAGCAGAGGCCCAACCCCTACCTCGATCGGTTCGTCGAGCTGCGCTACTTCTTCGTGCGCAAGGTCATGCTCGTGAAGTATTCCTACGCCTTCGTGGTGATGCCGGGTGGGTTCGGGACCCTCGACGAGCTGTTCGAGGCGTTGACCCTGATCCAGACCCGCAAGATCCAGCGCTTTCGGGTGGTCCTGATGGGAACCGAGTACTGGCGCCCGCTGCTCGACTTCATCGGCGGCACCATGGTCGCACGCGGCACGATCAGCCCGGAGGACACCGGGTTGCTCTCCGCCACCGACGATCCCGACGAGGCCATCCGCATCATCGAGGAGGGCACCCGCGATCTCGCCCTGTCGCTGCCGGCGTTGCAGCCTTCTCGGCTGCTCGGGGAGACCGCCACCATCGGAGCCGGAGCGACTGCCTCCGAGCCAAGCGGACGACCGCGCACCTGATCGTCGCAGGAAGCTCGAAGGGGACGACCCGCCGAGCCGAAGACTTACTTGGTGGCGAGCGAAGCGGAGAGGGACTTGCTGGGATCGATGCCGGCCGCGCTGAAACAGGCCGGGCCGGATGCGAAGCCGTTGCGGGCCGCCATTCC
>CAZIOH010000021.1:42041-57859 GCA_964540815.1 uncultured Myxococcales bacterium | reverse complement strand
CGGCCGCGCTGAAACAGGCCGGGCCGGATGCGAAGCCGTTGCGGGCCGCCATTCCATTCTCCCCGTAGGCAGCTTCGACGTTGCCCGCGGCAAAGGTCACGAGGGCGGCGATGGCGACGATGCCGAGCTTCTTGCAAACAGAGGAGATGGTCATGGGGAGCCTCCAGCGGGAGTGGTTGTTGGTGCGACGTTCTCCCCTTTTGCAGAGGGTGTGCCACACGCAGACCCAAGTAAATCCAATGGGTTACGCAATGGCACACCCGGCACTCCGGTCCCAAGATCCACCTATGCCCTGAGCCAGCTCGCCTGGTCAGATCGGCCGACCATGACCGGTCCCTGGAAGCCTAGTCGCAGGTTCCGGCGCATGGAACGAAGGAACCGGTGCTGGCCTGGACGGTGGCCGAGCCGGCCGTGAGGCCCGGTGACGCGGCGGCGATCGTGATGGTCCCGGCACCGGTGGCCTGCACGATGGCGTAGCAGACCCCGCTGAAGGCGTTGCGCGCGGTGCCGCGAAAGGACTCACCGAGCTGGGTGGCGCTGTCGACCGCGACGATGGTTCCGGGTCCCGTGATGGTGAACGTGACCGGCGCCGCCGAGCTGGTCACCACCTTTCCCGCGGCGTCCGCGATGGTGGCCTTGACGAACACGACGTCGTTCGCATCGGTCACCAGCGTCGCGTGATCGGCCGCCAGCGCGATCTGGGTCGCCGCCGTGCCGGTCGCGGGCGGCGCCGTCGGGGTGGCGCCCCAGACCTTCTGCCAGGTGGTGCCGTCTGGATTGGGATTCCCCATGCGATCGAGCAAGCCCAGCAGGGGATTCGACCCCGACCCGACCACCGGCCACGCGTTCGGCGCCTCGCCGAGGTAGTCCATCCCGGACCACACGAATTCCCCGGCCAGCGCGGGCGTGCTGGTCACGGTGGCCCAGGCACTGGTCTCGTGTCCCATCTCGGTCAGCACCCCGGCCCGGGCCGGCGCCGCAGACATCGCGCTCAGGCAGTTGGGGATGTTGTAGTTGTTTCCCCAGACATCGAGGATGGTCCGGGTGGCGCCCGTGACGTCGCCGTTGGTGCCCGGGTCGAAGAGGGCCTGGGTCACGCCCCGTGAAGGATCGAGCGTGTGGCAGAGATCGACCATCCTGGTGAGCAGGGGCGTGCGGGTCCCGATGGGATCGCGGATCTCGTTGCCGGTGCTGTAAAGGACGATGCTCGGGTGGTTGCGATCGCGCATCACCACGTCGGTGATGTCGGTCTGCCACCAGGTCGCGCCGCCCGCGGCGATGGCGGCGGGCACCGCCGGCGAGCCCGTGACCGCGGGGGCCGGCTTGCTGAAGTACGCGGCGTAGTCACCGGCGTCGGTGTACTTGTGCTGGGTCCACACGTCGAAGAACTCGTCCATCACCAGGATGCCCATGCGGTCCGCCAGGTCATAGAACTCGGGCGCGAAGGGGTTGTGGCTGGTGCGAATGGCGTTGACGCCGATGGCCTTGAACTGGGCCATCCGCCGCTGCCAGGCCCGGGCCGGAACCGCCACGCCGAGCCCGCTCATCTCCTGGTGGATGGCCACGCCCTTCATCTTCAGGCTCTTGCCGTTGAGGCTCATGCCGCTGGCCGCGTCGAAGACCAGGCTGCGGATCCCGAAGGTCGTCAGGTCGTCATCCACCGTGGTCCCGGCGACCTGGACGGCGATGGTGAGGGTGTAGAGGTTGGGGGTGGCGACATCCCAGAGCCTGGGACTGGCAACCGGGAGATCGAAGGTGAAGGCGGTGCCGGCCTTGCCGACCGGGACGCTGGCCGCGGGCACCGCCACCGGCGCCATTGCCTTCCCGGTCGGATCGGTGACGGTGGCCAGAAGGGCAGCGCTGGCGGCGGCGGTGCCGGAGTTGACCACGGTGGTGGTCACGTGGACGGTGGCCGAGGCCGCGGTGGGCGCCGGGGTGGTGACGAAGGTCGCCCACTGATCGACGTGCACCGGATCGGTGGCGATCACCCGGACGTGGCGGTAGATGCCGGCGCCCGCATAGTACCGGGAGGCGGGCTGGACCGAGTTGTCGCACTTCACCGAGACGACGTTCTCGGCGGCGCCGAGCTTGGCGCTGGCGGTGATGTCATAGCGGAATCCCACGTAGCCATAGGGCCGGTTGCCGAGGTGGGTCCCGTTGACGTACACGTCGCTGCTCGCCATGACCCCATCGAACTCGAGGAAGATCTGTCGCCCCGACAGGCTCTGCGGCAGGGTGAAGTGCTTGCGGTACCACCCGATCCCCGAAGGCAGGTAGCCGCCGCGGCCGGTGGTGGCGGCCGACATCGAGAAGGGCCCCTCGATGCTCCAGTCGTGCGGGACGTCGAGCGGACGCCAGGCCCCGTCCGCGAAGGCCGGCTGGTCGGCCCCGGTGGCGTCCCCCAGGTTGAACAACCAGCCGCTGTCGAAGGGGATGATGCTCCGGACGCGGTTGGCCTCGGGCGGCCCCACCGCCGTGGCGCCGCCGGTGGCGCCCGACGTCCCCCCGGTGACCCCAGCCCCCCCGGCTCCGGGTTTGCCCGCGCCGCCGGATTTGCCCGCGCCGCCGGAGTTGCCGGCCGTCCCCGCTCCGGTGATGCCACCGGTGTCCGGGCCGGGGCCACTGGCCCCGCCTGTGCCGGTGCCGCCCGTCGACGGCGAGCTGGCGCCGCCACTGCTGGTCGTGCCGGGGGCTCCACCGCTCGCCGATCCGATGTCGCCTCCGCTCCCGCTCGCGGGCACCGAGCTGCCACCGCTCGCCCGACCGCCGCCGCTGCCGCTCGAGATGCCCCCCGACCCCGACGACCCACTGGCCGGAGCGCTGCTGCTGGTGCACCCCCCGAGCGCGACCGTCGTCAAACAAGCGACGACCCCAACCCCCCTCCCCAGCCCGGCTCCCCAGCCCTGCCCTCGAACCCCGGTGACACGAGCACTCGACGAATGAAACATCGCGACCTTTCGAAATTGACGACGGACAAGCCCGTTCCACCGAAGATGGCCCGGAAATTCCGCTGAACGTACTCGAATGATCGCGGTCGAGGCTTTCCCCGCTGGCGTGAACCTCCCCAGCGTGTGCCCCCTCACGCTGAGCCCCTCCAGATCCTTCCCCTCTTGCCCGTCCTGTCCTCGTCCTCGTTTACCCGTCTCCCCGGTCCGGTCCGGTCACAGCCGGTCCCCGCCGGTCCTCCGGGTGACGAGGACCACGACAATCCTGGCCTTCAGCGACACCCAATCTTCTGCGTCCCGATCGCGATGTCGTCGTACCAGATCTCCGACGCCGGTCCGGCGTACTTCTCGAAGCCGAGCCGGAGGTAGTCGTAGGCGTCGATCTTCCAGGCCGTCGAGTGCAGGTCCGGCACCTCGACGTCGTCGACCCACACGTCGATCTCGGGCTTGACGTGGTCGAGCAGCAGCTCGACGCAGGTCCACCGGCCCGCCGTGAAGCCCACCCCGATCTGGTGATCGTTGTAGTACTGGTTGTTCGACATCGCCCCCTGGGCGTCGCCCATGATCGACTCCGCGAGCATCTGGTTGTCCTCGCTGAAGCGCAGAAAGTTCCCGTTCCCTTGCGAGGCATAGAGATCGCCGAGCACGAAGCTGTTGTGCCCCATCGTCATCGGGGCGGCGAGCCGGATGAAGAAGCGGAGGTAGAAGCGGCCGGTGGTCGACGGCAAGATCGCCGGGTCGTGCAGCGCGAGCAAGGTGTCGTAGTCGCTGGCCGCATCCTCGATGTGAACCGACCGCGTGCCGCTGTTCGCGGGTGCGGTCCCGTCGATGGTGACCTTCCCGCTCCCGGTGATGCTGGTCGTCCAAGGGGCCGGGGGTGGGCCTGGCGCGTCGGCCTCGAAGGTGTCGCAGAGCAGCAACCCGGGCCGCGGGGCGCAGGGGTCCGCGGCGACGCCGCTCCCGCCGGCTCCGGCGCCAGCGCTGGCGCCACCGCTGGCGCCACCGCCGCTGACACCCCCATGCCCGCCACTGCCCAGCGTCGCTCCGCCCGCTCCGATCCCCCCGGTGGCGCTGGCGCCGCCACTCGCGGGTACCATCCCGCCGCTCCCCGGACCGCCGCCGGTCCCGCCTCCCGACGCCAGCCCTCCCCCGCCACTGCCACTGCCGCTGCCGCTGGCTCCGCCGCTGCCGTTCGAGCCGCCGCTGGCCGACCCGCTCGAGCTCCTGGCCGCGCATCCGCAGCCCAGGCACAGCGCGATCAGCAGGCAAGCCCCGCCGCCCCGGAGCGCTCGCCCCCGGCGCGGGGCGAGCGGAGCGGTCGTGGCGAGGGCTGGGTCTCGATGGCCGGATCGCGACGATCCGTCAGAACGCAAACCGTCCCTCTTCGGTGAAGCGCGCGACCGCCTCCCCCAGGGTCAGCGTGACCTGCTCCTTCTTGCCGTAGGCGCGAACCGTGACGGTGCCGTTCTCCCGTTCCCGCGCTCCCAGCATCAGGCTGTACGGGATCTTCTCCATCTGCGCGTCCCGCACCTTGGCCCCCACCGTGGCGTCGCCGAAGTCGGCCTCGGCGCGCAGCCCGGCGGCCTTCAGCTTGCCGAGGACCGTCTCGCCGTAGTCGACGAAGTCTCCTCCGACGGTGAGGACCTTGACCTGCACCGGGGACAGCCAGAACGGGAAGGCCCCGGCGAAGTGCTCGATGAGGATGCCGATGAACCGCTCGAAGCTGCCGTAGATGGCGCGGTGGATGACCACCGGCCGGTGCTCGGTGTTGTCGGCGCCGACGTAGCTGAGGTCGAACCGCTCGGGCATCTGGAAGTCGAGCTGCAGGGTCGCCGTCTGGAATTGCCTGCCGAGCGCATCCGTGACCTGATAGTCGATCTTCGGCCCATAAAAGGTGCCGTCCTTGGGCTTGAGCTTGAGCGGAAAGCCCGCGCCGACGATGGCCTGCTCGAGGGCGGCCTCGGCGCGCGCCCAGGTCTCCGCGCTGCCGAGGAAGGTGTCGGGCCGCGTCGCCAGCGCCACCTCGACCCCCATCCCCAGCCGGTCGTAGACCCGCTTGACGAGCCCGATGATCCGGCCCACCTCGGCGGCGATCTCCGACTCGGCGACGAAGATGTGGGCGTCGTCCTGCGAGAACTGGCGCACCCGGGTCAGGCCCGAGAGGGCCCCCGACAGCTCGTTTCGGTGCAGCACGCCCTGGTCGTGCAAGCGCAGGGGCAGCTCGCGATACGAGCGCTTCTGCGAGCGGAAGATCAGCATGTGCGACGGGCAGTTCATGGGCTTGGTCGCGAGCAGCCGCACCCGCTCGCCCTCCGGCGGCGGGGCCTCGCGCTCGCCGGCGGCATGCAGCAGCAGATCGTTCTTCTCGGCGATGAGGAACATGTCCTCCTTGTAGTGGGACCAGTGCCCCGACGTGACCCACAGCTCCCGATCGAAGATGAGAGGCGTCTTCACCTCGAGGTACCCCTCCCCGAACAGGAGCTCGCGCATCTTCGCCGCCAGGGTGTTGTAGAGGGTGGTGCCCTTCGGCAGCCAGAAGGCTGCCCCCGGGGCCCACTCGTGGAACATGAAGAGGCCGAGCTCGCGCCCGAGCTTGCGGTGGTCGCGGGCCTTGGCCTGCTCGAGCCGCTCGAGGTACTCCTTGAGCTCGGTCGCCGTCGGGAAGGCGGTCCCGTAGATGCGCTGCAGCTGCTCGTTCTTGGCGTCGCCCCGCCAGTAGGCGCCGGCCACCGACATGAGCCGGGTGTGCTTGAGCTTGCCCGTGCGGTCCACGTGGGGTCCGCGACACAGGTCGACGAACTCTCCCTGGGTGAAGGTCCCGACCGGCTGCCCGGCCGGGAAAGAGCGGATGAGCTCCACCTTGAAGTTCTGTCCCTTCCGGGCGAAGGCGGCCTCCGCCTCCTCGGGCGAGAGCTGCCCGCGCACGATGGGCAGGTCGCGCTTGACGATCTCCTGCATGCGCGCCTCGATCGCGACCAGATCCTCCGGCCCGAACGGCCGGGCGTAGGCGATGTCGTAGTAGAAGCCGTCCTTCACCGGGGGCCCGATGGCGAAGCGCGCCTCGGGGAAGAGCTCGCTCACGGCGTGAGCGAGCAGGTGCGCGGCGCTGTGACGCAGGCGATGCAGCTGGTATTCCTTGTCGTCCGCGAACGCGTCGCGACCGATCTCGTGATCTTCCAGGGCGGGGCCGGGCTCGGACATGGGCGTAGTTTGCGCGGCCCGGCTGTGGGACTCAAGGCCCGCCTCGGAATGATCCCTTCCTTTCGCGCGTCCCGCGTCGCGCGTCGCGCGTCTCGCGCGTCTCGCGTCTCGCGCGTCCACCGGGCCGGCGGTTCACCCCGCGGTCAGCGCACGCAGCGCACGCGGCTCGGCTGGGTCATCTCGGTGTTGCCGGCGTAGCCGTCGGCGAAGTCGATGAACCAGGCGCTGGTGGGCGGTGAGGCGGCGAGCGGAGTGGCGGTCCAGAACGCCTCGGACGGGGTGCCCGGGAACGCGGTCGAGGACGTGTCGATCGCCGGGCTCGACCGGGTAAAATCCACGATGGTGAGCAGCTCCTTGACCGTGGGGAGCCGATACCCTCCGCCGAGGCCCGCGCAGGTGCTCTTCGCGTGGGCCCAGGTCCACCGACCGGCCCCATCGTCGCCAGCGCTGGTCGCGACTCCCCTTTGCCAGGTCAGGTGGGTCGCGTTGTCGACCACCGTCTCCCCGGAGGCGGTGAAGCGCGCGGGGGGCCCGAGGGCGACGGGAGCGGTGCTCGCCAGGACCATGCTGCCCACCACGACGGTGACGCCGACCGTGAGCCCGACGGTGAGGCCACGCCCCCTCAGCGAACGCATCGGACCTTCCCGACGGTGGTCACGTCGTAGGCGTACGTGAAGCCCACGTCCATGTACACGGTCCATGCCTCGGTCGGCGCCGCCGCGTGCCTGGTCGACGACCAGAACGCGTCGGCCGGGGTGTCGGGGAACACGCTCTCGTCGACCGGCGCGTGGCCCGGGCCGAGGTTGCTGTAGTCGACGAGGGACACGAGCTCGATCTGCGACGGCAAGCGCCAGTCCTGGTGGGACGCCAAGACCAGCGTCCCGCAGTGGGCGTTCGCCTCGGCCCAGGTGAGGTATCCATCGTCGCCGGCCCCGCCCGTCGTCGGGACCCGCTGCTCCCACATGAGGTGTGTCACCAGATCCGAGACCGTGCCGTCCAGGTTGTCGGTGTAGCTCATCGGGTTCGGCGCGCCGTTGCTCACGTCGTCCTCGCCGTTCGGCATGGGCCACAGGGCCGAGCCCACGGCGGCACCGCCCCCGGCGCCACCACCCCCGGAGCTCGACGCGGCATCTCCCGCGTCAGGGGGCACCGTTCCAGCCTCGGGATCGGCACCGGTGGCCGGGTGCGCCGGACGCGCCGCGCACGAGGCGATGAGGCACGGCAGGGCCAGCGCGGCCCGACCGAACGTGCTGGCAGCTCGCATCGAATCCCCCTTTACGGAACCATATGATGGCGCACCCTCGCGCTCAACGCCCCCTTGACATTCGCCTCGCCCGTGGCGAGAAGCGGCTGATGACATGACGGTGCCGCGCCTCACACCCCCAGCCGCCCCCCTCGACGCCGTGCTGTCCGGTGGCGGAGAGATGGGCGCCCTCATGAGGACCGTCGATTGGGCGCGCACCCCGGTCGGCCCGGTCACGACCTGGCCACAGAGCTTGCGGACCGCGCTCAGCATCCTGCTCGAATCCAGGTTTCCCATGTACGTCGCGTGGGGCGCCGCCTTCACGCAGTTCTACAACGACGGCTATCGTCCCATCCTCGGATCCACCAAGCATCCGATGGCGATGGGTCGCAGCACCCGCGAGACCTTCGCCGAGATCTGGCACATCATCGGTCCGATGTTCGAGGGCGTCATGCAGGGACAGGCCGTCGGGCTCGACGACTTCATGCTGCCGCTCGATCGCCACGGGTTCGCCGAGGAGTGCTACTTCAGCCTCTCGTACAGCCCGATCCGGGACGAGAGCGGCGGGGTCGGCGGGGTGCTGGTCACCGTCACGGAGACCACCGAACGGGTGTACGGCGAGCGCCGGTTGCGCATGCTCCGCACCCTCGGAGAGCGCACCACCGACGCCAAGACGGCGGTCGAGGCCTGCCGCCGCGCCGCCGAGGTCCTGGGGCAAAACGCGGCCGATCTGCCCTTTGCCCGCATCTACCTGCTCCGGGAGGAGGCCGCGGACGGCCTGCCGGGCACGACGACCATCGCACCTGTCCCGGGGGCTGGCGGCCAGGTGGCGACGCTGGTCGGGGCGGCGGGCGCCCTGCCCTCCACCCTCGCCGGAGGGGCCGCCCCGAGCCGGATCGAGCTCGACCGGTACGACGGCGGATGGCCGATCGTGGAGGTCATCCGGGGCCATGGCACCGAGGTGGTGACCGAGCTCGGCGCGCGGTTCCCGAGGACAGCGACGGCGACGACGGGGGGGGACGCGGCGAACGGGGAGGATCCGCCTCCCCCGCACACGGCCATGGTCCTGCCCATCGCGCGGCCCGGCGATCCCCGGCCGGCGGGCGCGCTCATCGTGGGGATCAGCGCGCGCCAGCGCCTCGATCAGAAGTACCGCGACTTCCTCGAGCTCGTCGCCAGCCAGGTCGCCACCGCCGTGGCCAGCGCGCGCGCCTACGAGGAAGAGCGCCGACGGGCCGAGGCCCTGGCCGAGATCGATCGGACCAAGACCGCCTTCTTCAGCAACGTCAGCCACGAGTTCCGGACCCCGCTCACGCTGATGCTCGGCCCCATCGAGGACGCCCTCGGCGAGGCCGACCGCCTTCCGCCCGAGGATCTCGAGCGCTGGCAGATGGTGCATCGCAATGGGCTCCGCCTCGGCAAGCTGGTCAACACCCTGCTCGACTTCAGCCGCATCGAGGCCGGGCGCCTGCAGGCCACCTACGAGCCGACCGACCTCGCGAGCCTGACCATCGATCTCGCGAGCTCGTTCCGCTCCGCCGTCGAGCGCGCGGGGCTGCGCCTGGTGGTGGATGCGCCGACGCTGGCGGCGCCCGCCCACGTCGATCGCGACATGTGGGAGAAGATCGTGCTCAACCTGCTGTCGAACGCGCTGAAGTTCACCTTCGACGGGGAGATCGCCGTGCGCCTGCGCGGCGACGCGGCGGCCTTCACGCTGACCGTCGAGGACACCGGGGTGGGAATCGCCGCCTCCGAGCTGCCGCGGTTGTTCGAGCGATTCCATCGCATCAAGGGCACCCGCGCCCGCACCCACGAGGGCACGGGGATCGGGCTGGCGCTGGTGCAGGAGCTGGTGCGGTTCCACGGAGGCACGGTGGAGGCCACCAGCGCCCTCGGGGTCGGAACGACCTTCACCGTGCGCATCCCGACGGGCGCGGCGCACCTGCCGCCCGATCGGGTCGGGACGACGCGCACGCTCCCGTCGACGGAGCTCGGGCCGAGCCCCTTCGTCGCGGAGGCCTTGAAGTGGGTGCCGCCGGCCACGGCCGCCGACGCCGAGCGCGACGGGGACCCGGCGGCCGCGGAGGGGACGGAAGCGCCGGGGGGGCAGGCGCGCATCCTGCTCGCCGACGACAACGCCGACATGCGCCA
Organism: uncultured Myxococcales bacterium; assembly: GCA_964540815.1. Classification (GTDB taxonomy): domain Bacteria; phylum Myxococcota_A; class Polyangia; order Fen-1088; family Fen-1088; genus CAZIOH01. The sequence continues at coordinate 48,319 of CAZIOH010000021.1, read as the reverse complement.
GTACGTGGCGCGAATCCTCGGGGCCAACTGGCAGGTGGAGGCGGTGGCGGACGGAAGCCAGGCGCTGCGCGCGATCCGGCGCGCGCGGCCCGACCTCGTGCTGAGCGACGTCATGATGCCGAACCTCGACGGGTTCGGGCTGGTGCGGGCGCTGCGGGCGGAGCGCGACACGGCCGACCTGCCCATCATCCTGCTGTCCGCGCGGGCTGGCGAGGAGGCCACCACCGAGGGCCTGCGCGCGGGCGCCAACGACTACCTGGTCAAGCCGTTCGCCTCGCGGGAGCTGGTGGCGCGGGTGGCGGCCCAGCTCGAGCGATCACGGACGCGCAAGCTGGTGAGCGCGGGGATCGAGGCGGAGCGGCGGCGGCTGCGGTCGTTCCTGATGGAGGCGCCCGCGTCCATCGCGGTGCTGCGTGGCCGGGAGCTGGTCTTCGAGCTGGCCAACGATCGCTTCACCCAGATGGTGGGCGGCCGCGCGCTCTGCGGCCGCCGTTTTCGCGAGGCCTTCCCCGAGCTCGAGCCGCAGGGCACCGCTGACCTGCTGGAGGGCATCTACCGCACCGGGGAGCCCTTCACCGCCAGCGAGTTCCCGGCGCGCCTGGTCCGGTCGGTGGGTGGTGCGCTCGAGGAGGGGTTCTACGACTGGGTGGGGCAGCCGACCCGGAGTGGGCGGGGCGATCTTCCCGAGAACGACGGTGCCGGCGGCGCCGTCGAGCGCGGCGGCGGGGGCGGAGCCGGGGGAACGCACGGAGATGCGGGCCGCCCCGGCCCGATCGACGGTATCCTGATCTTCGCGGTCGACGTGACCGATCAGGTGCGGGCCCGCCGCGAGCTCGAGGACACCCAGCGGCGCGAGCACGAGCTGCGGCGCTCCGCCGAGGAGGCCACCCGCGCCAAGGACGAGTTCCTGGCGATGCTGGGACACGAGCTGCGCAATCCCCTCGCCCCCATCGTGACGGCGCTGCACCTCATGCGCCTGCGCGGCAGCGACGAGACCGAAAAGGAGCGGGCCATCATCGAGCGCCAGGTCCAGCACGTGACCCAGCTCGTGGACGATCTGCTGGACATCTCGCGCATCACGCGCGGCAAGGTCGAGCTCAAGCGGGTGCCCGTCGAGCTGGCCAAGGTGGTCGCGCAGGCCATCGAGATGGCGAGCCCCCTGCTCGAGCAGCGCCGGCATCGCCTGACCATCGCGGTGCCCCGGCACGGCCTGATGGTGAACGCCGACCCCGTGCGCCTGGCGCAGGTGGTGGCGAACCTGCTGACCAACGCGGCGAAGTACACGCCGGTCGGTGGCCACGTCACGCTGACTGCCGGACTGGAGCACGAGGGGGGTGCGGGGGGCGCAGGGGGCGAGGGGCCGCGCCCGGCGGTGGTCGTCGAGGTCGCCGACGACGGGATTGGCATCACGGCCGAGATGCTGCCGCGGGTGTTCGAGCTCTTCGCGCAGGAGCGGCAGGCCGCCGACCGCTCCCAGGGGGGCCTCGGGCTCGGCCTCGCCATCGTCCACAGCCTGGTGACCATGCACGGAGGATCGGTCGAGGCGAGGAGCGCCGGGCCAGGCCAGGGCAGTCGGTTCAAAGTGCGGCTCCCGCCGGCGGGCGACGACGCGTTGGCGGGGGTCGGTGGCGGCGACGCTGCCGCCCGCGGGTGGGATGCCCGCCGAGCGGGAGGGGCGGATGAAGCGGGCGAAGCGGGAGGAGGCGCCGGGGGCGCGCCGCTGGCCGGCTCGGGCGATCGACGAATCCTGGTGGTCGACGACAACGAGGACGCGGCCGACATGATGGGCGAGCTCCTGACTGGGCTCGGGTTCTCGGTGCAACTGGCCCACGATGGCCCGAGTGGGCTGCGGGCGGCGGAGGCGTTCCTGCCGGAGATCGCCCTCCTCGACATCGGATTGCCGGCGATGGACGGCTACGAGCTGGCGCGCCGTCTGCGCGTCATTCCGACGCTGCGGCGGCTGAAGATGATCGCGGTCACCGGGTATGGTCAGGAGACGGACCGGGCGCGCGCCCACGCCGCCGGGTTCGACCGGCACCTCGTCAAGCCGGTGGACGCCCTCGAGCTCGAGGCCATGCTGGAAAGCCTGGTGGAGGCGTAGGGCCGAGGTTGGCCGACTGCGCCATCACGCCGACGCGAACAAGGGATCCACGCAGGCCAGGGTGTCGAAGACGGATTCCTTCGATCGCCGGCGTTTCCGAGGAAACGTCGTCCCGCGGGTTCAATGCCTGCGCGCCACCGAGTGACAGGGCTCGAAGCTCGTCGCAAGCCTCGTCGGTGGCCTTCGTGACCAGGTCCGCCTCAGGAAAGACTCGACCCTGACTCGATCACATGTAGAACGGGGGAATGAGGAAACCGGGGTCGACGGAAGCGGCACCAGGGGGCCAGGGCGGGAACCTGCCCGGCGGAGGGGCCAGCCAGAGGATGGTTCCGGTCGCGGCGGGGCCCATGGTGGTGGCTGTCGCGGGCGCCCTCGCTGGTGCCGTCGCTTTGATGGCGGGTTGCGCGGGCACGCCGCTGCCCCGGCTCGGCCCGGTCGGTACGGCAGGGGGCGGGGCGCCGCCGGGGCCCGGAGGGGTGGCTGCGGGCACGGCGGGCGCCACGGCGCGCAGTGCGGCCGAGCGAGGACGCGAGCTCTTCAATGGGTGGGTCCGCCCGGAGGTGAACTGCTACACGTGCCACAACGGCGATGGCGCCGGGACCTGGCGCGGGCCCAACCTCGGCAAGCGGGTCCCCAAGCTCACGGACGCCGAGATCGCCAGCACCATCGCCGAGGGTCCGGGGCTCATGCCGTCGTTCAAGGGCAAGGTCGACGGGGAGGACGTCCGCGACCTGACGGCGTGGCTGCGGGCCCAGTTTCCGGTCACACCCTGACAGTTTTGTCGCGTTTCAGGAGCGCCAAAGGACGGTTGTGGCCAACCGCTGCACCTCCACAAAAACATCCACAAGATCCTGTACTTTTGTTGTTGATCGCGGCAACCAGGAACGTCTAAGGTGGGGAATCGGTAACGGGGATTGCCAGCGGCACGGTGAAACGAGCCCGGCGCACGCGGCTCGTTCAAAGCTCGGACCTCGGGCCCAGCGTGGGATGTCTCCGTTCTCGGTCGTTCTCGCGCGCGCACCGGAAACCGTGCGCGAAGCGGGACCGCGAAGCGAGACACGGCGAAGCGAGACACAACGATCGGGGACCTTCCTGGTGGAGAAGCGATGAAGTCGAGACGCGTTCTGGTGCTTGGATGCTGGCTGGCCCTCGGCTTGTCGCTCGCCGCCTGTAGCAGCTCGAGCCCGAAGCCGCCGAACCACGACGGCGGAACCGGCGGGCGGGATGGGGGCTCCGGGGGGGACGCGGGAATCGACATGGCCATCAACCGTGATGGAGCGACGACGGATGCCACGATGACAGCATGCGTCCCCAACCCCGCCGGCAACACGGCGAGCGGCAAGTCGTGTTGCAGTGCCTCGGACTGCGGGAGTGGCTTCTGCGCCGACGGCGTCTGCTGTGACTCGGCCTGCAAGGGAACCTGCACGCGCTGCGACCTCATCGACTCTCCCGGAACCTGCAAGCCGGTGCCTGACGGCCTGGCGGCGCGCAAGGGCGACTGCAGCGTCTCGGATGTCAAGACCTGCGGGCTCGACGGGATGTGCGACGGCAAGGGCAAATGCCGCGACTACCCGGCAGGGGCAGTCTCCGCCCCGGGGACGTGCGACGGCGGAGACCTGTCGCACCGACTGGTTTGCGATGGCCAGGGCAGCTCCATTCCGGGTTCGGCGCGCTCGTGCACACCGTACATCTGCAAGGACGACAAGTGCCCCGAAACCTGCGTCAGCGACGCCGACTGCGTCGCGGGCGTCACCTGCATCGGTGGTCAGTGCGGGACCACCCAGGCGAACGGACGAGCCTGTTCCAAGGACGCGCAGTGCGCATCCACCCACTGCGCGGACGGGGTCTGCTGCAACGCCGCCTGTGACGGGTTGTGCTCGTCCTGCAATCAGCCGCAAAACCTCGGACAGTGTGTCCCCCTCGGGGAGGGTCAGCCCGAGCCAAAGTGCGCGAAGAGCGACGTCGCCACCTGCGGGCTCAGCGGTGCCTGCGACCGGTGGGGCGAGTGCGGCCTGTACAAGGTTGAAACCCCGTGCATTCCTCAGACATGCTCGGGGAGCACCAAGACCACCGCTGGAACCTGCGATGGCAACGGCACGTGCCGTCCCCCTGGGCAAGTCGACTGCTCCCCCATCATGTGCGGGAGCGACGACTGTCTGTCGGCCTGCAAGACGAGCAAGGACTGCGTGGCGCCGAACCTGTGCACCAACGGCTCCTGCGGACCTGGGCCGATGGGCGTGGCTTGCACCACGGCGGCTCAGTGTCAGAGCGGCAACTGCGTGGATGGGGTGTGCTGCGACACGGTCTGCACCGGGGCCTGCCAGAGCTGCTCGCTGCAGAGCTCGCTCGGCCGCTGCACCAACGTGGGCGCAAACGAGAAGGACCCACATGGCATTTGCAAGGACATGGGCACGGCGTCCTGCAAGACGAACTCCCTGTGTGACGGCAACGGCGGATGCCAGTCCTACCCGTCGGGCACCCAGTGCGCGGCCGAGACCTGCGTGGGCGGAGCTTATACCGGGCCGTCGACATGCAATGACAGCAATCAGTGCCTGCCGCCCCCGAGCATCACCTGCAATCCCTACACCTGCAACGGGAGCAAGTGCTTCGACAGCTGCACGCAGAACAGCCAGTGCGTGACCAAGTTCTGCGACGCGAACCATTCGTGCGGCCCCAAGCCGCCGGGGGCGCAGTGCAGTCAGGCCTCCGAGTGCCAGCCCGCCCCGGATGGCAACAAGTACTGCTCCCAGGGGGTGTGCTGCACGAGCCCTTGCTCGAACGCCTGCCAGGCCTGCAACCTGAGCGGCAACGGGACCTGCACCAACGTCCCGAACGGCTCCCGCGATCCCCAGGCCAAGTGCTCCACCACGGATGCGTCGGGGTGCAAGACCACCGGCAAATGCCAGAACGGGGGCTGCGAAAACTATTCCAGCTCCACCCAGTGCAAGGCTGCGTCCTGCTCGGCCGGCTCGAAGCAGGCGACGTCGGCCTACTGTGATGGCAAGGGGGATGCGTGCCCGGCCCAGGGAAGCAAGGACTGTGGCGTGTACACCTGCAACTCGTCGACCGGCCTTTGCCGGACGACCTGTGGGTCGAACGCCGACTGCACGAGCCCGAACGTCTGCAACAACGGCAGCTGCGGCCTCGCCCCCAACGGCGCGTCGTGCGGCAACAAGAACCAGTGCCTGAGCGGCAACTGCACCGAGGGCGTGTGCTGCAACACCGCGTGCAGTGGCCTGTCGACCGGGACCTGCACGAGCTGCGTGGTGCAGAACCACGTCGGGACCTGCACCAACGTGCCGATCGGCGGCAACGATCCCGGGGGCCGCTGCACCAAGAGCGTGACCACGAGCTGCGGCCTCAGCGGCACCTGCGACGGCGGCGGCAAGTGCGACTACTGGGACACGAACATCAGCTGCCGCAACCAGAGCTGCAGCGGTAGTACCCAGAGCAACGCCGCCTACTGCGATGGCAACGGCACCTGCAACGCGTCCACCACCAAGGACTGCGGAAACTACGCGTGCAACGGCGCGAGCTGCAAGACCAGCTGCACCGCCGACACGGATTGCAAGTCGGGCGTCAAGTGCAACACCGTGCTGAACACCTGCGGGACGACCGTCGCCAATGGCCAGAAGTGCGGCATCGACTCGGACTGCGCCAGCAACGCGTGCGTCCAGGGCACGGGGGGCACCAAGATCTGCTGCGCCACCGCCTGCACCGCCGACTCGGCCAGCAGCCCGAGCTGCCTCACGGGCCAGTGCACGGCAACGGGCACCGGCGCCGGAACCTGCGCCCTGAAGGCTTCGGGCGCCACCTGCGGAGCGGCGGGAAGCTGCTCCGGCACCAAGGCGACGAGCGCTCGGACCTGCAACGCCAGCGGAGTGTGCATGGCGGCGACCGTCACGACCTGCGCGCCGATGGACCAGTGCCACAACGCGAGCACCTGCACCGGCGGGGTGTGCTCTCCGGTGACGAACATGTCCGACGGCACGGGCTGCGACAACACGACCATCTGCGACGGGAGGGAAACCTGTCAGGGGGGCATGTGCAAGACCGTGGCGGGCACCCCCCTGAGCTGCAGCCCAACCATTTGCCAAACAAACGCGTCCTGCGACGCAAAGAACGGCTGTCAATTCACGAACAAGTTGGACGGAACCGATTGCTCGACCACCTGCAC
>CAZIOH010000021.1:0-41941 GCA_964540815.1 uncultured Myxococcales bacterium | reverse complement strand
ACCTACAGGCCAGTGCCAGGTCGCCGGCTGCGCTCCAGCCACCGGGTGCACCATCGAGACCGCACCAGCAGGGACCTCCTGCAACGACAGCAACATGTGCACCCTCACCGACAAGTGCGACGCCACCGGCAAGTGCATGGGCTCCGGAGCCCCCACGTGCCCCCAACCTACAGGCCAGTGCCAGGTCGCCGGCTGCGCTCCAGCCACCGGGTGCACCATCGAGACCGCACCAGCAGGGACCTCCTGCAACGACAGCAACATGTGCACCCTCACCGACAAGTGCGACGCCACCGGCAAGTGCATGGGCTCCGGAGCCCCCACGTGTGAACCATCTACGGTCTGCAAGACAGTAACCTGCGATCCGACCACCGGTTGCAAGTCCACCAACAACAACAACGTCGATTGCTCAACGACCTGCCCATCGGGGATGAATGGAACGTGTTCAAATGGTAGCTGCAACTGTGTGGCGGTAACGCCGCCGCCGGGATCGGGCTCTGGTGGGATGACGGGCAGCGGCGGCTCGACGGGTACACCCGACGCCGGGCAGTGAGATCGCATTTCGCCAGGGGTGACCTCGACGATGGCTAGTCGAATGGGGTGGTGGGAGGGTGGGCTTGAAACTCGATCGATGTCGTGCGGGACCGAGGGCGGGAATGGTAGTGGCTATTGGCTTTCTGGTGCACCTGGTCGCGGGGTGTTACCGACCGTCGATTGTGGATGGATCGGATGGTGGGGGATTGTTGTGCGCGGTCGAGCCGGATCTCTGCCCCGAGGGTTTTTCGTGCGTGCTCGGGCGCTGTTGGCGGGGACAGTGGGATGCGGGGACGACGCCCAACGGGGGCACCGCACCGGACGTCGGCGACTCGGCCGATCTCAACCCGGACGGATCGGCGGAGCTCGCGCCGCCGGGCGGCGCTTGCGTCCCGGACACGACATTGCCCGTCACCGGCTGCCATCCACAGACGGGGCTCGCATGCGACCCCGTCTGTCAAACCGGGTGCTGTGCAGGACAGAAGTGCTCGACGGTCAGTCCATCCGGAGTCCTGAGTACCCTGGTGGGAAAGCTAGGCTGCGTTCCCTTCGACAAGCGCCGGGCGGCAGGCGAGCCGTGCAGTCCCAAGTACCTCGACTCTGGTGAGCGTTCCGATGACTGCCTGGCGGGCCTCGTCTGTATCATGGGCGACGTGATCCCGCTCTGCTTTCCGCTCTGTCGCCGAGACGATGATTGCCCGGGCGGCAGCGTCTGCGAGGTGCGTGCAACCGAGCCCACGCGCGGGTTCCTCGCGTCGGTCTGCAGCCTTCCAAGAGCGACCTGCGACCCAATCGCGCTGACGGGGTGCCTAGCCGGACGAACCTGTTACCTCACCGGCCTCGATCCCGTCGCCGGAGACACCACGATCTGCGACATCGTCGGCTCGGACCGAACGAACGGGGCATGCGCTGCCTCTCACGAGTGTCTACCCGGATACACCTGCCCGACGGTTGGGCCGGGCGCCATGCACTGCCGCCGCATCTGCGCTCGGGGAACCGGCTCTCAGGGCTGCTCGGCGGGGGCCGGCCCGGAGACATGTCTCGACTACGGACAGCTCTACGGTTACTGCAACTGACCACCGGGTCGTGACGGCGACGACCTAGAAGAGATCGGTCCGAAACAAGCCGTCGGGGCCGGCGAAGGGGACTTCGTCGCGGATGTAGAGGCGGTAGCGGGTGCCTTGCGAGTCGATGATTGAGGTGAAGTCGAGGATGGTTCCTCCGGCACCGGGCAGGGTGCCGTTCTTCGAGGTGGTGCGGATGGCGCGGAGGGCGGCGGCGTCGCTGGCGGTGGCCGGTTGACTCCCGCCGGGGCGATATTGAAAGGACGATTGGGTGCTGATGGCCACGGTGGCGGCGGGGATGGCGAGGGGCCACCGGGCTGGCGGGCGGTTGTCGAGATTCGACCCATCGTCGGCCACCAGCAGGTAGCGAACGTCGCCCGCGACCGGCGTGGCCGCGGCTCCGAGCGCGGCGAGCTGCGCGTCGAAGGCCGCGATCAGGTCCGACCACGCCGAGCCGGCCGGGGCACCACACGCCGAGCCGGTCAGGCTCTGCTGGTCCAGGCGGAAAGAGACGTCGGGGGCGTCGGAGCAACCTCCCGACGGGACGACAATTCCGGCCCAGGCGCCCAGCTTCAATGCACCCTCCAGGCTGGCTTGCTGGGCCGCCGAGAGCGTGAGCTGCAGGAGCTCGTCGTTGTCACTCGGCAGGAGCCAGGCGTGGCAGCCGGCGTCCACCATCAGGAACCGCCAGCCATTCTCCGCCAGCATGCCGGTCCCCGGCGGGGCGGGTCCCCCACCAGCCACGCGGATCGCGAGCCGGATCTCGGTGCCGCCCTGCGGACTGCACAAAGGGAGGGCAGCCTGTGCCGGGGAGCCGAGATCCAAGGTGGCGCTGTCCAAGGCGGCAGCCGAGTCGGACGAGGCTGCGTCCATCCCCGCGTCCGCCCCGCTGCCGATCGGTGGTGACCCGCCGCCGGCGTCGAGACCGCCGTCGGCTGGCTCGGTTGGCTGACGTGGTCCGGCGCCGCCGCTCCCGCCACCTGTCGCGGGCGTGGGCCTCACATCGGCGCCCGTGCAGGCGAATCCACCGACAGCGATCAGGAACGCCACCGCTGCGCCGAGCCGCGGGCAAGCCGGGTGAAGGCGAGAGGACGTCATCATCTCGGGCCCTCAGGCCTTCCGCAGGTACGTCGCCTCCATGAAGACGACCCAGGTGGTGCCGCCGTCGAAGGAGTTCTCGATTCGGAAGTGGTGCTTGTCGCGGCCCTCCCAGCGGTAGATGTAGCGGCCCTTGCCACCGGGGTGCGAGGACTCGAAGGTCAGGGTGTCGCCGAGCCACCTGCCGCGCGAGGGGACCGACGGCATCCCCATCGAGTCGACCCAGTACCAGGTATGCTCGCCGGTGGAGGCGTCGAAGCCGTAGACGCCGTGGCCTCGGTAGGTGGGCACGCCGCCCTGCTCCTGCACGTAGTCGGAGATGACGAAGAGGCCGTCGATGTCGACCCGCGCGCGCATCTTGCCCGAGGCGCTGCCGCCTGGGCCCATGGGCGAAGGCATGGTCGTCTCCTGGCCCTCCCAGGCTCCCGCGAAGACGTGCAGCTTCTGGTGCTCCGGGGTCGGTTTCGGCATGTCCATGGAGACGCATGTTAGCAACGACGTCGCGGGCACGACAGCGGGCCAGCGGAGTGAAGCGGTAGTGAAGTGGACCCCTCTCCCTCACCCTCTCCCCGCTCAGCGGGGCGAGGCGATGGGAACGGACGGGGGGGGCGGTTTCATTCGGGGCTGTGGCTGCGTGTGCCAGACCAGCGCGGCCGGCAGGGCCAGCAGCGCGACGATGAGGCAGGTCGTCTCGCCCAGCACCGCGACCGCGCCCAGGCTCCGCACCGCCTGGTTGTGCGAGCGCAGCAGGGCCAGGTAGCCGAGGCTGGTGGTCAGGCTGCACAGGATCACCGGCCCCCCCACCCCGCGCATGGCCGCCAGGATGCCGAGGCCCCGCTCCTGCTCGAAGCGCCCGTAGACGTTCACCGCGTAGTCGATGCCGATGCCGAAGGTGATGGGCAGCGCGATGAAGTTGATGAAGTTGAGGCGCACCCCCACCAGATCCATCGCCGCCAGCATGAAGGCCAGCGCCAGCCCGAGCGAGCCGAGCACCATCGCCACGGCCCGTGGCCGCCGGAACAGCAATGTCACCGTCACGCCGGTCAGCGCCAGCGACAGCAACACCGATCGCGGCATGTCGACGAGCGATGCGCGCAGGAGATCGGCGAAGATCACCGCCCGCCCCGAGCCGAGCACCACCCGCCCGTCGGGCAGGCGGATCTGGCGAAAGGCGTCGGCCAGGCGCAGCAGGTAGTGCAGGTTCGAGTCGCTCTGCCCCCGGGTCTGCTCGATGTACAGGATCCGTCCCCGGGTGCCGTCCTTCTCGGTGAAGGGATCGACCAGCTCGGGCGGCAGATCCTCGGCCGCGAACGGGGTGAGGCCTGGCGGCGGCAGCAGGGGCGCCATGCGGGCCCACGCCGCGTCGTCGATGCCGCCGCGCGCACGGACCCGTGCCAGGCGCCGCGCGAGCGCCTGCAGGCGCGCGAGACGCGCGGCCTGGTTCGGGGGCACGAGATCGTTCAACGTGTGGACCTCGGCGAAGGGCCGCAGCGCGGGGGGAGCCGCGTCGCGCGTGCGCCGCAGGATCGCCGCCACCACCGGCGTGTCGCGGGCGTCGTCGGTCAGGACCACCATGCCGCCGTTGGCGTTCGCGGCACGCGGCCCCCCGTCGAGCACCCGCTGGGTGCTGTCGGAGATCCGGTAGAGCTCGCTCGTGGTGTCGCGATCGCTGAGCAGGTGGTGCATGTCGTACTCGAGCGCCCCGCGCAGGAGGTAACGCCCGCCGAGGCCGAGCGCCCCGAGGCCGAGCCCCGCCATGACCACCAGCAGCGTGCGGGGGGCATGCCCCACCGCCCACACGAAGGGCCGCTCGAAGTGCGCGCCCACCCGCGGGATCAGCCAGCTGCGCGCGAGCACGTCCTCGGAACCTTCGCCATCGCCCCGGCCAGGGATGGGCCGCCGCCGCCGCACGCGCACCCGCGCACCCGCGCGCTCGATCAGCACCACCAGCGGGGGCAGCAGGAAGATGCTGGCCAGCCAGCACAGCAGCATCCCCGTGCCCCCGATGAAGGCGAAGTGGCGAAACCCGCGAAAGCGCCCCACCCCGAGCGCGGCGTAGGCCGTCGCCGCCGCCGCCGCCGCCGTCAGCGTGGCCCCCGAGGTCCGCGCGAGCGCGAGCTCGAGCGCCCGGACCACGGACCTGCCCGCCCCACGCTCCTCGATGAAGCGGGAGAGCCAGATGATCCCGAAGTTCACGCCGTTCCCCATCACGATGCTGAAGAGAAAGGCGGTCGCCACGTTGAGGTGCCCGAGGGCGAGCTCCGTCACTCCGAAGGTCATGGCGCACCCGGCCCCGACCGCGAGCCCGAGCGCCACGACCGCCATCAGCGAACGGAAGTGGAGCAGCACCACCGCCAGGACCAGCGCCGCCCCCACCCCCCCGACCTGCAGCACGTCGCGGCTGACCAGCTCGTACTCGGCCAGGCTGGTCGACAGATCGCCGGCGTAGCCCACGCGCACCGCCGCCGCGCCCGCCACCGTGGCGCGCGTGCGCTCCACGATCCCCCGGATCCGCGCCAGCGCGGCGCGCGCGCGCGGCAGATCGCCCGTGACGGCCCCGACCTTGACCTCGACGACCAGGGCCAGCCCGGTGGACGTCGGGGCCTCGAAGTACCCGTCCGGATAGCGATCGAGCGCGCCCACCTTCTCGAGCAGGGCCTTCTCGATGGCCTCGGCCCCGAGGCGTCCGTCGCCCGCTCGGCCCGCCCCGCCCTCATCCTCGGCGCCGTCCTTGTCGTGGTCCTGGTGGTGGTCCCGGTCCTGGCCCCGGTCCTGGCCCCGCTCCTGGTCGTCGTCCTGCTCAGCGCCCAGGTCCGCCCCGATCGCGTGCCGGAAGGCCCGGCGCTCCTCGGACGCGAGATGCCCCTCGAGGACCGCCAGATCCGCCTCCGGCAGGAACAGCCCCGCCCGCGGTCGCAGAAAGCGACTCGCAGCCTGCAACCCGTCGCGGGCGCTGTCCACCCAGGGCTGGCCTTCGGCGGGCAGGCGCCGCACCAGCGCGTCGCCGAGGCTGCGCAGCACCGCTCGTTCCTGGCCCTCGAGCAGCAGGTGGACCGTCGAGAGCCCCCGCGTGCGGGCCAGGATCCTGTGCAGCTCGAGCACGCTCGGCTGATCGGGCGACAGCAGATCCGCGAAGTCGGTCACCAGGCGGAGCCGGGAGGCCCGCCAGAGCCCGACCCCGGCGAGCACCACGAAGATCCCGACGAACGCCGCGGGACGACGGGTCTCGAGCACGGCCAGTCGTCGCCAGAATCGCGTCACGCGCGCGGCAGCTTGGCACGCGCGTCACTCGAGCCGCGTGACGATTCTGTTGCGCACCGCCGCGCCCCGACCGACCGTCACCCGCGCCCCGCCGCGGACCCGCCGCGGCCGCGCCCCGGGCTTGGTCCGGGGCCTCAGGCGGCGTGCGCGCCGGCGCGCACGAGCCGGTGCGGCCGGTCCCCCGCCGGGCCCGCCTGTGCTCGGCGCGACCGCTCCGTCCCCGGCAGATCCTCCTCCGAGAACCGGAATTGCTCCACCAGCTCCTCCAGCTCGTGGGCCATGGTCGCGAGCGCCGCCGCCGCCCGCTGCGACTCGTCCGAGCAGCTGTTGGTCTCGTCCACGGCGTGGGCCACGTCGGAGACCGAACGGGCGATGCCCGAGCAGGTGTGCGCCGCCTCGCCCATGTCCCCGACGATCTGCCCGGTGGTGCTCGCCTGCTCTGCGACCGCGATGGCGATCGAGCTCTGCAGGGCGTGGATCTGCGTGACCATGGTCCGGATGCGTTCGATGTGGTCGGCGGCCCCCCGGGTGGACTCCTCCATCGTGGCGATCTTGGTCGCGATGTCCTCGCTGGCCTTGGCGGTCTCCTTGGCCAGATCCTTGACCTCGTTGGCGACCACCGCGAAGCCCTTGCCCGCCGCCCCGGCCCGCGCCGCCTCGATGGTGGCGTTGAGGGCGAGGAGGTTGGTCTGCTCGGTGATCGACGTGATGAGCTTGACCACCTTGGAGATCTCCACGCTGCTCTCGCGCAGCTTGCTCACCGACGCGTTGGTGATCGCCACGAACTCGACGGTCTCGCTCGCCACCTCGCGGGCCAGGTTGGCGTTGCGCGCGATGTCCTGCACGCTCGAGCCGAGGCCGTCGGCGGCCGCGGCCACGCTGTCGACGTTCTGGCTGACCCGCTCGGCCGAGTCCCGGACGGTCGTCGCCTGGGTGGCGGCCCGCCTGGCCGCCTGGCTGAGGTTGTTGCCCACCGACGCGAGGTCGGTCGAGGCCGCCGTCAGCAGGCGCGCGTTGTGGCGAATCCCCGCCAGGGTTCCCCCGATCTTCTCGCAGGCGTGGTTGAGCGAGTGCCCCATGTGTCCAATCTCGTCCTCGGAGACGATCTCCACCCGCTGGGCCAGATCGCCGCCCGCCATCGCGTCCAGCATCCGCACCGTACCGGGCAGGGGGCGCACCACCCGTCCCCCGAGCAGGAAGGTCGCGAGCCCGGTGAGCCCGATGCCGAGCGCCGAGAAGAGCACGATGGTCAGGAAGGCGTCGAACGAGCGGCTGAACCCCACCACCACCTGGCCGATGACCTTGCCCCCCTCCTTGATCGGCGCCACCGCCACCAGTTGCTTGCCCACCATCTGGGCCCGCAGCTGATCGCGACCCGCGCCACGGATCACCGCCGTGGCCACCGAGGCGTCGCCGCCGAGGCTCGCGAACGGCTGCCCGTCCTCCTTGAGGACCAGGGCGAACCGAAAGTCGTGATCCTCCTGCAGGGGGACCAGCACCTCCCGGGCGCCGGCCGGATCGCCGAGCGCCAGGTTCGGCCCGGCCAGGTTCACCAAGAGCGGCAGCACCGATCGCGCCTTCTCCGTGAGGCCGGTCTCGATCGAATGGCCCTCCGACGAGACCGTGTACCCGGTTTGCACCGCGGTGGCGAGCAACATCGGACCGACGCTGGCGAGGAGGAACTTGGTCCGGAGCTTCTGCATGCGCGCTTCAATCTCCGAGGAGCAACAGCGCCACACCGGCGGGGAGGGACTTGGCCGCGTCGGCCGGGACCACCGCGATGGCACCTGGGTTGTTCCGGACCGCCTCCACCGCCTCCGCGGGGCTGGCCGCGGTGATGGGCTTCTTCATTTCACCCTTGAAGACCTCCTGCTTGATCTTGGTCAGCATGGTCTTGGGGGCCACCTGGAACACCTTGTCCGCCAGCCAGCCGAGCTGCGGCGAGTCCTCGGGCCCGAGCACCACCGTCACCACCCCCACGTCGCTCCAGGTCTTGGTGCGCCCGGTGAACAGGTTCTTGGCCTCGGCCTTCGAGAGCTTGGCCGCACCGTTCTTGGCATTCTTGATGAAGACGAAGTCGTCCGCCCAGCAGGGCGTGGCCGCCAGCGCGAGCGTGGCACCCACCACCACCGCCGCCCAGAGGGAAGCCAGAGCCCGACGACGACTGCGAGACGAGGCGGACCGGTTGCAATGCACGATGGTCATGGCGCGGGGTCCTCTCAGAAGGCGAAGGCACATTGAAAGGACACCGAGCTCGTCTTCGAGCCCGTCACCGGGGTGATCTGCCCGCCCTCGAGCTTGAGGGCCACGTTCTCCGAGACGAGGTAGCGCAAGCCCGCCAGCACCGAATAGAAGCTCCCGCGTAGCCCGAGCTTGTTCTGCGCATAGAACGGATCCAGCACCGACGGGAACGAGACCTTCTCGTAGCGGGCGTACGGGGTCAGGCTGCCGAAGGTGTAGCCCGCCTCCACGAACCCGGCGTGGGTGTTCCCGCTGGCCACGTCGCTGCGGTGCTCGATGCGCAGGAACTCGCTGATGAGGTGGATGTTGTTCTCGAGGTAGACGAGGTGGGCCCCGTAGATGCGCTCACCCACCGTGGTCACGGCCGGCATGGCGATGGGATCCGGCCCGGTGGCGGGGATGGTGTCGAAGTAGGCGTTGACCCCGATGATGAGGCCGTCCGGGAACGACGGCTCGAAGCGCAGCCGCAGGTTGTAGGCCTTGGCGTTGTTGTGATCGACGAGGTTGGTCACCTCGTCGGGGACGTTGCCGCGGCCGTTGGCGATCTCGACGTCGTAGCGCAGCGAGCCCGCGCGGCGCAGGCCGAAGCGGCCGTCGGCGTGCACCCCGACCGAGTGAGCGGGGGTGAGCCCCCCCTCGTCCTCGAAGCGGACCATCTCCGGGCGGTCGACCGTGGTCTGGAAGTACCTTCCGTGGTGGTATGCGTCGTTGTAATAGCCGATGGCGGTGTGAAAGCGCCCGAGGTGCAGGCGAAACCAGTCGGCGAAGAGGTAGGACACCTCGACCCGCTCCATGTCGACGGCGAAGGCGTTGTCCCCCCCCACCTCGAACATGGTCTCGGCCAGGAACGACAGGCGTCCCTCGGTCGCGGTCGAGAAGATCTCGAACCGCGGGCTCTGAAACGAGTTCGTGGTCACGCCCTGGTGGGCGACCACGTAGTCCACGTCCCCGTAGAGGTTGAAGTTGACGTCGGCCGCCCGGGCCGGGCGCGCGAGCCCGACCACCGCGGTCGACACCGCGGCGATCGCGGCGACCGCCCTCCCCCAGCTCACCCACCATCGCTGCAGATCCCGCGTCCTCATGGCTCGTCTCCTCCGCGTAATGAGCGTCCGTCCCGGCGCGCCCGCGCGCGCCCCAGCCCCCGCGCCCCGCAACCGCCGGGATCGCCCCCCTCGTCCTTCCACCATTCCCACCTGGGCCGAATCGACACATGGTGCTGGCAGCTTGAGTCGTACCCGGCGCGGGGCCCCGTTTCGGCGCCGGCACCACCCTCCGGTTCAGGCCGGACTCAACCCGTCCGATGAGGTGCGGCATGACCCTCCGCGCCTCCACGCTCGCCCGCGCCGCCGTGCTCTCGCTGCTCCTGGCCGCGCAAGGGGCCGCGACGCTCGCGTCGCCGCCCGGGGCCGCGGCCACCGAGGGGATCTATGCCCGACCCTGGCGCTGGACCACGGAGCTCGGGGAGGCCCGCACGTTCGACGCCTGGCGCGGCCAGACGCTGGTCGTGGCGCCGTTCTACACGTCGTGCCAGGTGCGCTGCCCACAGACACTGCGGAAGCTGAGCGGGATCGCGGAGGCCTACCGGCGCGCGGGACGCCCGGCGACCTTCGTGCTCGTCACCCTCGATCCCGACAACGACACGGCGCCGCGGCTCCGCCGCTTCAAGGAGCGCAACGGCCTGCCGGCCGCGTGGCACCTCCTGTCGGGCAGCGCCGCCGACACCCGTGGGCTGGCGGAGTTTCTCGAGACCCGCACGGCCTACGACGCGAGTCACATCGATCACCAGGTGCGCATCGCGGTCTTCGATCGCCGCGGGCACCTCGTCCGCAACCTGCACGGATGGGACTTCGACGTCGCACAGGCCGTGATCGACTGACAAACCCCTGATGGTCGACGCGCCCCGGGGCCCGCGGTCGCTCGGGGATCACATCGGGGCGGCGCGCAGGAGGATGAGGCCGTTCCAGCGGGTGCTCTGCAGGATCTGACGGGCCGCCCGCCGTCCCCAGGTGAAGCCGAAGCGGCCCGGCTCCTCCTCCCCATCCGCGAGGACCATGAGATCGGCGCGGGTCCGCGCGGCGTGCGCCGCGAGCTCGATGCCCGGCGCACCCACCAGGCTTGTGTGCACGCACCGCACGCCCTGCACCCGTCCCATGCGCTCGCGGCGCGCGAGGGCATGCTCGATCTCGCCCAGCAGTCCGTCCAGGTTCTCGAAGACGCGCGGGTCGTGGCGGGTGAAGGCCTCGGTGAAGCCGTCGAACACGTGCACCAGATCCACCAGGGCGTCCGAACCGAGCGCGATCCCGAGCGCCAGACGGCGGGCGCTCTCCGCCGCGGTCGAGAAGTCCATGCCCACCAGGATCCGGCGGGCCCGGATCGAGGTCCGGCTGCCCCAGGTGGCGTGGTGGATCCGGCTCACCGTCGAGGTGGTCGCCCCCGCGCTCGGCGAGGCTCCGCTTCCGAGCTCGCGCTCGAGCTCGGTCGAGTTGGCGGGCCGCACCTGGCGAACCAGCTGCTGGACGACCTCGGTGCGGGGGATCCGGTTGGCATCGGTCATCGCGACTCCTGTGATGGCGAAAGGGCTTGGATGATGATCGTGGCCGACCCGGCTTTCCCCTGGATGACGGCCGGATTAACCAATGTGTCGGGCCGCGGTCAATCGCTGGTGGCGAGCGGGCCCGGCGCGCTGGCGGGCAACGTGAAGGTGACGGTGGTGCCGCGGTCGACCTCGCTGGCGAGCTCGATGGTTCCGCCGTGGGCCTCGATCACCCGCTTGGCCAGCGCCAGGCCCAGCCCGACGCCGCCGGTGGCCCGGGTGCGGCTGCGATCGGCGCGGAAGAAGGGCGAGAACACCCGGGGCAGATCCTCGGTGCGGATGCCGAAGCCTTGATCGATCACCTGGATCACGTAGACGTCGGGCGCCCCGTCCGGGCCGCGGGACCTCCGCACGGTGGTCTGCACGGGGCGGTCAGAGGGGGAGTACTTCTGGGCATTCTCGAGCACGTTCTCGAGCGCGCGGCGGACCAGCATGCCGTCCACGTGAATCTGGCCGCTCGCGCACCCGGGCTCGACCCCGAGCAGGAAGGGTCGACTCGGGAACTGGCCGCGCAGGCGGGTCACGGCCTTCTCGGCCAGCGCCGACACCGACACGTCGGAGCGGTTGAGCGGGACGGCCTCGGGTTGGCCTCCGAGCGCCGCCATCTCCAGCCGCGCCGCCGAGAAGATGTCCTTGATGAGCGTCTCGATCTCGGTGAGATCCTCGGTCACGTCGAGCAGCGAGGCGCGCGCCGTGGTGGCGTCCCCCTCCTCGGCCAGATCGATGGCCACCCGGATCCGGGACAGCGGCGTCCGCAGCTCGTGGGAGACGCTGGCCAGGAGCTCGCACTGGGCGGTGAGCAGCTTGGCGATGCGTTCGGACATCTCGTCGAAGGCGCGCGCCACCTCGCCGATCTCGTCGCGTCGATGCACCCCCGTGCGCACCGACATCTGTCCGCGCCCGAAGGCCCGGGCGGCGGCCGCGATCCGCGCCAGGGGTCGCCCGAGCGTCCGCGACAGCAGGTACGCGGCGAGGCCGATCCACGCGAGCGCGATCGGCACGTCGACGGCCAGCTCGCGCCGGTGGGGAGGCGGGATCGGCCGGGCCACCCCGATGCCCAGCCTGGCCCCATCGTGAACGAAGGGCACCACCACGGTCGTGGCCGGACGGGTGACGCTGGCCCCCTGCTCGACCCGGCGGAGCTCGTCGACGGTCGGGGCCGGCAGAGGAGGCTCGAGGTTGCTCGCCACCAGGCGCTGGCCGTCGGGCGTGTAGACGGACAGCCAGATCTCCGCATCCCGGCGCAGGCGGGCGAGGTAGGCCTCGAGGTCCGGCCCGGCGTGCGCCCCGGCGGGGCCAGCCCCGACCGAGCGGGCCGCGGGCGGGCGCGCGAGGTACTCGACGGTGCCCGCCACACCGAAGGCGGTCCGGGTCGCGAGCGGGCGGCGCGAGCGGTCGCGAAACACGCGGGTCGCGACCATGGTGGCCCCGACCGCGAGCATGGTGAGGATCCCGATCGCGTAGAGGCGCAGCAGCAGGCGGCGCGGGTACCCGGACCGCGGCTCACTCGTCGGGGGCACCATGGTCTCCATCCGCAACCATGTAGCCGAGCCCCCGGACGGTCTTGAGCAGCCGCGGGTGGCGCGGATCGCTCTCGAGCTTCTGGCGCAGCCGGAAGATGTGCACGTCGATCGAGCGATCGAAGGCCTCCTCGGCGTTGCCGCGGGCCAGATCGAGCAACTGCTCGCGGGTGAGCACCCGCCCCGCGCGCTCGGCCAGCGCCCGCAGGAGCGCGAACTCGTACGACGTCACATTCACCTCCTTGCCTTCGAGGGTGACCCGGATGGCGCCGAGATCGAGGCGCAGCGATCCGACCACCACCGACTTGGCCCCGGGGCCGAGGCGACGGCGCGCGCGGCGCACCTGGGCCCGGATGCGGGCCAGGAGCTCGCGCGACGAGAAGGGTTTTCCGATGTAGTCGTCGGCGCCGGTCTCGAGGCCGAGGACCCGGTCGGCCTCCTCCCCGCGGGCGGTCAACATCAGCACCGGCACGTCGGAGCGGGCGCGGATCTCGCGGCACACGTCCATCCCGCCGATCCCCGGCAACATGAGATCGAGCAGGACCACATCGAAGGCGCCGCGCACGAAGGTCCCGATCCCGGTCTCGCCGTCCTGGGCGCAGACCACCCCGATGCCGTGGGTCTCGAGGTAGCGGGCGGTGAGGCGCGCCAGCTTCTCGTCGTCCTCGATCATGAGGACCCGGATGCCCTCCTCCACCGACGTGCGGCTCGCCAGATCCCCGGAGGACATCATCCTCACGAGCTTAGCGCCACGACCGGAGCGAGATCACGGCTTAACAGTCCGAAATCCGGGTGCGACGACCCGGTCCGTTACCGATTGTTTCAGCCGCTGCAGGGGCGGCGCGGCACCGTCGATCGGAGTGAGCAGGAGGTTACCCATGTCCATTAGTGCAGTCCCATCCAGTCTCTCCGTGCTCGGGGTTCAATCTGTCTCATCGAACGGCCAGCCAGCCGCCACCAGCGCGGGCGGCGCGGCATCCGGGGTGTCGGTGGACATCTCGCAGCCGGGTCAGCTGCTCGCCAGCCTCAAGAGCCTGGCCAGCAGCGATCCGGCGAAGTTCAAGTCGGTGACCGCCTCGATCGCCCAGCAACTCAAGGACGCGGCCAGCGCGCAGAGCGGGGCGGGGGCCGACTTCCTCAACAAGCTGGCCGACCGCTTCAGCACCGCCTCGCAGAGCGGCAACGCATCCGACTTGACCCCGGATGCCGGCAAGGCGCAGGGCCACCACCACGGACACGGGGGGCATCACCACGCCCAGAGCGCCACCGCCGGCGCATCCTCGGCCGCGGCCGCCACGGGGGCGAGCGCGCCCGACCAGATCGGGTCGATCGTCCAGGGGATCATCTCGAAGGCGCTCGACTCCGTCTCCGCCTGAGTCATCCCATCCCCTCGCCCCGCGAGAGCGGGGCGAGCATCGGGGACGGGAGCGGTCGGCGGGGCCAGCGCGCGCGGATCCCCCGCCAGACCCTGGCCGTGTCGTCCGCCAGGGCCGGCGCGGCGCTCAGGCGCCGGCGATCTTCTTGACCGCGGCCACCAGCAGGTCGGCCTTGAACGGCTTGATGATCCAGGCCTTGGCTCCCGCCTTCTTGGCGCGCTCGATCAGCGCAGGCTGTCCTTCGGTGGTCAGCATGACGATGGGCAGGGCGGCGTGGGCGGGATCGCGCTTGACCCGCTCGAGCATCTCGAGGCCGTTCAGCCGGGGCATCGTGACGTCGCAGATCACCATGGCCAAGGTCCGATCGGTGTCGATCTTCTCGGCGCCGTCCAGCCCATCCACGGCCTCCGCCACCTCGTAGCCGGCCTCGCGAAGCGCGTGCCCGACCTGCTGCCGCACCGTCGCCGAGTCGTCCACAACGAGCACCCGTTTCATCGCGCGCAAAGCCTCCGTCGTGAGCTGGACGGCGGATGAACCCTCTCCACCGTGGATTTTATCCCCACCATCATGTCCACCATCTTTCCCCTGACAACCATCGTCATGAACGGTCCGAACTTGAGGCCCGGCCCCGCCCCGGTGGGCCTGGGGGGCATGCTGAAAATCTGCTACACTCAAATCGGTGAATATTCTGGTCGCGGAGGACGATCCCGTCACCGCCAACATGCTCCACGCCGTGCTCGGGAGGTCGGCCCACTCGGTGGTGGTGGTCGGGAACGGCGTCGAAGCCCTCGAGCAGCTGCGGAAGCAGCCGTTCAAGCTGCTCCTCACCGACTGGATGATGCCCGAGATGGACGGCATCGAGCTCCTGCGCAAGGTTCGCGCGGAGATCCGGCCAGTTCCGGTGGTGCTGATGATGAGCTCGATCAGCAACCCCGAGGCGCGCCAGTATGCGCTGCGGACCGGCGCCGACGGTTTCCTCGCCAAGCCGGTCGCCCAGATCGAGCTCCTCGACCTGATCCGCAGCAGCCAGGCGCACGCGCAGCAGGGACTCGACGCTCCGCCCGTGAGCCCCGCCCCGGCGGGTCAGGTCAATCCGTCGGCCCCCGCGGCCCCTCCGATGGTCCGTCGCCAGCCGTCGTGGATGAAGAAGGCCGCACCGGTCCCGGCCTTCCCAGCCTTCGCGTGCTGCGCCAGCACCGGGGGCCCCGAGAGCCTGCGCACGCTGTTCTCCACCCTCAGCGTGCGGGGTGACGCGGTCGGGTTCGTGGTCATCCACGGCCCCGACTGGATGCAACGGCAGTGCGCCGAGCTCTTCCAGCGGGAGAGCCCGGGGCTCGTGTTCCAGGTGGCGGAGAACAACTCCATCGTGGAGGCGGGCCATGTCTACATCGCCCCCGGAGACCGGCACATGGTGGTGAACCCGGGCAGCTCGACCATCAGCCTGCTCGACACCCCCCTCGTGAACTTCGTGCGTCCGGCGGCCGACCCGCTCTTCGACAGCGTGGCGCGGGCCTTCGGCCCCTACGGGATCGGCGTGGTCCTGACCGGCCTCGGCAGCGACGGAACCGCGGGCGCCACCGCCATCGCCGCCGCGGGCGGCAAGGTCTTCATCGAGGATCCGAAGACCGCCATCGCGCCCCAGATGCCCAAGTCCGCCATCGAGGCGGTCGGGCCGCTGGCGCACGTTCGGCCCCTCGCGCAGCTCGGCGATCTGCTCTCGCAGAGCCTGCGCGTCCTCTCCGACCAGTGCCGCGCCGCCCAGAGATAGTGAGATCGGCCCCTCTCCCTGACCCTCCCGCTCCGCGGAGCGAGGGGATGAGAAGGGAGCGGGGAGGGTGAGGGTGAGGGAGAGGGGCCCCACTTTTCCGTAGCGGGGCCCGGAGGACGAACCTGTCGCCTCACACCCTCAGGAGGCAGACCGGACGCGATCCTTGAGGCCGGCGAGGAGGCGGTTGATGGCGTCGTCGTCGACCCCGAGCAGCGAGCGGCCGATCATCACCAAGGCCTTGTCGTCCTCGGGGTTGCTGGGGCCCACGAAGAGCCCCTGCTGCTTGGCGAGGGCGTTCCCGAAGCACACGATGTTGGCCACCGACGAGCGAGAGGCGGCGTCGAAGTCCGCGCAGGTCTCGATGGCCTTGGCCACCGGCTCGGGCATCGCCCAGCGCCGGGCCAGCGGCACCGCCACCTTGCGGTGCGAGCGCTGAAGCACCGCCACGAAGACCGCCTGATCGATCCACCCCTTCACGGATCGCATGGCCATCATGTTCTCGGCCTCGAGCATCATGGTGGCCAGCACCGGCTTGCCGATGTCGTGCAGCAGGCCAGCCAGGTACGCCTCCTCGGCGTCGCAGCCACCCACCAGCACCGCCACGTCGCGCGCCAGCAGGCCGACCGCCAGGGAGTGCTCCCACAGGCCCCGCGTGGCCTTCTGGATGTTGGCATCCTTCGACTCGAAGAGCGGGCGGGTCGAGGCCTCGACCAGGGCGATCCGCAGCCGCTGGCTGCCCAGCTTGGAGACCGCCGTCTGGATGTTGCGGCTCGGCTCGCGCGAGGCGTAGGCGGCGCTGTTGGACAGCCGGATGAGCTGCGCCGCCAGGATCGGGTCTGCCTCGATGAGCCCCGCCGCGCGCTGCAGGCTGAAGTCCGGCTTGCGCAGGAGCTCCATGCACTTGGCGGCCACCGCCGGCATCGAGGGCAGCTCCAGGCGATCCTTCTCGATCCGGTCCAGGATGATCGCCTCGAGCTGAGCGGACAGCCGCTCTTCCTTGGAAAGTTGCTCGGGAGAGGCGGCCATGGAGGCTACTCCGAGAGCTTTCGCGCGTCGGCCAGGCTGGCGAACATCGGGATCGACGCGGTCTCCGTGAAGCCCTTCAGCGTCTTGGTCAGACCCGGGCCCGCCACGATGGCCACGCCGAGGCCGACCTTGTCGGCATGTTGCTGCAGGGCCTGGATCAGCTGCGCGTTGCGGGTCTCCTGCTCGGGCAGCTTGGTGGCGTCGAAGATCACCCGCTCGAAGCAGGCCACCGCCACCTTGCCGACGGCGTCCTTCAAGGCCCCGCCGATCCGGCCGTAGTAGCGCTCCACCTTGTCCTCGCGACCGGTGTAGGCCGGGGTGGAGACCAGGCTGCCGTCCACGTTCACCGGCTCGGACGCGTCGAAGAACTGCTCGAGGAACTCGTCCATCATCTCGGGGGTGAAGGGCTTGTAGACCACGTCGTCGAAGCCATCGTCCTTCACCTCCTGGCGAAGATCGCTCGCGCTCCGCAGGGTCAGGGCCAGGCAGGCCGCCGATGGCTGCAGCACGCGGATCTGGCGCAGCAACGCCACGCTGTTCATGTCGGGCAGCTCGCGGTCGATGAGCACCACCCGGAAGGCCCGCTCGCGACACAGGGCGAGCCCGGCCTGACCGTTGGTCACGCCGAACAGCGACAGGTGGGTCGGCACCAGGCTGCGCAGGCGCTTGGAGACGTTCTCGATGTCGTCCACCACCAGGATGTCCCCGAAGAGCCGCGCCGCCCCGAGGGGCAGCCCCTCTTGCAGGGCCGCCATCGGCGCCGGCGCCGGTGCCGCCCGGCCTGCCGTATCGGAGGACGAATGGCCGCCGGCGCCACCACCCGCGCTCCCCACCGGGCGCGAGGCTCCCTGAGCGGGGCCCGGATCCGCGACCTTGAGGGCCTTGACCACCTTGGCCCGCAGCTCCTCCGGCTTGAAGGGCTTGAGGATGTAGTCCTCGATCTTCAGCTTCATGACCTCGACCACGATCGACCGCTTGGATTCGCTGGTCAGCATCAGCACCGGGGTCTCGTTCCCGGTCTCGCGCAGCTTGGCCAGGAAGCCGGGTCCGTCGAGGTTCGGCATGGTGACGTCGAGGATGATGAGGTCGTAGACCAGCTCCTCGAGCTTGGCCAGCCCCTGCAGGCCGTCCTCGGCCTCGTCGTACTCGCACCCGAGGTTGACGAGCTCTCGCCCCACCACGGCGCGGATCGCTCGGCTGTCATCGACTGTCAGGACACGTGGCATCGCAGCACCCTCCTCACCCTGGAACCGGATCGTCCGAAACCCTTCACCGACGCACGGCTCACGGCAGCACACCCTCGCAGATCCACAGGATGAGCCCGACCTGGTCGGCCTTCAAAACCACCGACTGCCCGGTGCCGCCCTTCGGCCCGGGGGCATCACCGCGGCTGCTGCTCCCGATCACCCGGGGCAAGCCCAGCGCCTGATCCAGCGACATGGTGGCCTTGACCAGCCCGGCCGTCATGTTCACGAGCTCGCACAGCGAGTCGTCGATCATGCTGGCGTCCACCTCCCCGGCGCCGCAGGCGAACATCGCCGAGCTGAGCGCCGCGCATCCGCTCTCGTCCGACGACAGCCCCACCGTGATAGGGCTCCTCCCCGGGATGGGCAACACCGCGGTCCTCCAGCTCAGGCGCGGCAGGCGGGCCGCATCCGCGTCGGCGTGGAAGGTCAGGCCGAGCATGGTTGTCGTGACGGTCGAGACCAGCTCGGCCAGCTTGTCGGGGGTGGGAAGCGCTGTCATTGGGTCGCCCTCATGGTTTCGAGTGATGGCTCGTGCAGAACGGTGGCGGGGTAGAGCCCCGGGAAGAGCGAGGGCCCGGGGAGCAGCTCCGCCGCACCCACCCCCACCACCCCCTGGTGCGTGAGCCCGGTCGCGAGGCGCCGCAGCGCCCGTTGCCGGTTGCGATCCTCGAAGTAGATGAGGACGTTGCGACAGAGCATGAGATCGCAGGCGGGCGGCGCGGGGTCGTGCCCGAGCAAGTTGAACGTGCTCCAGCGCACCCGCTGCCGCAGGCGCTCGCGCACCCGGAAGCTGCCACCGTCCTGCTCGAAGTGGCGCATGAGGCGCATGGCGGACACCCCGCGGTTCACCTCCAGCACCGAGTAGCGGGCGGCTCGACCCTGGGCGATCGACAGCGTGGAGATGTCCGTCGCGTAGTACTCCGCCGACGCCGCGGCGTCCGGCCACAGCTCGTCGAGCAGCATGGCCAGCGAATAGATCTCCTGACCGGTCGAGCAGGCGGCGGACCAGATGCGGAGCGGCCGACCGGGCGCCCGCCCGTGGATCAGGCGGGGCAGGATGTGCTCCTCGAGGGCCTTCCAGAACCCGGAGTCGCGAAAGAAGTAGGTCTCGTGGGTGGTCATGGCATCGATCATCCGCTCCACCAGCGTCGAGGCCCCTGACCCGCCGCCGCAGACCGCCCGCACGTAGTCGTGCACGCTCGGGAACTTCAGCTCGCTCGCCACCGGGCCGAGCCGCGCCTCGAGCAGGTAGGACTGGTCGTTCGCCAGCACCACGCCACACCGCTCGTGCATGAAGCTCTGGACGCTGGCCCAGGTCGCGGCCAGGCTCGCGCCGCCAGGGCCGACTCCCGCGCCGCCGCCGCCGCCGCCGCCGCCGCCGCCGCCGACATTGGCGCCGAGACTGCTCCAGTCAGCCATTGACGATTTCCGCCACTCGCTCGCACAGCGAGTCGGCGGTGAACGGTTTCATCAGAAAGTCGTTCACTCCCGCCGTCAGCGCCGCATCCACCATGGTCATCATCGCCTCGGAGGTCACCATGATGACCTTCAAGGCCGCGTGGCGCGGGCTCTGGCGAATGGCCTTCGTCAGCTGAATCCCGTCCATTCCCGGCATGTGCCAGTCCGTGACCACCAGATCCCACCCCTCTCCCGCGTCGAGCGCCTCCAGGGCCTCGTGCCCGTTCGCGCCGGTCTTGACCGCCCACCCGGCCGACTCCAGCGCCTTCTGGACCATCCGCCGCATTGCCATGGAATCATCGACGACCAGTGCTTTCACGACTTGCTCCCGTGGCTCGGATCTTCGGCAGTCAGGGCCGCGATCTTCAGTCCCAGGACCAGATGCCCTTCGATGGGACAGATCCCGAGCACGAAGGTGCGATAGCCGCGGGCCAGCGTATCCGGCGGCGACCGCCAGGCCGCGCTCGGCAGCTCCAGCACGTCTCCGATCTCGTCGACCACCACGCTCAGCAGCCCCTCGTTGGTCTTGAGGACCAGCAGCTTCTCCTCGCCGGTCGGCACCCGGGCCTCGAACTGCAGCCTCGACCGGAGGTCGACCGCCGGGATGATCTGTCCCCGCAGGTTGAGCAGCCCCACCACGTAATCGGGCGCCAGCGGCACCGGGGTGAGGGGTTGATGCATGATGACCTCCTGGACGTCCTCCACCCGCACCGCGAACATCTCGTCCGCCAGGAAGAAGGTCGACCACTGCTCGGACTCGCCGCGCCGCTCGGCGGTGGTCATGCCGCCCTCCCGGCCGACGCGGTCGGCGGAGTGAGCTCGAACAGTCCGCACTCGATCAGCGCGGACATCAAGGCCTCACGCTCCCGCTTGTTGACGCACTGGCGGGCTCCGGCCGCCATCACCCGTGCCCGCAGCCGGGGGTCGTCGTGCTGGGTCCACACCACGACCGGCAGCTTGGGATGCTCGCGCCCCACCGCCTCCAGCACCCCGAACCCGTCGAGCCCCTCCATCTCGAGGTCGGTCACCACGGCATCCACCGGCTGCAGGCTGGTGGAGCTGCGCAGCTCGCGCAGCACGGCCTCCCCGGAGGCCACCTCCACCACGTCGATGCCCTGGGCGCGCAGGAAACCACCCACCGCGGCGCGCATGGCGCCCGAGTCGTCGGCGACGATCAGGCGTGGCCGGCGCCGGTGGAGCAGGGGCTTCTCCTGCGTGAACTCGGGCACCTGCCGGCGGAGGAGCTCGTAGACGTCGAGCACCAGGGTGGTGTGCCCGAAGATCGCGACCCGTCCGAGGGTCAGGTCGTTCGTGCCCCGGCGCACGTTCGAGTCCATCTGCACGTCCACGATGTCCACGATGTGGTCGATGGCCATCCCCACCATCTGGCCGAAGTCGAACACCACCAGCTGCTGCTCGGTCTGCGGGGTTCGCGGCCCGAGGGGCAGCACCTCCTCCGGCCGGATGATGGGCATGATGGTGTCGCGGTACTGCAGCACCTCGCGGCCACCCACGCTCTCGATGGCGCTCGACTCGACCAGCTCGAGGCGCGCCACCATCGCGAGCGGCACGGCGCACGGAGCGTCCTTGCCCGCCCGGAAGACCAGCATGGTCTGCATGCCCTCGCCGGTCCTGCGGGCCGGCTCGGCCGCGACCAGCTCGTGCCGGGAGGACACGTCGAGGCCGGCGTTGGCGGCCACCCCGGACACGTCCAGGATCAGCGCCACCTCGCCGTTGCCGAGCACGGTGGCCCCCGAGTAACAGGACAGCCGCTTGAGCGGACCGTGGAGCGGCTTGATGACGATCTCCTCGGTGTCGTAGATCTCGTCGACCACCAGGCCATAGCGACAGCTGCCGACCGCCACCACCACGATCGACACCCCCTCGGCGGCGGAAGGCGGAGCGGCCCGGGAGGCCAGCACGTCCCGCAGGCGCACCAGCGGCAGGACCTCGCCGCGCAGGCGGTAGATCGGCGCCCCGCGCACGTGCTCGATCGACGTGCGGGCCTGATCCTCGTTGAGGAATACCAGCTCGAGCAGGTTGGCCTGGGAGATGGCGAAGCGCTGGCCGCACGCCCGCACCAGGAGCGCGGGGATGATGGCCAGGGTGAGCGGCATCTTGAGGCGCACGGTGGTGCCGCGGCCGAGCACCGAGTCGAGCTCGATCTGACCTCCCGCCCGCTCCACCTGGGTGCGGGCCACGTCCATGCCCACCCCGCGGCCGGAGATGTCGGTGACCTTCTCGGCCGTGCTGAAGCCGGGCCGGTAGACCAGCTCCAGGGCCTCGCGGTCGGTGAGCCGGTCCGCCTCGGCCGAGGAGATCACCCCGCGGCGAACGGCGTGCTCGCGCAGCTTCTTCGGATCCATGCCCTTGCCGTCGTCGGTGATCTCGATCAGGACCATGCCGCCCTCGTGGCTGGCCCGCACGCTGAGCGTGCCGGTGCCGGACTTGCCGCTCTGCTCGCGCACGGCCGGCAGCTCGATGCCGTGGTCGATGGCGTTGCGCACCACGTGCATGACGGGATCGCGGATGGCCTCCACGACCGCCTTGTCGATCTCGGTGGCGTTGCCGTCGATCTGGCAGGTCACGCGCTTTCCGGTCGCGAGGCCCACGTCGCGGGCCATGCGCGGGATGCGCTCGAAGACCCGCGCGATGGGCTGCATCCGGGTCTTCATGATCTGTTCCTGCATCTCGGAGGTGACCAGCGACAGGCGCTGCAGGGCCGCGGGGTTGGCCGGCTGCCCGCCCCGGGTGGTCTTGTGCATCTGGATGATCTGGTTGCGCGCGAGCACGAGCTCGCCCATGAGGTTCATCAGGCGATCGAGCACGGTCACGTTGACCCGCACGCTGCTGTCGGTCGCGTCGCCGCGCGAGCCCGCCGTCTGGTCCTTGCCGGCCTCCTTGCTGCCATCGGCGGTGCCGGCGGCCAAAACCTCGGCGGCACCCGGCACGGCCGGGGCTGCGAACGGGGCGGGCTCGGGTGCTGGCGCCGCCAGGACCGGAGCCGGAGGGGCGGGTTGCCGTGCCGGTGCCGCCGCGGTCGCGGCCGGCCCCTGGGCGCCCACGGCGGGGATGGGTCGGGTCGTCGCGGGCAAGGCAATCTGTGCGGACGGAGCGGTCGAGGCACCGGGGCTGGTGGCCGCGGCGGCCGGCGCCAGCGCGGACCGGGCCTCGACAGGCGGGATGGCGGCGGCGTCGGCCCGCAGGCGGCCGGCCAGCCCTTCGATGTCGAGGGGACCCTCGTCGTCGGTCTCACGCACCCGCTCGATGAGGCGTCGGAGCACGTCCACCACGCCCACCAGGCGCGCGAAGTGGGCGGGCTTGGCCACCCGCGGATCCTCGCGCAGCACCGCCAGCAGATCCTCGGCGGCGTGCGACAGCGCCCCGATCTTGTGCAACGAGAGGAAGGCCGAGGTCCCCTTGACGGTGTGCACGGTGCGAAAGAGCGTGTCGAGCAGGTCGGGGGCGCCCTCGCCCTCCTCGGCGTCGAGCAACAGCTTCTCGACCTTCTGGAGCTGCTCGAGGGACTCCTCGATGAACAGATCCAGGATCTCCTTGTCGCGCTCCGGGACCTGCCCCTTCGCCTGACCGCCCATGGATGATCCCCCTCGGTCGCTCATGTTCCCTCCCTCGTGCTCTGACCCGTCGCGCCTGGCGGCGCCGTCGAGGTCGATGTCGCTGTCCGTCTGACCACCCATGCGCCGAGCTGCTCGGCTGGAACCACCGCGCTCGCGACCCCGGCCGCGCACACCGCGCCCGGCATGCTCCACACCACGCTCGACCGCTCGTCCTGCACCACCACCGGAGCGCCCCGCGACGCCAGCTCGACGGCCCCGAGGGCACCGTCCGTGCCCATTCCGCTCATGACCACCCCGACCGCGGTGGGACCGCAGGCCTCCGCCACCGAGCGAAACAGGGGATCGACGGCCGGGCGGCAGTTGTGCTCGGGCGGGCCATCGTGGTGGGCGAGGACCAGCCCACCCCGACGCCGGGTCACCCTCAGGTGCAGCCCGTGCCCGGCCAGGTAGGTCACGCCCGCGCGGATCGGCTCCCCGTCGTCGGCCACCCGCACCGGGCGCCCGCTGCGCTGACCGAGCAGCTCCGCGAAGTACGGGACGTGCAGCTTCGGCATGTGCTGGACGATCACGATCGGGATCTCGAAGTCCCGCGGCAAGCTCTGCAAGAACGTCAGCAAGACCGGAGGGCCCCCGGTGGAGGCACCGACCGCGATCAGCTCGCGGGGGGCGCGGCTCGGCTCCACCGCCGGGACCGTCGGCGGCCGGAGGCTCGGGCGCGCCACGCCCTGGAGAATGCGCTGGAGCGCGCCGCGCAGCTCGTCGGCGGCGAAGTCACCGGACGGCTTGAGCACGATGCCGGCC
Source organism: uncultured Myxococcales bacterium (assembly GCA_964540815.1). Classification (GTDB taxonomy): domain Bacteria; phylum Myxococcota_A; class Polyangia; order Fen-1088; family Fen-1088; genus CAZIOH01. Next base: position 18,379 of record CAZIOH010000021.1, on the reverse strand, counting down.
GCGCCGAGCAGGAGGGCGTCGACCGCCGTGCGGGCGCCCTCGGTCTCGCCGCTCGTGACCAGGATGGGCACCACGCCCGGCAGGCGCTCGCGCAGCCAGCGCACGAGATCGAGCCCGGACTCGCCCGCCAGGTTCACGTCGATGGTGACCGCGTCGATCTCACCCGCCTCGATCTTGCGCCGCGCGGTGGCCAGGTCGGCGGCGATTCCGGCCACCACCACCCCGGGGATCTTGGCCAGCGCCCGGCTCACCGCCTGGCGGTAAGCCGCCGCGTCGTCCACCACCAGGACGCGCAAGGCTGGGGCCGCCGAGGCGTCGGTCCCCTGCCCGGCCCATGCACCTACCGGTGTACCGCTCATGTGCAGCTCATTGGACCCACCGTCCCATTGCCCATTGCTCGATGCTCGATGCTCGATGCTCGCCGGCGATCGTGTGCTCTCGGGCGGTTCGTCTCGGCTTTGCGACTCACACCTTCTTGGTCAGCTGATTGCCGAGCCACTGGGCCAGCTCCTGCAATCCCCGGGCGCTGATCTGCGTGAGGGAGGAGTTCTTCTCGGCCTCCTTGGCGGCCGCCGCGACCCCGGAGATGTTCTCGACCACGTTGCCAACCCCGATCGAGACCTCGCCGGCGTTGCGCGCGATGTCCTTGACGGTGGCGGCCTGCTCCTCCACCGAGGCGGCGATCGAAGAGGCGAAGCCATCGATCTTCTCCATCACCTTCACGATGTTGCCGATCCCGTCCACGCTGCGGGCGGTGTCACCCAGCATGGCCTCGATCTGCTGCGAGATCTCCTCGGTGGCGCGGGCGGTCTCCTTGGCCAGCTCCTTGACCTCGTTGGCGACCACCGCGAACCCCTTACCGGCCTCGCCGGCCCGCGCCGCCTCGATGGTGGCGTTCAGCGCCAGGAGGTTGGTCTGCTGGGCGATGGTGCTGATGACCTTCGTCACCTTGCCGATCGCCGCGGAGCTGTCCTTGAGCGCGAGCACGGTCTTGTTGGCGCCGTGGGCCATGTCCCGCGCCTCGCGGGCGATCTTGGCCGAAGCCGACGCATTGGAGGCGATCTCCCGCACGGTGGCGGCGAGCTGCTCCGAGGCGCTGGCGACCGACGACACGTTGCCGCGCATCTGCTGGGCGCCAGCCGCGACCTTGGCGGCCTGAGCGGCGGTCTGGGTGGCCCCGGCGGCCATCTGGCTCGAGACCTCCGTCAAGGTCTGGGCCGACGAGAGCATCTTGGCCGACGAGCTGGCGATGTCCCGGGCCGTCTCGGCCTGCCTCGTCTCCATGACGGCGCGCTCGGTGATGATCTCCCACCAGACCGCCGGGCCCTGGTACTGGTGAGCGGCGTCGAACACCGCGTAGACCTTGAGCTCGAGGATCTCGGGGCCGACCTTGATCCGCGCGGTGTGCGGGAGATTGCGCGGGTCGGACATCATGCGCCGCTGGCGCTCGGGGTTCTTGTGGAACACGTCGAAGCTGCCGCCGACCATCTGGTCGACCTTGATCGGCAGGTAGGCCTCGAGGGTCCGCAGGGTCCGCAGGGCCGCCGGATTGGCGTAGCGGATGATGAAGTCGAGATCGCAGAAGATGGTGGGGTTGGGGGACTGGTCGATGAGCGACGCCAGCATGTCGAAGCTCGGGCCTGCCGGGCCGCGGCCAGGTTGCGCCGCCGGATACGCGGCCTGCGGGGCGAACGTGTCGTATCCGGGTGCGGACGGGACGCCGGGGCCCTGTCCCTGTCCGAGGGCCTGTGCCTGTGCCTGGGCCTGGGCCTGGGCTTGCCCGTGGACTTGCCCGTGCAACTGGGCCTGCCCCTGTCCGTTTCCGCTGCCGTTGCTCTCCGTCGAATGCATGTATCCCTCCTCGATGCTGGGTTGTCCGGGATTGGCCAGACCCCGCTTCATCGCTTCCGCGATGTGTTGATATGTTCCCTGCCAGGCGGCGTGGATCGCGGGTGTCCACGACCGGTCTTCGAGCTCGGCCAGCGCGCCCAGCAACGCCTCCCCGGCTGGAGCCAGGTGCTCCGGAGCGACCGCCAGCTCCGCCAGGCGGCGTCCGAGCGGCGCGAGCACGGCCTCGAGCTCCGCGGGGCTCCTGAGCGAAGCCACCACCACGGCCAGGACCGCCGTCAGGTCCTCCGATTGTTCCGCCAGCTCGAGCGACGGACGGGTGCGAAGCCCCGGGTAGAGCGCCAGCAGCCGCTCGAAGAACCGGCTCGCCAGCAGGGTGGCGGGCGGATGCGCGCAGATGCGCGCGAAGGAGGCCTCGACCAGCCCGGCGTCATCGACCGGTGCAGGCGGATCGACCGCCTCGGCACGGGACGCTCGAGCGGTCCGCCCGCGCGCGTCCGGGCTGACTGCGGCCCGTCGCTTGCCCTCCCGTTCCCCGCGCGTGTTGCCCATTCCGCTCCTATCCAAGAGATCCCTGTGCATCCGGGACCTGCCTGACGCCCGACGCCCGACGCCCAGACGCCCACACTTGACCCACGAGCTAAGACAGTTCGGCGGCGCACTGGGTTAACTTGAGCCGCCCACTCGGCCCCCCCCGGTCTCAGAGCAGCGTGAGCTCGCCGGCGTTGGCGGGATCGTAGTCGCTGCTGCCCCCGATGGTCATGTGCAGCGGGGGGATGGGCGAGACCTCCACCTCCAGGCACGCGGCGACGCGGACCTCGAGATCGTGGAGCCAGCGGTCAATCTCGAGCAATCCCTGCGCCGTCGAGTCCTGGAACTGCAGGTGCGACAGGCTCTCACCCGCCCGCGCCAGCACCTCCGCCAGGATCCGGTCTCCGGTCTGCATGACGTGCATGATGTTCTCGCGCATCTGCTGCTCTTCCTCGCGCACCTGCCGGATGCTGTCGCTGAGGCGGTTCGAGAACTCCTCGGTCAGCGCCTCCATGCGAAACGCCAGCGCCGACACCCGTGGGATGGCGTCCACCAGGTTGGCGCCGAGCTCGGCGATCTGAGCGTTGGCCCTCTGCACCTCGGTCGACAGCGCCTGCATCTCGGTCGAGATGGCCGAGAACACCCCGCCGCCGCGGGCGATCTTGGCGGTCTCGATCTTGGCGTTCAGGGCCAGGAAGTGGGCCGCCTGCGACAGCGCGGCGATCGACTTGGCGGCGCTGCGGATCTCGGTCGAGTTGGAATGCGCCGTGGCCGCATGCTCGAGCTGGGCCGCGAGGTGGCCCGACATCTCGGACAGGAAGTCGGTCATGGCCTGGGATTGCTCCGCCGCGGTCTCCCCGCTGCGCGCGCCGTCCTGGCCGATGGGACCACCGGCGGCCGCCGCCTCCAGGACGCCCCGGGTCAGGTTGACGTGCTCGCGCGCCCGCTCGACCACGTCGTTCAGCCCCTGACCCGCCGCCAGGACCTCCCGCTCGGTCATCCCGGTCATTCCGAGCAGGCGCTCCCGCACCATGGCGCGCATGCTCGAGACCTCCGACAGGATCTTGTGCTGGTCAGCCGTCTGCATCTGCATCTGGTCGTCGCCTCAGCCGGCCGTCTTGATCAGGGCCTGGACCGCGCTCACCAGCACCTCGGCCTTGAATGGCTTCACCATCCACGCCTTGGCGCCGGCCTGCTTGGCCCGCTGCTTGAGCTCGGCCACCCCCTCGGTGGTGAGCATCAGGAAGGGCAGCCGCGGATGTTTCCCTGCGGCCTTGACGCTCTCGATCATCTCGATCCCGTTCATGTTCGGCATGTTGACGTCACACACCACCGCCGCGATCCCCGAGACGGCCTCGATCTTCCTGGCGCCGTCCGCGCCGTCCACCGCCTCGTGGACCTCGAACCCAGCCTGGCTCAGCGCCGAGCCGACCTGCTGCCGCACCGTCGCCGAATCGTCCACCACCAACACTCGGGTCTTCGCCATGAGAGCTCCTCTCGGATCCTGTTCGGTTGGGTGTCAGTGGGCCTGAACCCGGCCGGGACCCGGGAGCTGGGCGCCGGGCGCCGCCGCGTGCCCGCTGGCGGTGGTTCCAGGCTTGGAAGGGCTCGGCACCGGACCGCGGGTGAGGACCTCGGCCGACCACGAGAACTCGAACCGGGTACCGCGCCCCGGCTGGCTCGACACCTGCACCGTGCCGCCGGTCTCGAGGCAGGCGGCCCGCACCGCGCTCATCCCCACGCCACGCCCGGAGATCTCGGTCACCTCGTCGCGGGTCGAGACGCCGTCGCTGAAGAGCGCCTCGACCAGATCGGCCGGGGTCTCGGCGGGCAGACCGAGCGAGATGGCGCGGAGAGCCAGCTTCTCCCATGGGACCCCCCGCCCGTCGTCCTCGACTTCCACCACCAGGCGGCCGCCGCGCACCGAGGCCCGCAGGGTGAGGGAACCTGCCTCGGACTTGCCGGAGGCTGCACGCTCCTCGGGGAGCTCGAGACCGTGGTCGACCGCGTTGCGCACCACGTGGCTGATGTTGCTCCAGAAGGCGGCCAGGGCCCCCTTGGGCAAGCGCAGTCCTCCGGCGTCGACCCGCACCGAGATCTCGCCCTTGTGGAGCTGCCGGGCCAGCGCGCTCGCCTGCTTCCCGAGGCGGTCGAGGCGACGGCGCACGGGCTCCCCGCTCCAGGTGCAGACCAGCTCGAAGAGCGCCGGGTGCGGCGCCCCCTGCCCGATGGCGGCGAGCAGCGCCTGGTGCTCGGAGGCCTCGATCTCGAGCCGCCGGGTCTCGTCGGCCTCCCCGAGCAGGAGCTGGAGCCGCCCCTCGGCGTCCTGCCACGCCTTGTCGAGCTTGCCGCGGTCCTCGCCGGAGAGCCCGGCCGCCTCCTCGGCGATCCGGGTCTCGAGCTCCTGACAGACCCCCGCCACGCTGCTCAGGTTGAAGACCCCGCAGTTTCCCTTGAGGGTGTGAACCTGGCGCTTGAGCGCCACCCGGCTCGACGCCGCGGCCGCCGCCGGGGGCGCCGCCGCGCAGATGTCGTCCTTCAGGCGCTTTCCGTCGGCGAAGAACTCCAGCAAGCCGTGCCGATCCTTGAGCAACCACTGGAAGAGGCTGACCAGCTCGCGCTGCTCCACGGTGGCCCGCTCGCGCTCGACCGCCGGCGTGATGTCCGAGATGACGATGAGGATGTGGGTCAGCTGGGTCCCGCGGTGGATCGGGCGGTAGAGCAGCTCGAAGGTCTTCTGCCCCACCAGCGTCCGGTTGGGCAACTGCGAGAGGGCCACCTCGACCGGGAGGATCTCGGCGGTGACGTTGTCCCAGAACAGCTCGAACCAGTCGGCCAGCTGGGGAGCCTCCGTGGCCAGGTACCCCCAGATGGGATGCCCCGGCTTCCAGGGTCCAAACCAGGTCTCGAGGATCGCGGAGTGCTCGGGCAGGAGCTCCCCGTTGCGCTTGACCGACAGGAAGCCCTGTCCCACGTTGTCCATGATGAGCTTGAGATCGCGGTTGCGGCGCAGGATGGCGGAGGCCATCAGCAGGACCACCCCCAGCGCCACCAGGATACCGACGGTCGCGATGGCCACCACCCGGACCACCATGCGCGCGACCGCGGCCCGCGCGCTGGCGGTCCGCAGCCCGATCGCCACGGTGCCGAGCTCCTTGGTGCCGGGGCGGAGCGGGTGCAGCGCCACCAGCACGTCTCGCCCGGGCAGCACCCGCGGGACGGACACCAGCGACAGCGGCGCCACCAGCTCCGCGCGCCGGGCCGCGGGGCCCTGGAATCCCACCACCCGTCCGTCGGCCGCCAGCACGGCCGAGAACGCGAAGTCCGAGTCACGCTCGACGTACCCGAGGCCCTCCTCGACCCCGTGCGGATCGTCGAGGGCCAGGCTCGGCCCGACCACGTCCACCATCAACTCCGCCAGCGAGCGGGCCTTCTCCTCGAGCCCGCCCAGCATGGCGGCTCTCTCCGCCGACACCGCGTAGATCGCCTGGAGGCCCGCCGCCACCACCAGCGGCGTCATGCACCCGACGAGCAGCTTGAACCTCAGTCCAGCCCCCGCCCGCGCGCCCCTGTCGGCGCCGCCTGCGGACCCTGCGGCCTTGGCCACCTCCGTCGTTCGCCCCGCCGAGTCAGCTCTCCCCACGTGTCACGCCCCTTCTCCTCGGTCTTCGAGGTGATCTGCTCTCGGACGCCTGGCCGGAAAACTTGACCCACCGCGGGCCCGGCGCCGCAGCGACGCTGAGCCGACGGCGGCACGAGCTACAGGTAGGCCTTGACGGCGGCCCGCACGCTGCCCACCAGCTGGCGGCAGGCGCCGATGTCCACCCCCAGCACCGACTGCCCGATCATCACCATCGCCTCGACGTCGTCCTTGTTCACTTCGCCCTCGTAGATCCCCTGCTCCTTGACGATGGCGTTGGCCAGCCGAACCGCGTTGGCCGCCGACGACCGCTCCGAGCTGTCGTAGTCGTCACAGTCGCGGATCGCCCGGATCACGGGCTCCGGGACCTCCCACTTCTGGGCCAGCTTGATCCCGAGCGGCCGATGGATCTTCTGGACCACGGTCAGGAAGTCCGCCGGGCTGATCCAGACGGCGTCGGGGCGGCTGAGGCGGATGCTGCGCTCCGCCTCCAGCAGCATGGCCGCCACCACCGGCTTACCCACGTCGTGCAGGAGCCCGGCCAGGTAGGCGGTCTCGGCGTCCCCCGAGTTCGCCAGCGCGGCGATGTCCGCCGCCACCGACGCCACCACCAGGGAGTGCTCCCAGATGCGCTTGTTGGTGTTCAGGATCCGGGTGTCCTTCGACTCGAAGAGCCTGCGGGTGGCAGCCTCGACCAGGAAGGTCTTGAGCTGGTTGACCCCGAGCCTCGCCACCGCGTCCTGGACCTTCTTGATGGGCTCCCGGGTCCCGATGGCGGCGGAGTTCACGAAGCGCAGGAGCTGGACCGTCACGATCGGGTCCTTCTCGATCACCGCCGCCAGATCCTTGAGCGAGAAGTTGGGGTTCTTCAGGACCTCGAGGCACTTGGTCGCGACCAGCGGCAACATCGGGAGGACCAGGCTGTCCTCCTCGATGCGCTTGGTGATGATGCGCTGGAGCTGTTCGGCCAGCCGCTCGGCCGAGCTCGCCGGCGGCACGTTGGGGGAAGCCATGGCCCCCCCGTCAGGACATGCGCAGCGCTTCGTCGACGCTGGCGTAAAGTGGCATCTGGGCGGTCTCGGTGTACTGCTTGAGGGTCTTGGCGATCTCCGGGCTGCCGACCAGGCGAATCTCGATCCCCATCTTGGAGATGCGGGTGTTCAGCTCGAGCATCATGCGGGCCACCTTCTCGGCGTTGGGGGGGACCGCGCTCACGTCGAGCACCATCTCCCCGTAGCAGGCGGCGGCGATCTCCTCCGAGTACTTGGTGATGTTGGAGACCACCTCGATGAAGTAGCCGTCGAGGCGGTTCTCGCGCCCCTTGAACTTGGAGACCTTGAGGACGTTGTCGTCCTTGCTGACGAGATCCTGGCTGTTGAAGTACTGGAGCAGGAAGTCCTCGACCGCTCCCACGTCGAAGGGCTTCATCAGCACCCCGTCGAACCCGTTGCTCTTGGCCACCTCGAGCACGTTGTTGCTGGTGCGCACGTAGAGGGCCAGCACCACCGCCTTCGGTTGCAGCGCGCGCACCTGGCGCATGAGGGCGACGCTGTTGACGTCGGGCATGTCGTTGTCGATCAGGATGGCGCGCACCCCGCGGTCCCGGCAGGCCGCGATGGCGGTCTGGGCGTTGAGCGCCCCGGCCACGCTGAGGTGCTCGGGCACCATCTGGCGCAGGCGCTTCTGGACGTTCTCCATGTCGTCGATCACCAGGATGTCGACGAAGGCGCGGTTGGCCGCGGCCGGATCGCCCCCGGAACCGCCCGCGGAGGCTCCGGCCCCGCCGCCCCCGCCCCCCGACGCGGCGGCTGGCCGCCCCACCTCGCTGGCGCTGGCCACCGGCACCGGCGCCCCGATGTCCTGACGCAGGACCTTGGCCACCTTGGACTTCAGGTCCTCGGCGTTGAAGGGCTTGAGGATGTAGTCGTCGATCCCGAGCTTCATCAGGTTCGCGATGATCGAGCGCTTGGACTCGGAGGTCAGCATCAGCACCGGGGTCTTGTTACCGCCCTCGCGCATCTTGGCCAGCATCGCGGGACCGTCCATCACCGGCATGGTGATGTCGAGGATCACCAGATCGAAGGTCAGCTCCTCCAGCTTCTCGAGCCCCTTCTCCCCGTCCTCCGCCTCGTCCAGATCGTGACCGAGCGCCCGCAGCTCCCGGGCCACGATCATGCGTACCGAGCGGCTATCATCAACTGTGAGAATCCTGGCCATGCGCGTCCCTCCGAACTAAATGCCCTCGCCTCAACTTGGTTCTTCGGTGACCCAGATCAGCAGATCGAGGGGTCCCCGGCTTCGTAGCAAGATGCCCTGCTTCTTGGCGGCCTGAAACAAGGCCTGTCCCTGGACGCCCGGAACGATCCTGGGAAGTCCCAGGGCCTGATCGATCGAGAGGGCCCGCTTGATCTGCCCGGCCGCCATGTTCAGGAGCTCGCACAGGGAGTCGTCGATCATGTCGGGCTCGAGCTCGTGCGCGGGGAAGTGCAGCAGGGCCGCGCCGAGCCCCTCGCAGCCCTTCTGATCGGACGAGAGGATCACCCGCAGCGGGCGCTCTCCGGAGATGGGCAAGGACGCCACCCGCCAGGAGTGGGCCCCCTCGTCCACGGGCGAGCCTTCCGGGCAAAACGAGATGCCACACATCGTCTCGGTCACGTTGGACACCAGGGTGGCCAGCAGCTCAGCATCCGGAAGCTCGGTCATGAGAGATCTCCAGCGCATTTGCCGCGCAACTGCTTGATCGGTGGAATCGCCGCCTGGCTTGACACATGGCGGGCCGAATTTCCCTCAGCGACGAAGCAGGCGACGAACCAGTCCCGCCCCGCGTGCACCGAAGGACATCTGCGGGCCGCTCTCATCCGCGTCCGCATCGCTGACGACCTCGTAGACCCAGAGCCGGAGGTCGGCGCTGCCCGAGCCGCGGAGCAAGGCCGAGCCCCCGAAGCCGCCCGCCCCTTCAGCCACCAGGTCGGCCAGCGTGATGGCGCGGATCGCCCCGAGCGTCTGATCCACTTGCATGACGTTCACCACCTGCCCGCCGACCATGCTGAGCAGCTCCCGCAGGGCCGAATCCACCTCCGCCCGCGCGACTTCCTGCAGAGGTCGGCGCAGCATGGACGCCGCCAGGTTGCGCGCGGTCGCGGTGTCGCAGGACATGACGATGTTGATCCGGCGAAGTCCGATCAAGGGGAGCACCAGCATGCGACTGCAGATGGACTCACCACGGTCGCCGCCCTCGCCGACCACGAAGGAGACGCCGCACATGGTCCGCGTCACGTTGGAGACCACGCGGGCCAGCTCGTTCATGTCCAGGGTGCCCATGGTGATCCTCCCGGACCACATCGGCGACCCCACCCTGGAACTTGACCTCGTGAGCCATCCTCAAGATTTCGCGCCGGAAGCCGAAAATCCCAGACGGAAGCCGAAAGACCGGCGACGGCCCGGTCCGCTCGTCGGCAGCACATGGGGAGGCTCGAATGGAGCTCGGGGTGAACGCGATCGATACCAACCACACTTTGACCAAGGTCGAGCCGGCGACCTTCGCCCTCGACATCCAGCTGGTGGCGAGGATGGACCAGGTATCGGTGGTGCGGACCTTCCTCGAGCAGTACCTGCGCTCGAGCTCGCCGGACCCGGACCTGCTGGCGCGGGTGACCGTCGCGGCGCATGAGCTGCTGGAGAACGCGGCCAAGTATTCCTCGCAGCCGGGGGCCCGCTTGCGGACCGGCATCGAGCAGCGCGCCGGACGCTGGTTCGGCTGGGTCGAGGTTGCCAACCAGGGCGCGCCCGAGCACGTCGACGACCTGAGGATGACCGTGCAAGAGCTGGAGGATCCGGCCACCGCGGTGGAGATGTATCAGATTGACATGCTCTGCTCGGCGCTGAAGGGCGACGCATCAGGGTTGGGGTTGGCACGCATACGGGCGGAGTTGGAGATGGACCTAAGCTTGCGTTTAGAAGGGGAGACAGTATGGGTAACGGCATCGGCGACAACGGAGCTCCTGTGAACGGCTCGGCAATCTTCGAGGTCAACGAGCCGACCTTCGCGGCCCGGCTGTCCCAGGCGGATGGCGACATCGCCATCATCCTCTCGGGGACGGCGGACGTGGTGGCCCAGCCCCACCTCGAAGGGCTCTTCAAGCAGGTTGACGCCGCGGCGCGTTCGGCCCACTCGAAGCGGGTGCGCCTCGACATCCGGGACCTGGTGTTCATGAGCTCGTCCTGCTTCAAGCAGGTGGTGCTGTGGGTGCAGCGGGTGCTCAACCTCGAGACCGACCTGCGCTACCAGGTGGTCTTCCTCTCGGCCCTGGCCCAGGCGTGGCAAGCCCGGAGCCTCAAGACCCTCACCCACTTCGCCCAGGACGTGGTCCGCGTCGAGAAGAGCTGAAGAACGCGCCTTCGGCGCTCGCGGGAAGGGGAGGACCGGACGCGCCTTCGGCGCTCGCGGGAAGGGGAGGACCCCTCCCCGCGGGCCCCTCCCGCGGACGACGAGAAGCGGGCCCGGATCTGCTTCGCCAGTGTCTTCTCCGGTTGGCAAAGCCAACCTCCGATCCACCACATGGTGGGGCGCGATCCCGGGGGCCGCTGGATCCTTCTGACCAAGTTGGCCAAGCCGGCCGAGGCGAGCCCCATCCAATCCCCTCGCCCCGCAGGAGCGAGCGGAGCGCGGCTTTGCCGCGCGGAGCGAGAGGGGCGCGGGGACGTGCGAGCGGCAGCGAGCCACGTCCCCGATACAATCGACCAGTCACGATTACCGCTCAGCGGACGTGGGCGACGATGACGGTGAGGTCGTCCTTGAGGGGATTGCCTTGCAGGAAGCCCTTGAAGTCGGCGTGCAGTCGGCCGAGGAAGGCCTGGGCGTCGTCGTCCGTTCCCGGGCGCAGCAGCCGGCGGGCCGTGTCGTGATCGAGCTCGTACGATCGCTGGTCGTCGTTCATGGCCTCGACCAGCCCGTCGGAGCACACCACCACCACGTCACCCGCCGAGAGGGCCATCTCGCTGACGCCGAAGTGGGCGTTCGGAATCACGCCGAGCAAGGTCCCGGGCGCCGAGAGCTCCAGGGCCTCCCCGGAGCTGAGGCGGACGATGGGGGGATTCCCGGCGTCCGCCAGGCGCAGGCGCCGCTGACCCGCGCCCACCTCGATGTCGAGGCAGCTGGCGGTGGCCATCAGCGAGCCGTCGGGAAACAGCTCGACCAGGCGCTGGTTCAGCGCCTCGAGCAGGCCCTGGGGATCCGCGTGGGTGAACTTCAGCCGCTCGTACTCGGAGGCGATCAGGATGGTGCGGAGCGAGGCCTGCACCCCGTGTCCGGTCGCATCCGCCAGGAAGATCCGCACCACGTCCGGCGCGATCAGGGACACGTTGTAGACGTCCCCGCCCACCAGATCGAGTGGCCCGTAGCTGGCCGCCAGGCTCAGCCCCGGGTGCTCGGGCAACGCCGACAGGATGCGGGACTGGAATTGCTTGGCCTCCTCGAGGTCGGCCAGGATCAGGTTGTTGTGGTCCTCCAGTTCCTTGAAGGTGCTGGTGAGGTGCTCGTTGGTCTCGGTGACCTGCGCGGTGCGGTCTGCCACCTGCTGCTCGAGGGTGGAGCGCAGGGCCTGCAGCTCCGACTTCTCGCGCTCGAGCTCCTTGAGCAGCGCCAGGTTCGCGGCGTGCATCCCGATCTGCCGGGCCAGGTTGTCGAGCAACACCACGTTCGCCGAATCGAATGCCACCTCGACCGGGGTACGGCTCGACTCGAAGCCCGCCACCAGCAGCGCCGGTGGGTGCCCCGGCTGCAGGCTGACCCGACTCCACAGGAAGCGACCGAGCCCCACCGCCCCGGCCAATCCGGCAAAGCGCTCGTCGGTCGGATCGTTGCAGTACCCGGAGGGAAACGCCGCCAGCAACTCGATCGTGGCAGGAGAGAGGGGCTGGGTGGGGGCCGGTCGCGTGGTGACCATCGGCGTCAACCCCGCCTCATCCACCCCCAAGAGCCGCACCCGCTGGACCCGCAGGCCGGTGGTCAGAGCCTTGCAGAGATCGCGCAAGCGGTCGGGCTCCGCCCGGTCGCGCAGGAAGAACCGCGGGAGGGACAGGGCCAAGGAGAGCTGGGTCCCCTGCTGCTCGAGCCGGTACTGCGCCGTGAGCAGCTCGCGCTTGAGCCGCAAGAGCTGCTGCGCGAGCGACGTGAAGCCCGGCTGATCGTCGCCGTGCTCCCGCGAGGCCGGCGTTCCCGGCTCCCGTGCGGTCGGCTCCACGGCGCCCGACTCACGGGCGCCGACGGTGGCCGGGGTCGCCCCGGGTGCCGACGCCTCGCCGAGGCTACTCCCTTGGATGTCGTATGGCGCGGACACGTCCCCCCCTGTCCCGGCCAATGTCCTGGCAAGCTCCCGGCGTTGGCCATCCGCCGCGAAGCCCCGCCCGCACACCGCCGATCGTCGTCATCGGATCGATCACCCTCAGGTCGTCCATCGACGGATTCCGCTTCGAATTGAGGCCCTCGGTCGACCGATTCACGGGTAAAGCTCCTGTCCCAGCAGCTACTAGGTCTTCGGGCGGTAGTAGAGGGTCTTCTCGGCCTGCACCGCGGTGAAGCGGTCGTCGATGTTGAACATGGTCTCACCGGCGCCGAGGAAGACCGCCCCGTCCGGCCGCAGGAGCTTGTGAATCCGGGAGACGATGGCCTCCTTCACCGGCTTCTCGAAGTAGATGAGGACGTTGCGCAGGAACACCACGTCGAGCCGCGGCAGATCGTAACGCGCGTCGAGCAGGTTCATCTGCCGGAAGGTCACGCGCCGACGGATCTGGTCCTTCAGCTTCCATTCCAGGCGGTCCCGCTCGAAGTACTTGACGAGCATGGGGGCCGGCAACCCACGGTTAACCTCGAGCTGGGTGAAGATCCCGTCCTGGGCCCGCCGCACCATGGCCGAGGAGATGTCGGTCCCGAGGATCTGCACCGACCACCCGGCGAGGGCGGGGAAGTAGGTGTCGAGCAGCATGGCGATGCTGTAGGCCTCCTGGCCGCTCGAGCTCGCGGCGGACCAGATGGTGAGCGACTTGGTGCTCTCGGCGCGCTTGAGGAGGACGGGCAGGACCACCTTGCGCAGCGCCTCGAAGGGGGAGTTGTCGCGGAAGAAGTAGGTCTCGTTGGTGGTCATCGCCTCGATGACCTTGGTGTGGAGCTCGCCGTGCGGCGACCCGCGCAGCCGGCGCAGCAGCTCATCCACCGACCCTCCGCACACCTTGGCCGCCAGCGGCTCGAGCCGCGACTGCACCAGGTACTGCTTGCTGTCGTCGAGCGAGATGGCCGCCCCGTCGCGGACGATCTTGCGGACGAAGTCGAAGTCCGCCGCGTTCATCCCACCACGCGCTTGGGGTCGCCGGCGCCGGCGCCGGCCCCGCCCTTCCCCGGCGAGACCCGGGTCACGAGCGCTGCGGCCAGGTGCTCGAGCGGCAAGACCTGTTCGACCAGCCCCGCACGCACCACGAAGCCCGGCATGCCCCACACCACGCTCGAGGCCTCGTCCTGGGCGAGGAGGCGTCCCCCGGCGGCATGCAACAAGCGCGAGCCCACCAGCCCGTCCTGCCCCATCCCTGTCATCATGATCCCGAGGGCCCCGGCACCCACCTGCTCGGCCAGCGAACGAAACAGCACGTCGACGGCCGGCCGACAGGAATTCTCGGGCGGGCCCTTCCCGAGGCTGATCCGGTAGCCGCCGCTCCTCCCCACCACGCTCATGTGAAAGTCTCCCGGAGCGATGTAGGCGGTCCCCGGCTGCAGGGGCTCGCCGTCCTTGGCCTCGCGCACCGCGATGCGCGAGGTCGCCGCCAGCCGCTCGGCCATGAGCGCGCTGAAGAGCGGAGGAATGTGTTGCGCGATCACGATCGGCACCCGCAGGTCGGCGGGCAACGCGGGCAAGAGGAGCCCGAGCGCGTTGGGGCCTCCCGTGGAGATCCCGATGCCCACCACCTCGATGGGCTTGCGTGGGATGCCGGGGGAAGGCGCGGGCGCGGGGGCAAACGCCAGGTTCGGGTGACCGCCCCCCGCGACCGGCGTCCCGGCCAGCGTCGCCGACCCTCGGGGATGGGCCGCCGGGAAGCTCGGCGAGATCGCCGCCCGCTCCGCCAGCGCCTTGATCTTGGGGACGATGTGGGCGCGGATGGCCTCGACCGCCAGGTTGGCCGCGGCGAACTGGGTCGGCTTGGCCACGTAGTCACTGGCCCCGGCCGCCAGCGCGTCGAGGGTCGCGGCCGCCCCGCGCTCCGTCAGGGTGCTGAGCATGATGACCGGCAGCCGCGGCCACCGCTTGCGCAGCTCGCGCAGGCAGGCGAGGCCATCCATCACCGGCATCTCGATGTCGAGCGTCACCACGTCAGGCTTCAGCTCCGGGATCTGATCGAGGGCCGACTGTCCATTGGCCGCGGTCCCCACCACGGTCAGCCCAGGATCGGTCTCGAGCAGCGACCGCAAGAGGCGGCGGATCGCCGCCGAGTCGTCCACCACCAGCACGCGGACCTTGGGTGTCGGGGTGGTGCTCATGGCGTCAGCCCGACGATGACCAGCTTGTCGTGGAGAGCTTCCTTGGTGAAGGGCTTCATCAGGTACTCGTTGGCCCCGCTCTCCAGCGCCTCGACCATGCGCGAGATGTCCGCCTCGGTCGTCACCATGACCATTCGCATGTCGTCGTAGAGGGGATCCTTGCGCACGGCCTTGACGAACTCGAGGCCGTTCATCTCCGGCATGTTCCAGTCGACCAGCGCCAGCTCGATCGGACCGTTTTCCTTCAACCGCGCCAGCCCCTCGCCGCCGTGCCCGGCCTCGAAGGTCTCGAACCCCTGAGCCCTGAGGATGTTCTTCATCACGAGACGCATGGCCCGGGAATCATCGACCACCAGTGCACGCATGTGAGCCTTCTCCTACCTTGCCTAACCTTCAGCCATGACGGTCTTTTCGACGTTGAGGAGCAGGAGCAGACCGTCCCGCAGCTTGTAGACCTGCGAGATGAGCTCCCGCACCTCCGGCATCAGGTTGGCGGGAGGGGGCTCGGCCTCCGGAGCCCCAACCTCCACCACGTCCCCGATCTCGTCGACCAGCAGGCTGACCGGGCCATCCTGGGTCTGGACGATCACGTTCATGGCGGCGGCCGGCCGCTCGCCGCGCGGCAAGCGCAGCCGCGCGGCCAGATCCACCGCGGTGACGATCTGTCCGCGCAGGTTCATGAGCCCGCGCACCTCGCGGGGAGCCCGCGGCACGCGCGTCAGGGTCTGTGCGCGGAGGACCTCGCGCATGGTGGAGACCTCGATCCCGAGGCAGAGGCCACCCACCATGAAGGTGCACACGGAGCGGGTGCTCCCGTCTCCAACCTGGGACACGTCACTCACGGCGTCACCTCCAGGCCGGCCGTCGCGCCGCCGAAGTCGGTCCATTCCGACAGATCCACCACCTCGATCAGGCGGCCCCCGACCACCACCGAGCCGAGGGTGCCGCTGCGCGCGGTCCCGGCCGCCGGCGGCCCGACCCCTTCCACCACGTCGAGGATCCGCTGCACCTGGAGCCCGATGCGGCGCGACTTGCCGCGACAGGCCACCACCTGGATGGTGGTCTTGCGGGCGGCGGCCTCGTCCATCTCGTCGCCTCCTCCTCCAAAGCCCGCGCCCATCCCCACCATCTCGCCGAGCGACATGACCCGCAAGATGTCGCCGCGATACTGGACGACCGCCTGGTCGCCGAGCCGCTCGACCCGATCCCGGTTGAACTCCTCCAGTCGGTCGACCGACGCGAGCGGAATCCCCAGCCGACGACCCTGACCGACGTCGCACACCAGGAGCGACATGCCGCCGCTCGCCGGGAGCCCTCCGGCGGTGTTCGCCGCGGCCACGGCCGTCTCGCGGACCCGGGCGAACCCTTGCAGGTGATTGGCCAGGCCCGCCGCGTCGAGGATCAGCGAGACCGAGCCGTCGCCCATGATGGTGGCGCCGGCGAAGAGCGAGACCGCCTTGAAGTGCTTGCCGAGTGGCTTGACCACGATCTCGGAGGTGTCCATCACCCGATCCACGACCAGGCCGAAGACCCGCTCCTCGGACGAGAGGACCACGATGTTGAGGGCTCCCGTGTCGGTGGCGGCGTGGGCCGGGGGGCCGCCGCCGCCCTCGTCGGCCAGCGCGTCCCGCAGGAAGAGCAAGGGCAGGAGGTTGCCGCGCAGCCGGTAGACCGGCGTGCTGTGAACCATCTCGATGGCGCGCTTCACCTGGTCGCGCTCGAGGCGCACGATCTCCATCAGGCTGATCTGGGGGATGGCGTAGCGCTCGTCCCCGTTGCCCACCACCAGCGCGGGGATGATCGCCAGCGTCAAGGGCAGGCGGATGCGGATGGTGAGCCCCTTGCCGAGCACGCTCTGGACGTCGACCGTGCCCCCCACCTTCTCCACGTTGGTCCGCACGACGTCCATCCCCACCCCTCGGCCCGAGATGTTCGAGACACTCTCGGCGGTGGAGAAGCCGGGGAGGAAGATCAGGCTCACGAGCTCGCTATCGGTCATCCGCTCGGCCTGCTCCGGGGTGACGAGCCCGCGGGCCACGGCCTTGTCCTTCACGCGCTGGCCGTTGATCCCGCCGCCGTCGTCGGCCACCTCGACCGTGACCTGCCCGCCCTCGTGGAAGGCGCGGATGGCCAGCCGGCCCTCCGGGTTCTTGCCGGCGGCCTGGCGCGCCTCCGGGGACTCGATGCCGTGATCGACCGAGTTGCGGACGATGTGGGTCAGGGGATCCCGGATGGCCTCGAGCAACGTGCGGTCGAGCTCGGTCTTCTCACCCTCCATCTCCACCCGCACCCGCTTGCGGCAGGCGCCGGCCAGATCGCGGACCAGCCGAGGAAACTTGTGGAGCACGTTGCCGATTGGCTGCATGCGCGTGCGCATCACGCTCTCTTGCAGCTCGGAGGTGATCAGGTTCAGCCGCTGCGAGGTGGCGAGGAAGGCCTGATCCTGCTGCATCGAGCCCACCTGCAGGACCTGGTTGCGGGCCAGCACAAGCTCCCCGACCAGGTTCATCAGCCGATCGAGCAGGCTGACGTCGACCCGCACGCTCTCGCCGCCGCCCGGGGTGCCGGCGCGTGGACCGGCGTCGGTCGCGCGGGCGGCCTCGAGCTCGAGGGCGGTGTCCGGCGGTTCGGCCGGCGCTGGCGCCGGCGCCGCGAGGGGCGGCCCTGGCGGAGGCGCGGCGGACGGGGAAGCTGTGGACGGGGAAGCTGCAGCCAGGGGAGGCGCCGGGGGCGGCGCCGCGGCGGCGGGCCTGGGCGCGGGCCCGGGCGCGGGCGGAGCCGCGGACAGGGACGGCGCCGCGGCGGACGGGGTGAGGCCCGGTCGGCTCGGTGACATGGCGGGGGGGGCGCCCGGGCTCTCGGTCTCCGCCGGCGCGCCGTCCGAAGCCACCGTGAGGGCCGCCAACCGATCCATGACCTGGCTGTAGTCCTTGCTGCTCTCTTCCCGCTTGGCCTCGATCTGGGCCAGCATCTCCCGCAGGGCGTCGACCGCCGCGAAGAGAGCCTCGGCGATCTCGCGGTCGAACGCACGCTCCCCGTCGCGCAGCAAGCTGAGCAGGCTCTCGCCCACGTGCGCGAAGGCCTGCAACTTCTCGTAGGCCAGGAACCCCGCGGTGCCCTTGATGCTGTGAACCGCGCGGAAGATGCTGGCCAGGCGGGCGGCGTTCCCGGGATCCTTCTCGAGGGCCAGGAGATCGTCGTCGACCCGGTCGAGCCCCTCCTTGCTCTCGGCCAGGAACTCGACGATCACTTCCTCCATCTCGTCGGATGTGCTCATCTTGGTGTCCTCGGGGTTCGGGCCGGCGCGAAATGGAAAGGCTGGGCGCTCAGAGACGTGAGACGGAGCGGCCCGCGCCCGTCAGGACGCCGCACGCCATCCGCCGGAGCTTCCACCCTCGCCCCGCCCGCTCGAGCCCGTCGACCCCGTCCCCCGGCCGTTGACCACGCTCAGACCGCGGCGCAGGCCCCCCGTCTCCCGGGGCACCCCATCTTCGTAGCGGAAGGCGGCCACCAGGCGCTGCAGGCCCGCCGCCATGCGCGCGAGCTCGGCGGCCGCCGTCTCGGTCTCGGAGGTCCCGGTCGAGGTGTTCTGGGCCGTCTCGGCCACCTTGGTGATGTTCCCGGCGATCTCCCCGCTGGCGCTGGCCAGGTGGTTGATGTTCTTGCCAATCTCCGAGGCGGTGGCGGCTTGCTCCTCGACCGCGTTGGCCACCGAGGTCTGGATCTCCTTGATGCGGCCGATGATCTCGCCGATGCGGCGGATGGCCTCGACCGCCCCCCCCGAGCTGCCCTGGATCATCTTGATCTTGTTGCTGATGTCCTCGGTGGCCCGGGCC
>CAZIOH010000020.1:0-78422 GCA_964540815.1 uncultured Myxococcales bacterium | reverse complement strand
CGGCCAGCAGGCTCGCCAGCGAGCCTTCGTGGGTTACGGCGGAACCGGGGCCCCGGCGGCAACGGCAATCGTTCTGTACGGGACCGATTCCGGCAAAGCCGGATCGAGCGCCGAGCAAGCAAGAGCCTCAATTGCATCTTGTGTCTGGTTTCGCGCCCATTCGGCCGAGAATCGGCGGCCCGTCTAGCAGGCACTTCGAGGTCGTTCGCCACACCCCAAATCGATGCCTCACGCAATCCCAACGGGCCCGGACGAGAGTTCGCACCACCGAGATTCGGTTGAAGATCTTCACGCGTCGGTACAGTTCGCGTGATAAGAGTGCCTTCATCTTGGTCGGGGGAGAGTCATCGCGGGTATTGCGTATTGTCCTTGCGACCTGGACGATCTTAGCCATCGCCGGTCAGGTCCGTGCGGCGTCCGACCCGGACGATCTGGTTCGCGAAGGTGTGGAGCGTCGCCGTCATGGCGACGATGCGGACGCGCTCCGCCTCTTCGAGGAGGCGTATGACAAGGGGCACAGCCCACGGGCCCTCGCCCAGATGGCCCTGGCTGAACAGGCGCTCGGTAGATGGTTGGCAGCGTCGGAGCACATCCGGCAGGCTCTTGGCATCGAGCGGGACCCGTGGATCATCAAGAATCGGTCCGTCTTGAAGGAATCCGCGGCGCGCGTGGCGGAGCACGTCGGACAGATCGACATCCTGGGCGGCACGCCCGGCGCCGAAGTTCGCCTCGACGGTGTCGCGCGGGGGATTCTGCCGCTGCGGCAACCACTGGCGGCGACCACCGGCACGGTGACGATCGATATCCTCATGCGAGGACGGCTTCCGGTCCGGCGCACCACGAGCGTTCGTGCGGGGGAGGTTACCCGGGAATCATTCGATGCCCTGGCCACCTCGACCACCACCGTGGCGGCCTCGTTGGTCCAGGGCAACGACAAGAAGGGCAGTGGAACAGGCGCTGCAGTCGCGGCGCGAGCGACGGAAGTGAGGGTTGTTGCCGACGTGTCTTCGTCTGCAGAGGACGTGGCGGGCGCAGCAAACCCACCTGGGCCCTTTGCTCCCGAGGAAGATGCCGACGGCGAGCCGTCTCGTCCCCACGCGTCGGCCGCTCGTATGCCCCTCGTGCTCGCGACGGGGGGCTTGTCGCTGGCGGCCCTCGCGTTCGCCATTATCGAGCACGTGAGTTGGTCCAACAAGGTGGACTCATTCGAAAAGATGGATGCGTGCAGTACGGATTTCGTCGACCGTGGGGGACCTGGATGTGCTGCTATTTTCAATGCCGGCCGAAGGGCGAAGACGTTCGCCTTCGTTGGCTATGGCGCTGCCGGTGCTCTTGCCGTCACGTCTGCTGTTCTGTTCTTCGCGCTGCCGGACGGCCAGCCCGACGGGCGCATTGCCTGTTCGATGAACCCTGCTCGACCGAGTGTGGGCTGCGCAATTCGTTTCTGAGCCATCGGGGTCTTCGTCACGTCGGGGAGAGAAGCCATGTCGAATCGAAGGTGGACCGGCGGAAATGTCGCGGTGCTGGTCGCCGCAGCGGTGGTCCTGGCATCGTGCAAGGACTTCCAAGCGAAGCCCAAGCGTGAAGCAGTCGACAAGACCGGGGACGCGGCGACGAATGGAACGGGCGCAGATTCCTCGGTGGGCGACCACCTCGGCAGTGGCGGGGCGACGGGAGCGAGGGACGCTGGAGGGAGCGTCGACGCATCGTCGATCCCGTCCGGAAGTGGCGGTGGCAGCGTCGCCAACGACCCGTCGGGCGATGCGTCGTGTGGTTCCCCGAGCGATTCCAAGAACTGCGGAACCTGCGGACACGACTGCACCGGTCTCGTGAATGTCGCTCCGGGTGCCGCGGGCGTCGAGTGCCGCGCCGGGACCTGTTACGTTCCGACAACCGCGTGCGCGCAAGGTTTTTCACACTGCACGGTGCGCGCCGATGACGGGTGCGAGACGAACCTCCTCGATTCGCAAAACTGCGGTGCCTGCGGTGCGATCTGTCCCGCAGCGACGCCACTGTGCTCGGCGAAGGGCGCCACGGCCGTATGCACGTTCGATTGCACTGCGCCGACCAGTGACATGTGCGCCTCGAGCTGCGTCGACCTCAAATCCGATCCCAAGAACTGCGGAACTTGTGGCCACGATTGTACAAGCTTGCCGAACATCAAGGCCGGGGCCGCTGGCGTAGCCTGTCAAGCCGGCGTGTGCATCGTGCCGACCGCGGCGTGCGCTGCCAGATTTGCCCATTGCTCAGCGCGCCCCGACGATGGATGCGAGTCGAGTCTTACCGATTCGAAGACCTGCGGAAATTGCACGACGGCTTGCCCGGCTGCGACCCCCGTCTGTTCTTCGACGTCTGGCTCTCCAGAGTGTACGGCCAACTGCACCGGTGCGACGGCGGACATGTGTGGAACGTCGTGTGTCAACCTCAAGACCGATGCCAAGAACTGTGGGACGTGCGGGCACGATTGTTCCGGTCTGCCGAATGTGAAGCCTGGAGCGACGGTGACTTGCCAGGCGGGCATCTGCAGTGTGCCTCCGTCCGCGTGCGCGACCGGCTTCGCACATTGCTCGACGAATCCGGAGGATGGATGCGAGGCGGATCTCGGCCGGCCGGGAAGCTGCGGTCAGTGCGGTAAGACATGCGTCGCGCCGACGGCGTTGTGCACGACGACCACGAATCCACCTTCATGCGCCTCGAGTTGTACGACGCCGACGCCGACTCTCTGTGGAACCAAGTGCGTCGAGATCCAGAGCGACCCGTCGAACTGCGGACTGTGCGGACACAACTGCACCACCCTGCCGAACGTCAAGGCCGGGGCGACAGGCGTCGAATGTCGCTCGGGAGCCTGCTTCGTGCCGCCGAGCGCCTGCGTCTCGGGCTTCGCCCATTGCCCGGGAGCGAAGCCCGACGACGGCTGCGAGACCAGCCTGACGAACACGACGAACTGCGGTCAATGCGGAAAGGCGTGCGTCGCACCGACGGGACTGTGTTCCACCACCACGGGAGCGCCCACCTGTGCCTCGAACTGCGTCGCCCCGGCACCCACCCTCTGCGGAGCGAAGTGCGCCGATACCCAGAGTGACCCGCTCAACTGTGGCGCTTGCAACAACAACTGCGCGGCGCTTCCCCACGTCAAGGCGGGAGCAGCCGTCTCGTGCGTGGCGGGAGTTTGCCAGATCCCGCCCAGCTCGTGCGCCGCTGGCTTCGGACACTGCGCGGGCAGCGGCAACCTCGGCTGCGAGGCTACGCTGAACGCATGTGGCGGATGCGGAACGCTGGTCGGTGCACCCGGCGGGACCTGTGGTGCGTGCGGTCAGTACGCGTGCTCGGCTGCCAAGACCACTGTCACCTGCTCGGATCCGGGGCTCAATGCCTGCGGCGGCTGCGGAACGCTCACAGGAACCGTTGGCGCCTCTTGTGGCACTTGTGGAAAATTCGCCTGCGCAGCGAGCAAGACCGCGCTCGCGTGCTCAGACCCGGGTGCCAACGCGTGCGGTGGCTGCGGCGTCATCACCGGGACCTTGAACGCAGCGTGCGGGAAGTGCGGCACCAACGTGTGTGGGGCCAACAAGACGTCCGTCACCTGCTCCGATCCTGGCGCCAACGCCTGCGGTGGATGCGGCGCCGTGACGGGGCCCGCGGGCGCGTCCCTCGGGGGAACGTGCGGAGGATGTGGCCACTACGCGTGCACCACCACGAGCGCCCTTGCTTGTGTCGGCACCCCCGGGCCCGTGAGCTGCCTCAACAACGCTCCCCAGACCTGCACCGCCGCCGGCCAACTGGCCACCGGGGCAGCCTGCTCAGGCGCAACTCCCACCTGCAGCGCCGGCGTATGCACGTGCACGCCCCTCCCGCGAGATTGTTCGTCGACCAAGGACAACGACTGCAACGGCATTGCAGACAACCTCGACTCGACCTGCGTCTGCGCCGCAGGGACTACCGGACCGTGCCCAGGAAACAACACGGCTCCGTGCAAATCCGGCACGCGATCGTGCATCCTGGCCGCCAACAAGAGCAGTACTTCCTGGGGCCTCACATGCGTCGGTCAGATCCTCCCAGCTCTCAGCGATAGCTGCGACGTGGCGGGAAACGATGCCAACTGCAACGGCAAGCCCAACGACACTTGTGCCTGCATCAATGGGAGCTCATGTGGCGACGCTAGCTGCTCGGGGAACAGCGTCGTGGGGAAAGGCACCTGCAAGGCGGGTATGTGCGCAGTGCCCACGCCGGTGCCCTGCCCTGGCGGCGCCACCTGCACAGGAGCCGGAATCTGCGGTTGTCCGACCGGATTGAAGCAGTGCACCCAGGGTGGCGCATGCGTCCAGTGTTGCACAAGTGCCGACTGCGGCGGAACGTCAACGTGTACGAGCGCGAACGTGTGCGGATGCAGTCCAGGCCTCCTGAGTTGCGTCGGCGCGGCGGCCTCCTGTCAGCGACGAACCTGGGATTTCGAGGATGGAACCACGGGCGGGTTTGGCATCTTGCGCACCGATTTTTCAATGGCGACGAGGGGCGCGTCGAATTCCACGGCGCAACACCACGGTGGCACGCATTCATTGGCGATTCCCGTGACCGCCACCGGTCAGGCGCGGTCCTTCGAGCTTGATCAGCTCTTGTGCGGCAGCGTCGGTCAGATATCCCTTACCGGATTGACCAGCATCAGCGCATGGTTCTTCGTCGACGGCCCCCCGCTTGACCCGGCTTCGAACTTCGGTGAGACGGTCTACACCGACAAGCTCTCCCCCGGTCAGAACTTCCTCTTCTCGTCGGTCATCGGCCAGTGGTTTCAGGTCTCGACGCCAGTGAGCGGGTTGAACATGTCGACTTCGATGTACGAGCTGGGTGTGGGGGCGGTTGTCAACGGCACCGCCGATTGGACCGGCACGGTCTACGTCGACGACATCGCGATTCAGTAGTTGGGTGTGCGGGCGCGTCACTGACACTCGCGATCGGATGGACACGCGGCCGGGATCCTTGCTGCCGATGCTCGCGACCGCGAGCGCGGCATCGTTGGCGGTGGGTGCCGCAGCGGCGGGCGCAGCGCCACAAGGCGCTGCGCTGGGCGGGTCCGCTGCGGCGCGGGTCGGGGAGTCGGGTCGGTCTTCGCGGGAGTCGCGAGCGCGAGCCTCGAGGGGAGGGGGCCGGATTCGGCGAGGACGGTGGATAGGTACCTGAGGTCTCGGACCGATATCGATTACCAGTCCCTTCTCAGTCGCTTCCCACTCCGGCGATTAGACCCGGTAGCCTCCCAAGAAATCACGCCAGGGCCAGAGGTACACCGTCAGAACAGGTACATGAGGCGGACGCGGGCGCTCACCATGGTGCTCGTCACCTCGGTGGTGCCGCCTTCGAGATTCTCGCGCTTGCCCTTGTCGTAGGCGCCCACCAGCTTGACGTAGAGCTGCTTGTGGACGAGGTACTGCACGGCGCCGAAGGCGGCGAGGTTGGTCTGGTGGCCGTACTTGCCGAGATCGTTCTTGTGGAGGTTGGTCCAGTCGGCCAGGTCGGCGCCGCCACCCACCACCACGTCTGTGAAGGGACTGAAGTTGGCAAAGCCCCCCACCGTCCACTGGGTGTAGCTTCCGTCGATATCCGTCCCACCCATGCCAGTCGTGTGATCGGACAGACAGTAGGCTCCCTGCACGCCGGTTTCCAGCCATGGGAAGAGCACGAGCTGTACGGTCCCGGCAGCGAGGCATCGGTCGTAGAACTTCTCTTTGCGGGTGGCCGTGTAGCTGATGTCGATGATCTGCGACATCGTCATCGGGTCGATCACGGGCTGGCCATTCGAATCCACCCGGGGCGTCATGTTGGTCTGGACCTGGGTATCGCGCGGACGGGTCCAGCGGTGCTCGGTGCCGAGCTTGAACTTGAGGGCGCCGAAGTCGACGATCACCGCCGGGCGCACACCGATCCGGTCGAAGCTGTCGTAACCGTACTGCGTGAGGAGCTCCGCGCGGATCGCGGGGAGGCCCTTTTCACCCTCCCAGAAATGCAGGTGAAGCGCGATGTTGCCGGTGCCGTTCGGCCGGTAGAACATGGTCGTCGCGTAGTTGAAGTCCACCGGCGCCCTGGAGTTCTCGTCGAGCGCGCCCTGCCGCTCCACCGTGTTGAGATCGAGCCCCATGCCGAAGTGGTGCAGGGCGTACGCCTCGTAGCGACCCACCTGGATGTCCCAGCTGTTCCACCGCCCGAACCGAAGCCACAGATCGTCGGTGTCGGGCGCGTCCTGGCGTTGCAGGAGCTGGTTGTAGTTGCCAACCATCTCGACCTGGCCCTGCACGAAGAAGTCATCGGAGCTGTAGGTCGGGGTCGCGCGCAACACCGCCCGGGACTGGTGGACCCAGTACTCGGTCTGGGGAAAGCGCTCCTCCCGGTTGATCTTCTGATAGCTGTTGTCCGCCCACACCGAGCCGCTGAAGCCGAGCCCCGTCTTCGGATAGTAGGGCCACTGCATCCCGTGAAAGGAGGCGTCGAGCCACAGCGAGCCACCCGGGATTCCTCGCCTGGTCCACTCCGGAAACGCCGAGGGCGGCAGCCGCTCGACGATGAAGGCCGAGCCCGAGGACTCGGGCGGGGGGCCCGGCCTCTTGGCGGGCGGTGGCGTCTCGGCCTCACCGCTGCCATGGGTCGGATCGACCGCGTTCGCGTTCGCGGCTTCGCCCTCGGACGCCTCCGCGTCCGTTGCAGAGCTGCCCTTCGCGCGCGCCGGTAAGGGCGCGAGCACCGAGAGGAGCGAGGCGGTCAGGAGTGTCGAGAGAAACCCGGCGTGAAACTTCTTTGGTGGGATCATTTGACTGTCAGGGTATCCATGACGGGCAGGTTGGCGGAAGACCCACCGGCCATGATCGTGTACTGCCCGGGCTGCACCTTCCAGCCCCCACCGGTCGTGGCGGGATCGAAGTACGCCAGATCCGCGATGCGCAGCTTGATGGTCACGCTGTGGCTCTCTCCGGGCGGCAGGTTGAGGCGAGCGAAGCCCTTCAGCTCCTTCTTCGCGCGGTGGATGGCGCCCGCGGTGGAGGTCGGCGCGGTGGCCGGCGGAGCGACGAACAGGAACACGGTCTCGTCGCCTGCGCGCGTGCCCATGTTCGAGACATCCACCGTCACGTCGACGAAGCCCGTCTGGGGGACGTCGCTGCAGGGGACGTGGATCGCGGTGTACCGATAGTCCGTCCCCATGCTGAGCCCATAACCGAAGGGATAACGGCCCTGCGTCGGATCGAGCGCGATGTTGTTCTGATCGAAGCGCCGGTACCCGAGATAGAAGTCCATCTGCGTGTCCGTGCTGGCGCCCTTGAACGGTCCGTAGTCCGACACCTGCGACCAGGTGATCGGGAGCTTCCCGCTGAAGTTCGCGTCCCCGAAGATCAGCTTCCCGAGCGCGGTGCCGCCGACCATCCCCGGATACCAGGCCATGATCACCCCCTTGACCATGCTCAGCCAGGGCATGTCAATCGGTCCCGAGCCCTCGAGCACGACGATGACCGGCTTGCCGTTCGCCATGGCAACCGCGTCGGTGATCAGCTTGTTCTGCGTCCCCTGCCCGCGCTTGGCGTCGAGGGCGAAGCTCTGTCGGTCCGGGTTGGCGAGGTTGGTGTACTCCTCGCCCTCGTCCTGGGGCGTGAGGCCGACCACCACGACGCTGACATCGGCCATGCTGGCCAGTCCGGCGCTGGGACCAGCCATGACGGTGATGCCGGTGCCCGCGGCAGCCCGGATGCCCGGCAGCGGCCCCACGGCTTTGGCTGGGTCACCGACGACCCGGCTCGATCCCCAGTCGCCCGTGAGGATCGTCATCGCGCCACCGGTGACCAGGTTGGTGGTGAAGTCGATGGTCGAATCGCCGGTCCCGTCGGAGCTGACCGCGTAAGGAATCATCGCGCCGATGACGGCGACGGTCTTGATGGCGGTCTTGCTCAGAGGCAGCACGCCGCCGTCGTTCTTGAGGAGCACCATCGACTCGAGCGCGGCCTGCGCGGCCAGAGCGATGTGATCGTCGTTGTTCGTGATGGACCCGTTGGTCAGCTTGGAGGTCGAGGCCTTGAGCCCCGCGGTCCCGCCCGTGTTGATGGCCTTGAACCGGATCTTTTGTTCGAGGATCCGGGTGGTCGACTGATTGATGAACGTGTCGAGACCGGTCTGGGTGTCGAGCTCGAGGTACTGGTAAGCCCACGGGAGCTCCATGTCCATACCCGCCATGACCGCCTCGCGCGCGTTGGTCGCTCGAGAAGCTTGATCAGTGTTGTTCCCGCCGGGCATCGCCCACCAGTCGCTGAGGACGAAGCCCTGGAACCCGAAGTCGGTGCGGAGGATATCGGTCAGGAGGTGCGCGTTCTGGGTGGCATTCTTGCCGTTGACCTTGTTGTAGGAGGCCATGATGCAAGAGACCCCACCGTCCTTGATGATCATGCCGAAGTGGCGCGCATACATCTCGCGCAGCGTCTGCTCGTCCATCAGGGCGTTGGCCGTCGAGCGGCTTTGCTCGATGTTGTTCGCGGCGAAGTGCTTGGCACAGGCACCGACATACTCCTGCATGCCGACGACGAACGCCGAGCCGAGACGGCCGAGAAGGAAAGGATCCTCACCGTAGGTCTCCTGCGCGCGTCCCCACGACGGGTGGCGCAGGATGTTGACGGTGGGGGCGAGGGACATCGTCTGCCCGGCGGCCACCATCTCGTCGCCCATGGCCTCGCCGATGTGATACTCGAGGTCGAGGTCGAAAGCGGCTCCACGGGCGATGGCCTGCGGATAGGCCGTCGATTTGCCGCCCGCCGAGCCGGAGAGCAGCGGAGCGTCCAGGTTGACGCCTCGAGGTCCGTCGCGAAAGTCGAAGCCGCGGACGGAGCCCTGATCGGGCTGCCAGAAGATGTTGTAGTTGAGGGGAGGCGTGGGCACCCCCCGCATCTGCTGCGTCTTCTGCGTCGGACTCATCGCTTGCATCATCGACTGCGCCATGGCGAGGTTCGCCGCATGGCCGGGGTAGCCGGGAGAATATGGGTACGTCGAGCTGAACGAGGTGGCCGTACAGGACATCTTGACCGTCGCTCCGCCGACCCCTGGGCTGGCGCCGCCGGTCGCGCTCGGGCCACCACCGCCCACGCTGTTGCCGCCGCCGGTCCCGCTGCCGTTGCCTCCGCCGGTCTGGCTCCCGTTGCCTCCACCAGTTCCATTCCCGCTGCCGTTGGTGCCACCCGTGCCATCCACCGATCCCGTCGGGTTCCCACCACTCCCGTTGATGACGCCACCGCCGCCCGTGCCGCCGCCCACCGTTCCGCCAGTGCCGACCGGGCCGGTGCCGCTGCCTCCGGTTCCACCGGTCGTGTCGGTGCTCGGATGACTGCACGCGACCAGGGCCAGGGCCGGGAGGGCGATTGCGAGACGGAACGTCAAAGCCATGTGGGACCTCGAGAGGGGAAATTTGATCATCACTTCGCTTCTCCTGTGCCGGGAGGTGTTGCAGCGGGTCTGGCGATGTAGCGCCGCGCCGCCCGGGAGTACCGAACACATACGGGTCCCCCGCCCCAGATGGCGGGTGTTCTACCTCGATCGTTTACGAATGGGAAATCGAAATACGGGGAATCCAGACGCCTTTTCGGCGCAGAGCAAACGCCTTTGGGCGCAGAACTTGAAAGGTCGGGGCAGCGAACCATTTCTTTCCCGTGTCAGTCTCAGTAGCCCCCGGCCCGGGCTTCGGACCAGGGTCCTTTTGGGACATCTCGGCACGCCCACCCCCGTGTGCGCCAGGCGGAGCGTGCAAGGGGTGGTGGGGCGCACTTGACGAACGATGGGGTCGGACCGAGGTTTCCTTCACGCCATGCGCGCCATCGTGATAGCGGAGCCGGGCGGACCCGAGGTGTTGCAGATGCGGGACGTCGCGGCGCCGACCCCCGAGCGGGCGGAGGTGCGCGTGCGCGTGCGTGCGACCGCGGTCAACCGCGCCGACTTGCTGCAGCGGATGGGGCGGTACCCGGCTCCGCGCGATGCCCCGCAGGACATCCCTGGCCTGGAGTTCGCCGGCGAGGTCGACGCGGTGGGGCCGGCGGTCGACGCCTGGAGGCCGGGAGATCGCGTGTTCGGGCTGGCCGGAGGTGGCGCCTACGCGGAGCTCCTGGTCTGCCACGGGAGGGCGCTCGCGCGCATGCCCGAGCGAATGAGCTTCGAGCAGGCCGCCGCCACCCCCGAGGCCTTCATCACGGCCTACGACGCCATGGTGACCCAGGCCAAGCTCAAGAGCGGAGAGCACGTACTCATTCACGCCGCCGGCAGCGGGGTGGGCACGGCCGCCATCCAGCTCGCGCGGGCCCTCGGCGCCCGGGCGATTGCGACGGCCCGCACGGCCGCCAAGCTGGAGCGGGCGGTCGAGCTCGGCCTCGCCCCGCGCATGTCCGTGCTCGTCCAGCACGATGCCCGGTTCGCCGACGAGGTCCTGGCGCGCACCGGCGGCCGCGGGGCGGACGTGGTCCTCGAGCTCGTCGGTGGCCCTTACGTGGCGGAGGACGTCCGCTGCGCGGCCGCGGCAGGGCGCATCGTCCTGGTCGGGATGCTCGCTGGCGCCCAGGCCGAGCTCGATCAGGCGGCGGTCATGCGCAAGCGTCTGGTGCTGCGCGGGACGGTCCTGCGGGCGCGACCCCTGGAGGAGAAGATCGAGGCCATGCAGGCGTTTTCGCGGTACGTGGTCCCCTTGCTCGGCGACGGAACCCTCGAGGCGGTGGTGGGTCGGACCTTCCCGCTGTCGCAGGCAGCGGACGCCCATCGCTACGTCGCCTCCGACCAGGGCTTCGGCAAGGTCGTGCTCACTGTGGATTGACGAGCGGCTCGGGCTATAAGCACCCCACGATGACGCTCGGGCTCTTCTCGATGTTGGGCGTGCTGGTCGCGGAATCGATCGCCTTACCCGGCGGTCCTCCGGTCGGAATCGACTACACGGCCTACGATCCAGCGGAGAGCCGGCTGTGGATCCCGGCGGGGAACACCGGCAACGTCGATGTGATCCGGGCGACACGCGACGGGCACCCCACGCTCGAGACGGTGGGGGGATTCGCCACCGCGCCCCCGCCACCGAATCGACCCGACCGTCCGAGGATGGGCCCGAGCTCGGTCGCGATCGCCGGTGACCTGGTCTGGATCGGCAACCGGGCCGACCATCGCCTCTGCGCCGTGGGGGCCAGGACCCTGCGCAAGGGCCCCTGCAAGACCATCGAAGCGATGCCCGATGGACTGGCGTACGTGGCCGGGACGCGAGAGCTCTGGGTCACGACCCCGCGCGCGCTGGGGATCACCATCGTCGACATCACGGACATCCACGCGAACCGGGCGCCGAGCACGGCGATCGCGAAGGCGAAGGCAAAGGCGAACGGCTTCATCAAGCTCGACGGGCAGCCCGAAGGCTATGCGGTCGATCCGGCGCGCGGGATCTTCTACACCAACCTCGAGGATCGCGATCGGACGCTGGCCATCGACGTGAAGACCCGCCAGACGGTCGGCTCCTGGTCCCCTGGCTGTGGCGCGGAGGGCCCGCGCGGCCTCGCGCTCGACGCCGCGCGCGGAGAGCTCCTGGTGGCCTGCACGAACGGGGTGGTCGCCCTCGACGTTGGGTCCACAGGGGGCGGTGGAAGCACGGGGACCGGCCGCGTCACCGGGCGAATCTCGACCGGAGGCGGCGTCGACAACCTCGACTACGATCCGAGGACCGGGCTCGTGTACGTGGCCTCCGCCGCGGACGGCGTCCTGACCTTCGCCCGCCTCGATGCCAAGGGGGCTCTGGCGGTGGTGGGGAAGGCCACCACCGCCCCGGGGGCGCGCAACGCGGTGATCGACGTGCAGGGAACGGCGTACGTCCCGGACAGCGCGCGCGGACGGATGATCGTCGTCAGGCCGCCACCTGCGAACTGACCGGACCGACGGGAGCGAGGCCGGCGACGAGGACGCGTCAGAGGGGAGCTGTCCTCAGGGCAGGGGAACCCCGGGCTCGGGAACCTCGAGGGACACGACGCCCGGGTGGGGAGCTCCGGGCACGAACCCCAGCGCCCGCCCGATGGCGAAGTTCGAGATGAAGAGGGTCTTGCGGGTCCTGTGGGTGGTTCCGAAGACCAGGCTCGACGGCCCGTCGAGCAAGCCGCCCTCGGCCACCACCGCCACGGTCCCGTGGCGATCCACGGTGGCGATGCGGTCACGGATGTTGACCCCGACATAGAGCGTCCCCTTGCGATCGAGGGCGATGCCGTCCGCCCCCGCGAGCCTCGGGTCCTGCGCCAGGATCTCGGTCCGCCCGGCCACCGCCTCCCCGTCGCGACGACGCTGGATGCGCACCCTCAGAATCTGTCCGTAGTCGAGGTTGCCGACGAGGAGGTTGCGCTTGCCGGCATCGAAGACCGCCCCGTTGGCGCCGAGCGAATGCACCGGCAGGATCGGAGCGGCGGGGTTACCGTCGAGCAAGCTGCTCGACAGCCAGACGCTGGTCTGGCCCGCGCAGTCCACCTTCCAGATGCGTCCGAGGAACGAGTCGGTGATGAGGACCGTGCCATCGTCGTCGATCACCAGATCGTTGAGGAACGCTTCGGGCGGGAAGGTGGCCACGACGTCGACCGTGACGGGACCGGCACCGGGAGGCGAGATCTTCCACAGGCGCGCCGCGAGCGGGATGGGCGCGAACGCGTCCGAGACCACCAGGATGTTCCCGTCGGCGTCGAGCGCCACGCCTGCGGTGGAGGCCCCGGCGGGCAGCGGCAAGGTGGCGACCACGCTCAGCTGCCCGTCGGGCGTCAGCTCGCGAACCGTCGTCCCCATGGTCAGGAAGAAGTTGCCGTGCCCGTCCGCCGCGATGGATTCAGGCAACTGACCGAGGGTGGGATCGAAGGTCGCGACCTGGTGAACCTCCTCGGCCGCTGCCGTCCGGGCCGCGAGCCCGCCCGCCAGCGCCATCGACACACCGACCATTCCAGCCACTCGACGAGACCAAACCGATCGTTTCATCATGGGTGCCCCTCCTGTGAATGGCGCCGGGCGTGAGGCGCCCCGCGCAGCCGCACCAAGTTAACACCGACCGGTGCAGGTTGACGCGACGCCCGAGTCACATTGCGGTCACGGGCGGATCGGGCCGGGGCTCAGGACACGATCTCCGCGGCCTCGGCGGACCTGGCTGGCTCCCGGCCCGGGCTGTCCTCCGCGGCGACGGGCCGCGGCAGACGGAAGCTCTTCACGAGCGCGAGCAAGGGCTCGGGCTGGACCGGCTTCACGAGGTGCGCGTCGAAGCCGGCCTCGTGCGCCAGCGCCCGGTCGGCCGGCTGTCCGTAACCGGTGAGGGCGATGAGACACATCTGCCCGGGCGGGTGCACGCGGCGAATCCGCTGCGCCAGCTCGAAGCCGTCCATTTCGGGCAGGCCGACGTCGAGGATCGCGACGTCGGGGCGGACCTCGTCGATGAGCCGCAGCGCCGCCGAGCCGTTCTCGGCCGAACGGCAGGTGAACCCGGACATCTCGAGCAGGACGCAGAGCATCTCCCGGCTGTCGGCGTTGTCCTCGACGACGACCACCGTTCCGCCCTCGGGAAGGACGCAGTGCGCACCACCCTCCACCGAGGCGGCGCCCGCCGGAAGCTCGGAAGCCTCCCGACGCTCCGCCCCAGCGCGACCGTCCGGGTCCGGGGACGGCTCGGGCGCCGCCTGGGGGGCCCCGCCGGACGCGGCAGCGGCGCGCGGCCCGTCCACCAGGGGCAGGCGCAGCACGAACTCGCTGCCCTTCCCCTCGCCGTCGCTGTGCGCGGTGACCGTCCCGCCATGCAAGCGGGTGAGCGCACGCGCGAGGGTCAACCCCACCCCGAGGCCGCCGGCCGCGCGATCGAGGGTCCGTCGCGACTGCACGAACAGATCGAAGACCGCCTCGAGCATGTCGACCGGGATCCCCGCGCCGTCGTCGGCGACCCGAACGATCGCCACGCCGTCCTGCCGGTCCATGGCGATGCGCACGTGACCGCCGCGGGGGGTGTACTTGGCCGAGTTGCTGAGCAGGTTCACCACGATCTGCTGCAACCGGGCCGGATCGCCGTCGACCAGCGCCGGCTGGGGGTCGAGCGCGAGGTCGAGCGCGATCTGGTGGGCGTCGAGCTGCCCCCGGGCCGCCTCCACCGCCTCCCGGATCACCCGGTCGAGCGGCACGATCTCCTTCTTGAGCTCGACCCGATCCTGGGTCACGCGGCTGGCTTCCAGCAGATCGTCGAGCAGGCGCGCCATCTGCTGGGACTGTCGCTCGAGGATGGCGAGGCACCGCTCCCGGCGGGCCTCGCCGACCGCCGGGTCGTCGAGCACCGATCTGGTGGGCGGGTGGTGCTCCCCCCGGAGGAGCGCGGTGGCCGTCACGATGGCGCCGAGCGGATTGCGCAGCTCGTGCGACAGCATCGCGAGGAACTGATCGCGGCGGCGGACGGCCTGGCGAATGTCCTCCTCGGCGTGCTTCTGCTCGGTCACGTCACGGCTGATGGCGATGATCCCCACGATCCGCTGCTCGGCGTCTCGCAGGGGCAGACGGGTCACCAGTTCCCACCGATCACGAGCTCTGGAGGGCCCCCGCTCGTCGGGAGCGTCGGGGGTCGCGGCCCGCCGCACGGAGCGCTTCTCGAGGCTGTAGTGCTGGGGCTCGCCCGAGCGGAGCACCGCCTCGTCCTGCCCGCGCATCGACGACGCCAGCTCCGGGTCGGCCAGCTCGAGCGCGTTCTTGCCCTCGGCGTCCCCGGGGTTCTCGAGGCCGAGGCGATCGGCCATGGCCCGGTTGACGCGAATGAACCGACCGGTCAGGTCCTTGAAGTAGATGGCGTCGGGCACGGTCGCCAGCAAGCTGTTCAGCAGGTAGCGCTCGTGGAAGAGCGCGTCCTCTGCGGCCTTGAGGCCGCTCACGTCGATGATGGTCAAGACCACACCATCGATGGCGCCCTTGGCCCGGTAGGGCAGGATGCGCACGAAGAAGGACTTTCCACGCACGCCGCGCAGCTCGCGCTCGATGGGCTCGCCCTCGCCGAGGACGCGCTTCAGGTCGTCGACCAGCTCGGGGTGGTCCATCTTGTGAGCGAACGTCTCGATGGGCCGGCCCACGTCATGTGGGAGCAGGCTGAAGGTCTCGGCGATCTGGGGGGTGAACTTCCGGATCTTGAGCTGCCGGTCGAGGAAGACCGTGCCGACCTCGGTGCTGGCCAGGAGGTTGTCCATGTCGTTGGCGAGCTCGGTCAGCTCGCCGATCTTGCGCTGGTACTCGGCGTTGACGGTGTAGAGCTCCTCGTTGACGCTCTGGAGCTCCTCGTTGGTGCTCTGCAGCTCCTCGTTCGAGGCCTGCAGCTCCTCGTTCGAGGCCTGCAGCTCCTCGTTGCTGGTCTCGAGCTCCTCGATGGCGGCCTGCAGGTTCTCCTTGGTGTGGTCGAGCTCGGCCTCGAGCCCGCGCAGCTGCTCGCGGGAGATCTGGTCGAGGTCGATCTCGTTCTCGGAGCTCCGGGGCGCCGGCCGTGCCGCGCCCTCGGAGCTGTCGAACGACACCAGCAGGTGCGGCGTGCCACCTCCGCGGCTGCGAACCCGGCGAATGGTGATCTGGTAGACATTGCCTGCTCCGGCGCCCCCACCGCCAGCGCCGACGCCGGAGGAGCCGCCGTCGCCCCGCTCCCCGTTCAGGAGGGGCGTCTCGATGCGGACGCCGCGAAACACCAGGGCCGTGGATTCATGGAGGGCGCGCTTCAACCCCCCGACCAGCACCATCCTCAGCTCGCCGTCGACGAGGTCGACGAGGCCGAGATCCTGCCTCCCGTCGCGCGGCTGCAGGAACCGGCTGGCCCCACCGAAGGCATGCACCAGCTCCCCGCGATCGGTGACGAGGAAGCTCGGAGGCATGACGTCGTCGAGCAGGGCGTCGTAGACCCCGAGCAGCTGGGCCAGCGGATAGCGCCCCCCCGCCGCGCCCGGCGGCCCGAGCGGGTGCAGCAGCTGGCGGGGTTCGACCTGGGTGACCGCGGGGGCGGTGCGCAGATCCACCGGCAGGCGGGCATCCGTCTGTTTGCGGTACAGGCGCCAGTGCTTGTCCACGATCTCGAAGTCGCGCGCGATGGGTCCCGCGGGATTGCCGGCGGTCTCGCTCGGCCCGAGGAAGAGGACGCCCCCCCGCTTGAGGGCGAAGTGAAACAGCGACAGCACCTTCTGCTGCGCGGCCGGCTGCAGGTAGATGAGGAGGTTGCGGCAGGTCACGAGGTCGACCCGCGTGAACGGGGCGTTCTTGATCACGTTGTGCTGAGCGAAGACCACCATCTGTCGGAGATCCGCCACCACCTGGTACGCGTCGCCCATGCGCAGGAAATAACGCCCCAGGCGTTCCTTGGTCACGTTCACCAGGGCATCCGCATCGTAGATTCCCCGGGAGGCCCGCTCGATGGATTCGCGGTGCACGTCGGTCGCGAAGATCTGCAGGCGACGCTCGCCCAGCCGGGACATCAGGTCGCGCAGGACGATGGCCAGCGAGTAGGCCTCCTCCCCGGTCGCGCAGCCCGCCACCCAGAGCCGAAGGGGAACGTCGCGCGGCTCGCGCGCGAGCAGCTCCGGCAGCACCTGCTGCTCGAGCACCTCGAAGGCCTCCTGATCGCGAAAGAAGCGGGTCACCCCGATGAGCAGATCCCGGTAGAGCACGTCGAGCTCGTCCCGCTCCTGGCGGAGGCGCGCGACGTACTCGTCGACGTTGCTCGAGCGCGCCAGGGCCACCCGGCGTTCGATGCGGCGGGTGACGGTGCTCGGCTTGTAGTGCGTGAAATCGATCCCGAACTCGTCCTGCAGCATCTGGTAGACGGCTTCGAGCCCATTGGCGGCCTCGGCGTGCGGCTGGTGGTCGCGCTGGGCGAGGCGGCGGCTGCGGGCGTGATCGAGGATCGCCCTCGGCATGTCCTCGGGCGCGAGGATCCATTCGGCGACCCCGACCTCGCGCGCGGTTCGCGGCATCCCGTCGAACTGGGCGGTGGCGGGATCCTGTACGATCACCACCCCGCCTGCGCGGTGGACGTCGCGGATGCCGCGTGAGCCGTCCGTTCCCCCGCCCGACAAGACGATGGCCACCGCGCGACGGCCGAAGTCCTGGGCCATCGAGCGAAAGAACATGTCGATGGGCAGGGTCAGCTCGGGCTGGCGCTCGCGATCGCTGAGCAAGAGCCGCCCATCGGAGACGATCATCTCCTTCTTCGGGGGGATGAGGTAGATGTTGTCGGGCTCGACCGGCATGCCGTCCTCGACCGGGTGGATGGGCAGCTCGGTGTGCCGGGCCAAGAGCTCGTCCATCAGGCTCTTGAAGTCGGGAGACAGGTGCTGGATCACCACGAACGCCATGCCGGTGTCCGCGGGCAGGTTGTCGAAGAAGCGCTCCAGCGCATTCAGACCGCCGGCCGACGCGCCGATGCCAACGACGAACTGGGGAGTCTGGGGCGTGCTCATGAGGATCTCCGCCACGGAGGCCACCGCTGACCGAGGTCCGGTCGGGCAGGCCGTCGGGCTCACCCTTGACTTAAGTTTGGAGTCGCCGGTGCACAAGGAGCCCCGCGAATTTCCGGTTGGAATTTCGGCCGTCCGGTCGGGCCGGCGTGCGGCGCGACCTCAGGCGCGCTGACAGTACGGGCAGTAAAAGGTGGCGCGCCCGGCCTGGACCACCCGCTCGATCCGCGCCCGTTTGCAGCGGGTGCAGCGCTGCCCGGCCCGCGCATAGACCAGGAACGGGTTGTCGCCGCGGTCGTCCTCGACATAGCGGATGTCTGAATCGGCGTCGGCGACGCCGCCGGAGCTGGGGTCCGCCAGGGCCTCGAGCGTGTGGGCGATGGACGCGAGGATGCCCCGGCGCAGGCGACCGACCTCGACGCGGCCGAGCGTGGCGGCCGGGCGCCGGGGATCGATGCGGGCCCGGAACAGGGCCTCGCACGCCTGGATGTTGCCCACCCCCGCCAGCAAGGACTGATCGAGGAGGGCGACCTTGATCGCCAGCCGCGCCGGCAGGACAGCCAGGCGCTCGGCCAACCGAGGCGCCTCGATGCCGTCGGTGAGGGGATCGGGGCCGAGCGCTCGCAGCTCCGCGACCGCGTCGAAGCGGGCGCCCGGCACCCAGCGCAGGCGCCCGAACATCCGAGGATCGACGTAGACCAGGCGCGACCCGTCGTCGAGCGTGAGGTCGACCCGGGCGTGCGGCGGGCGGGGGTCACCGGAGCGGCGCCGGACCCACTTGCCCGTCATCCCGAGGTGCGACCACAGGCCGAACTGCGGGTCGAGGGCGGCGGCGCTGGTTTCGCGCGCACCGGAACGGTTGGCGCGTGAAGCGCCGGGGCCGCCCTGCAGGGTCAGCAGCAGATTCTTCCCGATGCGCTGGATGCCATCCATGCGCGCACCGGCCAACTGGCGGGCGGTCGCGGGGTTCGCGGGTCGGAAGATGCGCTTCGCGCGCGCGTCGGCCCACGCCGCCCGGATCCGGCGGCCCTGCCCCCAGCGCCGCAGATTGCGGGCCGCGACCTCAACCTCGGGCAACTCGGGCATCGCCTCGCAATCTGCCAAGTTCGGCTGGCCGACACCAGGGCCCTGCCGCAGAGTCTGCACATGCGGACAGTGCATGGCGCGTGAGCTCGGGCGGCGGGGCTTTCTGTCCCGCGCCGGGGCCTCGACGCTCGCCGCGGCCAGCGTCGGCGCGGACCCGCGACGGCGAGCCAGCGGGGACGGCGGGACCGGCTCGCCCCAGGCCCCGGAACCGCAGCCGCTCGACGAGGTGACCGGCGCGACGGTGGCCGAGCTGCTGGCCGCTCTCGGCTCGGGCGCGCTGACGGCGGTCGGGATCGCGCGCCGCCTCCTCGAGCGCATCGACCGGCTCGATCGGCGCGGCCCCAGGTTGCACGCGGTGATCGAGCTCAACCCGGACGCGCTCGACATCGCGGCCCGCTGCGACGCCGAGCGCCGGGCGGGCCGGCCCACCGGACCGCTGCACGGGATCCCGATCCTCGTGAAGGACAACATCGACACCGGCGATCGCATGCAGACCTCCGCCGGCTCCCTGGCGCTGACCGGGGGGCCCGCGCCGCGGGACGCCTTCATCGTGGCGCGCCTGCGGGCGAGCGGGGCGGTGGTGCTCGGGAAGACCAACCTCAGCGAGTGGGCCAACCTTCGCTCGACGCGCTCGACCAGCGGCTGGAGCGCGCGGGGCGGGCTCACCAGGAATCCCCACGTGCTCGACCGCAACCCGTCGGGCTCGAGCTCGGGGACCGCGGCCGGGGTGGCGGCGGGCTACGCCCCGCTCGGCATCGGGACCGAGACCGACGGCTCGATCATCTCGCCGGCGGGGGTGTGCGGAATCGTCGGCATCAAGCCGACCGTGGGCCTGTGGAGCCGCAGCGGGATCGTCCCCATCTCGGCCTCGCAGGACACGCCCGGACCCATGGCCCGCACCGTCGGGGATGCAGCGCTGTTGCTCGCCGCCCTGGCCGGGCCGGCCGACCCGGAGGACGTCGCCACCCTGGCTGCGAGCGCCGCGTGCAGGGCGGCGCTCGCCCGGCACGACGGCACACGCGCGGCCGGCCCACCCGAGGCGGGCCTCGTGGGCGCGCGCCTCGGCGTGCCGCGGGATCTGGCGGGCTTTCACCCCGCGGTGGACGCCGCGCTCGAGCGTGCGCTCGAGGCCATGAAGGACGCCGGCGCGGTGATCGTGGACCACCTCGCGCTCGGTCCCACCGCCAGGCTGGAGGAGGCCGAGATGGAGGTGCTGCTCCACGAGCTGAAGGACGGCCTCTCCCGCTACCTCGCGCGGCGGGGGAGCTCGGCCGGAGGCCTCGGGAGCCTGGCCGATGTCATGGCTTTCAACGCGCGAGAGCGCGCCCGGGAGATGCCGTGGTTCGGGCAGGAGCTCTTCGAGCGTGCACAGACGAAGGGCGATCTCACGGCGGGCGCCTACCGCGCGGCCCGCGCGCGGTGCCTCGCCCTGGCGCGCACGCGGGGCCTCGACGCGTTGCTGGCGAGCCACCGCCTCCACGCCCTGATCTGCCCCTCGAACGCGCCGGCCTGGCTGACGGATCTCGAGAACGGGGATCACGTCACCGGGGGCAACACGACCTTCGCGGCGGTGGCCGGGTATCCGAGCGTCACGGTGCCGATGGGCGCAGCCCACGGGCTGCCGCTCGGCCTGTCGTTCGTGGGCGCGGCCTGGACCGAGCCGCACCTGATCGCGCTCGCCGCCGGGTTCGAGGCCATCACCCGGGCCCGCGTCCCGCCGCGTTTTCTGGCCACGCTGGTCGAGCCTGCGTGGGAAGACTGACCGCGGCCTGGAGCTTCTGGCGGAGCTGACGAGAACCCGGAGCCAGCGCCGAGGGGCTGATCCGGCAAAGCTCACCAGTCGTCACATCAGGCGAGGAGGCGGGCGGCCGCCGCCGGCAAGCTGTCGAGCACCAGATCGGCCCGCGCGAAGTCGAGGCCCCGGGTGAGGGCAGAGGGGATGACCCAGCAGGCGAGCCCCGCGGCCTTGGCGGCGGCGAGTCCGCGCTCCGAGTCCTCGATGACGAGGCAGCGGGCGGGCGACAAACCCAGGCGCTCGACGGCCCGGAGGTACGGCTCGGGGTGCGGCTTGCTCCGCTGGTAGTCGCGGCGGGTGAGCGCGAACTCGAAGTGCGGGAGCAGCCCGCTTTGCGCATGGGCACGGGCGAAGGGCTCTGGCTGCGAGCTCGTGACGACGGCGAGGCGGTAACGGCGTCGGAGGGCGGCCACGGCGTCGGCCACGCCGGGGAGCGCCACGTCCTCGCCCGCGAGGAGCTCGAGGTAGCGGCGATCGCGGGCCGCGCGCAGGCGGGCGATGGTCTCGGGCGGGACGCCCCGCGCCTCGGCCAGGTGCCAGGCTCCGAGGTTGTCGCGCAGGAACAGCTCGACGTAAGACGCCTGGTCGAGCTCCACGCCCACCTCGGCCAGGCTCTCACGGTTGGCGCGAAAATAGAGGTGTTCGGTGTCGACCAGGACCCCGTCGTTGTCGAAGAGAATCGCCTCGAAGTCGACGGCGGAGGCGGACGAGCGGGTGGGCGGCCGGTCAGGGGCCGTAGGCACTGAGCCCCTGCGCCGTCTGCATCACCGTCTGCCCGGGTCGGAACGGCGAGCCGCCCGGATACACGAACACCTGGTAGGCCCCATCGTCGAAGGTCACCATGACCTCGTAGTGGCGCTGCTCCGCCGAACCCGAGCTCGCGGCCGCCCCGACCGCCGCGCCACCCACCGCGCCGACCAGAGCCCCGGGCCCGCGGCCACCGCCGAGCAGGCCGCCGATGAGGGCACCCGCGACGGCGCCGCCAGCGGGATTGCCCTCCTGGCGCTGGACCACCTCGCGCACCCAGGAGACCCGGCCGTAACGCACCCAGGGCGCCGGCGCGTCGGCAGTCCAGGTGGTGCTGGTGGTCCTCGTCGTCGCGCAGCCGCTGGCGCTTGCCGCCACCGCCAGACAGGCGAGGGCGCCGGCCAGCAGGCGGATGGGCAAGCGGGCCACCGCCGCGCGACCTGAAACCTTGCCCCTTCCCGGCGGGGAGGGGTCGGTTCGCCGGCGAACAACAGAGTCGATTCGGATCATGTGGATGGTCTCCTCCCGATCATACCAAGCGGACGAAAGCGGATGATCGCGTGAGGGAGATTCATGCATCTGTCGGACCATCTCAGAAAGAGCAAGATCGGGCATCTGCCCGCAATCTTCGCATGCTCTTCGCACGCCGGCACGCCGGCACACCGGTGTCTGTGCCGAAATGGTGTGCCGGGAATGCACACCGGGACGCAGCCGCCGAAGAGTCGGCCGTGACGCGTCGAAGGCGCTTCAACGATGCGTTGAAGAAGCCCGCGCGTCATTGTAGAGGGTCGACATGCAAGCGATTCGTCCGAGGGAGACGGGGGGAGCCGAGGTGTTGAAGCTGGAGGAGCGGGAGACCCCGGTCCCGGGGCCGGGACAGCTCCTGGTCCGGACCAGCGCCATCGGCGTCAACTTCATCGATGTCTATCAGCGCCGGGGAGTCTACAAGGTGGACCTTCCGCTCGCACTCGGGCTGGAGGGAGCGGGCGCGGTGGAGGCCATCGGGGCCGGAGCGGCCGAGCCGGCTGGAGGAGTGGTCGTCGGGGCCCGGGTGGCCTGGGCCAGCGCCCCCGGATCGTATGCCACGCACGTCCTGGTGGCGGCCGAGCGCGCGGTGCCGATCCCGGATGGGGTCGATGCCCGACAGGCGGCGGCCATCATGCTGCAGGGGATGACAGCGCACTACCTCGCGACCGATACGTTCGCCCTTCGGGCCGGGCAGACCGCCCTCGTCCACGCGGCCTCGGGTGGGGTGGGCCTCCTGCTGATCCAGCTGGCCAAGCGCGCGGGGGCACGGGTGATCGGTACGGTGTCGAGCCCGGAGAAGGCCGCGCTCGCGCGCCAGGCGGGCGCCGACGAGGTGATCCTCTATGCGACGCAGGACTTCGAGGAGGAGACGCGCCGGCTCACCGGCGGGCGCGGCGTCGACGTCGTCTACGACGGGGTGGGCGCCTCGACCTTCGTCAAGGGGCTGCGGGTGCTGAGACCGCGCGGGATGCTGGCGCTCTTCGGGCAATCGAGCGGCCCGGTCGCGCCGCTCGATCCCCAGGTGCTGGCGGCCAACGGCTCGCTGTTCCTCACCCGCCCGACCCTCGTGCACTACACCGCCACGCGGAGCGAGCTGCTGGCGCGGGCGGGTGCGCTCTTCGAGCTCATCGCGCGCGGCGAGCTCGACGTGCGCATCGGCGCCACCTTCCCGCTCGCCAACGCCCGTGCCGCCCACGAGGCCCTCGAAACCCGCCAGACCAGCGGAAAGGTCCTGCTGATACCTTGATTGAATCGGGGCCGGGCCGCTCTTGACTCGCCTGATTCGAGAGTCAGAGGAACTCGCGAGGATCGCGCGGTTCGAGTGGTTGATCGAAGGTTGGCTTTGCCAACCGGAGAAGACATTGGCAAAGCAGATCCGGGCCCGCCTCTCGTCCTCCGCGGGAGGGGCCCGCGGGTGGGGTCCTCCCCTGCCCGCGAGCGGCGAAGCCGCGATCACGTATGGTGGACGCTCTCGACGAAGTAGGGATCGCGGCGGGCGAGGAGGGGGACGCGCTGGAATGTGCGGGCGACCATGAAGACGAAGAGGCCGACCGGGCCGGCGAGACCGGCGAGCTCGAGCAGCCCGGGCCAGGGACGGTCGGGGAAGTTCGACGGCAACACCATGAGCCAGATGTCGAGCCAGCGCGCGAAGACGAGGAGGAGCGCGATCGGCAGCAAGCGCCGCGGATCGCGCTTGACCGGGCGAGGCAAGAGCAAGAGGAAGGGCAGGAGCCACCCGAGCACGAGGTTCGTCGCCCAGACGGGCATCCACCCACCCTGCCACCGCAGCTCGAAGTAGGCGGTCTCCTCGGGGATGTTCGAGTACCAGATGAGCAGGAACTGGCTCAGCCACTGATAGGCCCAGAAGGTGGCGAAGGAGATCATCAACTTGCCGAGATCGTGCAGGTGCGCAGGCGCGAGCTCGGGCAGGACCCCGGCGCGCTCCAGCAGGATGGCCGCAACGGCGACCGCGGAGACCGTCGACACCAGGATGCCGGCGAGGTTGTAAAAGCCGAAGATGGTGCTGAACCAGTGAGGCTCGAGGGTCATGATCCAGTCGAAGGCGGCGAGGCACCCGGTGATCGCGAAGGCGACCAGGAAGCCGGCGGCGAGCCGCACGGTCCGGCGGGTCTCGGCGGGATCTCCCGTCAGATCCTGGCGCAGCGAGGCCCGGCGCAGCGCGGTCGCGAACGCCATCCAGATGGCGAGGATGGCGCCCATCCGCAGCATGAAGAACGGCGCGTTCAGGAACGCGGCCTTGGCCACGAGCAAGGGATCGGCGTGGGCCGCCGGCCGGGCCCAGGCGTAAAGAACCCGCATGCCGGGGATGGTGGCGGCGAGGAGCAGGGCGGCCGCGAACGGCAAGAACGCGCCGAAGGCCTCGAAGATTCGCTTGAGCACCACCGCCCAGCCCGCGTTGGCGACCGCCATGAGCGACAGCAGGACCCCCCCCCCCGCCGACAGCCCCAGCACCAGGTAGGCACCCACCAGCAGGTTGCTGAAGGCCCGCGCGGGCTCGAACACCATGCCGACGGCGAGCGCGGTGAAGCCGGCGAGAGCCACCGCGAGGGCGCCGACCTGAACACGCGCGAAGCTGCGCGTCGAGGTGGAGGTGGAGGTGGAGGTGGTGACGCTCGAGGTGGGAGTCGGCCCTGGGTTGATCATGGTCTGGTGTCTCCCGCGGGGGGCGCCGCCGCGGGTGGCGCGGGAGGCGACGTGGGTACCGGCAGTGGAGGGCCCAGCGCGGCGCCCGGCCTGGCATCGGCCTGCATCCGGCGCACGAATCGCACGATCTTCCAGCGATCGACGTCCATCACCTGGGCCCCGTAGGCGGGCATCACACCCTGTCCAAAGGTGACGATGTGGAACAGCTGGCCGTCGGGGAGGTTGCGGGCGTGCTCGGCCGTGAGGGACGGCGGCCGCGGGAACTTCCGGGTCACGAGCCCGTCCGCCTGGCCCTCGTGGCCGTGACACGGCGAGCACCAGCGCTGGAAGGCGATCTCCCCGCGCTGCCGGACCAGCGGCACGTCGGGCATCGGGTTCGTGAGCTCGCGGCCGGCCCGCGCCGCCTCGGCTGGTCCCGCTGTGAAGTGGAAGGGCTGGTAACCGCGCGGGACGGTCCCGGGCGGCGGGGCCAGCAGGGTCCGCCCGTCGCGGGTGTTGGGATTGGGAGCGAACGAATCGTACGCGACCGACGAGACCATGTCGGGCATGTACTCGAGGTTCGGAACGGTCGGATCGTCGTCACATCCGGTCAGCAGCGCCGACGCCGCGCCCATGC
Source organism: uncultured Myxococcales bacterium (assembly GCA_964540815.1). Lineage (GTDB taxonomy): Bacteria > Myxococcota_A > Polyangia > Fen-1088 > Fen-1088 > CAZIOH01. The sequence goes on along the minus strand of CAZIOH010000020.1, from coordinate 53,542 downwards.
CCACGACGACGCCCACGACCATCACCAGCGATCTCACGACGTCCCTCCGCCGGTGCTCTGGATCTCCTCGGCCCCCGCCTCGCGCATCAGCCGCCGGGCGCTCTCCCCGCCATCCCCGAGGACCAGGGTGAACCTGTCGTCGGTGACCCGCGGGAGCGGCACCACCCGCCGGCCAGGGCCGAGGTGCGACCGCAGCAGGAAGGTGGCCGCGCTGACCAGGGCCGCCGAGAGCACGGTCAGCTCGAAGGTGACCGGGATGAAGGCCGGGACCGACGCGAAGGGCTTGCCCCCCACGTTGAGCGGCCAGCTCACGACCGACGTCCACAGCTGAAACCCGAGCGCGACGGTGGCGCCGGTGATCCCGGCGGCGAAGCACACCCAGGTGAGGCGCGAGCGGCGAAGCCCCATGGCCTCGTCGAGGCCGTGCACCGCGTATGGCGTGTAGGCGTCGTCGATGGGGACCCCGGCGGCCCGGGCGGCGCGGGTGGCCGCCAGGAGCCCCGCCTCGTCGGTGAAGGTGGCGACGAGCCTGGACATCACGCCACCTCCCGGGTGCGGGCCGGCGCCGGGTGCGCGGGGGCGGGGGGCGCCTTGGTCGCGGCGCGGGCGAACCCCAGAACGCTCTTGACCTCGCCGATCGAGATGACCGGCAGCACCCGCACGAACAGCAGGAAGAGCGTGAAGAACAGCCCGAAGCTCCCGATCAGGGTGAACACCTCGAACCGGGTCGGCGAATAGCTGGCCCAGCTCGAGGGCAGGAAGTCGCGGTGCAGGGAGGTGACGATGATGACGAAGCGCTCGAACCACATCCCGACGTTGATCACCAGCGAGAGCACGAAGAGGACCGGGACCGAGGTGCGCAGGCGCTTGAACCACAGCAGCTGAGGCGAGATCACGTTGCAGCTCACCATGATCCAGTACGCCCAGGCGAAAGGTCCCGTGGCGCGGTTGATGAAGGCGAAGCGCTCGTAGGCGTTGCCGGAGAACCAGGCGATGAAGAACTCGGTGCCGTAGGCCAGGCCCACGATGCCCCCGGTCACGATGATGATCTTGGCCATGTTCTCGAGGTGGCGGATGGTGATGAGGTGCTCGAAGCCCATCACCCTGCGGGCCACGATCATCAGGGTGAGCACCATCGCGAATCCGCTGAAGACCGCGCCCGCCACGAAGTACGGTGGAAAGATCGTCGTGTGCCAGCCCGGAATGACCGAGGTGGCGAAGTCCATCGAGACGATGGTGTGCACCGACAGCACGAGCGGGGTCGCCAGGCCCGCCAGCAGCATGTAGAGCGTCTCGTAGCGGGCCCAGATGCGCGCCGAGCCGGTCCAGCCGAAGGACAGCACCGAGAAGATGCGCTTCTTCATGCCGGCCGCCAGGCGATCGCGCACGGTGGCGAGATCCGGGATCAGCCCCACGTACCAGAAGACCGCCGAGACCGTGAAGTAGGTGCTGATGGCGAACACGTCCCAGAGCAGCGGCGACCGGAAGTTCACCCACAGGGGACCGCGATCGTTGGGATACGGGAACACGAAGAACCCCACCCACGGGCGGCCCATGTGGATGAGCGGGAACACCCCGGCGCACATGACCGCGAACAGGGTCATGGCCTCGGCCGATCGGTTGATGCTGGTGCGCCACTTCTGCCTGAACAGGAAGAGGATGGCGGAGATCAGCGTCCCGGCGTGGCCAATGCCGACCCAGAACACGAAGTTCGTGATGTCGAAGGCCCAGCCGACCGTGCGGTTGAGGCCCCACACCCCGATGCCGGTGAGGATCTCGTAGGTGACCGAGCCGATCCCCAGCACCAGCAACGAGGCCGCGACGCCGAACGCGATCCACCAGCGGGCGGTAGGCCGGCTCTGCATCTGACCGAGGATGTCGTCGGTGATGCCGCCGAGCGTACGTGGCTCGGAGATCAGCGGCTCGCGCAGGGCCGACAAGCTGCCGTGCTCAGCCATGGCGCCGGCCTCCTTCCGCCCCAGGGGGGATCGGGGCCGGCAAGGCTGCCCCGGCCGCGGCCGCCGGGTCGCCCGCGTTCTTGAGCCGCACCTGGTAGCTGACTTGCGGTTTCACGTTGATCTCCTCGAGGATCGTGTAGGTGCGCGGGTCGCGCCGCGCCTCCGACAGGGCACCGCGGGCGTCGTTGGAATCCCCGAAGGTGATGGCTTCGCCCGGGCAGCTCTGCTGGCAGGCGGTGCGGATGTCGCCGTCGGCGAGGACCCGGCCCTCGCGGCGGGTCAGCGCGCGGGCCTCCTCGATGCGCTGCACGCACATGGAGCACTTCTCCATGACGCCCCGGCTGCGCACCACCACGTCGGGGTTGAGGACCATGCGCGCCAGATCACCGCCGTGGTCGTAGTCGAACCAGTTGAACCGGCGAACCTTGGTCGGGCAGTTGTTGGCGCAGTAACGGGTCCCGACGCAGCGGTTGTAGACCTGCTGGTTCAGCCCTTCGCTCGAGTGCACGGTGGCCACCACGGGGCAGACCGTCTCGCAGGGGGCGTTCTCGCAGTGCTGACACATCATCGGTTGATGCAGCACCTCGGGCGCCTCCGGGGTCCCGCCGTAGTAGCGATCGATCCGCAACCAGTGCATCTCGCGGCGCCGGCGTACCTCCGTCTCACCCACGATGGGCACGTTGTTCTCGGCCGAGCAGGACACCACGCAGGCGCCGCAGCCCGTGCACCGGTTGAGATCGATGGAGAGCCCCCAGCGGTGGCCCTCGTAGGCGTGGCCCGACCACAGCCCGAGGTGCTTGCGTGGACCGCCCGCCCGGGCGTGCCCAGCCCCCGCCGCTCCCGGCGCGCCTTCGTCCAGGTTTCCCGCCTCCAGGTCGCCCGCGTGCGGATTGCGCACGAACGCGGCCAGGCTGACCTGCCGCACCAGCTCCCGACCCTCCTGGGACGCGTGGGTCTGGGTCTGGGCGAGCGGCCTGGTCTCGCCCGGGACGCGGGCGACGGTCACCGGGATCCCATCGCGCCGGAGGCGCCCCGCCACCACCTCGGCCAGGGGCCAGGCGTCGGTCCCGTGCCCGGCGGCGATCCGCCCGGCGCGGCTGCGACCGTGGCCGACCGCCACCGCCACCACCGAGAGCGGAAGGCCCGGCTGGCTCAGCACCGGCAAGCGCAGGCTGGCCCCGCCGCCGCTGCGCAGCTCGACGACGTCGCCGTCGGCGAGGCCGAGCGCGGCCGCGCGCGCCGGGGCCAGGGCGGCGTGGTTCCCCCAGGTGACCTTCGTGATGGGATCGGGCAGCTCCTGCAGCCAGCCGTTGTTGGCGGTGGCCAAGGTCCCGTCGCGCAAGGCCACCGAGGCGAAGAGCGCCAGCTCGAACGCGCTGCCCGGTGGCTCGACCGCGCCAGGCTCACCGAGCTCGCCGCCGCCGGGCGCGGGTCGGGCGCGGCGCGCGGCTTTGAACAGCGTCGCCGTGGCTTCTTCGGGCGCGGCGGCGAGCATCGGCATGATCGAGATGATCGGCTGCACGGGGTGCACCACCACGCCCTCTCTCAGCGCGGCGTCCCAGGTGAGCGCAGGGCTGTCCGCTCCAGCGAGGTCGGCGATCACCTCGCGCTGCCAGCGCGCCTCGAGGAAGGCGTGTCCCCCGTCGGTGGGGGCCGCCGCGGCCTCCCCGGCCGTCCAGGCCAGGAGCGACGCCGTCGCGGGGCGCGTGTCGAACAGGGGCGCCACGCACGGCTGCCCGAGGGTCTCAACTCCGCTTCTGGGGCGATGGTCGGTCCAGCCTTCGAGGAAGTGTCCCTGGGGGGCGTGGAGGTCGACCAGGGCGGCGGTCTCGTCGAAGCGCTCGCTGGTGGAGAGGGAGAAGGGAACGCGCGCGACCAGCGCTCCGAGGCGCGCGTCGACCACCGCGGGGTTGGTTCCCATGAAGAAGAGCGCACCCACCCGCTCGGCGCCGAGCTCGGCCACCAGCTCGTCGAGCGAGAGCTCGTCGGGCCGCACCGCGAGCGCGGCGTCGAGCCGCGCAGTGGTCCCGCCGTTGCCGAGCCAGGCGTTGACCAGGGCGGCGAGGAGCTGGGCGGTCGGATCGTCGCTGCCGCACATCACGAGGCCACGGGACCCCGCGGCCGCCAGGTCCCGGGCCAGCGCCCCGATGGCGGCGCGGGTGGCGGGCGTGAGCGCCGCGGGACCGGTCGGCCCCGACTGCTCTTGCGCGGCCTGCAACGCCAGCCGGATCCGCGGGGCGAGCCCGACAGGATCGGCAGCGGCGCCGTGGCCACCCGGAAGAGCGCCGGTGCTGAGCGTGCGCAAGAGCTCGGCCAGGGCCTCGAGCTGCGCCGACGCGGGCAGAACGATGCGCTGGTCGGCCGCGCCCCCGGTCAGGGACAGGTTGCCCTCGATCTGGATGTGCCGGAGCATCGGCGCCCGCGACGGAGCGCGCGCCTGGCTCCACTGGCGCGCGAGGGCGGCCGGATTCACGAAGGTCCCGAGGAAGTCCGCCTCGAAGGCGGCGACCACGTGGGCCTCGTCGAGCCGGTACTCGGGGACCAGGCGCACGCCATAGAGGGCCTGGTATGCGGCCGCGATCGCGTCGCGCTGACCCATGGGATCGAAGCGGACGACTCCAACCCGGTGGATCGGCCGTGGTGGCTCGGCGCCGTCGCCGTCGCGCCCCCGGGATGCGGCGCCGCCCCGCGTCCCGGCGCGATCGCCGAACCGATCGATGAACCCATCGAGCGCCGCCTCCTCGGTCGGGCCGAGCCCCCAGGGCACCACCAGCCGGATCGCGCCTCCCTCGCGCGCGGTCCGCGCCAGCGCCTCGGCCACCGCGGCATCGAGCTCCTTCCAGGACACTGGGTGGCTGGTCGGGCCCGCGGCCGCGCCGCTCCCGGCCCGCAGGCGGGCGCTCGGACCGCGGGAGCGATCGGCGTCGTAAAGGCCGATCACCGAGGCCTGTCCCACCGCGCACACGGCGCCCGCCGACACTGGATGCGACGGGTTGCCCTCGATCTTGATGGGCCGACCATCGCGGGTCTTCACCAGCAATCCACAGCGGGCGGCGCAGCCGCCGCATGCGCTCGCGTACCACAGCGCCAGCCCGGGGGTGATCTCGTCGGGCTTGTAGGTGAACGGCAAGATCTTCTGCTCCGGCGCGCGCTGGCAGGCGGCCAGCGCGGCGGTGGCCGACAGGCCCATCACCTTGAAGAAGTCGCGCCGGGAGGCGCCATCGTCGGTCCCGGCGATCTCGAGCGCCTTCAGGCGGTCGTCGCCCCGATCATGCTCGTCGGCACGCGCCGCCTCGGCGGAGGCCTGCTCCCCGAGGGTACGCCACCACCGCGGCCCGGCAGCGGGCGGGTCACCGGGGGTTCGGGGTGCGGTTGGGTTCGGTTTGGTGGTGGGCATGGCGCTCTTCTTCAACGGTGGCAACCCGAGCAGTCGGTGGGCGGCTCGAGGTGGCGCGGCGGGATCTCGGTCGGGTTGGTGGCCGTCAGGTGGTTCATGGCCAGCGTGGCGAGCGGCACGGGCGCCGGCGCGTCCGCGGCGCGGGTGTCGCGGTGGCAACGCAGACACCACCCCATGGTCATGGTCTCCTGCTGCTCGACCCGGACCATGCGCTCGACCTGGCCGTGGCAGGTCTGACAGACGAGACCCGCGGAGACGTGGCTCGCGTGGCTGAAGAACGCGAAGTCCGGCAGCCGGTGCACCTTGACCCAGGGCACCGGCTGATCCGTGCGCACCAGCGCCGTCAGCTTGCGGATCTCGGGGGCATCCACCTTGACCTGGGCGTGGCAATTGAGACAGACCGAGGCGGTGGGGACCCCCGCGTGTCGGCTGCGCTCGGCGCCCGCGTGGCAGTACTGGCAATCGAGCGCGTAGAGCCCGGCGTGCAGCGCATGCGAGAAGGCGATCGGCTGAACCGGGGCGTGGCCCTGCTGCCCACCGAGCTTGCCCGGACACCCGGTGGCCGCCAGCACGACGACCAGCGAGAGAGCCGCCAAGCAGGCCTTTCGGCCGGGCCAAGTGCTCATCGGCCCTGCTCCGCGGCCGCATCGGACGGCGCGCCCTCGATCCGCGCGCCCGCGCCCTCGCCAAAACGCCGCGCGACCGCCCGGATCGGAAAGAGCTCGACCAAGGAGAGTCCGGAGGCGGGCCACGCCGCGACCAGCAGCATGATGAGGAGGGTGTGCTGCCGGACCGCCCAGGGACTGGCCGCCACCGCGTCGGTGAGGGGCTCCATGAACACCAACGAGCGGGTGTAGGGAACGAAGATGTACGCGTACCACACGGTCATCCAGCGATACGAGACGGTGAGATAGACACCGGACAGACAGACCACCAGCAAGAGCGCGAGCACCGCCACGGGGCCGCCCTGCAAGGGGATGCCCGCGCGAAAGGCCTGCACGCGCCGACGCAGGCGCGCCGCCACCCCGTAGGCCACCAGCAAGGCCCCCACCAGGCCGACGGTCTCGATGACCGCCACCCGATCGGGATCGGACAGCAGCGCCCGCATGGCTCCTGGCGCCACGCTGGTGGTCACGTGTCCGACCAGCACGGTCATGACCCCCAGGACCAGCGCGGCCTCGGTGGCCGGCGACACCGGCGCCACCGACGGCGCGGGCCGATTTCGCAGGATGCCCCACTGGTACATGCGCGCCGCCAGAAAACCGAAGACGGCGAAGTACGGACCATACGCGAAGACGATGGCGTTCACGGCTCCCTTGGCTTTCCGCTTCTGCTGGCTCGACGCCCGAGCCCGGCGCCGAGCGAGAATGCGCCGAGCACGATGCCGAGCCCTTCGAAGCCGAGGAATACGAAGTCGCGCTCGCTCCGCGGCCTGGTTCCATCGCGTGATAGCTGCGCGAGATATGCCTTGAGGGCGAACTGCTCGTCGTCCTCGAGCGGGGTACCCTGGTAGACGGCGTGCATCACCGGCGTGGACATCTCGCCGAGATAGGGCCCGAGCCCGGTCTCACCGAGGCGGGCGTAAGCAAACGTCACGTTCGGCCCGAGCGTCCCGCCGCCCATGATGCCGAGCTCGTCTCCCACGGTCGCCCGCGCGACCGGGCCCGCCGCCGAGCCGGGCCCCACGGTGCCGCGCACGGCGTGGCACGCGAAGCACGGTGGTCCGCCGCGATGCAGGTGATGCTTGCCCGAGAAGAGATCGCGGCCGTAGGCGATCTCCTGCTCGCTCCCGTCGGTGCCCCAGCGGGGACCGATGGGCACCGGCTGGCATCCTCCCTTGGCGGTGCACTCGGTGAAGTAAGCCCAGAGCCCGTCCACCTCGACGTCGGTGAGCGGCTGGTCCGGCATGCGGATCGGCTGGAACTTCGAGAACAGGTCGACCGCGATGCGATCCCCACCGTCGATCGCGGCCGAGGGACCGCGCGCGAACCGGGCAAACCAGGTCTTCTCCCGTCGGGTGATGACCCCCAGCAGATCCGGCCCGACCTTCACTCCACCTCCGATGTTGTGACAGGTCGAGCAACGGGCGGAGAACAGCGTGGCGGCGGTGGCGGGGATCTCGACGGACGCCCGGACCGACGTCCGGACGGACGACGGGGATGTCGACGGAGCTGGCGTGGGGCTAGCGGCCGGAGCGATCGGAGCCGCGGCCGGCACCGCCGCGCGGCTGCTCGACGAGCCGCCGATGCCGCCCACGATCAAGCACGCGACCGCCGACATGACCAGCAGGGTCACGGAGCGGGTCCCACCGGAAGTCCCGACGGGAGAAGGTGGGTTCGACCTCGACGCGGGCGCGGTCGTTCTGGATGGATTTTCGGGCACCGTTCGGATTCCGCTTTGCAAACAAAGGACCAGCGAATGGTGGTGGTGCGGGTTGGCCTTCCGCGGAAGGTTTGCGCCGTCACGCAGGTGATGCGCAGATCTTGCGGAGACGCCCGTGGCTCCCACGACACGGCCCGAGGCAGGGACCCGGCGCACGGCTTGCAATTTGGAAGCGACAACATGCAGAGCCCTCAGATTCGCGTCGAGGACCTGAAGCGCCTGGTCATCGAGGTTCCCCGCTACACCAGCTACCCGACGGCCGCGGAGTTCTCGCCGATCGTCGACGCGCGCGTGCACGCGACCAACTTGCACGAGGCCGGGGTGGGCCCAGGCGCGCCGCTCGCGCTGTACGTCCACCTCCCATTTTGCCGCACGCTCTGCCACTTCTGCGGGTGCCACGCCATGGTGGCCCGCACTCCCGACCGGATGGATCGTTACCTCGGCGCGCTGTTCCGGGAGATCGAGCTCGTCTCGCAGGCGCTCGGATCCGAGCGCCCGGTGGCCGAGCTGCACTTCGGCGGTGGCAGCCCTTCGTTGCTGTCACCCGAGGAGATCGAGCGGCTGGTGACCAAGCTCCGGGCCTGCTTCCCTTTCGCGGACCACGCCGCCATCGCCATCGAGGCCGATCCCCGCACCACCGATCGCGAGAAGCTCGCCTGCTACCGCCGCCTCGGCGTGGGACGCATCAGCTTTGGATTTCAGGATCTGGACGAGAACGTGCAGCACGCCATCGGCCGTGACCAGAGCGCCGCCACCTCGCGCTCGGCCTTCGAGCTGGCGCGGGCCGCGGGGTTCGAGGGCATCAACGTCGATCTGTGCTACGGCCTGCCCGAGCAGACCGAGGCGACCTTCGCCCGCACGGTGGCCGAGACCATCGCCCTGCGTCCGGATCGGGTGGCTCTCTTTGGATATGCCCACGTGCCATGGATGCGCCGGCAGCAGGAGCGCATCGACGTCCGGACCCTCCCGGGAGTGGACCGCAGGCTCCGGCTGGTGTCGGAGGCACACGCGCAGTTCACGGGAGCCGGTTACATTCCGATCGGCTTCGATCACTTCGCGCTCGCCACCGACTCGCTGGCCAAGGCCGCCGAGGAGCGACGCCTGCACCGCAACTTCCAGGGCTACACCGCGACCCGGACCGATGCGCTGGTCGGGCTCGGGCTCTCGGCGATCAGCGATCTCCCCTCGGCCTATGCCCAGAATGCGCGCACTCTCCCCGAGTACTACGCCGCGATCGATGCGGGGCGCTTGCCGACCGAGCGCGGCGCCATCCGCTCGTTCGACGATCATCTGCGCGCCGAGGTGATCCGGCAGATCATGTGCACGTTCCGGGTGGACCGGCGGCGGGTCGAGCACGCCTTCGGCATTCCGTTCGAGCCGACCTTCGCGGCCGAGCTCGCGGCGCTGCAAGGACTGGCAACCGAGGGCCTCGTGGTCGTGGATGACGACGGCATCGAGCTCACGCCCCTCGGCAGGATGTTCGTCCGCAACGTCGCGGTGGTGTTCGACGCCTACTACGAGAAGAGCCGAGCCAAGCGTCCAGGGTCGAAGCTGACCGCCCGCGCGGTGCCGACCGGGGTATCGAGCGACGAGTCCCCCGTACCCGAGCCCACCGAGGAAGTCCCCACGCACCGCTTCTCCTCGAGCGTCTAGTGCACCGCCGTCGAAATAGCGTCAATACCGAGGCCGGCAAGCCGAGCCGGCCGCGAGGCGCGACGACGAGGAATACCCGTAGGTATTGTGAGGAGGAGCAACGAAGCGGCCGGCTCGGATCGTCGGCCGAATATGATGCTATTCCGACGGCGGTGCACTAGTGCACCGGTCGGAAGACCCGCCTGGGCTCTTCCGACGCGCCTCGACTTGGCCCTCAGTGACAGCTCGGCGGTCCGTCGCCCGTGCCGTGAAGCGCGCGCCAGGCGACCAGCCCCGCCGCCAGCAGTGGCACGGCGTGGCGCGCGATCCGTTCGGCGCGCGGATTCGCGCCGAGGCGAGGCAAGTTGACCTGGACCAGGGCCAGGGCGGGGATCGCTCCGCCCGCGAAGGCCACCATGATCGCCAGCCCCGCGAGGCTCGACCCACTCCCCATCGCGATCAGGAAAGCTCCATAGAGCAGCCCGCACGGCAGGAATGGCGTGGCCGCCCCCCGCAAAGCGGCGCGCGCGTTGACCGACCGCCGCATCCCGAGCCGCCCCAGGGTTCGCGGGACGACCGCCAGCCACGGCATCGCCGGCAGTCGTCTCCCGACCTCGAGGGCCGACAGCAACAGCCCCGCCACCATCAACCAGGGAAGGACCCGAGCCACGGGCGTCCGCAGCCACATGAGCGCGCGGTGACCCACACCGCCAAGCAGCGCGCCCGCGCCGGCATAGGCGGCCAGTCGACCGAGGTGCCAGGCCAGGGCCGCCCACCGGCGCTGGCGACGATCGGCGCCGAGCCCCGCGCACGCGAGCGGACCGCACATCAGGGCGCAGTGTGGGCTCCCCCCGAGCCCGGTGAGGAACGCCGCGGCAGCGGCGGTCGCGAGCATGGCCGTTGCCTCGGAGCCGGGAAGAAGCAATGCGAGCGCGGCGTGCATGATAGTCGGGGACCTTTCCATTCAACAGACGTGCCGTCGGTTGCCCCGCGCGCATGCGACAGCGGACCCGCTCGACAGGCATGCCGTTCGCAGTGTCCGCGCACGAGATGTCGTCGGCCGAATCAAAGCACGCAAATCCTGCGTCGGCGCCCGCGAGGCGGTGCGCACATTGCGGGAGTGCCGTCCCCCGATCCCGCATCACCGATCGGGGGGCCGACGCGGTGGACTTTTGCTGCGCAGGATGTGAGGCGGTGGCGGCGCTGCTCGCATCCGCAGGGTTGACCCGATACTACGATCTGGCGGGGGAGCGCATCGCACCCGTGGGCGAGCCCCCGCGCGCACGCGCGCACGCCTGGCTCGACCCGGTGATCGACGCGGTCTCGATCGACGGCGCCCGCGGTGCCACGGACATCTGCAGCGTCGAGGTCGACGTCCAGGGGATCCACTGCTCCGCCTGCGTCTGGCTGATGAACGAGACCTTCCGTCGCGCGGGTGGAGTCGCCATCACCGTCAACCCGACCCTCGGAAGCGCGCGCCTCACCTGGCATCGCGGCGCCTTCGATCTGCGAGCGTGGATCGAGGTGATCGAGCGATTCGGTTACCAGTTCGGGCCGCGGCGCAAGCTCGCCTCGACCGCCTCCGGCAGCCTGACCTGGCGACTCGGGGTGGTCGTGGCGCTCACCATGAACGTCATGCTCTTCTCGCTGAGCTTCTACTTCGGTCTGTCCGCGCGCTCGGATGCCGAGCTCTACCGGCTGTTCTCTCGCCTCGCGCTCGGGCTATCGACCGCCGTGGTGATCATCGGCGGCTGGCCCTTCCTGCGCACCGCGGTGCGCGGGCTCCAGAGCCGGGTCCTGCACCTGGACCTGCCCATCGCGCTCGGGATCGCCCTGGTCTACGGCACCTCGGTCGCGTCGGTGGCGCGCGGGCGCGGCGGCGAGCTCGTGTACTTCGACACGCTCAACGTGTTCATCACGCTCATGTTGCTCGGCCGCTTCTTGCAGCAGCAAGTGCTCGAGCGGAACCGACAGGTCCTGCTCGAGGACGCCGGCGCCGAGGGGATCTACGTTCGCCGGATCGGGACCGGCGACGGGTCGCCCACCCAGCTGGAGGTCGCGCCAGCACCCTCCATTCGCGCGGGAGACCGGCTGCTGGTGGCTCCCGGCGAGCTGATCCCGGTCGATGCGCACCTGCGCGACGTGGCCGCCCGCATCTCCATGGACTGGATCACCGGGGAGTCCGTGCCGCGCTCCCTCGGCGCCGGGATGCTGGTCCCCGCCGGGAGCTTCAACGCGGGCGCGGCGGCCTTCACGGTGACCGCGGCGCAGAACTTCGCCGACTCGTCGCTGGTGGCTCTGCTGCGACGGACCTCCGCCCGCGCAGCGCGTGGCGCGGCCTCGGACGAGCCAGCCACCGCCCGCGCGGGGGCCACGCGACACCTGCAGTTCTGGGACGGCCTCGCCCGCCGGTGGGTGGCGGGAGTGCTCGGCGTCTCGGCCATCGGGGTCGGCGTGTGGCTGCCGCGCGACCCGGGGCGGGCCCTCGACGTGGCGGTGGCCCTGCTGGTGGTCACCTGCCCGTGCGCGATCGGAATCGCCCTGCCACTCGGCTACGAGATCGTGCAGGCGCGCCTCCGGCGAGCCGGGTTCTTCGTCCGCACCGGCGATCTCCTCGATCGGCTGGAGCGGGTGCGCAAGCTGGTCTTCGACAAGACCGGAACCTTGACCTTGCGACGACTCGAGCTGGTGCAGCGCGAAGGCGAAGGCGAAGGCGAAGGCGCTGGCGACGGCGCGAGCGAAGAGGCAGGTGTCGCCGCCGTCGGCTCCCTCGATGCCGAGACGCGCGCGATCGCTTACAACCTCGCCAGCCGCAGCGGCCACCCCGTCGCCACCTGCATCGCGGCCGCCCTCGGCCGGGCCGGCGCCGGATACGACCCGTCGGCCGAGGTCCACGAGCAGCCCGGCGACGGCCTCGAGTGGCAGCGCCCAGATGGCCTGTGGAGGCTCGGGCGCCCGGCCTGGACCACCGCGGGGCTCGCCCCGAATCCCGTCGGGGCGGCTGCGGGCGCCGCCGCTGGGACCTGGCTGACCAGGGACGGCGCGGTGGTGACGCGCTTCTCGACCCGCGAAGCCTTGCGCCCCGGCGCCATCGGCGAACTGGCGGCGCTGCGCGCCGCCGGTTACGACATCCACCTCATCTCGGGCGATTCACCCGACCGGGTGTCCGGCCTCGCTCGATCCCTTGGCATCCCCGTCGACCGCGCCCACGCCGGGCGCACGCCCGCCGACAAGGCCACCGACCTCGCGCGCATCGGCGGCGACGACGCCCTCTTCCTGGGAGACGGCGCCAACGACGCCCTGGCCTTCGGGAACGCCCTGTGCGCCGGCACCGTGGCCATCGACCGGCCCATCCTGCCGGGCCGCTCGGACTTCTTCCTGATCGGGGACGATCTCGCCCCGCTCCGCCTGGCCCTCGCGGCCGCCCATCGCCTGCGCCGGGTGGCGCGCAGCGTGCTCGCGATCTCCCTCGTCTACAACGTGCTGGCGGTGTCGACGGCCCTCTCGGGTCGCATGTCGCCGGTGCGGGCGGCGATCTTCATGCCCCTCTCCTCGCTGTCCATCCTGCTCTTCACCGTCTTCGCGCTGCGCCCGCGGGCCCCCGGGACCGCCCCCGACCTGCGCCTCCTCCCCCCCGCGGTCGAGGTGGCCGCATGAGCATCATCGCCATGCAGGTGTTCGTCAGCCTGATCCTGGTGGCCGGCTCCCTGGTGCTCTTCATCTTCAGCGTCCGGCAGCGCGAATTCGATCACGCCGATCGGCTCTCCCTGGTGCCTCTCGAAGAGGACGACCCGGCAACTCCTCAGACCACGCCCGAGACGACAAGCCCATGCAAACGAAACACATCGAGTACAACGACACCGTAGTTCGTCAGTTCATCTTCGCCTCCATCCTGTTCGGCATCGTCGGGATGCTGGTGGGGGTGCTGATCGCCACCGAGATGGCCTTCTGGCAGGTCAACGCCGGGATCAAGTACCTGACGTTCTCGCGCATCCGTCCGCTGCACACCAACGCGGTCATCTTCGCCTTCGTCGGCAACATGATGTTCGCGGGGGTGTACTACTCGATGCAGCGCCTGCTCAAGGCCCGCATGGCCTCCGACGTGCTCTCGCGCGTCCACTTCTGGGGATGGCAGCTGATCATCGTCGCGGCGGCCATCACCCTGCCCCTCGGGATCACCACCTCCAAGGAGTACGCCGAGCTCGAGTGGCCGATCGACATCGCCATCGCCATCGTGTGGGTGATCTTCGCGATCAACTTCTTCTGGACCATCGCCCGCCGCAACGAGAAGCACCTCTACGTGGCCATCTGGTTCTACATCTCGACGGTGATCACGGTGGCGGTCCTGCACATCGTGAACAGCCTGGAGCTCCCCCTCAACGCCACCAAGAGCTACTCGATCTACTCCGGTGTCCAGGACGCCCTGGTGCAGTGGTGGTACGGGCACAACGCGGTGGCCTTCTTCCTCACCACGCCGATCCTCGGCATCATGTACTACTTCCTGCCCAAGGCGGCGGGCCGCCCGGTCTACTCCTACCGGCTCTCGGTGATCCACTTCTGGGCCCTGGTCTTCATGTACATCTGGGCCGGGCCCCACCACCTGCTCAACACCGCGCTTCCGGAGTGGGCGCAGTCGCTCGGGATGGTGTTCTCGATCATGCTCTGGGCGCCTTCCTGGGGCGGCATGCTCAACGGGCTGCTCACCCTGCGCGGCGCCTGGCAGAAGCTGCGCGAGGATCCGGTCCTCAAGTTCTTCGCCGCCGGGGTGACCTTCTACGGCATGGCGACCTTCGAGGGCCCGCTGCTCTCGATCAAGTCGGTCTCGGCCCTCGCCCACTACACCGACTGGATCATCGGCCACGTGCACTCGGGCGCGCTCGGCTGGAACGGGTTCATGGCGGCGGGGATGTTCTACTGGCTGGTCCCCCGCCTCTATGGAACCAAGCTGCACTCGACCCGGGCGGCCGACGCGCACTTCTGGCTCGCCACCCTCGGCATCATCCTCTACGTCATCGCCATGTGGGTCTCGAGCGCGCAGCAGGGCCTGATGCTGCGCGCCACCAACCCCGACGGCACGCTGGTCTACCCCAGCTTCGTCGAGACGGTGATGGCCATCCGCCCCATGTACATGGTGCGGGCGCTGGGTGGCCTCATGTACCTCACCGGCTTCATCATGATGGCCTTGAACCTGGTGGTCACCGCGCGCTCGGGGCGCCCGGTGACGGTGACGACCGAGGTGGCGGTGGAGGAGCCGGGAGGACCGCAGCCCGGCGTGGTGGCGGTGCTGGCCGGGCGCCCGTTGTGGTTCTCGCTGGTCGGGGTCCTGGCGGTGAGCCTGCTGGGGTTCGTGCAGCCGATGCGGGCGGTGGTGGTGATCGGCTTCGTGATCCTGCTCGGCGAGCTGGCGTGGATCCTGGCCCGGCGCGACGCCGAGGCGGGGAAGCCCTCGTGGTTCGGCCTGATCGAGCGGCGTCCCCTGGCGTTCACCGTCCTCACCCTGGTGGCGATCCTGGTGGGGGGAATGGCCGAGCTGCTGCCGACGTTGCTGGTGCAGCAGGCGGTCCCGGCCCACGGCGAGAACGCCCAGAAGCCGTACACCGCGCTCGAGCTGCAGGGGCGGGATCTGTACGTCCGCGAGGGCTGCTACGTCTGCCACTCGCAGATGGTGCGCACCCTCAGCGCCGACGCCGCCCGCTTCGGCGATTACTCCAAGCCCGAGGAGTTCATCTACGACCACCCGTTCCAGTGGGGCTCGAAGCGCACCGGCCCCGACCTGCACCGCCTGGGCGGGCGCTACCCGAGCCTCTGGCACTATGCCCACCTTATGGATCCGCGCTCGACCAGCCCGGGCTCGAACATGCCGTCGTTCAAGTGGCTGGCGGAGGATCGGGTGGACGTCAAGCTCGGCCGATCGAAGCTGGCGCTGATGCAGAAGCTCGGCGTGCCCTACACCAACGCCGAGATCGACGGGGCCGAGGTAGCCCAGCACACGCAGGCCGAGGTGGTGGTCGCCGATCTCGCGTCGCAGGGCGTGACCGTGGCCTGGGACAGCGAGATGGTCGCGCTCATCTCGTACCTGCAGCGCCTCGGGCGCGACGTGGGCGTCAAGGCGACCGTCGCCGGTCCGGCTGTCTCGCAGATGGCCGTCCCGCGCACCGGCAGCGGCAACCCGACCACGGTCGGCGGAGGGAACTAGCCCATGTCGATGTACGCTCGCTTCTACTCGGGGATGCACTTCGCCGCGCTGCCGGTGCTGGCGATGCTGCTCTTCATGCTCACCTTCGTCGCGGCGGTGGCCCGGGTGTCGCTGAGATCGCGGCGCAAGGAGCTGGAGGCGGTGTCGCGCCTGCCCCTCGATGACGAACACGAGCGCGTGCGCGCCCCCGCGGAGCCACGCGCCCGCGACCACCATCGGGACCGCCGCCAAGATCGTCACGGAGATCGTCACGGAGATCGTCACGGAGATCGCCACGGAGATCACCAGGGAGCCCGCCGATGACCGCGCCCGCACACGACCCCAGCGCACCGCCCCGCTCGATCATCTCGACCGACAATCAGGTCATCCACGTCTACGACGACATCGAGGAGGAGGACAACCACCTGCCGAACTGGTGGCTCACCATCCTGCTCGGCGCCATCGTCTTTGCCTTCGGCTACTGGTTCGTCTACGAGGTGACGGGCTCCGAGCCCGGCCCCCTCGCCACCTTCCGGGCCGAGATCGCCGAGGCTGCCAAGAAGCGCGCCGAGAGCGGTCCGGTCTCGAACGAGAGCCTGCTGGTGCTGAGCCGCGATCCGAAGACCGTGGCAGAAGGCAAGCAGGTCTTCCTGTCCACCTGCGCGCCCTGCCACGGCGCCATGGCCCAGGGGGTGGTCGGTCCCAACCTCACCGACAAGTTCTGGCTGCACGGGGGCGCACCGGTCGACATCCACAAGTCGGTCACGGGTGGTTACCCCGAGAAGGGGATGCGCCCGTGGGGGCCGGTGCTGGGGGCGGGGCGGGTGCGCTCGGTGGCGGCCTTCGTCATCTCGCTCAAGGGCCAGAACCTGCCCGGCCGGCCGCCGCAGGGCACGGCGGTGGAGTAGTGCAAACCGCGCCCGTGCCCCCCGCCGCGACCGAGCTCGAGGTGTCGTCGCTGCGCCCCGACGGGCGTCGCGTGGCGATCCACACGGTCGACGTCCGGGGGCGCTTCATCCGGGCGCGGCGGGTGGTGTTCGCCGGCCTGATCGCGCTCTACCTGGCGGCGCCGGTGGTCCACATCGGCGGTCACCCGGCGATTCACCTCGACGTCGCGCGACGCCGCTTCTTTCTGTTCGGCGCCAGCTTCAACGCCCAGGACTTCTGGATCGTTGCCTTCCTGGCCACCGCGGTGGCCTTCAGCCTGCTCTTCCTCACCGCCTGGCGCGGCCGCGCCTGGTGCGGCTGGGGGTGCCCCCAGACCGTGTTCCTCGAGGCCGTGTATCGGCCGATCGAACGCCTGATCGACGGCCCGCGGTCGAGGCGGGTCAAGCTGCCCGGCTCGCCCTGGACCGCGGTGCGCGTCTTGCGCCTCTGCGCCAAGCACGCGCTCTACCTGGCGGTGTCCCTGCTCATCTCTCACGCCGCGCTCAGCCTGTTCGTCTCGGCGTCGGATCTCATCGCGATGGTCCGGGAGGGGCCAGCCAAGCATCCCACCACCTTCACCTGGGCGGTGATGGTGACCGGCGCGCTCTACTTCAACTTCGGGTGGTTTCGCGAGCAATTTTGCGTGGTGCTGTGTCCCTACGGGCGCATGCAGTCCGTCCTGCACGATCGCGACTCCATCGTCATCGGCTACGACGTCAAGCGCGGCGAGCCGCGCGGCAAGCTCCACAAGGAGGCCAACGTGGCCAAGGTGGCCACGTTGGCCACGGAGGTGAAGCAGCCGTCCGGCGCCGCCAGTCCGAAGGGCGACTGCATCGACTGCAAGCTCTGCGTGGTGGCCTGCCCGACCGGCATCGACATCCGCAAGGGATTGCAGATGGAGTGCCTGGCCTGCGCCCAGTGCATCGACGTCTGCGACGAGGTCATGACCAAGGTCAAGCGGCCGACCGGGCTCATCCGCTACGCTTCGCTCAACCAGCTCGCCGGTCATCCCACCCGCGTCCTGCGCCCGCGCCTCTACGTCTACGCGGCGGCGGCCTTCATCGCCGTGACCGCCGCCGGGCTGGCCATCGGGTCCCGAAGCCCATTCCAGGCCATCGTGGTCCGTCAGCCGGGCGTCCCCTGGGTCATCGACGGTGCCCGCATCCGCAACCAGGTGGAGGTGCACCTCACCAACAAGCGCGGCGTCGCGGCTCGTTTTCACCTGGCCCCCGTCAACCCGGCCGGCGTGCCAGCCGACGTCCGCCTGGGGCAGACCGCGGTCGAGCTCCCACCGCTCGGCGACACGCGGGTCCCGCTCGTCATCACGCTCGAGCAACGCCTGGCCCGGCCCGGGCTCACCTTCGGGCTCGATGTCTCCGACGACGCGAGCGGCGTGACCCGGCACCAGGATATCCGCTTCGTGGCGCCCCCCACCGCACAGCTGCCATCGAATCAGAATCAATAGGAGGCCTCGAAGCGCAGGCCGAGGACGATCGCGTCCTGTCGGGTCGGATCCGTCCCCGGATGCACCACGACCTGCAGGTCCGGCTGAATGGCCAGGTGCGTGCCGACCTGAAACAGGTCGGTGAGCTCGACGGTGGTCTCCGCGCGGTTCGCCGCGATGTCCTGCCTCCCCTCGAGCTCGAGGAAATGTGAACCGTTTCGGGCCTGGGCGACGGCCAAGCCCAGCTCATCGTTCTCCAGCGCCGGCCAGAGTCCTGCGAACGTCACGCCGCCGCCGACGTAGGCGCCGAAACGATTCACCCGGGCGTCCCCCAGTCCCGCTTCCGCAAAGATCCTGAGCTCGCGCCCGGGATGGACGGTGCTGCGGTACAAGAGCCCGTCTCCGACGACGTAGGCACCGGCGCTGCCTCGATGCCGAACGGGGTTGCCCTCGAGATCCTGCGCGCTCAGATCATCGAAGGCCGCCGTGTAGAGCCAGCCTCCAACCGCGATCTTTCCCTCGTAAGGGCGATAGGCGGGACCGCGGCCGATCCTGAACCTCGTCCCGCCGGAGGGGAGGGCAGCACCCGAGATCGGACGGGTGAGCAGCGCCACCTCCCCGACCAGGAGCAACCCATCTCCGCGCCGGAATGCGCCGCGCGTCTCGGCCGGGCCTCCGGGGCGCCCCGGGCGATCGATCGGGACGCCGTCGAGGATGGCGGCGCGAACCACGCTATTCGGGGTGGGCTTGACGGCCAGGCGCGCTCCGACGGCCGGATCTGGAAAGATGGAAGGTCCAGCCTGACCGCTCTGGGCGAATTCGGGGCCGACACCGAGCGAGCTGTTCAGAAACAGGCTCGCGGATTGCAGACGATAGAACTCGGTGTTGAGATCGTAGCGACCGATCAGCAGCGACAGCCGATTGCCGGACAGGTTTTGCTGGAGCCAGGCCTCGTAGATCTGCCAGCCGGCAGGTGCTTCGAGGTTGCTGACCCCCTGCGCGTCCCCCACCACGCCACTCGGGTGACCGCCGTGGATCACGAGGCCATTGAGAAACAGCGTGGAGCCTGGCCAGCCGAGCAAGCGATCGCCATCCACCGCGAGCAGGACGTGCAGAGCCCCGAGGTAGACGCCTCCCCGGCTCTCCCCTCCCCGTGCGTTCGCCAGGCCCTCGCCGTCATACACCGCGGAGAGGTCGGCTCCCCGCTCGGCGACGCCGGCCCAGGCGTCGAGGGTCGATGCCAGCGCGGACAGGGACACGAGGGAGACCGCGATCGAGGCTCGAACGGCCCGACCAGCCCGATCCGCCCGACGCGCATTTGGTGAATCGCACACCTGACGCCACTCGCCTACCGAATTAACGACGAACGAACGAATCCGAAATCATGCGTTAACTCAGGCTCGCTATCGTCGCCGCCAACCACAGCACGGCGGCAAATCCTTCGGCGACTGTGATCGCGTCGAAGCGAAGCCACCGGGGCCCCGATGCGCGCCGATCGCGTTGTTGTCCGTGCGGCCGCCAGCTTATCGAATTGACGTGCGATCACGAGAACAGGATAGGTATGCTCGAAAAGAGGAGTAGCAGGGTACCAGGCATTGCCAGGACGTGCATAGCGACGTTGGGGATGGCGGTTTCAATCGGTGCGCTCAGGACCCCGCGAGCGGCAGCGCAGACGCCCCCCGCTGAACCTCCCGCGGCTCCCGCTCCTCCCATGGCGGCGCCTCCCGCGCCACCTCCTGTCCTCGTGACGCCTCCTCCGCCGGTGGTGACTCCCCCGGCCGCGGTCGCGACCGAGGCCAAGCCGCCCACCTCGGCCGAGGCGATGCCCGCCAGCCGTCCCGACGTGCTCCCGCCGATCGACGTGGGTGCCTGGTTGCGCGTGGGAGGTATCTTCCAGGGGGCCACCGACAAGTCGAAGGTCGACGACTGGCACATGGACAGCGAGTACGTCGAGCTCCACGCGGGCGGCAAGATCCACAAGAAGGTCGGCGTGACCCTGAACCTGAACGCCAACATGGTCGACTTCAGCAGCGCCGGCGCGAGCGCGGTCACCATCGAGGACGCCATCGTCTCATTCGATTTCGCCGACGAGTTCCACTTCTGGGCTGGCCACCTGCTGGTGCCGGTGGATCGGGCGAACGCCTCTGGCCCGTTCTTCATGATCCCCTGGAGGTATCCAGGATTGGCGGGAAGCGGCCCAAAGGAGGGACCATCTGGACGCAGCAACGGCGCCGTCGTGTGGGGTGACATCCAGGGTGGCATGCTCACGTACCTGGTTGGCGCCTTCGACGACGCAAACGTCGGGGAGAGCCCGCTTTACACCGCTCGCCTGCGGTTGGCGCTGCTCGACCCTGAGCCCGGGTTCTGGGGCAACGCGAGCTTCTTTGGCGACAAGGACATGCTCTCGATCGGGGTCGGCGGACAGTACCAGGCGCATGGCTCGAGCTCGGCCACGGCCGACAAGGACTGGGCCGACATCAACGGCGACGTGCTGTTCGAGAAGAAGATTCCCGGCGGCGGCTGGTTCACGGCGGAAGGGGCCTACTATCACTTCAACGTCCTCGATGGCGTGAAAGCTGCGAGCGACGCTTTCTACGGGCTGTTGGCTTATGCGACCCCGACCATCGGGATTGGCAACATCCAGCCCATGGTCAGGTACCAGTACGAGAGCATCAAAGGCAACTCGGACACGAACCCCTGGAACCTCGACGCTGGGCTCTCGTACCTCATCAAGGGCCCCGCGCTCCGGTTGGTCGCCACATACAGCTACACGAAGCTCGGACCTTTCGCCCCGACGAACGGCTCATACTCGAGCACCAACTCCGTTCAGCTCGGCGCGCAGGCGATCTTCTTCTAGTCACCTCCGAGGTGAAGGTGGAGCCCATCTCCCTGGCCCTCCCCCCGCTTCGCGGGGGGAGGAGACAGGAAGGGAGAGATCAGTCGTCCGTCGGGCGACCGACGGTGTTCGTGGCCAACCGCCGGTCGAGGTGTGGCGACGGGTAGCGCTTGGTGCCCATCAGCCCCTTCCACACGACCTGGTTGAAGACGGCGGGCGGCACGCGGTCGGCGTCCGAGAAGTCGAAGCCCGCCGTGTGGCGGGCCCAGTAGCTGGCGTCGTGCTTCGGCTTGACCTTGGGACCGCGCGCGAGCTTGGCGCCGAGGCCACCCGGAGCCTGGGCGAGCGTGGTGGTGGTCAGCACCGTCGAGGCGAGGCTCGCGTAGCTCCACGCCACCGGTGAGCGGATGTCGAAGACGTCGGACATGGGCCGCTGGAGGGCGGTGTTCAGGTTGATGTGCTGGGTACCGAGGATGTCCTCGATGGTGCGCAAGGCGTTGACCTGGCTGTACCGGGTGCTGACCACAGCGCCTCGCTTCACGTAGGCGCCCACGAAGTACGCGGTCGCGCGGTGCGAGTCCACGTGGTCGGGCCCGTCCTGGCAGTCGTCCTCGGTGACGATGATCAGCGTGTCCCCAGCGTACGGGCTCTGCGCAACGGCCTCCGCCAGACGACCGACCGCCAGATCGTCGTCGGCCTGCTGCGTCTCCGGGGTGTTCACGCCGCCGAGCGCCGTGCCGAAGCTGCCCATGTGATCGTGGCTGAACCGAACCAGCGAGAGGTTGGGCAGGTTGCCGTCGGCCACGAACTGGTCGAACTCGCGCTTCCACTCGGCGTAGCGCCAGAGATCCGGATAGTTCTGGTCGTAACCCCGGAAGTAGACGTCGGTCGCCGGCGCGAGCGACGGGGCCAGCGGGGCGACCTGCACGATCCCCGCGCCATGCGGATCGCTGACCGGGGCCGCGATGGTCCCGATGCTCCCGATGTTGTTGACCAGGAATCCGTAGTTGCGCACGGTCCCCCCGGCCTTCAGCACCGCGGCGAAGATGTACCCATCCTGCACCCCGAACGGGGCGTCGGTGGAGGCGTGGTTGCCCGTGCCGGTGAGCAGATTGGTGGTCCCGCCGGGCAGGCCGGCGGAGCCGGCCGAGTAGCTGGTGGTCCCGGGCGGGCCCGATGCGAGGTCCCGCTCGGCGACCGTGCCGAGATTGACCGGCACGTTGCGGTTCGAGCCCTCGGACTCGTAGGAGAGCCCGCGGTTGACGGCGGCGTAATTGATCTGCTGGGTGATGGTCTCGGTGTTGGTGACCCGGCCCTGAAGGCTCCAGGACCAGCCGTCCATGCTTCCGTCACCCGGATCCATGAAGTTGTCGAGGGTGACGAACTGGCGGGCCAGACGGTGGAAGTTGGGGGTGAGGCTCTCGCCGAACTGGGTCAGCCGGCTGTCGCCGTTCGAGCCGTTGCCGAGATCGCCCAGGATCTGGTCGAAGGTTCGGTTCTCCTTGACGACGTAGATGACGTGGTGGATGTGCTCGTGCAGGAACTTCATCACCCGGCGATCGTCCTCGCTGGCGTCGCCACGGCGGTAAAAGTTGTTCTCGGCCACCGCCTCGGTGAGGTGCTCGAGCTCCCAGGGCTCGGGCACCGGGGCGCTGACCAGGGACGCCCGCTCGAGCTGGAACTGGTACTGGTTCGTGGCCCTGGCCGCGGCGGCCGCGGCGGCGTTGCCTCCCGGGTAGGTGAACGAGGTGATGGCGGCCGTGTTGCTGGCCAGGTGCCCCGGGTTGACCCCGGTGACGCTCTTGCCATTGATGATGTACATGGACCTGCCGTCGGCGCTGAAGGTGATGTCGTGCGGCTCGTAGGCGGTGGGGATCAACCCCTTGACCTGGTAGGCATGCTCGCCGCGCAGCGGGATCACGGCCACCGAGTTGGCACCGGCGTTCACCGCATAGAGGGTACGGCCATCCGGCGCGAGCGTGACCGCGAAGGTGGCGGCGCCGGTGTAGCGCCCGTGGCGGTGGCCCCGGTCGCGGTCGCGATCGGCGTGGCCGTCGTCGTCGTCATCCCCGGTCCCCGAGAGCAGGCCGGGCGGAGCGCGCGCATCGATCTGGGCGACCACCGAATTGCAGTCGGTGTCGATGACCGCGACCTCGTCGGCGTTGTCCTCGGCCACGAACAGCCTCGAGCCGGAGGCGTCGAGGGTCATCCCGAGCGGGTTGCCGTCGAGCGGGATGCGCTTGACCAGGCGGGTCGCGGTCGGGGAGCTGATGTCGACCACCACGATCTCGCGGTTGCGATCCGACGACACGTAGACGGTGTGGTTGCCCTTCACCACCACCCCGAAGGGGAAGGTGCCGCCGACGCCGCCGTCCACCGCCTCGTTGGCCGGGGAGTAGGGCCGCAGATCGTGCTCGGTGAGGACCGCGCCGCTGGCCGTGTCCATCACGCTGATCGAGTCGTTGTAGTTGTTGGCGACCACCAGCGTCCGGCCGTCAGCGGAGATCCCGAGACCGCTGGCGTTGGGGCTGACCCCGAGGCCGACGCCCTTGCCGGCGTGGCCGAGCGCCAGCGTCCGCGCGAGCGACCAGGACCCGCCGGTCGACCCGCCGGTCTTGGAATAGACATAGACGGAATCGTCGCGGCCCCCCGTCGCATAGAGGGTGCCGCCGTCGGGGGCGAAGATCAGGCCCACGTGGGCGTTGGTCTGCTGGAGGACCTGGATCAGGAGCGGCGTGTCCCGATGGGCTCCACCCACGTCGTAAAGGAAGATGAACTGGGTCGAGTTGACCGTGTCGACGGTGCCGTCGGGCTGGTAGAGGGAGTTCTGGCCCGCGCAGAGGATCGCCAGGGTCGTGCCGTCGGGGCTGAGGCGCGCGCGCACGGCTTCTCCGGCCACGAAGCTCGGATAGGCCGGCAGCCCCGGGTTGAGGAACTGTTGCACCGCCCCGCGCGGTGCGGTCGGGGTGATCGACTGACCCGTGGCGATCCGGACCGCCGTGGCGCCGGGAGCCCCGGCGTGGGCCTGGAGCGAGCTTGCCGCCGCCGAGAGCGCGACGCCATACGTGAACCAGTTGAGCAGCGTTCGTGTCCTCATTGACCCATCTCCTTTGTCATTTGCCTGCACGCCCTCGAAGCGCTCAGAATGTAGAGGGGGCATGCGTGGGGGAGGGCAACGTTTGTGCGACCTCTCCGGACCAGGGAAGCGAACTTCGGTCCTCGTCCTCGTCACGTCCGGACGGTTGAAGAGGTCGGGATCTTGGGCGCCGCAACGCGGGAACCGTGCGGGCGCTTACCCGGGCTGCGCGCCGATTGCATTCACCGTTGGCACACCCCATGATGCTTGGTCTCGCGGATGTGCCACGGCATCCATAAGGCCCCCAAATGATCACAGGCAGGCAGCGTCTTCTCGGGATCGCGATCTCGGTCGGGGTGGGCCTCGGCGGCGCCTGCTCCAGCGGTGGCGGCGGCGCGCCCTCGGGCGGCGCGTCGGGGGGAGCCCCGTCGGGAGGCGCGTCCGGAGGGTCTTCGGGCGGCGGATTCGAAGCCAGCGGCGGCACCGGAGCGACCGGCCCAGCCGGCGAGGGCTCCGGCGGCATCGTGGCATCCGGCGGCACCCGTGGCACGGGTGGGATGAGCCCGGCGGGGACCGGCGGCGGCTCGGGCGGCATGTCGAGCTCCGGCTCGGGCGCCGGCGGCAGCGCCTCCGTCGGGACCGGAGGAACCGGGGCGGGCGGGCGCGGCGGCGTCCCAGGCTCGGGCGGCGCGGCCGGTCGACCCGCCACGGGGGGCGCCGCGGGATCCACCGGCACCTCTGGCGCGACCGTCGCGTTTCCAGGGGCGCTCGGCTTCGGGCGGAAGGCCACCGGCGGCCGCGGGACCACGGTCTATCACGTCACCAATCTGAACGACAGTGGCGCGGGATCATTCCGCGACGCCGTCAGCCAGAGCAATCGCATCATCGTGTTCGACGTGGGCGGTTACGTGAATCTGCAGACGACCGTGGCCGCCAAGGGCAACCTCACCATCGCCGGCCAGACCGCGCCCGGCGACGGCATCGGCTTCATGGGACGCGAGGTCTCGTTCAACGCCGCGTCCAACGTCATCGTCCGCTATGTCCGCTTCCGGCAGGGTTTGCTCGACTCGGACGCCAAGAAGAGCGGCATCAACCTGCTCAACGCCAGCAACCTCATCTTCGACCACGTCTCGATCGAGTTCGCGCAATACAACAACATCGACGCGGTGGGAGCCACCAACATCACGGTTCAGTACTCCATCAACGCCAACCCCACCGGACAGCAGTTCGGTGCCCACACCGAGCAGACCGGTGGATTCTTCACCTGGTACGGGAACATCTTCGCCAACGCCCACGGCAGGTGCCCGCTCGCCAAGTCCAACACGCAATACGTCAACAACGTCGTCTACAACTACCAGTACGCCTACGCCGCCGGGGACACGAGCGGGGTCTTCTGGCACGACATCGTGCACAACTACTTCATCGCTGGCCCCTCCACCAACTCGCCGGGCAACTTCTTCTATCAGATGAATGCCGGCCAGACGGTCTACATCAATGGCAACCTCGCGGACACCAACTCCGACGGGACCCTGAACGGCACGGACGCGGGCTATCCAGGCAGCACGACCCACGCGACCGCCGCGGGCTCGCCGGAGACCGCGCTGCTGCCGACCACGAGCGCGGCGGCCAGCTTCGCCGCCGCGGTGGCCAGCGCCGGCGCGTCGTTGCACCGCGATCAGGTCGATGCGCTGGTGATCGCCGACGTGAACTCGCTCGGAAAGTCGGGCACGCTGTGGACCGACCAGACCGCCACCGGTCTCGGCAACAGTGGGTACGGTACGCTGGCCGGCGGGACCGCCCCCACCGACACCGACCAGGACGGGATGCCGGATGCCTGGGAGACCAAGTACGGCCTCGATCCGAGCAGCCCCGCCGACGCCAACGGCGACTTCGACCACACGGGCTACACCAACATCGAGAAGTACATCAACGGGCTCGCGGACAAGCAGTACCCCTGACGCCCGGACCGCGGGACCGCGGCGCGCGTCGCGATCGGGCGCGCGCCTGGTCAGCGCGAGGGCACCATCGGAGACTCCCCCCGCCTGGCTCGGCTCGGCTGACGGTCGTCCCGTCAACCGAGGTCGATGGAGGCCACCTCCGTTCGGAAGGCATCGAGCAACTCCTCGGCGTGCAGGAGGCCGATGTCGGTCACGAGCGCGCAGAATTGCCGCGACAGAGCAGGCGAGGGGCGTCCGTCGGCCGTTGAGCCCGGGCCCAGGGACGAGCGCCCGGGGCGCGACGAAGCCGAGGGGCGGCCCGAAGCCCCGCGTCGAGGACCCTTTCGTCGAGCGACCGAGCGCACGACGTAGACCAGCTGGGCCGACAGGTCGATCCCCGCGGCCTTGGCCTTCTCCACGACCTCGGCGGCGGACAGTTCGGGAGCTTGCGCCCTGATGAAATCCGATTTGCTGTGATTTTTCACGCGCCGATCTTACCCGGATTGGGACCGTTCGTGGATATACCCGCACCCATCTTGGTGGGGACCGGCGGGATGACGGGTGCGCCGCGTCTCGACCTTGCGCTTCCACCGCCTGTCCTCTATTTTGGCGGGATCGTACCCGCCTGTTGGCGCGGGTCGGGTCATGGTCGTTGTCGTTGTCCTTCTGAGGTAGCTTCGCTGGCCATGAAGGATCCGCTGGTCAGGTTCGGCGTCGCGATCGAGGATTCCCTGCTCCGGGAGCTCGACGGGCTGGTGGCCGAGCGGGGCTGCACCCGCTCCGAGCTGCTGCGCGATCTCGCGCGCAGCGAGGTCGGGCGGGCAAAGGTCGCAAGAGGGGTCCAGGCGGTCTGCACCCTGACGCTCGTCTACGACCACCACGTCCGCGATCTCAGCGATAAGCTGACGGAGCTTCAGCACCAGCTCGGTGAGGGCGTTCGGGCATCCTTGCACATCCACCTGACCCTCGACCTGTGCCTCGAGGTCGTCGTCATGCGGGGCAGGTCCGACCAGCTCCAGGATCTCGCCGACCGCATCCTTGCAATGCGCGGCGTCAAGCACGGCGGCATCGAGATTGTCCCGGTCGCGGAGGACGACGGCGCGTCCCACCCGCACCCGCATGAGCACCACCACCATCACCGGCACGACCACGACCACGACCACGACCACGGTCGTACCGGTGCCCTGAAGACCCGCGCCCGAACGTCACCGGCCCGACCAGGTCGCCCCCGGACCGTCGTCCCCCGCAAGGCCCGCGCGAAGCGCGGCGTTGCCGGACCACCGCCAGGCCGCCCGCGTCGAGGAGGCCGCGCCGCGCGCGGGTGAGACCGTCGCGCTGGTGCGCCGCGGCGCCGAGCCCGAGATTGCTTGCCTGGCCGCGTCGCTTCCGGAATGACGGCCCAAATTTGACAGGCGACCGCCGCATTTGGGCAGCTCCTCCTCTGCCCTGACCAGGGACCTGCGCCAATCGCGCGGACTTGCGGCCCGCGGTGCCAGGCACGGCCCGTGCAATGCCTGGGTTCGATCGCAACCGAACGACGGGAAGGCTCACCGTCGCACATCCTCCGTCGATGGTGACGGCAGATGGCAAGTTCCTGCCCTTGGAGGTTCTCATGTCTCGCTCTCGCTCTCGCAAGCACAGTTCCGGCTTCACCCTGGTCGAGTTGATGATCGTCGTGGCGATCATCGGCATCCTGGCCGCCGTCGCCATCCCCGCCTTCAGCAAGTACATCAAGCGCGCGAAGACGGCCGAGGCCGCCGGGCACCTCAACAAGATGTGGGCCGGATCCGTGTCCTACTTCTCGGCCGACCACGTCGATGCCAACGGCGTCCCGCTGCCCAAGCAGTTCCCCGCCACCGTCGCGAACGTGCCCGGTCTCGAGTGCGCGTGTCAGGCCACCGGGAAGTGCCCCGGCGGCGGCACGGAGTGGCAGAACGCGACCTGGGTCGCCCTCAGCTTCTCGCTCCCCGATCCCTTCCTCTACAAGCCGAAGTACACCTCGACCGGAACCGGCGCCGCCTCCACCTTCACCGCCGAGGTCACCGGCGATCTCGACTGCAACGGCGTCCTCGCCGACTTCAAGCGCCTCGGCGCCGTCGACGGCAACGGCGACGTCTCGGGGAGCAAGTCCCCCATCGTGACCAACGAGCTCGAGTAGCCAGCAGATCCTCGGTCATCACCCGCTCGCCGCAAGGTGGGCGCGGGGAATGGTCGGTGGGGCGGTCGCCACGACTCCGCGAAAGCGCGGAGCTCTGGCGACCGCTTCGCTTTTGGGGGCGCCGGCTCCCACCCGCCCACCTGGCCCTGATGCCGTCGGGTCGACGCACCGAGGGGCCCTGACCAACAGGTGCTCTACCGGAGAGCCGCCGTCCAATCCGCTGCGTTCATCACCCGCGCCTGCCGTGGGAACACCTTGCCGGTCAGCACGGCGTGGACCTCGGCGTCCGTGTCCGAGCACAGGTCGGCGAGCACCGTGCACCGGTAATCCCTGTCGGCGGCCTCACGCAGGGTGGAGAGGACGACGCCGCTCGTCGCGATGCCGCACAGCACGAGGTGGTCGATCTCCCCGGCGCGCAAGACGACCTCGAGATCGCTGCCCGTGAAGGCGCTCACGCGGCGCTTGGTCACGACCAGATCGCTGCCCTCCGGGGTGATCGCGGGCCGCGGGTCGCAGAGGTACGCCGGTCGCTGCTGCCTGGCGGCGCTGAAGGTCTGATTGCGCGTGCTCACCTCGGGCATCCCGGGGCGGAAACCCACCACCACGTGGATCACCGGGACCGCGTGGCCACGGGCCGCGCGCGCCGCCTCGGTGACGCGCGCGAGGTAGGCGGCGGGGTCCGGCGCACGTTCGATGACCCCAGGCTGCACGTCCATCACCAGCAACGCCGAGCGGTCGGGTTGGACGGGCATGGGCCGAGTCTGAAGTGTGCATTCCACTTGCGCAAGCGGCTTGTACACTTCACGCTCGCAGGCGCGAGCGCGCGCCGGGCTCGAGAAGTCGATCGCGCCCCTCGAGCGCTCGGATCGTCGGCCGAATAAGATGTATTTCCACGGCGGTGCACCATCGAGTGCATGCACGGCGCTCCATGTCCACCTCGCCCCCTCTCTCGTCCGCCCGCCCAACCCCTCGCGGTCGCGCGCGGGCCGCGCTCGGCAAGACGTTCCAGTCGCTCGCCGCCTACAACTTTCGCCTGTTCTTCATCGGCCAGCTGATCTCGAACACGGGCAACCAGCTCACCAATGTCGCGTTGATCCTGTTCGTGCTCCAGCTCGAACACAGCGGCCTCGCCGTCGGAGCGCTCGCCGCCTGCCAGTTCGGGCCGCTGGTCGTGCTCTCGGCGTGGGCCGGCGCGGTGGCCGACCGAACGGACAAGCGTCGGGCGCTGCTCGTGACGCAGGGCCTCGAGATGGCTCAGTCCGCGGCGCTCGCCGTCCTGGCGTTCCGACCCCACCCTTCGCTGGTCGTGCTGTACGCGCTCGCCCTCGCGGGCGGCGTGCTCCTGGCCGTGGACAACCCGCTCCGGCGCTCCTTCGTCCCGGAGATGGTGGCTCGGGCCGACCTGCCGAACGCGGTCGTGCTCTACAGCATGATCGTCGCCTTGTCACAGGTGTCGGGCCCCGCGCTGGCGGGTGCGCTGGTCACGATGGCCGGCTTCGGCTGGTGCTTCGCGCTCGACGCGGCCACGTACCTCGCGGTGATCGCATGTCTCATCCTGATGCGGGAGGGCCAGCTCATCCGGCGGCCTCCCAAGGCGCGCACCGGTCGCGAGGTGAGAGAGGGGCTCGCCTACGTCGCGTCGATCCCGCGGCTCTGGATCAGCTTCGCGATGTTCGTCTGCGTCGGGCTCTTCACCTTCAACCTGCGCGTGGCGCTGCCGCTGCTCGTCACCCGATCGCTCCACGGCACGGCGGTCGCGTTCGCCGTGCTCTACGCCACGATGAGCTCGGGCGCGGTGGTCGGCACGCTGGTGGTGGCGCACCGGCGGCTGGTGGCGCTCCGTCACGTGGTCGTCGGGGCGCTGGCGCTCGGCTGTGCCCTGCTCCTCCTGTCGGTCATGCCGTCGGTGCACGCGGCCATCCCCGCGGCGTTCCTGGTGGGCGCGGCGAGCATCGTGTACATGACTGCGTCCACGACCATCGCGCAGGTCGACACCCGGGGTGACATGCACGGCCGCGTGCTGGCGCTCCAGACCGCGCTGCTCGGGGGCACGGCGCTGGTCGGTGGGCCCCTCGTCGGGCAGATCGCCGACCTCGCGGGTGGGCGCGCGCCGGTCGCGCTCGGTGGCGTGGTGTGCCTCCTCGCGGCCGGGCTCGGAGAGCTCGGGCGGCGGCGCTTCCCGGCCCCCGCCGCCTGAGGACCTCCTCCCTTGTCGTCCCCTCACACTCGGGTTCGATCCGGAGCCCTCTGGCGAGCCTGTCAGTTCGATCCCGGGGTCGGGTCGGTCAGCGCGTCGATGTAGAAGAGCTTGCCGTCCTTGCTGGTGGAGTCCGCGGTGGACACCATGTACGAGGACGAGCCACGGTCGTAAGCCACGCCAGAGACCTTGGTGGCGGTTCCGAACTTGTAGGTCTGCTTGAGCACGGGGCCGCTGCCCCCATTGACGTCGATGACGTAGAGGCTCCCGGTGGTGGTCCCGACCACCAGGATGCCCGAGAGGTAGAGGGGGGCGCTGGTGAACACGTCGGATGAGCTGCCCGGTCTGTACGGGTAACCCGTGAGCTCGGCCCCGGTCGTCCCGGACGAGTTGTAGGAGGCGTAGAGGTGTCCGTCCCCGTCCCCGTAGAAGGCCCGGTTGAGCGTGGGATCGACGTAGAGCGAGCCGATGGCGCAGGTGCTGCCGGCGGCACATCCGGAGTGGTTGCCGTTGTCGTGGTAGCTCCACGAGGTGGTCCCGAAGCTCGCCGGATCCACCACCAGCAGGGAGCCCGCGCTGTCCGCGGCGTAGACCTTGCTGTTGATGATCGACAGGCGCCCCGAGACGGTCCCGGTGAGGGTGGAGTTGTCGGTGGTGAGGGTCTGGGTGGTCGCGTCGACCTTGTAGATGTGCGCGGTGGTTCCCATCATCACGTAGGTGTCGCCGCTGGCCCAGACCGCCGGGGCCGCGCCGCTCACGACCGCCGCGACCGTCAGTGGACTGCTGGTGGCCAGGGACCGGCTGGTCTTCCCGAGCGTCCAGACCTTGTTGTTGCCGCTGGCGGTGCCACCCCAGTAGATGTTGCTGCTGTCGATGGTGAGCGGGGTGGTGATGGTGCAGGTGCAATCGTAGGCCCCCGAGGACCAGCTCCCGCTCAGATCCTGGGTGAGGGAGCTCGTGCCGTTGTCGATCAGCCGATAGACCTTGCCCGACGAGGTGGCCACGTAGACGTAGTGCACGCTCGAGACGGTGTCGAAGCGCGGGGTCCCGACCAGGTCGACCCCGGTCGGGCTGTCCCAGGAGTAGAGCGCGGTGCCGTTGGTGTTGCGCACATAGATGCGATCGGCGGTGCCCCCCGCCACGTCGTGATAGAGCACGTAGGTCGAGTAGTAGGTGAAGGTATTCCAGTCGAAGGCCGCGGTCGGGAACCCCTCCAGGGTGCCGCTCGTGTCGGCCATGGCGGCGTGGGTCCACTGGATGACCGCGCCGTTGCTGGCCGCCGTGTCCCCGATGCCGTCGTTGTTGGCGTCGTCGTCGTCGTCGTTGGCCTCGCAGAGGGCATAGGTCGGGTTCGAGCCGTTGAGACAGGTGGCGCCGCCGAAGACCGCGCGGGTCTCGGTGGCGCTGCCGTCACCGCGCAGGGTCACGTTGCTGGTGGTGGTTCCGCTCGACGCGCCCGAGTCGAAGGAGCAGCCGTTCGACACCAGGTACAGCGTCGGGGCGTAGATCTGCAAGAGGCGGGTCCCCGTGCCGCCGGAGAAGGCGATGTTGTCGAACCTGGTGAAGGTGGTGGTGGAGCCCGCCACGGCGTTCACGTACATCCCGTTGGTGTCGGTGTTCTTGACCGCGAGCCCGGTGATGTTGAGGGTCGGGGTGGCGGTCGAGGTCGAGCCCACCTGGAACGCGTAGGTGGTGCCAGCGGCCCCCGCCGTCTGGATCGTGGCCCCGGTGCTGGAGGCGCTCAGGGTCCCATCGACGATCAGGGTCTTGGTGCTGCCGATCTTGACCGCGCCCCCGCTGGTCGACAGATCGAGGGTCCCCGGGGCCCGCACGGTGAGCCCGCCCGCGAAGGTGCTGGCCGCCGAGCCCACGGCATAGGTGCCGGAGTTGATGGTGGCCACGGTGCTGCTGGAGGAGGCGTTCAGCGTGGACGAGCTCGTCGCCAGCGTGCCCGCGTCGAGCGCGAAGGTGCTGGAGACGGTGGTGTTCGCCCCGAGGGTGTAGGTGGGCGCTCCCGCGAGCCCGCTCGGGTACCGTCCGGCGGCCAGCGCCGCCACCTGGGTAGCGGTGAGCGCCACGTCGTAGATGCGCACGTCGTCGAGCGTGCCATTCAGGTAGTCGCATCGCAGCCCGCTCGACTTGTCGGCGCCGAGGATGGTATGGCCGGTCGCCGTCCATGAGGCGCTGAAGGCCACCGCCCCCTCGAGGGCCCCGTTCACGTAGAGCCGCAAGGTGCTGGCGTCGTAGGTGCCACAAAGGTGGTACCAGGTGCCAGTGACCGGGGTGGTCGTCCCTCCCGTCGAGGTCACGCTGGCGCCGTTCGCATCGGGGGCCTCGGCCACCAGCGCGAACTTGTTGGTGACCGAGCTCTTCAACAACGCATAGGCGCTGGTGTTGGTCCCATCCTGGCTGACAAGCCCCTGCCACCCGCTGGTGGAGTTGAGCTTGACCCAGGCGCACACCGAGAAGGCCGAGCTGTTGGGGGTGGCCGAGGCGCCCACGTCCACGTAGTCGCTGGTGCCGTCGAAGGTGAGCGCGCCGGGGTCGTCGAAGGTGATCGACGCGGGCAATCCGGCGGTGGTCCAGAGGGGCCCGCTCGTGAGGGTGCCGTCGTGCGCTCCGGAGGAGAGGTCGTGGGCGGTCAGACCCTGGCCCTCGTCGAGCTTCCAGTATCCCACCAGCGCGGTGGCGGCGACCGGCTCCACCCGCAGCGTGTTGAAGGTCCCCGGCCCGATGGTGGAGCTGCTGTTTCCGTCGAGCACCACCTTGCCGGTGCCGGTCGACAAGGTGCCGCTCGTCCGGGTGATGGCCCCGCCGCGCCAGGTGTAGGACGAGGCCGCCAGGGTCCCGGCCGTCAGGGTCAGCGTCGATCCCGGGTTCACCTCCATGCGATCCGCGAGGGTCCAGGTGCCGCTGCCGTTCACGGTGACGCCGCCGAAGAGCTGGCCGCCCGACAGGATGACGTTGCCCGAGCCGCTGCCGTTGAAGGTGACGAGCCCGCTGCTGCCGGCGGTGAAGAGCCCACCGGAGTTGCTCCAGCTGCCGCCCACCGTGAGGCTGCTCGTGCCCGCCGCCAGTGTCCCGCTCGCGATCACCAGGTCCCCGGCGACGGTCGGGCTGCCGGTCAACGTCTGCGTGGCGACGCCCGTCCCGGGCTGGTTCCCGAGGTAGAGCGTGGCGATCTCGCTGGCGGCGAGGGCGCGGCTGTAGATGCGCAGCTCGTCGATGAGCCCGTTGAAGTAGCGATCCGCCGCGGCTCGGTTGCCGATGGTGGCGGTGCCGACGTTGCTGGTCTGGGTGCCGGCGGGGGCGGTGCGGGTCGTGACGGTCTGCGAGACGCCGTTGATGTACATCACCGGCGTGTTGGCGGTGCTCGACGAATCGTAGGTGATCGCGACGTGATACCAGGTGCCATAGGCGATGCTGTTCGATGGGGTGCGCCAGTCGCCCTGGGTGGTGGAACGGAGCGCTCCGAACCCGAGCGACATCGGGTTGTCGGGAGCCGTGAGGCTGCCGGCGGTCACGAAGAGCTGGTACCCCGGGGCATCGAGGATACGCTGGTAGGTGCCGCCCCCGAGGGCGGTGACCTTGACCCAGGCCGCGATGGTGATCACCGAAGCCGCCGGAGACGAGAAGCTGGCGGCGTCCGCGGCAGAATCGATGCCGAGGCTCCGCGAATCCGTGAAGCCCACGACGGGGACGGTGGACGACGCGACGGGGCTGCCCGACCAGGTCGCGTCCCGGCCGTAGCCCGAGCCGTCCACGGAAGGGCTGGCGGTGTCATCCAAACTCCAGTACCCGACCAGGCCGTCGTTGATCACCAGCCGGTTGAAGGTGGCGCTGTTGCTGGCGAAGGTCTTGCTGCTGGTCGACGCCAGCACCACCGTGCCGGAGTTGTGGGTGAAGGTTCCCCCGGTCTTGTTGAACGCCCCCTGGACGATCAGCTGGCCGCCGGTCGAGGTGAACGTCCCGGCCGACTGCGCGAAGTCGCCGCCCACGGTCACCGACGAGGCATCCGCCAGGGACCAGGCCCCGGTTCCGCTCACGGTCAGGTGGTTGAACGCCGACCCGCCGGCCAGGATCTGCTTCCCGCTGGCGGTGCCGTTGAAGGTCACGCTCCCGCTGGCGCCGGTGGTGAAGATCCCGCCATAGTTCCACCAGTTGCCGGCCACGCTGAGGGCGGTGTTGCCGGCCGCCCAGGTCCCGCTGGCGATGGTCAGGTCGCCGCTCACGATCGGGTTACCGGTGACGGTGTGCGTGGCAACGCCGGTGCTCGGGGTGGTGCCGGCCGCCAGCGCCGCGATCTCGGCCGCGGAGAGGGCCCGGTTGTAGACCCGCACGTCGTCGATGTTCCCGTCGAAGTCGTAGGCCGCGTCGTGGCCGTTCCGGCCGATGGTGAGCCCGGTCTCGGGGCTGGTGTAGTAGATGGCGGTGGTGTCGGCGTTGGAGGCCACCGCCGTGCCGTCGAAGTACAGGGTCATGCCGCTGCCGCTGATGACGCCGGCCAGGTGGTGCCAGTTCCCGTCGAGCTGCCCCGAGGTGGTCGCGTCGAGCTGAACCCAGGTCAGCGACGCGGTCCGTTTCACCACGCTGACCCCGCCGGTGCGCACGCGGATCGAGTAGCGATCGGCGCCGCTCACCACCTCCCCGCCGTTGCCGTCGGTGGTGGTGGCGCGGTACCAGGCGGCCACGGTGACCACCGAGGGCTCGAGCTCGGCCGCCAGGGTCGACCCGACCCCCACGTACTGCGAGGACGTGTACACGAACTGCAGGCTGCGCGGATCCGAGTAGTCGAGGCTCGGCACGGTGGCCGAGATGGTGGGTGCGGCGGTGGACGCGCCGAAGGTGCCGCTGTTGCCGTATCCGGAGGCGTCCGCCGCCGTGGTCCCCGAGGTCTCGTCGAGCTTCCAGTACCCGACGAGCCCGTCGTTGAGGATGAGGTGGTTGAAGGTCTCACCACCCGAGGCGAAGGTGTTGCTGGCGGTGGTGGTGTTGAGCAGAACGGTTCCGCTGTTGTGGACGAAGTTCGCGCTCCCGGTCTCGCTGAAGGCCCCTCCAATGACCAGGGTCGCGCTGGTGGAGGTGAAGGTGGCCGTCCCCGACAGCGAGAAGCTGCCGCCAATGGCGATCTTGGCGTTGTTGCCGGTGAAGGTCCCGGCCGCCTGGGAGTACGCGCCCGAGGTGGTGATGGTCTTGCCGGCGCCCTGGGTGATGGTCCCCGTGTAGCCGGTGTTGACGGTGATGGATGCGACCGACACGTTGGTGTCGATGGTGCACGAGCCGAGCTTCGAGCTGCCGAAGGTCACCGTATCAGCGGCCTGCGGCGTGGTGAAGCCGCACGACGTCCAGCTCCCGGATGCGCTCCAGTTGGCGGTGGAGCTCGCGTTCCAGGTACAGCTGTTGGCCTCCGCCGCGCGAGTGGACGCGACGCTGGCGAGGACCCCGAGGGCCAGGGTGACACAGACACGCCAGCACCGGCGCCCGCGCCCCCGCCCGCGCATGGCGTTCGACCGGGAGGAGGGGGAGGCGACCGCGACGAATTTCTCTGCCGGCGACGCCCTACCCTCGGAGGAGTCGACGCCCAATCGGCCCTCCCGCTCGAGGTGCGAGCGTGCGACGGTCCTGTCCCTCCCCGTCTCGGGAGGATTCGTGGCGATTCGGGCACTGTGAGCTCATGGCGCTACCCGGCTCCCATCGACAGCCGGCGCTCACCTCTGAAGCTGGTCGTTCCGCGTCATCGACGGGAAGAACCTCGGCGCGAGAGTCACCTCCGGCGGGATCGGGGCTATAACCAGGCTGTGGCGGGCGACGGGTCGAAGACCATCTTGCTCACGGGGGCAACCGGTTTCGTGGGACACGCCCTCGAGCCCCGGCTCGTGGCGGCGGGGTGGAAGGTCCGTTGCTTGACCCGCGATGGCGCGGCGGCCCGGGCGGCGCGGCCCGATCTCGACTGGGTCGAAGGCAACCTCGAGCGAACCGAGGATTGTGCCCGGGTGCTACGCGGCTCGGCCGCCGCGGTCTACCTCGTGCACGGCATGGGTGACTCACCCGATTACCTGCGACGCGAGTCCGAGGTCGCGCACATCTTCGCCAGGAGCGCGGCGGCCGCCGGGCTCGAACGGATCGTCTACCTCGGCGGGATCGACCCGAGCGGCGAGCCCTCCTTGCACCTGCGCAGTCGGCTGGCGGTGGGCGAGGCCTTGCGCGCCGGAGCCGTCAGCTGCATCGAGCTCCGCGCCAGCATGATCATCGGCGATGGCAGCCTGAGCTGGCTCATCGTGCGCGATCTGGCGGCGCGCCTGCCGGTGATGGTCTTGCCGTCGTGGATGCGGTCCCGCACCGAGCCCGTCGCCATCGACGACGTGCTGGTGGCCCTGGTTGCGGCCACCCGGGTGGAAGTGGACGGCGTGGGCGGGGTGGGCGCCTCGCCCCACCACGCCTCGTTCGATTTGCCGGGCCCCGACAGGCTGTCCTGCCGGCAGATCCTCGAACAGACCGCCCGCTTGATGGGCTTGCGGCCGCCGCGGACCATCGAGCTGCCCTTCCTCAGCCCGCGGCTGTCATCGCACTGGGTGCGCTTCGTGACCCGCGCGCGCTGGGCGGTGGCGCGCGAGGTGGTGCTGGGGCTCGAGCACGACATGCTGGCGCGTGATGGCGCCTTCTGGTCCCGCATCGGTCACCCGAGCTTGCTGTCGTTCTCCGAGGCGGCGCGCCGCGCCCTCGAGGCCGAGTCGGCCCACGGGCCGGTGCCGGGCCAGTGGGGGCGAATCGAGCGAGCCAGAAAGCGCCGCGCCTTCTCCGACGACGTCGTCGTGCGATGACACGGGCTCATCGCGGCACCGGCTCGGGCTCGGCGATCCCCGCCTCCCGATGGGTCGCTCCAGCCATGGTGGTGGCGTGGGTGGCGGGGGCCTGGCTGTCGCGGACCATCGGTGCCTGGCTTGGTCTCGGGTGTACCGCGCTC
This sequence comes from uncultured Myxococcales bacterium, assembly GCA_964540815.1. Classification (GTDB taxonomy): domain Bacteria; phylum Myxococcota_A; class Polyangia; order Fen-1088; family Fen-1088; genus CAZIOH01. Next base: position 16,459 of record CAZIOH010000020.1, on the reverse strand, counting down.
GTCCTCGCGGCGTGGGTCCTGGCCCGCGAGGGTGCCTCCGTTCGCGCGCTCTTGCGTCCACGGGCGAGCGCGCTCGGCGCCGGGCTCGTGGCGGGGGTAGGCATGACGGTGGCCTCGAAGCTGCTGTACGCGCCGCTCTCCTCGCGGATCCCGTTGATCGCCAGCGACGTCGCACGGCTCTACGGACAGCTCGGGGCGGGGTCCGCGATCTCGAGCTTCACGCGGGCCATGGCCCTGGTGCCGGTGATCCTGGGCGAGGAGCTGGTGTGGCGGGGAGTCGTCCAGGGTGCCCTCGCTCGACGGATGGGCGGCTGGTGGGCGATCCTCCTCGGTACGCTGCTCTACGGGCTCGCCCACGCTCCACTCGGCTCGCCGGTGCTGGTGGCGACGGCGTTGTCGTGCGGCCTCGCGTGGGGCGGCCTGCGGCACGTGACGGCGGGTCTGGTTGCACCGCTGGTTGCCCACCTCATCTGGGACGAGATGGTGCTGCTCGTCGTGCCGGTCGTGCCGGTCGTGCCGCCGAGGCTCTGAGGTCGCTCGCCAACCCTGAAAGGGCGTACGCTCCTGAAGGCCCTCTCCTCACATGGAACTTGTGCATTGAGTGGACGAGCCTCTTGCAGAGGACCGGCGTCCGAGTGAAGATGCCGGCGGCGGCGGTTCAGCTGCAGCGGGGCCAGGAATGCAGGTGGGCGGCGAACACCGAAGGTCGAGGCAGGCGCGCGAGGAGGCACTTTCGCATCTCGCCGAGGCGAATCCTCGCCCGCCGCTGCGGTCCTGCCCTCGGAGATTTCGACCCGAAGATCGCCGCGATCTGAGCACGGGCCGGACGCGCGCCACGTCCCCGAGGGGTGCCGCGCGTGTCTAACCTCTATCGCCGCGCGATCGAGTTTCTGCCGCGGCTCTGGAGCAACTGGATCACCTTGCTCGGGACCATGATCGCGTCGAGCTCGGGGGTCACCCTGCTGGTCGCGCTGGCGATCGAGCTGACGTCGGCGGGACTCAACAACTACGCCGCGGCGATCTTGTTCCTGGTGGTGCCCGGGATCTTCGTGCTCGGGCTCTTGCTGATCCCCCTCGGGTTCCTTCGCGAACGTCACCGGGCCCGGACGTCCGGAGCCCCGCTCGAGACCGACACGGTCCGGTTGGCCTTCGAGCGAGCCATGCAGAGCCAGACCGTCCGCCGGCGGGTCGCCTTCGTGGTGCTGATGACCGTTCTCAACGTCTTCATCGTCACGACGGTGACCTACCGGGCGGTGGCCTTCATGGAGACCCCGCAGTTCTGCGGCGTCACCTGCCACCAGGTGATGCAACCGGAGTACGACGCCTACCTGCAATCGCCGCACAGCCGGGTTGCCTGCGTGGAATGTCATATCGGCGGCGGGGCCTCGTCCGCGGTCTCCGCGAAGCTCTCGGGACTCCGGCAAGTCTGGGGTGTGGCGACCGGCACCTTTCATCGCCCGATCGGGACCCCGGTGCATGCTCTGCGCCCGGCGATCGAGACCTGTGGGCGCTGTCACGAGCCCGAGCGGCAGAGCGGGAACCGAGTGGCCCTCCGGGTCCACTTCAAGAGCGACGAGGCCAACACCCCGCAGGTCACCGCCATGATGCTGCACCTCGGAGGACTGGACGCGCGCACCGGGACCTGGAGCGGCATTCACTTTCACGCGAGCACGCGCTACCAGGTGCGCTACGAGGTGCTCGACGAGAAGCGGTTCAAGGTCGGCAAGATCCAGAAGCTCGACGTGCTCGACGGTGGGAAGGTCGTGGAGGAGTGGCTGCCGGATCAGCCGGCGGCTGGCGCGGTCGTCGAGTCGCGGACCATGGACTGCATCGACTGCCACAACCGGACCACCCACATCTATGACGACACCCCCGAGAGCGGCGTCATCCGGGCCTTCCGGGAGGGCAAGCTCGATCGCAAGGTTCCGTGGCTGTACGACACGAGCCTGAAGGTGCTGACGGGCGCCACACCGCCTCGGGAACAGGCGAGCGAATACTTTCGCCAGGCCCTCGAGACCCGGTATGCCCGTGACCACGCCGCGCAGAAGCCGCCTCGAGACAAGCTCGATAAAGCGGCCGAGGCGCTGACGGGCATCTACCACCGCAACGTCTATCCCGGGATGAAGCTCTCGTGGGGCAACTATCCCACGCTGATCGGGCACGGTGGGGCCGACCCGGGGGCCTTCAAGGGCCAGTGCTTTCGGTGCCACTCGGGCGACCACAAGACCGCGGCAGGCGTGGAGCTGTCCGGCAAGTGCGAGCTCTGCCACGAGGTGATGGCCAAGGACGAGCTACCCGAGGACCTTCCGGACGAGCTCCGGCCGCTCGTGCCGCTCTGATTCCAGGGCCTCCCCCGCACTGGTCTTCTTATTGCATCCCCCGCGAGCCAACCATAGGAGCCACGACCATGAAACGAGCACGATACGCCATTTCCCTCCCATTTCTCGCCTTGTTCCCCCTGCTCGCCAGCCTGGCGCCCGCCGTCCTGTGGTCGACCACCGCATCCGCCGAGGTCGACAAGAAAATTTTGCGCACTTGGAAGGCGAAGTGTTCGTCCTGTCACGGCGAGGACGGGAAGGGCGCGACCGAGCAGGGAAAGAAGATGGGCGTGAGGGACATGACCGCGCCCGATTTCTGGAAGGGCCTGACGGACGACAAGATGAAGGACGCCATCACCAATGGCATCAAGCAAACCAAGGACGGCAAGGTCCAGGAGATGGAGCCCTACAAGGACAAGATCAAGCCCGAGGACATCGAGGCGCTGGTTTCCTACGTGAAGACCTTCAAGAAGTAGCGACGCGCAACCGCGAGCGGCGACCGGCGACCGAACTCCTCATCGCAGCTTCCACCTTCGAGCTCACACCCAGACATGGCTCCCTTCACGCGAGCGGCCCGGGGCGCTGCCCCGATCCTTTCGGTGACGCTGCTGGTGGCGTCGCTTGGCTGCGCCAAGGCCCGGCCCGACGTGGTGGGGCAAGCTCGATGCGAGAGCTGGAAGAAGGACATCGGACCGGCCTTCGCCGCGCGTTGCTCGAGCTGCCATGGAACGACCGGAGGCTCGCTGCCGGCCGCAGGGTACGACACGTCGACGTATGCCGGAGCCCTCGGGGGTGGCAGCGACGCAGTCCCGAACGCCAGCGCGGGCGATCCGAGCTCGCGCTTGCTCACCGTGCTCGACCCCGCGACCGCCGACGCCACGCACCTCCCGGTGAGCGATCTCTTCGGGCCGGTTCAAAGCTGGGTCGTGGATTGTGCGCTGTCCTTCGTCGAGTCGTCGATTCATGGCCGGGGCATCCTCGATCCCCGATCCACCGATTTTCATGGCCAGCTGATTCGTGACCAGAAGTACGACTTCTCCGTTTGCCAGAAGTGTCACGGCAGTGATTTCGGGGGCGGCACCTCGGGAGCCAGCTGTCTCGGCTGCCACCAGGAGGGACCGACCGCCTGCTCGACCTGTCACGGCGACATCGCCGCCAGCGCCTCCCATGGTCATCACCTCGGGAAGGGGCCGCTCGGGAGCTCCTTCGCTTGCGGCGAATGTCACCGGGTCCCCGCCGTCTACACGGACGTCGGACACATCTTCCTCGCCGATGGCACGCTCGATCCGCCGCCGGCCGAGGTCGTGCTGGGGGCGACCGCCGCGCTGACCCCGGCGGGCAGCACCCGTCCGGCCCCACCGGCGTTCGATCCGGCCACGCAGACCTGCAGCAACGTCTACTGTCACGGCGCCGTGCTCGGCGATTCCGCGGCCACCAACACCGCGCCGGTGTGGAGCGCCCCCGGGACCGGTCAGGCGAACTGCGGGACTTGTCATGGGCTGCCCCCCAACCACACCGGCTCGCAGACCTGCATCAACTGTCACCCGAGCGTGGTCGATCGGGACATGAAGATCATCGCGCCCGACAAGCACATCGATGGCAAGGTGGAGCTCGGCGATCCCGCGCTGGGCTGCACCGCCTGTCATGGATCCTCCATGGGCAATGCCGCCGGCGCGGGCAATGCCGTCGGCAACGCCGCGCCGCCACCCGATCTGACGGGTGCAACCGCGACGACGGCCCCCGGGGTGGGCGCCCACCAGGCGCACCTGACCGGGGCAGCGCATCTGCGAGGCCCGATAGCCTGCGGCGAGTGCCATCTGGTCCCCGCCGAGGTTTCGAGCCCGGGTCACTTCGGTGGACATGGCCCGGGTGGAGACGACAGCCCGGGGGCCGAGGTGTTCCCGGCGGGGCAGCCGGCGGGCAGCGTCCTGGCGGCGGCGGGAGGTGCCGCTCCGGTATGGACCCAGGCGACCGTGACCTGCAGTGGCGTCTACTGCCACGGCGGTGGCACCGCGCTCGCGGCCGACACGACCCCCGGGGTCGAGCGCGCCCCGGTCTGGACCGCGAGCAGCGGCCTCACCTGTGGCGTCGCCTGCCATGGGTTGCCGCCGACGTCGTCGCCCCACCTCCCCAGCATGACGCGCCTCGACTGCGTGACCTGCCACCCCCGGACGGTCGATCCGACCGGAGCGATCATCGTCTCGGGCCCGGCAGGGGCCGAGACCAGCCTGCACATCAACGGGGTCATCGATGTCGCCCAGTAGCGGCGGAGATCGCGGGGCGCCCACGCGCTCGCGCGCGCCCACGCGCACGTGCGGGGCCGCAGGCCTGACGACGCTGCTGACCCTGCTGGCGCCGCTGGCGCTTGCCCCGCGGGCACGGGCCGAGACGATCGACGCCACCTCGACCACCCTGCTCGTCGGTCGGGCGGATCCGCGCGACGGGGTGATCCACACGGCCGTCCCGGTATTCGAGCTCGTCTCCTTGCGCGCCACCGAGTTTCGCCTGCGCGGTCTCGACGATCTCGCGGTGGTGATCTCGGGGTGGGGGGCAGTGGTGCCGGGAGATCCGGTCGATGGGAAGCACGGGCTCGGCGATCTCGATCTGGCCTTCGCCGAGGGCAAGCTCCTGCGCCGCCGGATCGTGCTCCGCCTCGGCCGTCAGCTGCTGATCGGGGGAGCCGGACGCAACCTGGCCTTCGATGGGTTGAGCGCGACCGCCATGCCGGTGCGCTTCGTGGGGCTCACGGCGCAAGCGGGCGTGCCGGTGACGCCTCGCTTTGGCGTTCACCGAGGCGATGCCCTGGTGGCCGCCCGGGCCTTCTTCAAGCCGGCCTTCGACAGCGAGGCGGGTGTCTCCTTCCTGCAGGTGCTCGACCACGGCGAGATCGCCCGGCGCGATCTCGCGATCGACGCACGATTGGTCCCCTCTGCCCGGGTGGCCCTGGCGGTGAGCGGGTTCGTGCTCTTCAGCCTGCCCGAGCAGCGGCTCGCCGAAGGGAACCTCACGGCCACCTGGCAGCTCGCCGCGCGCTTCGAGGTGAGCGGCGACTATCGCAGGACCGCGCCGGATCTGTTCTTGCCCCGGAACTCGATCTTCTCGGTCTTCTCCCAGGAGACCCGCGACGAGGCCGGTGGCTGGATCTACTGGAGGCTCGTGCCGCGATTGAAGCTGCAAGGGGGATATCACGTCATCGTCGATCCGAGCGGGACCGGACAGGATGGCTCCGCCAAGCTGACCTTGACCTTCGGCCCAGAAGGACAGGACAGCGCCGGGCTGGAATCGCGGCGCCTCACCCTTCCCCAGACGGGCTACACCCTAGGTCGCGCCTTCGCGCTCTTGCGGCTCGCGCCGAGGATCCTCGCGTCGCTCGACGCCAGCGCCTTCTTCTTCGACGCCGACGTGAACGGCGAGCGGCAGTCCTTCGTCGGGGCCGCCAACCTCGGCTACGATCTGCGCGCCGACTGGCGGGCCGTGGCTGGCGTCATCGGGAGCGTGACGCCGTTCGCCGAGCAGCGCCTCGAGGCGATGGTCAGGCTCTGCTACCAGGGGACCATCCGGGTGCGCCAGGTGACCCCATGAAGCCGTCGCGGATGGGCGAGCTCGGCAAGATCGGCAAAATCGGCTCGCCGGGCCTGCTCGTCGTGGCCACGCTGGCCGTCTTCACCGCCGGGTGCGCGCAGCTCGGGGGCCGAGACGAGGAGCAGCACCCGCGCGAGGTGGATCAGATCCGGTTCTCGCACGCCACCCACGCACGGGCCAAGGTCGACTGTCTGGCCTGCCACGAGGAGATCTACGACGCCAAGACCCTGGAGGGGCGTTTCCTGCCGCCCGAATCCAAGTGTCTCGAGTGCCACAAGGACAAGAAGACCCAGGGCAACTGCGGGTTCTGCCACAGCGATCCCGCGCACCCCGCCAGCTACCCCCGGCCTGAACGCACCTTGCGCATGTCCCACGCCGACCACATCGAGCGCGTCAAGGAAGACTGCACGCGCTGCCATCAGAAGTTGCCCGAGCTCGCGCGCACCGAGTCGACCGTGCCACCCATGAGCACCTGCACCAGTTGCCACGAGCACGCCACCGAGTTCGCCGCCGGGCAATGTCGCGGGTGTCACGTCGATCTCCGACGGTTCCCCTTGCGCCCGGTGTCGGTCTTCTCGCACCAGGGAGACTTCGTGCACCAGCACGGTCCGATGGCCCGCTCGGCGGGCGAGGGCTGCGCCGAGTGCCACGACCAGACCTTCTGCGCCGACTGCCACGCCCGCACCGTGGCGCTCCCCGTCGAGACCAAGTTCCCCGAGCGGGTCAATGCCGACTTCATCCACCGCGCCGACTACGTCAGCCGCCACGCCATCGAGGCCCGCGCCGACGAGGGGATGTGCCGTCGCTGCCACGGGCAATCCTTCTGCGAGGACTGTCACCGGATCCAGAACCTCACGCCGGACGCGCTCAATCCGCGCAGCCCACATCCGCGGGATTTCTCGTTCCCCGGATCGATCAACTCTCACGGGCCGCTGGCCCGTCGCGACATCGCGGCGTGCGCGGCCTGCCATGACCAGGGAGCCCGTTCCATCTGCATCGATTGCCACAAGGTCGGGGGAGTCGGGGGCGATCCCCACCCCCCGGGCTGGGTCACCCAGCATCCGCGTGACGAGATCGACCGCGTCCCCATGTGCGCGTCATGCCATCTGTGATCGTTCCATCTGAGGAGGCACCCATGTGTTCCACGAGACTGCTCGTCCACTCCCTGGCCCTGTCGAGTCTCCTCGTCGTGGCAGGGGCCGCCGTCGACATGGGCTGCACCGGGCCGCGCGGGGTGGCCGGAAGCGCCGACTGCACGGTGGTGGCGTCGGGCGACGGCGGCTCGGCCCGCTCCATCACCTGCGCCGATGGAACGTCGGTGTCGGTCTCGAATGGGGCCCCGGGCACGCACTGCACGGCCGGGGCGATCGGCGATGGCGGGGCCCGGGGCATCACCTGCGACGACGGAACGTCGGTGACGATCGCCGACGGCAAGCCCGGGACCTCGTGCACGGTCGTGGTGGACGGCGGGGCGAAGACCGTCAGCTGCGGGGATGGGGCCTCGGCGTCGATCGTCCCCGACCCGCTGGTGCCCGCCGCGGTCCTTGGCGAAGCGCAGGATCTCCCGGGTCTGATCGTGCAGATCGTGTCGCTCGGGGGAGCCAGCGGTCCGGGCGGGGTCTTCCAGATCGGCGACACCGTGGCCGTCACCTTCACCGTGCGCACCAAGGCGGGCCTCGATCTCCCGCTTTCCGCCGTGGACGACGCCGCCATCTGGATCGCCGGGCCCACCTCGCACTATCAGCGCGTGCTGCCCGCGGGGCGCGACCAGCTCTCCCTGGTCGACGTGAAGACGCGCGCGCTCCGCAACGCCGACGGCACCTACACCTACACCTTCGCCAGCGCCCTGCCCGCGGCGTACGGACCTCCCCTCTTCGACACCACCAAGTTCACCACCGGCGAGCTGACCGGACAGCCGCTCGAGCACGGCACGTACACCCTGGCGCTGCGCCTCTACCGCACCTACGCCGTGGGCACCGACAGCCTGCGCGACGTCGGCTCGCAGACCCAGGACTTCCCGCTCGGCACAGGGACCGTATTGGAGCCGCGCGAGGTGGTCACCACGAACAACTGCAACCAGTGCCACCGGGCCGTGCAAGCCCACGGCGGCACGTACCGCGACGTGAACCTCTGCCTCACCTGCCACACCGCGGGGGCGGAGGACCGAAACAGCACCGACACCGGGGACAGCACCCCCGTGACCATCGAGTTCGGGACGCTCATCCACAAGCTCCACGACGGGGCGCACCTGCCATCGGTCCTCGGCGTCGGCGTCAACGCCGATGGGACCCGCAGCTACGCGGCCATGCCGGCGCCGTACATCGTGGGCGGCGGCACCGATCCCTCGAACTTCTCCGACGTGGAGTTTCCGGTGTGGCCGAGCCTCTCCTTCCCGACGCCCCGAAACAAGGGCTACTCGGCGTTGACCGCGGCCCAGCAGGCGACCGACGACAAGACCCGCACCGGGGTCATCGCCTGCGAGAAGTGCCACGGCGGAAACCCCGCCACTACCCCGCCCCTGGCGGCGCCGGCCCAGGGGGGCTTCGCCTACAGCCACCCATCGAAGCAGGCCTGCGGATCTTGCCACGACGACGTCGACTGGACCCAGCAGTACAAGCGCAACAACGACACGGGGATGATGGCGCAGCCCGACGACTCCAAGTGCCTGATCTGTCATCCGGCGTCCGGCTTCGGCGTCGGCGGCTCGGCGGTGGAGGGGCATCGTCATCCGCTCCACGACTCCACCTTCAACCCCGGGCTCGACCTCACCCTCACCGGGGTCTCGGAGGCGGGCGCCACCAACGCCAACGGAAAGGTGGACGTCGGCGAGAAGATCGCGGTGAAGATCACCGTGGCCGACGACACCGGCGCCGCCCTCCCGGCGGCGAGCCTGCCGGCCTTGAGCGTGATCGTCACCGGACCCACCTCGAACCGCAACCTGGTGCTGAGCTCGACCATTCCCGCCGCGGCGCTCTCGGGGGCTCCCCCGTTCTCTCTCAACCTGCCCGAGGCCGTGAACCTGGAGCGGCTCGGGCTCTCGACCGCCACGACCGGCGACGTCTTCACCACCGCCCGCAAGCCGGTCTGGAACCTGGCCGGGGCCGCCACCACCGTCCTCGTCCGCACGGCCACCGGAGCGGGCAGCACGCTGGCGGTGGGGGTGCCGGCCCTGGCGAACGTCATCTCGGTGGTGTCGGGGGCAGGGTTCTCGACCGGCGACTTCATCGCGATCGACGATGGCGTGGCTGGGCTCGAGGAGTACCTGAAGGTCCAGTGGGTGGATGGCAATCGTCTGTGGTTCGCGGGTGCCGGGGCCAGCGGGTATCAGCCGGGGACCCGCCTCGGTCACCTCGCGGGCGCCACCGTGACCCGGGTGACCCTCGCGAGCAAGACCGCGGGCACCGACTACACCATCGCGGCGGCCACCGGGACCATCACCGAGGTGACGGAGTTCGGGGTGGGGGCGGCCGTGCTCGCGTCGTACACCACCGACTTCGTGATGCCCGCGATCTATGGGCCTCCGTTCAACGACTCGCCCGACCTCGGCGAGGCGGCGGGGAAGTGGAAGGGGCTCCCGATCGTCCCCGGCACGTACACGGTCGGGGTCTGGGGATCACGCACCTTGACCCTCGCGAGGAACGGCGAGACCAACACCTACCGCAGCACCTCCGCCCCGGCGACGGTCGACTTCCTGGTCGGGGCCGCGACCACGCTGACGCCGGTCGCCATCATCGACTCGACGGCGCGCTGCGAGAGCTGCCACACGGAGATCTATGCCCACGGCGGCTCACGGCGGGGGGGCGACACGTGCCTCCTCTGTCATGGCAACGCCGGCACCGAGGATCGACCACGCTACGTCGCGCCGATGGCGCCCGCGACGCCCGGGACCACGGTCGAGTTTCGGACCATGCTGCACAAGATCCACCAGGGCAGCGCGCTCACCAACGCCGCGACCTACGGCGTGGTGGGGTTCGGCGCGGCGCCCCTGAACTTCGGCGTGGTGGGGTTCGCCGGCGTCGAGTTTCCGGCCATGCCGGCCGGCACCAAGGACTGCGCATCCTGCCACGGGCTGAGCGTCGCCTGGCAGAGCCCCGCCGACCGCAGCCACCCCACGGCCGCCACGGTGCCGGCGCGCGCCTGGAGCGTGGCCTGCGGCAGTTGCCACGACTCGACGGCGGCGCAGGCTCACCTCGACATCATGACCAGCGGTCTCGGAAACGAGTCGTGCGCCACCTGTCACGCCGCCGATCGCGATCTCGCGACGACGCTGGTTCACAAGGTTCAATGAGTCGGGCGAGCTTGAAGGAGGAGGTCCCATGCCTGGAACAGCGACTGGAATCGTGTCTGCCATGATGCCTGGAACGACGGAGAGCCGGGAACGCGCTCGGAAGCACGCGGTCACCTGGTGGCTATGGTCGTTCCTGGGGCTCGGCCTGCTCTCTGTCGCCTGCGACGGCAGCGCCGGCGCGCCAGGGAAGCCCGGGGACAGCGGGACCAACGGGACCTCCTGCACGGTGACGAACGTCGATGGCGGCGGCGCGATGATCGTCTGCACCGACGGAACCACCGCGACCGTCGCCAGCGGAACCAACGGGACCAATGGAATCAACGGCAGCAACGGCACGCCTTGCACGCTGGTGACCAACAGCGACGGGACCCGGACCCTCACCTGCGCCGGCGGCGATGCCGGCGCAGAGGCCGGGAGCGTGGTGCTCGCCGGTACGGTGGTGGACTACACGGTGCTCACCCCGGACGAGCAGGCCCAGGCGGTCATCACCGCCGCCATCACCAGCGTCACGGTGCCGGCGGACGGGCGTCCGGTCGTGGCCCTCTCGGTCACCGAGCGACACGGGTACGGGGTCAAGAAACTCATCCCTGGAAACGTCACCTGGCGCTTCGCGCTGTTGAAGTCGGCGGCCGGCGTCAACAACAGCGCGGACACCACCTGGGTCAGCTACCTGGCCGCCAACGATCACAGCGCGGCCAGCAGCGAGACCGCCCTCGCCGCCAACATGACCGACAACGGCGATGGCAGCTACAGCTACAAGTTCGCCCAGGTCATCAACGCCGGACCCACCGCGGCCGGAACCACCTACGATCCGAGCGCGGTTCATCGCCTGATCGTGCTGCTCTACCAGACGGGAAATTCCTTCGCGCCCATCAACCTCGTCAAGGACTTCATCCCGGCCACCGGGGTCGACGTGACCGGACAGTACGAGAAGGTGGACGGCAAGGCTTGCCTCGAGTGCCACACCACCTTCCGGGCCATCACGGGAGGGACCGGCGAGCTCGGCTCCGGCGAGTTTCACAGCGGGGTGCGCTACGACATCCGAACCTGTGTGGCCTGCCACAACGATCAGCGCCGGTTCAGCGCCACCGGCACCGTGGTCGCCGAGCCGACGGTGGGCCTCGACGGGACCTGGACCGGGAACGCGGCGGTCCTGAACGGCGAGGCGGTGATCAACTTGCCGGTCTTCATCCACAAGATTCACATGGGCGACAAGCTGCAGATGACCGGCGGCACCTACGCCGGCGTTCCCAAGCCGTACGAGACCACCTACCCGCAGGACGTGCGCAACTGCACCAAGTGCCACCGGGCGCCCGCGCCCCTGGCCGACACCTGGAAGACCCAGCTCAGCCGGCGCTCCTGCGGGGCCTGCCACGACAGCAAGAGCTTCGAGGTGGCGATCCCGAACGGCCGGGTCATGCACAGCGGAGGGGCCCAGGCGGACGACAAGAACTGCGCCGTCTGCCACGTGGCCGGGGCGGTCGGCGGGGACACGCCGAGCAAGCACCTGTCCGTCTCGCCGCCGAACCCTCTCAACATCTATCTCAACAGCACCGCCAGCGCGAACGGCAACACCAACGCCGCCTACGTGGCGGCAGCGGGCGCGGTGCCGACCGGGGCGCAGGTGGTCACTTACCTGATCAAGAGCGTCTCGACCTGGAGCGACACCGCGGCCGCCGGGGTGTTGCGCCCACAGATCGTGTTCAAGCTGGTGCTCGACGGCAAGGACGTGGTGTTCCCCGGCCCCGGCACCGGCAGCGAGCTGATCCCGAACTTCGTGGGGTCACCGAGCGCCTATTTCGCCTTCGCCGTGCCCCAGGACGGAAAGGTCGCGCCGGCCGACTTCAACGCCACGGCCAGCGCCTACATCCGAAACGTCTGGAACGGGACCGGCACCTGCTCGAACGCGGCGGCCACCACCACCCGTACCGGCGCCGGGGTCCTGACCGGGCCCGACGCGACCGGGTTCTACACCCTGCAACTGACCTGCGCGGTCATCCCCGCGGGCGCCACCATGCTGACCGGGGGGATCGGGTACACCTACGGGCTCGGCTCGCGGCAAGCTCCACCCAACCCCGATCTGGACTTCATCAACAACACGCAGCCGCTGACCCAGATCAACCTGCCGGCCTATCCCTACGTCCCGAACAAGAAGGTAGATGGCGTCACGCCTGGCTACGGCGGCACCGGGGGACTCATCGTGCCCCCTCCCGACGTGTCGATGGTGGCGACGGGCTTCACGGGACGGCGCGCGATCGTCGAGAACGCCCGGTGCGGCGCCTGCCACGTGGCGCTCGGGGTGGGGCCCGACTTCCACGCCGGCCAGCGCAACGACGCCACCACCTGCGCCTGGTGCCACCGGCCGAACCAGACGAGCAGCGGGTGGTCCGCCAACGCCAAGGATTTCGTGCACGCGATCCATGGCGCCGAGAAGCGGTCCACCAACTTCACCTGGCACGAGGAGTCGGCCACCGAGGGCTTCTTCAACACGACCTACCCGGGGGTGCTCAACAAGTGCGAGATGTGCCACTTGCCCGGCACCTACGACTTCAGCTCGGCCGCGACGGTGGCGGCCTACCCCAACATGCTGTCGAGCACGGTGGGTCAGGGGACCTACGCGGCAGGCACCGTCAACGCGCCTTACGTGACGGCGGCGGTGGCGTATGGCGCAGGGTTCGCCGTGAACGCGCTGACGGGGGTCAGCACCCCCGCGGATCCCACCACCCTGGTGGTCTCGCCGCTGGTGGCGGCCTGCTCGGCCTGCCACGACAGCTCGATCGCGGTCGATCACATGCAGACCAACGGCGGCTCGTTCTACGAAAGCCGGGCGGTGGCCTTCGCCAAGCCGCAGCAGGAGGAGTGCTTGCTCTGCCACGGTCCTGGCCGTCTGGCTTCGATCGCCGACCGGCACGCGGTGCTCACCCCCTGATGAAGCGCGGCCGCCCTCCCGGCGACGCGCGGGCCGACGCGCGAGGGCGGGCGGGCGGCGGTCGTCCGCGCCGGGGGGTTTGCCGGCGGGCCGCCCGCCCGGCACCGGGTGGCATCGTCGCGGGACAGCTGGGAAGATCCGGCGGCAAGCACGTTGCTCACTTGACCATGAGGGCCCCTCGATTCGCCCCCTGCCCGCTGCGCCCTCGGGGCCAGGGGCGAGCGGGTATTTCGGTGGTCCTTCCCAGGTGCTCGCTCGTGCTGGCTTTGAGCCTGATCGGGCTCGTCGGTCCGACCGGCGGGCGAGCGACCGCCGCCGCGGCCCCCGACGCGGGCCCATCGCCACCACCCTCGCCCTCCGACCGTCCCCCGCCATCACCTCCAAGCGCCGCGCTCTACCGGGCGATTCCGAATCTGAACGAGCAGAGGGCGCAGCGCGAGGTGGTGCAGGACATCCAGAAGGCCCAGCAAGAGCTGCAGACGTCGGCCAGCGGCATCGGCGCAGCGGCTCCTCCTCAGTCGATCAAGCGGATCCAGTCGCGGGCGGTCAGGCTGGTGGATCAGGCGGCGCGTCTCCAGATCAGCGACACGATCGCGCCGACCAGCGGCGCGGTGGTCCCCGAGATCGCGACGCTGGCCGGGCTGCGCGAGCAGGCGGAGCGCCTCAGGACCGCGATCCAGGACCAGGCCGACCAGGTGCGGGACGCCGACCCGACCCGCGACGCGGCGACCGTGAGCGCGCTCGTCGACGTGCTCGAGGCCAACGTGGCCAAGCTCCGGGACGTCACCCGCCAGGCCGACCAGCAGATCGACAAGCTGCGGGCCACCTACCTCTCGTCCGCGAGCCTGGTGGTCAGCGGCGGGGTCAGCCTGGGCTCCTACCAGGCGGGGTTCCTCCACTACTACAGCCAGTACTTGCTGGCCCATGGGCATTACGTGCGGCAGGTCTTCACCGACGACGGGGGGACCAGCCTGGATCTGGTCGGGGGATTCAAGCTGGTGACCGGCGCCTCGGCGGGCTCGATCAACGCCTTTCTGGCGGCGGTGGCCGGGTGCAGACAGCCGGTCTCCGAGCCGGAGAAGAGCCTGCTCTACCGCGCATGGATCCCGGTCGGCATGGACCGGCTGGTGGAGGCTGGCCAGGTCAACGTGGACGGCATCCTGTCGCGCAAGCCCATCGACGAATCCGTCTCGATGATCGAGAAGCTCTGGACCGACCCGAGCGAGCGCGCCGGTTGGGATGCGTGCAACGCGTATATCGGCGTCAGCGCCACTCGGCTTCGCGGACGCACCCTGAAGTTCCCTGAAAAGCTCGGCGACCGCGTCGATACTGGGGCGCCGTACACCACGATGACCCGACTGACCGAGAAGTTCACCCTGCGCATGACCGGGAAGAGCGGCCAGCCCCCCACCTTCTCGTCCTTCCGGCCTCACCCGCACGACCCGAGGGACACCCCCCCGGCCGAGCTCTACCCGACGCTCGGTGCGAGCAACCCCGCGCGGCTGGCCGACATCGACGGGTTGCCCGCCGAGCTCGACGACGTGATGCACCTCCTCGAGGCGTCCTCGTCTTTCCCGTTCGCCTTCCCGCCGGTGGAGCTGCCGGTCACCATCTGGCAGGAGCAAGGCTCGGAGGTGTCCGCCGCGGCTCCGTCGTCGTCGAAGCCGGTGTTCCTCGGAACCCCGGAGCAGAGCGCGAAGTTCATCGACGGCGGGGTCTTCGACAATACGCCGCTCGGCCTCGCGATCCGGATGAGTGACTGGCTGCCCGAGGCCCCGGCACGCTTCTTGTTCATGGTCTCCGGAAACGTGGCCTGGAAGAAGGGACCGCCCGCGCCGTCACCCATCCCGGAGCCGCCCTCGGCCCCCGTGGGGGCGAAGCCACCCAGTCACCCCGCGACGACCTTCCAGGCCTTTGGCCCTTTCCTGTCGGATTTCGTCTCGGCCTCGGAGGACACCGAGCTCATGAACACCGTCGAGGGCCATGGAGACATCAACCGCGAGCTGCCCGCGCGGGCCATGCCTGTCGCCGGGGAGCAGCTGGGGCATTTCCTGGGCTTCTTCGAGCGAGACTTCCGGATCTTCGACTTCCACGTGGGCATGGTCGACGCCCGGAAGCACATCCGTTCACACAATGTCGAACAGCTCGAGATGCTGGGCGCGCACGCCAATTTCGACCTCCGGTCGGCGATCTTCGACTGCTTTCAGGCGGATCGCGACCAACCAGACACCATCTCCTACGCCGCCATCGCCGCGTTGCCGGCGTGCGCCGGCGTCGACCACAACCTCATCGCGCTCCTCCAGGCCTCGACCAAGGTCGAACGGGCTGCCCAGGCCGGGCAATCCGCCGGCGATCCCCTGCAAGAGTTCCTCGACGCGCTGGATGAATTTGGTTATCGCTTTCGCCAGCTCCAATACCGCGGGAGCCCCGCGACCGGCACCACCGCGAAGCGCGCCATCCGAGATCTCATGCAGGACCTGGCGCACGATCTGTCGGCCAAGCAAGACGGTGTCGGAAACCAGTTCGTCGTCTCGCTGGGGGCCAAGGCGACCCCCAACCTCTTCTTGTACCGACCACCGCGGTTCTATCTCGGGGTGGGCCTCGACACCGACGCCGGTGGCGAGCTCCAGCAGGGCTTCGAGCTTGGTCAGCTCCCCTTCGCGAGCCGTCCGGCGGTGCGTCTGACCCTCAGCGAGCGCGTCCGCGAGATCGATCGCAACCGGCTCGACTCCAGGTCGGACACCTTCACCTATGCGGCCACGTTCATGGGCGCCGCCCACCTGGTGCTCGAGCTACCCATCTCCAATGTGTTCCAGGTGGAGATCGGGGGGGGCGCCGCGCTCCTCGAGCGCGTCGGCTGGCCGAACCATGGGCTGATATGGCGCTGGGGGCCGGAGGGCGGCCTGCGCTTGGATTTTCTCCAGCGCTTCTATCTCGGCGCCGAGCTCGTCTACTACCTGGACGATTGTGCGGGCCACAATCAATGCAGTCACGTCGCGCTCGCGTATCGTGACGCGTCCAACCCCATCACGTCGTCGGCGTACCGGCTCTGGCTGTCGGTGGGGGCGCGGTTCTTCTGGTTCAACTGACTGATCGACGACGGTGGGTTTGCAATGCGTGGCGCTTTGGCAGCCTCGAGACCGTCATCGTCGATCGGGGCAAACCGGCATCCCAGACGACGATGGACGCTCTCTGGGACGACCCACCGGTGGGACGAACGTTCCACCGCGCCCAGGGCAACTCGGCCACCCCGGAGGGCTGCTGCGGGGGTGGAACGGGCGGCGCTTCGGATCCCCAGCTCATCGGGGCGCTCCGGAGGATGAAGAACCCAGACATCCTGAT
>CAZIOH010000019.1:0-81934 GCA_964540815.1 uncultured Myxococcales bacterium | reverse complement strand
CCGCGCTCTGGTCCGTCGGGAGGGGCCCGCGGGGAGGGGTCCGCCCCTTCCCGCGCTCTGGTCCGTCGGGAGGGGCCCGCGGGGAGGGGTCCGCCCCTTCCCGCGAGCGCCGGAGGCGCGTCCGTCCGCCCCTTCCCGCGAGCGCCGGAGGCGCGTCTTTCACCGCAGAACGGCCACGCGCTCGCCGAAGAGCTGGTCAATGCGCGCGAGGAGCTCCTCGTTGGCGGCGACCTTGTGATCGTCGCCGAGATCCATGACCGTCTCGCTGCGCTCGGGGATCTGCAGGTGCAAGAGCGTGCGGCACGGGCCTGGATGCTCGAGGATCAGACGCTTGAAGCCGAGCAGCGTATCCTGCGTGACGGCGTTCACGTTGAGGCGCACGTCGAGGGTGGTGCTGCGCTCGGCCCGCACGGTTGCCAGTCGGCGGGCGTCGTTGAACCGCAGCCGCTCGCGCACGGCCTCCCCTTCACCAAAGGGAGCGTCCACCGTCCCCGACACGAGGAGCGGCTCGTCGCAGGTCAAGAGCTCGCGGAACTCATCGAGCTTCTTCGAGCCGACCATGAACTCCACCTGCCCCACCTGATCCTCGAGCTTGAAGAACGCGTACTTTCCGGCGCCCGACTTCATCGACCGTTCCTGATAGTCCACCACCACCCCGGCCAGCGACACCTCGGCCCGCACACCCTTGTCCATGCAGTTGACCGAGGTGGCGTTGGTGAAGCGGCGAATCTCGCCCGCGAACCGGTCGAGCGGGTGACCGCTGATGTAAAAGCCGAGGCTCTCCTTCTCGTAGGCCAGCAGCTCCTTCGGCAGCCACTCGTCCACCTCGGGATAGCTCTCGTCATTCGACGCCTCCCGGCCGGACGCCTCGACGCCCTTGCCACCCGCACCCGCACCCGCACCTGGGTTGCCGAACAGCGCCAGCAGGCTGGTCTGGCCGCTGTCCCGGTCGCGTTGCGCCGCCGCCGCCCGCTCGGTCGCGGTGTTGATGGCGCCGTACAGCCGGGCCCGCGAAACGCCGACCCCCGCTGCCAGCCCGTCGAAGGCGCCCGACTTGATCAGCGCCTCCAGGACCTTGCGGTTGACCTTGCGACCGTCGACCCGCTTGCAGAAGTCGAAGAGCGAGCCGAAGGGGCCGCCGTCGGCGCGGGCCGCGAGGACGATCTCGACGGCCCCCTGACCCACGCCCTTGACCGCGGCCAGCCCGAACCGGATGGCCTTGCCCCCGCTGTCGCGCGCGCCGTCGACCTCGCGCTTCCTGGCCGACGGTCGCGCCGTGCCCGCAGCCGCGGCCGCGGCCGGCTCCGCGGCCAGCGTCACCACGTTGAAGTCGCTCTCGCTCTCGTTGACATCGGGGCGCAGGACCCGGATGCCGCTGCCCCTGGCCTCGGCGATGAACTTGACGATCGCGTCGGTGTCGTCCTGGTCGCAGGTGAGCAGCGCCGCGAAGAACTCCACCGGGTAGTGGTGCTTGAGATACGCCGTCTGGTAGGTGAGGAGCCCGTAGGCCGCGGAGTGGCTGCGGTTGAACCCGTAGCCCGCGAACTTCTCCATCAGATCGAACACCCGCTCGGCGATCCTGGCGTCGATGCCCTTGTCGCGCGCCCCGTCGAGGAAGCCGGCCTTCTCCTTGGCCATGACCTCGGCCTTCTTCTTGCCCATCGCACGGCGCAAGAGATCGGCGCGCCCCAGCGAGTACCCCGCCAGGGCCGACGAGATCTGCATGACCTGCTCCTGGTACACGATGACCCCGTAGGTGTCGCGCAGGACCGGCTCGAGTAACGGGTGGTCGTACTCCACCTTCTTGCGTCCGTGCTTGCGATCGATGAAGTCGTCGACCATCCCGCCCTCGAGCGGCCCCGGCCGGTAGAGCGCGCCCGCCGCCACGATGTCCTCGAAGCAGTCCGGCTTGAGCTTCTTCAGGAGCTCGCGGAAGCCGCTCGACTCGAGCTGGAACACCCCGGTCACGTCGGCCGCCGAGATCATCTTGTAGACCCCCACGTCGTCGTTCGGGAGCAACGAGAGATCGAGCTCCGGCTCGCCCCGGGCGTCGCGCTCGCGCTGGATCAGATCGAGCGCGGTCTGGATCACCGTGAGGGTCTTGAGCCCGAGGAAGTCGAACTTGACCAGCCCCACCTTCTCGACCCGGTCCTTGTCGTACTGGGTGACGATCCCCTCCTCACCCGCCGGGCGAAAGCACGGGACGTACTCCCACAGCGGCTTCTCCGCGATCACGATCCCCGCGGCGTGCTTGCCGGCGTGGCGGTTCAACCCCTCGAGCGCCTTGGCGACGTCCAGGAGCTCGCGGTAGGTCGGGTTCTCGTCGTAGAGCGCCTTCAGGCGCGGCTCCTGCTCGATGGCCTCGGCGATGGGGGGGGACTTGCCCTGGATGGGCTCGGGCACGAACTTGGCGATGCGATCGGCGTCCGCGAAGGGCAGGGCCATGGCCCGGGCGATGTCGCGCACCCCGCTTCTGGCCTTGATCTGGTGCATGGTGATGATCTGCCCGACGTTGTCCTTCCCGTACTTGTCGGTGACGTAGGCGATCACCTGGTCGCGCCGGTTCATGCAAAAATCGATGTCGAAGTCCGGCATGCTTACCCGCTCGGGGTTGAGGAACCGCTCGAACAGCAGCTTGTTCTCGATGGGATCGATGTCGGTGATGCGCAGGCAGTACGCGACCAGCGACCCGGCGCCCGAGCCGCGTCCCGGCCCCACCGGGATCCGGTGCTGCTTGGCGTAGTGGATGAAGTCCCACACGATGAGGAAGTACCCGGAGAACTCCATCTTGCAGATCACCCCGAGCTCGAGCGCCAGGCGCGCGGCGTAGACGTCGCCGTCCACCTTGTGCCCGCGCCGGTGCGCCTCGTCGAGCCGCCGGGTCAGCCCCTCCCGGGCCAGGTGGGTGACATAGCTGTCGGCGTCGAAGCCCTCCGGCACCTTGAACTTCGGCAGGTAGGTGTTGCCGAGATCGAAGGTCACGTCGCACAGCGCCCCCACCCGCGCCGCGTTCTCCATGGCCTCGGGGATGTGCTTGAAGTACGCGTCCATCTCCGCCGGGGTCTTCACGAAGAAGGCCTGGTTGCGGTGGTGCATCCGCTTCTCGTCGTGGATGGTCTTCTTCTGCTGCACGCACATCAGGATCTCGTGCGCCCGGGCGTCTTGCTTGTTCAGGTAGTGACAGTCGTTGGTGGCGATCACCGGGATCCCGGACTTCTTGGAGATCTCCAGCAAGGACCCGTTGACCTGCTCTTGCTCCTCGAGCCCATTCGGCTGCAGCTCGAGGAAGAAGTTCCCCCTCCCGAAGATGTCGTCGTACTCGCGCGCCACCTCGAGCGCGGACTCCGAGCCCCGCCGCAGGCAGGTCTGCGCCACCTCGCCCCCGAGGCAGGCCGACATCCCGATCAGGCCGGCGCTGTGCTCGCGCAGCAGCGCCTTGTCGATGCGCGGGTTGTAGTAGAACCCCTCGAGGAAGCCCATGGAGTTCAGGTAGGACAGGTTCTTCCAGCCGACCCGGTCCTTGGCGAGCAGGATGAGGTGGTTGCTCTTGCGCGCCGTGCGATCGTGGCGGTCGGGGGCCACGTAGGTCTCGCACCCGAAGATCGGCTTCACCCCGTGCTTCTTGGCGCTCTCGTAGAAGTCGAGCGCCCCGAACAGGTTGCCGTGGTCGGTCATGGCAACCGACTTCATGCCCCGTTCGAGCACGCTCGGGAACAGATCCTCGAGCCGGATCGCCCCGTCGAGCAGGCTGTACTGGGTGTGCAGGTGCAGGTGCGTGAAGTCCGCCACGCCCATTCGATAGCAGGAAACGGGGGGGAAGGGAGCCCCAAAAGTTTGGCCCCGGTGGGCCCTCGCGCGCCGCCCTACTGGAAGAACGCCACGTCGTCGATCCGCACGTCGAAGACCGACGACGAGGCCCCGACCTCGGGGGTATCGGCGAGCTTGCCGGTCAGGCAGGCGAGCTACGTGGCGTAACAGGTGTTGATGCGGGTCAGCTTGTCGTCCCGGTCAGCAGACCCGACCGATCGACCGGCAGGCCGCTCTCGCTGTCGCTGTCGCGCCAGTGGCCACCCTTCGTCGACTCCACCACGACTCACCTCCATCCCACATCATCCACGTAGACGGCCCCCGTCCAGTTGAGTCGCGGCCCCGTCGTCCGGATCGCCAGCGACACGCGGTTGCACGCCGACACCGGCGAGAGCCCCTCACCCGGGTACGGGAGCGGATTGGACGAGTCCGAGCCCCCGGTCGGATTCAGGGCCTTGAAGGTGTGCTTCACCGTCCACCAGCGCCCCGGCGCGAGCTCGCGCATCGGCTCGCTCCCCACCCAGTGTCCCTGGTGCACCACGAAGATCTCCGCCGAGAACCGGGCATCCACCGGCCCCTCGACAAAGACGTGCATGGTCACGGTCCGCCCCGTGAAATCGGTCGGTCGGTCGAGCCGGATGATCATCTGACCGGTCTCACGCAGGTACCGGCCGAAGTAATTGCGGCGCCCCTGATCGGTGAAGCTCGCGCGCAGCCGGACCGCCCCCGCGCCGCACCACGAATGGGTGTTGTCGAGGTCCGGGTTGGCCAGGGCCAGCGTGTAGACGTTGGCGACCGAGATCCCATCCTCGGGTTGCTCGAACCGGTACTGGGCCGTTTCCCGCGAACAGAAAACGCCCCCACCCCCCAGCGTCATGGTCGGGACGACCGGGGCAGCAAAGGTCGACGGCCGCAGATCCGGGGTCTCCGGATAGGGGGTTGCGGCCGCCGGGGGGGTGGGAGCGGATAGGTCTGGAGATTCGGGTGACCTTCCCGCCACGGTGAAGGGGAATTCTTGGGAGGGGGCCGGGTGCGCGGGCCGGCCCGCCACCCGCGCCGGGGAAGCGAGGGCCAGTTCGGACGTGCGCCGCGTCCCCCCCGCGCCCGGTGCTTGCGCGCGCGCGGGGGAGGACCTCGACGTCCGTCGATGTGGACCACTCCCAGGCGCGCCCGGCGTGGCGCCGTCGCCGCCGCCGCCGGGCGGGGGCGGCGCAACCGCGCGGTCAGCGGGCGGCGCGAGTGCTACGGCCGGTGCGTCCGCCGCGGCCGTTGCCGTTGTGGCCGGCGCGTTCAACGGAGCGAGCGTCACCCGGTGGTCGCGCACGCTCGCCACCAGTCGCTCGCCGGAGGTCATATCGATGGGCCCGCCCACGGAGACTCCGCGAACCCGCACCCGGCCCGCGGTCAAATCGACCACCATGCGCTCGTCGGCCGGGGACCAGTCGAGAGAGAAGGTGGTGCCCACCACCTCGACCGTGAACGGTCCGCTCGTCACCGACCACCGGGCTCCTGCTCGGTGGGTGACGTTCAAGGCCGCGTGCCCTCGCTCGAGGAGCAGATCCGCGCCATGCAACCCGCGGTTGACCACCCGCATGCGCGCTCCACTCGACAGGGCGATCTCCGAGCCCTCCGAGAAGTGGAGGCGCGCCGGCGGCGATTCCGCTCCCCTCGACGCCAGCGCCTCGACCACCGAACCGCTGACGGCCACCGGCCCGTCGACGACATAGGACACGTCGCGCCGCCCTCCGAGCAGGATCATCGACGCGAGGGCGACGCCTCCCACCACGCCCGTCAGCAGGACCAGACGCCCGGCGCGGCCCCCGCGTCCCCGGCGGAGCAGCCGCTCGAAGTCAGGCAAAGGCGCGGGCCCCGGCAACACCTCGCGCGTCAGGATCAGATCGGCCGCGCGGCGCAACCTCTGCTCGACGCGCACGCACTCCGGCGAGCCGCTGCTCTCTTGGCCCTGTCCTCGTCCCTGTCCGCCCCCACGTCCCGACCTCATGCGCCGAGCTCCCCGACACCGTCGAGGTACCCGCCGAGCGCCGGATCCCGCTCGATGTGCTTGTGAATCCGGGTCATCGCGCGGGCCACCCGACGTTTGGCGGTCGCGTACGAGATCCCATGGGCTTCGGCCACCTCGAGCATCTCCATCTTTTCCAAGAATCGCGCGACGAACAACGACCGGTCCTGGGCGCTGACCCGGTCGAGCAGTCGGTAGAGCCGGCGAAGCGCTTCGCGGGCCTCCATGTCGGGGGCGTCCGCGGGCGGATCGGGAACCTCCCCGGTGCTGGTCAACCGAACCCATTGCCGGACGCGCACGCGGCGCAGCTCGTTGCGGGCAACGCCGAGGCAGATGCCCGCCAGGAATCCGCGCAGCGCCTCGGGGGTCCGCAACTCGTCGATGCGCCGGAAGAAGCGCAGGAACACCTCCTGGGCGAGATCCGCGGTCTCCGCGCCCGGTCCGAAGAACCGGGTCACGAGGCGGCGCACCGACGGCCCAAGATCCAGCCAGGCCGCCGCGTAAGCCCTCGGCTCCCGGCGACGCAGCGCCGCAACCAGCTCGACGTCGGCGATGGCTCCACGCCGGCCGGGGCCGTCGAACAGGATGACTTTGGACTCGGCCACGCGGATTACCTTCTCGTGAGATATGGAGTGCGGTCCAGTGCGGGGTGGCGCATGAATTGCGACATTTTTCGTAAGTATATGATTTAATTTCAATTTTTCTACAATCCACCTGCTCGTCCTCCCGGCAGCAGCAGCGCTTCCCCAGCGGCCCGAGCCCGAGCCACGGGGCCCCTCGAGCGAACGATATTCGTCCCAGGAGGACCTGTACTAAGCTGACCTCGCCCGATGCGTTTTGTTTTCCTGGCGGGTTTTGCTTACTTCGTCCTGACCGTGCCTGCTGCCTGCGGCGACAACCGCCCGGCCGAGGCCCGCTTCGACGTGTGGGATCTCAGCGCCCAGACCGCCACGTTCTCGGTCCGCTCGGGCAGCGCGGTCCCACTGCGGTTCGTCCTCGCCACCCTCGGCGGACAGGCCATTCCCGGCGAGCGGATCGATTTCGCGGCCATTCCGGAGGCGGGGGTGGCGGGCGCGACGCTGTCCGCCCCGTCCGCCCTCACGGACGGGCAGGGTGTCGCCACCGTGACCTTGCACGCCGGGTTGCCCACGGTGTTCGAGGTGACGGCGCAGAACCCCCATGCCATCACCTCGAGGGTGATGATCACCGTCTTCGACACGCAGGTGGCCACCATCTCAGTCGTCCCAGCGTTCGAGGCGGGATTCTCCCCTCCCCGCCCGGTCGTGGCCATCAGCCTCCTGCAGTTCCAGAACCTGCCGTGCGGGTCGCTGTCCTGGGCAAGCCCACCCGCCAGCTCGGTCCCGGGCAGCCCGCAAGTGGTGATGCTCGGCGCCTCGAACCCGGTGCGGGTTGACCGTGGCCAGCAGACCACGCTCCTCGGCCTCGCGCGAGATGCCGGCGGCACCGTCCGGGCCACCGGGTGCGTGGACATCGCGGCGGGAGCGGTCCTGCAGGGCGCGACCCTGGAGGTGGCGCTCCCGCTGGCGGCGGTGGTGCTCGCCCCTGCGGGTGAATACGACATTTCCGCTCAGGTGCTGCTCGCCAAGCGCAACATCGCCACCCGGGTCGCCACGCCCTGGCTGGACTTGACGGACTGCCCGCTCGATCCGAGCCAGCTGTGGCTCGACTGTGCCATCGACGCGCTGGCCTCTCCGGCGGGCGCGGCCCTCGATTGCGTTCCCCCGGAGCTCGGCGTCCTGCCGGGCGTTCCCGCCGACCAGGCCGCGCTCGTCGCGGACATCGCCGGCCGGCGCGGCGAGCTGGCGGTGGGATCGGCGTGTCGACCGGCGACGCGGGCGGATGGGACCTCGAGCCTCGACGCGAAGCTGGCGGCGCTCTTCCCGAATCCTGCCCAGTCGCCGGCCGTGGATCTCGATCTCATCAGCGGGCTCGCGGCCCACGTGCTCGACAAGTTCTTCCTGACCTCGACCCTCAGCCTCGAGGGCACGGGCAAGCTCGACGCCTTCCGCGGGACCCACACGCTCCAAAACGCCACCTTCATCATCGGCAGCGAGCCCGTGACCACCAGCGTCCTCGCCCTCGGCATCGCCGATTCACAGGCGCGGTTCGTCGACGTCACGACCTCGGGCGCCGGGCTCACGGTCGGGCAACACGGCCTCGCGGTTCGCATCGGGACCCTGGCGCGGCAGGCGTTCGAGCAATCCGTCAGCGAGCGTCTGGGCCTGGCTCCGGGGATCGACGTGCTTCTCGCGGCGGTCTTCGATCTGGCCTCCTGGCATCCGGACACCGACCACCTCACCGGTTGCGATGCGCTCGACGCGCTGGTGTGCACCGAGGTCGGGCGCCAGCCGGGGTGCATGCGGCAGGCCTGCCAGGCCGGCCAGGCCGCGCTGATTGCGCGCACCGAGGCCGGTTTCGCCTCGGCCGATGGCGAGGGCGACGACCTGCAGTGGGGAGGCACGGTCGACATGAGCGACGCCGACGGCGACGGGATCGCCGAGGCGCTCGGCCCTGGCCCGGCCAGCAGCTGGACCGCGCAGTTTCGTTCGTCCGGCGGCCCGGTCGAGACCGTCGACAGCGAGCTCAGCGCCACCGCCCGCTGATCGAGCCAAGGGCCAAGGCGGTCAGTCGCACCGCGGGTGGAGCGTGGCTCGGCGCCGTGATCCGTGGCACCCCTTTTCGGCACCCGGGACGGTCTTATTTTGATCCCGGTGAGACGAAATTCGGTTTGAATGGCGCTGTTCCGATCGAACGACAATCGCAGTGGTAGCCGTTGATGGAAACGCTTCTGGAATGGAGGACCTCTCGATGACGACCTCACGTCTTGGATTTCAGCTGGGGACACTCGCCGCCACGATCTTGGCGACCGTCCTTCTTTCCGCCCCGAGCGCCCGCGCCGCGGGCTGCGTCAACGATGTCGACTGCCCCAACGCGGCCTGTGGCGGGGACGTGTGCGACTACAACATGGGATTGACGTGCCAGCCGGCGGGGAAGGCGGCCAAGGGCGCCGACGGGTGGTGCACGGTCGACACCGACTGCAAGTGCAAGGGCCTGGGCGCCACCTGTGCCTACCCCTACTGCACCTTCACGACGGTGGCGCAATCCCCGGGAGGAGGCTCTGGCGGCAGCGCCGCCGTGGGGACGGGCGGAGCCGGTTCGGGTGGCAGCACCGCCGCGACCGGTGGCAAGAGCGGCACCGGCGGCGCGATCGGAACCGGCGGCGCGAGCACCACGAGCGACGCAGGCACCGCGGCGGCCTCGTCCAGCAGTGGAGGTGGTTGCTCGGTGGCGCGTGACAGGGACCCGGTCATGGTGGACGCGCTGCTGGCCATGGTCCTGGCGGCCGGCGTCGGCCTCGCGCGCACCCGACGTCGCGGGTGACACCAAACCCTGGGGCACCTCGGGACTTCCGGTTCTCCGCCCGCGGGCGCGCGATCGCAAAACGACACGAGCAATTTGGCGAAGGATGGCGGCCGTCGGTGATTCCCCAAATCCACTGACTCTGCCCGGCCATCGTTTCGAGAGACCTCGGACGTCTCGTCCCCTGGACCACCCGCCCACACGCTCGTGTCGTTTGCCCCCGCCCGCCACACGCCGCCCCCGGTCCCACCCACCCCAACCCACTTCCGTCCCCGACGACGCCCGACCCGACCCTGGCCCCCACGCCGCCCCCGACCAACCCGGGCCACTCCTCCCGACCGACCCCGACCTGCTCCCCAACATCCCACCCGGACTACCACACCTGACCGAAGGCCCTCGACCAACCCGCTCACCGTCGTCCGAAACTTGCCTTCGAGCTTGCCCCCCCTTGCCATCGTCGGTTGGGGGCACAGCTTTAAACGCGGCGTGAGAATCTTTCAGGGGGCGACGATCAGGGCACCTTGCAGCCCGGTCCGGCCGCGATCGCGACGATAGGAGAAGAAGCGCCCCCCGGCGCACACGGTGCACCGCTCCGCCACGTCGATGTGGGCCGCGGCAACGCCGAGGTTCTGGGCCGCGAGAACCCCGAGGCGCCAGAGATCCACGTGGTCCTTCTCCTGCTCCTGGTCCCGCTCGTGGTCCTGGCCGCGGGCTCGGATCCCGCCCTGCAGGCGCGCCGCGCCGCCGAAGGCCACCTCGACCTCGGCGATGACCTCGGCGCCAACCTCGAAGCAACAAGGCCCGATCGAGGGACCGATCGCGACGCGCAGATCGGACACGCGGGCCCCTGGCAGGTCGAGCAGCCTCCGCAGCGCCGCCTCGAGCACGCCGGCCACGGCTCCCCGCCACCCGGAATGCACTGCGGCGCAGGCGCCCGTGACCACGTTCCCGATCAGGATCGGGACGCAATCCGCGGCCAGAACGCCGAGCGCCACCCCGGGCGACGCCGTCAAGACCGCATCCGCCCGGGTGGCCCCGGTCACGCCCGCAGGCTGCCCCGCCGCGACCACCGCCACCTCCGCGCCGTGGACCTGCCAGCCAAAGTGCACCTCGGCGCCCCCGGCTCCCGCGTCCCGCAAGCGGCGGTGGTTCTCGGCGACGGCTCCAGGATCGTCGCCCCAGCGCCCCCCGAGGTTGAGCGAATCGAAGGGCCCCTGGCTCACGCCGCCGTGTCGGGTGGTGAACCCGTGTCGAAATCGACCCACCAGCAGCTCCGACTGAAGGACCGGCAGGTGACAGGCGTGGCCCTGGATCTCGGTGTCGTGCATGGCGGTTCCCTTTGCCTCCTCAACGATGCGACGAAGTCCCCTGCGTCGGCAAGGGCGCAGGGGAAGGCGCGAGCCCTCGCAGGGCCGCCAGGGCCGAGGCGAAGTCCGGCGGCGGCGCGGAATCGAACTCCAGCCACTTCCCCGTCGCCGGGTGCGCGAACCCGAGATGGCGCGCATGCAGGGCCTGTCGCCCGAGGACCTCCGCGACGGCGCGCACCTCGGGCGACCGGGGCGGCTTGCCGTAGGTGCGATCCCCGAGCAGGGGCAACCCGAGCGCGGCCATGTGCACCCGCACCTGGTGGGTCCGTCCGGTCTCGAGCACGGCCTCGACGCGCGCCGCCCCGGCAAACGCTTCGACCACCCGCCAGTTGGTGATGGCCTTGCGCCCGGTCTTCACCTTGATCGAGAACTTCTTGCGATCCCGCGGGT
Organism: uncultured Myxococcales bacterium; assembly: GCA_964540815.1. Classification (GTDB taxonomy): domain Bacteria; phylum Myxococcota_A; class Polyangia; order Fen-1088; family Fen-1088; genus CAZIOH01. Next base: position 70,969 of record CAZIOH010000019.1, on the reverse strand, counting down.
CCCGCCCGTGCAGCGTCTCGATGCGCCCGCCCGGGTTCGGGGGACGCCCGACCACGAGGGCGTCATAGACCCGGCGGATGTCGTGGGCCTTGAACGCCGCGCCGAGCGCCACCATCGTGCGATCGTCCTTCGCCACCACCAGAAGGCCCGAGGTGTCCTTGTCGATGCGGTGAACGATCCCGGGGCGCAGCTCACCCCCGATGCCGCGCAGATCGCGCACGTGGGCGAGGAGCGCGTTGACCAGGGTCCCCGCCTCGTGCCCGGGCGCCGGATGGACCACCAGCCCGGCGGGTTTGTCGATCACGATGAGGTGTGCGTCCTCGTGCACCACCGTGAGCGGAATCGCCTCGGCCTTCAGGTCCGTCGGCGCGGCGGCGGGGGCGAGCCAGGCCACGCGTTCGCCGGCCTTGACCTTTCGCGAGGGGACCGCCGCCTGGCCATCCACCGTCACCGCGCCCTCGGCGATGTGCCGGGCCAGCTGCGAGCGAGACACCCCGGGGATGCGGCTCGCGAGGAAGAGATCGAGGCGCGCTCCCGCCGCGTCGGCCCCGACGGTCCAGGCTCGTCCGCCTACCAGATTCGCGATTTCACGTGCCCCTTGGCCTTCAACATCACGTCGACGAGGGCCCGGTCGTAGTGGTTCTGCGCAAACATCTCGGGCGTGACCCGGCCTTTGTACAGCGTTCGTCCTTCCTCTATCTCGGCGCGCATCACGTCGAACAGGGCATCGCGCTCGATGCCGTCGACGATCTTGGCGTCGTGGTAGACGAGCAGATCCGAGACGATGGCGCGGGCGAGCTGCCGGGCGCGCTCGGGTTTCTCGATGAGAGCCATGGCGGCGATCTTACACGTTCGAGGTGCTGGCGCGCCCTGGCTTCGGTGTCGGTCGGAGCCCGGGCCGGCGCCTCGGCGTCAAAGCTCGATGTGCCCGCCCACCCCGTCCATCCAGGGACGTCCGATCGTTCGCAGACCGATCTCGCCGGCTGGGGTGACCCGCACGACCTTGGCGCGCACGCGCAGCGGATGATCGTCGTGGCGCGGCAGCTCGAGCTCCATGATGCGCCCGGGATGCTGGAACACCAGGCGGGCCTCGAGCAGGAGACCGTCAGCCGAGACGTTCCGGATCTTCCGCAGGTAGCGCGCGCCGGCGACCAGCTCGACCGCGTAGAAGTCCACGCGCCGGCGCGCCACCGCGCGGCGCTCCGCGATCAGAGGATTCCAGAGGCGTTTGGTGTCCATGACCCGCTATCATACATCCGCGCACATGTGGGTCAAAATGCCGTGGCCCCCCGGATTGCGCAACGAATTGCAGCGTCCGGATGATTGGTGAGGCCAGAATGGCGACACCCGGACTTTCGTCCAGGGTTGGTTCACAGTTGAATCCTGCGAGGGCCGTCGTGTCACCCCACCCGTTCTTCCGAGGAGCTCCCATGACCAAGACCAGGTCCCCGCAATCTCATGCCCATCTGGACGTCTCCCCGTCGCGTCCCCGGCGAGCGGCTCGCCCCGCGGGCGGCGCGCGGCAGCTCTTCTGCCTAAGCGCGCTCGCCATCTCGATCGGGACCGCCACTGTCCGGGCGGAGGCCGCGGAGCCCGCGTTCTACGCCATCGAGAAGAGCGCCAAGGACGCCACCGTCGGCACGGCCTCGACGGCCAGCGTCGCGGTCGTGGGAAAGAACGGCTGGCACGTGAACGCCGAAGCTCCCATCACGCTCACGCTGGTCGCCGACCCCGGCGTGGCCCTGGCCAAGGGGAAGCTCACGCGGGCCGACCTCGCGGAGACCTCGCTCGAGCGCGCGCGCTTCGACCTGGCCTTCACCCCGAGCACGCCAGGGAAGAAGAAGATCACCGGGGACGCCCGCTTCGTGATGTGCCAGGAGCAGGCTTGCAAGCCGGTGAAGGAATCGGTCGTCCTCGAGGTGGCCGTGGCCGAGACCTCGCCGGCCACGGGCAAGGCGACGTCCGAGGCGGGGGGCGGCGGCTCGGACAGGATCGCGCGTCCGAAGGCATCGGGGGCGTCGAGCACCGACAAGGCCAAGCCCACGGCCAAGGCCAAGGCCAAGGCCAGGCCCACGGGCCACCCGGCCAGCGGCACCGATGGCCCGACCGGCGGCACCGAGAGCAAGTCCGACCCGTCCGAAGAATCCTGGTAATCGGGTCCGGGCCCGACCCCAGCCCGACCGTCACGGGCCGCCCTTCACGAATCGGCCGATCATGACGATGGACCTGCCGCTATGGGTGGCGCGCACAAGTTTGCCCGAGGCCGAGGCCGGGCGTTCGCCCTGGCCCTGACGCGGGTATGGCTCGCCGCCTGCGGCGCGGTGTGGGGTGCGGGCTGCGGCGGTGCCCTGGTCCATGTGCGGGCCGACCTCGGGGACCTGCCGGAGCGAATCAACGCGATCGTGTCCCTTCCGCCCCGGCTCGGGTTCGGCAAGCTCGCGGACCAGCGGCGCTCCGGTCGATATGCGGACGACTTCCTCATCGAGGCCAGCGGAGGTCGCACCGTCCTGGCCGAAGAGCTGAGGGGCACCGACCCGGAGCTGATCCCGGCTGGCCTCACCGCCCTCGGAGAGGATCCGGCGCGCGCCGTGACGTTCTCGATCACCGCGGCCCGTGGGAACCGCACCGAGGCGTCCGAGCTGCCGGGGTTTGGAACCGGCCAGGCGCTTCGCCACTACGCCGACTACCTCGTGCGCCTGGACGTGCGCAGCGCCCTGACCGGGGAGCTGCTCGGCAGCGTCGAAACGTACGCCAGCGCTTACGCGAACGCGCCCGAGCGCGACACCCGCGGACACCCGCTCGGGCTCGCCCAGGCCAGCGAGGACGCGATCCGCGAGGCGATGCGCCGTTTCACCCCGCGCCTGGTGCAATCACCGCGGGGGGGCATGCACGGGTTCGGGAGGCTGGTCGAGATTCCTCCGCGCCGAGGCGACGCTGGCGCTGGCGCTGTACAAACCGAGCCTGGGCCGACCGTCTCGGCGAGCGACCGGCTGCACCGGCTGCGCGTCCTTTACCCCGAGGTCCCCGAATCCGAGCTGGCCCGCCTGTCGGGGAGCGGAGCACGGCTCCTGATCCTCGACCCGGGGCGGATGCGGGTCTTCGGGATCGAGACCGGGGACCTGGTCCGCGGCGCAGGCACGCACCAGCTCACGAGCCGGGCGGCGCTGGCGCGGACGCTCGCCCGGGGAGACGTCCCCACCATCAGCGTCGATCGCCCGGCGGGGCACTTCCTGCTGGCGCGCGCGGCGAGGTGAGAGGCACTCGAGATTGGTGCGCGGCCCCGTGAGCGGACGCGACGGGGAACGAGGACGAGGACGAGGTTAGGAACTGTGGCCGGACGATCGGCGGGGTGAGGTAGGGTGATCGGTGTGAGCTGCCCCTCCCCGTTCGACGTGGCCAGGGTGCCGTCGCGCTGGAGCCCCGGTGAGCTCGCCTGTCTGGCCGCGCTCCTCACCTGGGTGGCGGGCCTCTGCCTGGCTCCGATCTCCGAGACCGATCTCTTCTTCCGGCTGAAGGTGGGACAGGAGATCTGGGCACGCCACGCGCTGCTTCGGCGGAATCTGTTCTCCTTCACGGCTCCCGACCACCCCGATCTCGACGCGGCCTGGGCGTTCGAGCTCGGCCTGGCGGCCGTGCATCGAATCGCCGGCTTCGCCGGGATCGTCGTGGCCAAGACCGCCGTCATCTGCGCGTGCTTTGCGGGGCTCTTCGCTCTTTGCCGGCGTGACGGAGCGCCGGCCTGGTTGTCCTCGATCGTGCTGGCGCTGGCCGCGCAGGTGATGCAGGAGCGCCTGGTGGAACGCCCGCACATCGCCTCGTTCGCGGGGGAGGTGGTGATCCTGTGGGGGCTCCGGGGCGCCCGCGGACGCTGGTCGCGGGGGGCGTGGGTGGCCTTCGCGGCGGCCATGCTGGCCTGGTCGAACGCCCACGCCGGGATCTTCGTCGGCACCGGCACCCTCGGTCTGGCCGCGCTCGGATGGAGCCGGCGCGACCGCGCGGTGAGCTGGCGCCTGCTGGGGATGGCGGGCATCTCGGGACTGGCGGCGCTCGCGACGCCGCTCGGATGGGGCATCCTTCGGTACTGGGAGCTGCACCTGCGGATCCCGCGCATTCACCCGGTCGACGAGTTTCGCAGCGCCACATGGCGCTCGGACGCGGCCACCTTCGCCTGGCTCGGGGCGCTCGCGCTCGCCGTGCTCGCCGCCGCCGCCCGCATGCGCCGGCGCGCCACGACCGTGATCGACACCGACGGGGGACCTGGCCGGGGCGGTGTCGCGGTCGGTGTTGGCGTCGGGGCGGGCGCCGAGCTCCCCGCGGCCGATCTGCTCCCGGTGACGGGCATGGCGATCCTCGGCGGTCTCTCGGTCCGCTTCGCGGCGGACGCCGTCCTGATGTCCGTCCCCACCCTGGTCCGCGCCTGCACCCTCGTGCTCGGGGACGGCGCGCCACCGCTCGGTGCCCGCAGTCCCCGGCAAGAGGTGGCGACCGCCCTCTCGATCGTCGCGCTGGTGGCCCTCACGGCCGCGCCTCGGGCGGCGCAGGTCCGCGCCGGACACCCCCTGATAGACCTCGGCATCGAGGAGAGCGTGGTCCCGCTCGGGGCCCTCGCCTTCGTGGAGCGTCACGGGCTGCGCGAGCGGATGTACAACGACTTCGAGACCGGCTCCTACCTGGTGTTCGAAGGATATCCCCGCTACCGCGTGTTCGTGGATCCGCGGCTGCCGGCCTATCCCGAGGCGTTTCATGCGCTCCTCGGGAACTTCGAGCTGACGCGCGCCGAATGGGACGGCGCCATGCGCGACCTCGGCGTGCAGAGCGCGCTCCTGACCTACGCCGGGGTCAACCGCCGCGTCTCGTGGTGGGACCCGGACGAGTGGGCCCTGGTGTACCGCCAGGACGACGCGCGGGTCTTCGTGCGGCGCCTGCCGCGATGGCGCGCGCTCATCGCCGAGCTCGAGATCCCCGCGACGTTTTCCTTCACCGTCGAGAACGGGACCGTCACGCTCCCCCTCGACGTCCAGCCTGGCGGCTCGCCGGTGCCGCCGTGCGAATGGCAGCGGCGACTCGGGGAGCTCTGGTTCGAGCTCGACGGGGACCGCGCCGGACGCGCCGAGCGGGCCTACCGGCGCGCGCTCGAGCCTCCCGGCTGTCTCCCGTCGAGGGCGGAGGAGGCACGCCTCGCGGCCTGGCTCGGCAGCATCGATCTCACCGCGGGTCGGCTCGATGCCGCCATCGCCCACCTGTCGCGGGCCCTCGTGCTGTCCCCGGACGACACGCGGGCCCGCGCCGCCCACGCCCGCGCCCTGGCTGGCGCGGGACGGCTGCACGAGGCGGCCGCCGAATGGACCGTCGTCGCGCGCACCGCCCAGGACCCCGGCCTCGCTTCGGTGGCGGCGACCGAGCTGCGTCGGCTGTCGATGGCAAGCCCATAGAACAGTGCCCGCCGCCCACCGGTCGCGCCCCCCTCACAGCTCGATCTGGGTCCCGATCTCGACCACCCGGTTGGCGGGGATCGCGAAGAAGTCGGTCGCCGAGCGGGAGTTGCGGGACAGGAAGCGGAAGAGCCGCTTGCGCCACAGCGCGAGGCTCCGATCCCGGGTCGGCAACAACGTCTCCCGCCCGAGGTAGTAGCTCGTGTCGGCGATGTCGATCTTGAGGCCGATCGACGCGCAGTGGGCCAGCAGATCGGGGACGTCCGGGGTCTCCATGAAGCCGTAGTGGGCGGTGATGCCCCAGAAGCCGAGCCCGAAGTCCTTGAAGCGCAGCCGGTCGCCGGCGGCGACCTCGGGCACGGCATCGGTGGCGATGCACAGGATCACCACCTGCTCGTGCAGGACCTTGTTGTGCTTGAAGTGGTGGAGCAGCACGTTCGGCATGCCTCGCCTCGTCGAGGTGAGGAACACCGCCGTCCCCTTCACGCGGTGCGGTTTAACGTACTCGAGGTCGGCGATGAAGGCGTCGATGGGCAGGGTCTCCGAGGAGATGCGCGCCGCCAGGATCGACCGCCCCTTCTTCCAGGTGGTCATGACCGCGAAGACCGCGCTCGCCACCACCAGCGGGAACCACCCGCCCGTGGCGATCTTGGCCGCACAGGACGCCAGGAACCCGAGGTCGAACACCAGGAACAACCCGAGCACGCTGGCGGCCTTCCACAGGGGCCAGTGCCACCGGCTGCGCGCCACGAAGTAGAACAGCACCGAGGTGATGGCCATGGTCCCGGTGACGGCGATGCCGTAGGCATCCGCCAGCCGGGAGGACGCCCGGAATCCCAGCACCAGCGCCACGCAGGCCACCATCAACAGGCTGTTGACCTCGGGGATGAAGATCTGCCCTTCGGTCTTGCCGGAGGTGTGCACGATCGTCACCCGCGGGGCGTACCCGAGCTGCACCGCCTGGCGCGTGAGCGAGAACGCCCCCGAGATCAGGGCTTGCGAGGCCACCACGGTGGCGAAGGTGGCGATCGCCACCATCGGGTAGAGCCACGGGCCGGGCACGAGGTCATAGAATGGATTGGCGGTCGCGGGCCGCGCCAGCAGCAGCGCCCCCTGGCCGAAGTAGTTCAGCAGGAGGCACGGGAAGACCACGGTGCTCCACGCCAGCTTGATGGCCCGCCGACCGAAGTGCCCCATGTCGGCGTACAGCGCTTCGCCACCGGTGATGCAGAGGACGACCGAGCCGAGCACCAGGAATCCGTGCACGCCGTGCTCCCGGAAGAAGCGCACGGCGTGGATGGGGTTGAGCGATGCCAGGATCTCCGGCCGCTTCCAGATCCACGGCAAGCCGGCCGCGCCGATGGCGATGAACCACAGGAAGGTGAGCGGCCCGAAGATCGCTCCGATCCCGCCAGTCCCCCGCTTCTGGACCGCGAAGATCGCCAGCAGGATCCCACAGGTGATGGGCACGACGAAGGGCGTGAAGGTCGTGGTCGCCACCTCCAGGCCCTCCACCGCCGAGAGCACCGAGATGGCGGGGGTGATCATCCCGTCGCCGTAGAGCAGGGCCGCCCCGAACAGGCCGAGGAAGGCGAGCGGCAACCGGCTGCGCTTCTTCTCGACCTGCGCCGGCGAGGCCACGAGGGCCATGAGCGCCAGCACCCCGCCCTCTCCGTCGTTGTCGGCGCGCATCACGAAGCGCAGGTACTTGACCGAGATGACCAGGGTCAGCGACCAGAAGACCAGGGACAGGATCCCGAGAATGTTCTCGGGCGAGACCCCCACGCCATGCGGCGGCGTGACGCACTCTCGGATGGCGTAGAGGGGCGAGGTTCCAATGTCGCCGTAGACCACACCGAGCGCCCCGATCGCGAGCTTGACCAGATCCTTGCCCTGGGCGCTGTTGGCCGAGTGCACCGCGGCCGCCCCGTGCGCATGCGCGGGCGCGTGCGGCGGGGGCACGGCCAGACCGATGGGTGGGTCAGCAGGCGCGTCGGGCATGGGCTGTATCGAGGTCATTCGCATTCGTCATATCCGGCGGACACCGCCAGCATCGTCGACGACCCGAGGTTCGCAGAATGCGATGTCGGCGGTGTTTCAAGCAGGTAAGCACCTCGAAAACGAACCACCGCTCCACACCGATCGGCGAGCGCCGCGCCACGGAGCCCTGCGGACGATGACCGGGATCACGTCCCCCCGGCGTCCCGGACCCGCACAACGCAACGCAATACATCCCAGCGGATGCTAGCGCGGCCGCCCCCGGTGCGCCGGGATTTGCACCGGATTCCGTCACGGCCCGGTCGCAGCGACCAGCTCGACCGAGGCGGAACAGCCCAGTCGATCGGCCCCCGCCGCCAGCAGGGCGCGTGCCTGGGCGCGGGTGCGAATGCCGCCCGAGGCCTTCACGCCCGCCCGCGTTCCGGCCATCGCGCGCAACAGCGCGACCTGTGCCAGGAGGGCGGCGTGGGCCGCGGGGCCGCCGCCGCCCTCGCTGGCCGCGAAACCGGTCGAGGTCTTGAGGAAGGCGGCTCCTCCCGCCAGACCGGCACGCGCCGCCCGCGCGAGCTCGTCCGGAGAAAACAGGGTGGACTCCAGTATCAGCTTGATCGGAACGCCCAAGCCCACGCCATCGACCAGCGCCCGGGTCTCGGCCTCGATGGCGGCCGCGTCCCCACCGCGAATCCAGCCGAGGTTGGCCACCACATCGAGCTCGGTCGCGCCGTCTGCCACCGCCGCGCGCCCCTCGAACGTCTTGGTCGCGGTGGTGCTGGCGCCGTGCGGGAACGCCACCACCGCCGACACCCCCACCCCGGAGCCGGCGAGCGCACGCGCGGCGAACGCCACGAAGGTGGGCTGCACGCAGACGGTCTTGAACCCGAAGGTCCGGGCCTCCGCGCACAGGCGCGCGATGTCGTGGGGGGTGGCGTCGGGTCGCAGGCAGGTATGATCGATGCGTGCCGGCTCGATCCCGGGCCCTTGGGCCTGGTCGCCCGGGGCGGCTTGAATGATTTCGGGGTCCCGGCTCACGCAGGTAGGGTATCACTCGAGCTGGCATTCTCCGCGCTGGCCCACGCTCCCCAACCTCGCCCATCCCTCGGTCGTCGACCGTGCCTCCAACCCCAGATCAACCTGCCCCCACCACCGCGGGCGCCGTGGCCGCGGCGCCGATCGTCACGCTCGCGGATATCGAGGCAGCCCGCGCCCGCATCCACGGGCGCGTGCGCGCATCCCCGTGCACCTACTCGCGCTCGCTGAGCGAGCTCCTCGACAAGCAGGTCTACCTGAAGCTCGAGAACCTGCAGCTCACCGGCTCGTTCAAGGAACGCGGCGCCTGCAACCGCTTGCTGCAGCTCGACGCGGAGGAGAGGCTGCGGGGCGTGGTGGCCGCCAGCGCCGGCAACCATGCCCAGGGCGTGGCCTATCACGCACGCGCCCTCGGAGTCCCGGCGACCATCGTCATGCCGCGGAGATCCCCGCTCGTGAAGGTGACCCAGACCCGCAGCCTCGGCGCCGAGGTGACGCTGGTGACGGGCGGCTACGACGAGGCGTTCGTGGAGGCCGAGCGTATCGCGGCGACGACCGGCCGGGTCCTGATTCCGGGCTTCGACGACCCCGCCGTCATCGCGGGGCAGGGCACGATCGGCCTCGAGATCCTCGAGCAGGTCCCCGACGTCGACGAGGTGGTGGTGGCGATCGGCGGCGGGGGCCTGATCGCGGGAGTCGCCACCGCTCTCAAGGAGAGCAGCCTGAGACCCCGGCCGGGCGAGGCGGCGGGGCCAAGGCTCGCCGGCCCCGGGTCCTCCTCGGTCCCGACCCGCGGGATTCACGTCTGCGGCGTGCAGTCCGAAGCGATGCCGAGCATGCGGGCCGCCCGACAGGCCGGCGCGCCCCGCCGCATCGAGGGCGTGCGCACCATCGCCGATGGCATCGCGGTCGGTCAGGTCGGCGCCCTGCCCTTCGCCATCGCGGAGCGCTACGTGGACAGCATCGTGACCGTCGACGACGAGGAGATCGCCGAGGCCATCCTGATCCTCCTCGAGCGCGAGAAGCTGGTGGCCGAGGGCGCCGGGGCGGCCCCGCTGGCGGCGCTGATCCACCGCGAGCTGCCCGCCGATCGCAAGACCATCGTCCTCGTGATCGGGGGCGGCAACATCGACGTGAACCTGCTGTCGCGGATCATCGATCGCGGCCTGATCAAGTCCGGGCGCATCGCGCGCCTTCGCGTGATGGTGCCCGACGTGCCGGGATCGTTGGCGCGGATCCTGGCCATCGTCGCCGAGTCGGAGGCCAACATCCTCGCCATCGAGCACGACCGCGTGGGGACGCGCCTCGAGTTCGGGCAAGCGTCGGTCGAGATCACCGCGGAGACCCGCGGCTTCGAGCACGTGGCCGCCATCGTCGCCACCCTGCACGCCGCCGGGCTCTTCACCCGCGCGCCCACCGACTGAGGACGGGACGGCGGCCCGAATTCGAGGCACAATCCCGCATCATCCGAATGGCGGACACTTCTGGCTGGCTGGCAACCGCTCTGTTCCTGGCGTCGGCCGTCGTGGGGGTGGTGGCCGCCGAACGGGGCTGGAGGCGGTGTCTGTGGTGGGCCAAGCCCATCACGACCCTGCTCCTCTTCGCGGTCCTCGGGCCGGCGATCGGTCGCGGAGGGTTCGCGGGGTGGATCGCGGCGGGCGTGGCCCTCTCGGTGGTGGGGGACACGGCCTTGCTGTTCGAGACCGAGCGCTCGTTCATGTTCGGGCTGGTGGCGTTCCTCGGGGCCCACGGGCTTTACACGGTCGCCTTCCTCTCGAAGGCCCGGGGCGGGACGGCCGTCGGCCTGTATGCGGCGGCCATGGGCGTCGTCACGCTGGTCTTGCTCGGGCGCCTGTGGCGAGGTGCGGGGAGCTTGCGGATCCCGGTGGTCATCTACGGGGCCACCATCGCCACCATGGTGGTGTCGGCGTTTGCCACGATCGGCGTGGGCGGGCTCGGCCCGGCGGCGAGCCGACTGGCGGCCATCGGTGCCCTGCTGTTCTTCGTTTCGGACGCCTGTCTCGCCCTCTGCCGGTTCTCGAAGCCGATCCGGCACTCGGCGGTGCTCACGCTCGGGGTGTACTGGCTCGGACAGCTCGGGATCGCCTGGGCGGCGCGCCTGACCCACGGCGGCTGATGAGAACCGTCCGGCGGTGCGGGCGCCACCTCGGGGGATGCAGTATCTTTCGCGCGCCCGGCGCTCATGCCGGCGGAGGAGGAATGATCATGGCGATTTCGAAAGCGGAAGCCCAGTGGACCGGCAACCTCAAACAAGGAAAGGGCTCGGTCAAGGGCGCGAGCGGGAACCTGTCCGCACCGTTCACGTTTGCCACCCGGTTCGAAGGCGCGGCCGGTGGCACGTCCCCGGAGGAGCTGATCGGCGCGGCGCATGCGGGTTGCTTCTCCATGTTCCTGGCGGCGCAGCTCGACACGGTGGGGCACCCGCCCCGCAAGATCGACACCAAGGCCACCGTGCACCTCGACGCCGGACCGCTGCTCTCGAAGATCGAGCTCGAGACCGTGGCCGACGTCCCGGGCATCGACCCCAAGCTGTTCGCGGAGAAGGTCGAGTTCGCGAAGCAGAACTGCCCGATCTCGAAGGCCCTGGCCTCGGTCCCCACCGTCACGGTCAACGCCAAGCTCGTCTCGTCGTAAGCCGATCACGAGGACCCGTGGCTCGACCGGCGTCGTCGCGCGCCCGCCGCCTCACATCTGGGCGGGCGCCGCGATGCCGAGGAGCTCGAGCCCGTGGGCCAGCACCCGGGCGGTCAAGCGGCACAGGGCCAGGCGGCTGCGACGCTCGGCGGTCGGCGCCTTCAGGACCGGACAGGCCTCGTAAAAGCGCGTGAACGCCGTCGCGACGTCGTAGAGATAGCCGCAGAGCCGGTGCGGTTGAAGCGTGTCCGCGACCCGGTCGAGCACGGTCGACAGCTCGATGAGCTCGAGCCCGAGAGCCCGCTCCTCGGCGGTGATCAAGCTCGGAGGAGCCCCTTCACCCTCACCCTCACCTTCACCCTCGCCATCTCCGGGTATTGGGATGCTCGCCGCCGCCTTGCGCAGGATCGAGCCGATGCGGGCATGCGCATACATCAGGTAGGGCCCCGTGTTGCCCTCGAAGGAGAGCATGCGATTCCAGTCGAACACGTAGTCCTTGAGCCGATCGTTGGCGAGATCGGCGTACTTGATGGCGCCGATTCCCACGGCGTCCGCGATGCGCGCCTGCTCCGCCGTATCGAGATCGGGCGACTTGGCCACCACTGCGGCGCGCGCCCGTTCGACCGCCTCGTCGAGCAGGGCCGCGAGCTGGACGGTGTCGCCGGCGCGGGTCTTCAGCATCTTCTTGTCCGTGCCGAGCACCGAGCCAAAGGCCACGTGCTCGAGGCGAACGCCCGGCTCGAGCCAGCCGGCCATGGCGGCGACCGCGAAGACCATCGCGAAGTGCTGGCTCTGGGGCGTGCCGACCACGTAGACGAGCCGGCGGGCGTGAAGGGCGCGCAGCCGCTGGCGCAGCGCCGCGAGATCGGTGCAGGCGTACCCATAGCCGCCGTCCTGCTTGCGCACGATGAGCGGAACGGGCTCACCGTCCCGCCCCGTGAACCCCGGAGGGAACACGCAGACGGCGCCCTGGCTGACGCGCGAGACGCCCTTGGCCTCGAGCTCGGCCACCACCTCCGCCAGCTCTGGGTTGTAGTGGCTCTCGCCCACCACGTCGGCGAGCTGCAGGCCGATGCCGAGCCGGCGGTACAGCTCGAACATGTGATCGAGGGACACGTCGACGAGCCGCCGCCACAGGGCCAGCGTCTCCGGATCGCCTGCTTGCAGCTTGACCACCCGCAGCCGGGACCGCTCGGCAAAGGCTGGATCGCCGTCGAACTTGGCCCGGGCCCGCTGGTAGAACCCGACCAGCTCCCGCAGGCTGGCCTCGCCCCCGAGCGCGTTCTCGTCGACCAGGTTCTCGATCAGCATCCCGAAGGGTGTCCCCCAGTCACCGATGTGGTTGCGGCGCACCACCCGGTCGCCCCGCCACGCGAGGACGCGGGCGATGGCGTCCCCGATGATGGTGCTGCGCAGGTGCCCGACGTGCATCTCCTTGGCCAGGTTGGGGCTCGAGTAGTCCACCACCACCGTCTCGGGGACGGCCACCTGCGGAACCCCGAGACGGACGTCGTGCAGCATGCGGTCGAGCGCGGCGGCGAGATAGTCCGCGCTCAACGTCAAGTTGATGAACCCGGGACCCGACACCGTCGCCTCCGCGAGGCCGTCGCCCGCGCGGAGCCTGGCGGCGATCGCCACCGCGAGCTCGCGCGGCGGCCGCTTGAGGGTCCGTCCGAGCGCCAGCGCCACGTCCGCCTGGAAGTCGGCGTGCGAGGAGCGGTGGAGCGCGACATCACCGTCGAACCCCGGGAGCTCCGGGGATTTCGACTCGGAGAGCACCTCCCGGACCGCCGCCGTCACGCGCGCGCGCAGCATGGCGCCCGGCGAGACGGCCAAGATGGTGGCGGAGGTCGGATCGGCCGGCATGCCCGCGGGCGGCCGGGCTGGCTCATCGGTCGTCATGGCACGTCCTAACATATCCGATCGTCGCGAGCCGAGCCCCGAGACCGTCCGACCCGAGGCAGTGCTGACGAGCTGGCCGTCAATAGCCCCGGACCTGATCGTGGTCGGAGCCGAACCCTTGATCGTGGCCGTGCACCTGAACGTGAACGCCCCCGTGGGCGTGATCGAGAAGGCCCTGGAGCGGTCCGACTTCCGATCTTCCGTTCCGATCTTCTCTTCCGATCTTCCTTCCGATCTTCCTTCCGATCCTCCCGATCTTCAGTCCAGGTTCCCGGCCGGCGCCGAGGGAACAAGCGATCTCGCGTGCGGGCCCGGCGGCGCGGGAGCGGGCCCGGCGCGCGGTTTCGCTGGCTGCGCTGGCGCTTCCCCGAGGCGGCAGACGCCTGCCGCGCAGACGGCGGGCTGCCGGCAGCTCGGGTGCTGGGACATCATCTCGGCGCACAGGGTGCCGCCACAGCGGCTGCGGCGCGCGCGCTCGTAGCCCTCCGCACGCGTCTTGGCCACGGCCCGGGCCGCACCGCCCTCGGTGCAGCCACAGCAATCCTCCGGCACGAGGGTGCAGTCCGCGTTGGTCTTGCAGGGCTTGGCGGCGCTCACGGCATCGAGGCCGGTCGGAGCATGGCGGACGACCGACCCGCCCGTCGAGTGGGTCTTGTCGGATGGCCCTGTCCCGGCCTCGGAAGGAGGTGATGGAGGCGTTGGAGGATGCGACGACGATGACTCGGCCGGGGCTTCGGTCGCGTCGGAGATCCCCTGAGCGACGACGAGCCCGAGTCCCGCCGAAACCAGGCAGCCAAGCACGGCCCATCCGACGGTCACACGCCCGCGTCCGATGCTCCTCATGTGGCGCGAGTGTACACCCTGCGCGCGTCGGGCGCCCGCACCGGCGCGGGCGATCATCAGGTGGTCGGGGAGATCCAGACGCGTCTTCCCCGTGGCAAACTCCGACCGCACGCCTCTCACCTCCCCTGATCCCCGAGGTCCTTCCTTTGAGCCCATCTCGATCGCGGTGTTTCCCCGACGCGCGGCCTGCGGTTGGCCGCTGGCGAAGCCTCGGCTCTGGGCTCGCTTGCCTGCTCGCGCTGTGCTCCGGCTGCAGCGGCCCGGGGCCGGCGCGGCCTCGGACGGTGGTCGGGGACAGGCCCGTGTCCCCGTCCGCGCCCGCGCCACCCACGCCGGGCGATGCAGCCCCCGCCCAGACCGATGCCATCCCACACACCGACGGCGACCGCATCGTCGACGGCAGCGGCCGACCGGTGGTCTGGCGCGGGGTCGCCTTCGGAAACCAGGTCTGGCAGCACCGAGCGCTGCCGCTGTCCGACCACGCCGAGATCGACTTCCAGCGGGTGCACGAGATGGGGATGAACGCCGTCCGGTTCTACATGTTCGCCGGCACCTTCGAGGACGAGGCGGCGCCCGGTGTGTTCAAGGACGCGGGCTGGCGCTGGCTCGACGACAACGTGGCCTGGGCCCGCAAGCAAGGCGTCTCCCTGATCCTGAACATGCACGTCCCACCGGGCGGATTTCAGTCGAACGGGGAGGGCCATGCCCTGTGGGACGTGCCTTCCAACCAGGATCGGCTGGTGGCGCTGTGGCGGGCGATCGCCCAGCGCTACGCCCACGAGCCGGTGGTCGCCGCCTATGATCTCCTGAACGAGCCCGGGGTGTCGCGCGCGAAGAGCCAGTGGCTGAGCCTGGCCAACCGCATCGTGCGCGCGATCCGCGAGGTCGATCCCCGCCACATCGTCATCGTCGAGCGCGTGAACTCGATCGCCGGGAAGTGGACCAACGACGCCGAGATGAACTTCGTGCGGGTGGACGACGCCAACGTCGTCTACACCTTCCACTTCTACGAGCCATTCGCCTACACCCACCAGTTCGCGAGCTGGGTCCACCTGGGAGAGGGTGGGCCGTACCCCGACGAGACCCGGGTCGCGCGCCAGGGCGACAACCAGTGGCTCGGCATCGCCGCGTTCGAGAGCCCGACCCTCCCCCCCGGGGACAGCCCGTGGACCCACTCCGCCGGGCCGCGCCTCTCGGTCGGCGATGCTCGGGTCAAGGTGGGACACCTCTCGCTGGTGGCCGCCAACCTGGGAGAGGGCCGCGCCTTCTTCGACGATCTGGTGGTCGAGGAGTTCGATCCCGCTGGCAAGCGGACGGGCGAGATCCTGCGGGTGGATCTGCGCGATCTCGGGGGCTGGTCCTTCTGGACCGCCAACGGTTCGGGGCACGCGGGGGTCAGCTCCGAAGGCCACGGCGCGGGAGGCATGGGCGGGCTCTCGATCACCGGAACGAGCGGCGACGCCAACCTCGGGTCGTGGCAGAACGAATTCATCCCGCGTCCCGGCTACGCCTACGCCCTCAGCGGCTGGATGCAGGGCCGCGCCCTACCGGCGGGCGCGCGGGTCCAGATTCGGCTCGACTTCCTCGGGAGCTCGACCCCGGTGCTGCCCCGCAACCGGGCCTACCTCGAGAGCGAGCTCGACCGGTACCTGCGCTGGGGACGTGAGCACCACGTCCCGCTGTTCCTGGGGGAGTTCGGCCTCAATCGCCCGTGCTTCGCCGAGGGCCGCGGGGGCCTCGCCTGGGTGGCGGACATGCTGGACCTCGCAGAGGCCCATCGGCTGTCTTTCACCTATCACGACTACCACGAGGACGCGTTTGGCCTGTACGCCGGCAGCGGTCCGGTGGATCCGGCCCGCGCCAACCGACCCTTGATCGATCTGTTCACCAACAAGCTGCGCTAGCCGACAAGCTGCGCTAGCGGCACTGACCTGCCCGGCCGAGGTCAGGTTGCCGCTGGATCCTGACGATAGAAGGACTGGAGCTGCTCGTAGAGCTCGGGGTGGGTCGAACGGAGCTGACGCCCCTTCTCGAAGAACACCTCGGTCACCACGGCGAAGAACTCCGCGGGATTGGAGGCCCCGTACTTGTCGATCAGGTTGCGGTGGTGGTGCGCGGTGTCCCGCACCAGCCGATCGAACTCGTGGCCTAGGACGCGGGCCCAGGCGGCGTACAGCGAGCGGTTGGCGAGCACCGGCGCGCCGTCGCCTCCGCCCCCCTCCTGGTCCAGCTGATGCGCGAACTCGTGGAAGACGACATTGTGCCCGTCGTGCAGGTCGGCGGCGCCGGACAGGACACTGTCCCAGGCCAGCACCACCTCCCCGCGCTCCCAGGATTCTCCGAGACGGGCCTCGGGACCCTCGGCGACGAGCCCCCCCGCCAGGCGGTGGGCGCCGGTCACGAGGTAAGTGGTCGGATAGACCAGGATCGAGGAGACCCGGGGGTAGTCATCGGTGTCGCGGTGAAGCAGGAGCACGCAGGCCTGCGCGGCCACCGTGACGCGAATCTCGTCGGTGATCTCGAGACCGCCACACCCCTCGAAGCGCTTCTCCGCCAGGAACACCTGGATGAGGCCCGCCAGCTCCTCGCGGTCCGCCGGGGACAGGCGGGCCGCATAGGGGACGCGCCGGTCGATGATCGCCCGCCAGGTCGCCGGGAATGGCCGGGCACGGATCGCTGCTCGGCGGCGCCGCCTGAACCACCCGAACACGGTCGGGCGCGTGAAGATGCTCATTCCACCATCCTTGCAACCATCCTTGCCACCATCCTTGCATGATTCGCAATTGGATCGGGCGGCCCCGGACCCGAGCGGCCAGACTGCTGAGGAACCGACGCAAGGAGCCGCCGATGCAGAATCGCCTCGAGACCCTGACCCCGGACCTTCTCGCCAGGATGGACGCCTACTGGCGGGCAGCGAACTACCTGTCGGTCGGGCAGATCTACCTCTTCGACAATCCTTTACTGAAGCGACCGCTCGCGCTCGGGGACATCAAGCACATGTTGCTCGGACACTGGGGAACCACCCCCGGGCAGAACTTCATCTACGTGCACCTGAACCGGGTGATCAAGAAGTACGACCTCGACATGATCTACGTCTCGGGTCCGGGTCACGGCGGCCCGGCTGTCGTCGGCAACACCTACCTCGAGGGCACCTACAGCGAGATCTACCCCGAGATCAGCCAGGACGAGGCCGGGTTGCGCAAGCTCTTCCTGCAGTTCTCGTTCCCCGGCGGGATCCCGAGCCACGCCTCTCCGGAGTGCCCCGGATCGATCCACGAGGGGGGTGAGCTCGGCTACTCCCTCAGCCACTCCTTTGGCGCGGTCTTCGACAACCCCGGCCTGATCGTGGCGTGCGTGGTCGGCGACGGCGAGGCGGAGACCGGGCCCTTGGCCACCGCCTGGCACTCGAACAAGTTCCTCGATCCGGCCACGGATGGGGCCGTCTTGCCGATCCTGCACCTCAACGGCTACAAGATCTCGAACCCCACGGTCCTGGCCCGGATCACCCGAGAGGAGCTCGAACAGCTCCTGCGCGGATACGGGTGGACGCCTATCTTCGTGCAGGGGCACGAGCCTCTGCCCATGCACCAGGCCATGGCCACGGCGCTCGACCAGGCGGTCGAGCAGATCCAGGCGATCCAGAGGCGGGCGCGCCAGTACGACAAGGTCGGCAAGGACGACAAGGTCGGCCAGCTCGAACGCCCACGCTGGCCGATGATCGTGCTCGATTCCCCCAAAGGCTGGACCGGGCCGAAGACGGTGGATGGTCGCCAGATCGAGGGGACCTTCCGGGCGCACCAGGTGCCCCTGGCGGTGTCGCCGACCAGCCCGCCCGCGCACCTGACCGAGCTCGAGCAGTGGCTGAGGAGCTATCGGCCGGAGGAGCTCTTCGATCCGCAGGGCCGACTGCGGCCAGAGCTGGCCGAGCTGGCCCCGGTCGGCGAGCGCCGGATGGGCGCCAATCCGCACGCGAATGGCGGCATGCTTCTGCGTGATCTTCGCATGCCGGACTTCCGGGACCATGCCGTGCCGGTCCCCACCCCGGGTGTGCTCGGGGTGGGCGACACCCACGTGCTCGGGCGGTTCCTGCGGGACGTGACCAAGCTCAACGGTCAGGCGCGGAACTTCCGGATCTTCGGCCCGGACGAGACCCTCTCGAACGGGCTGGAGGCTCTGTTCGATGAGACCCGGCGCCAGTGGGACGCGGCCACGGTGCCGAACGACGAGTTCCTGGCCCCGACGGGCCGGGTCATGGAGATGCTGAGCGAACACCAGTGCGAGGGATGGCTGGAAGGGTATCTGCTGACCGGGCGCCACGGGCTGTTCAACTGCTACGAGGCCTTCATTCACATCGTGGACTCGATGTTCAACCAGCACGCCAAGTGGCTGAAGGTCACCGCCGGGCTGCCCTGGCGGCGCAAGCTGGCCTCCCTGAACTACCTCCTCGCCTCCCACGTGTGGCGTCAGGACCACAACGGGTTCACCCACCAGGACCCGGGCTTCATCGACCACGTGGTCAACAAGAAGGCCGAGATCGTTCGGGTGTACCTGCCGCCCGACGCCAACTGCCTGCTATCGGTCGTGGACCACTGCCTTCGGAGCCGACACTACGTCAATGTGGTGGTTGCGGGCAAGCACCCCGCACCGCAGTGGCTCACGATGGATGCGGCCCTCAAGCACTGCAGCGAGGGCCTGGGGATCTGGCCGTGGGCCAGCAACGATCAGGGGAGCGAGCCGGACGTGGTCATGGCCTGCTGTGGCGACGTCCCGACCCTCGAGACCCTGGCGGCGGTGTCGATCGTGCGCCAGCACCTGCCAGAACTGAAGGTCCGGGTGGTCAACGTGGTCGACCTGATGAAGCTTCAGCCCGAATCCGAGCACCCGCATGGACTGCCGGACCGGGACTTCGACGAGCTGTTCACCCGGGACAAGCCGGTGATCTTCGCCTTCCATGCCTACCCCTGGCTGATTCACCGGCTGACCTACCGGCGGACCAACCACCACAACATTCACGTGCGCGGTTACAAGGAGGAGGGCACCATCACCACGCCCTTCGACATGACCGTGCTCAATGATCTCGATCGCTTCCACCTGGTGATGGATCTCATCGACCGCGTCCCGCAGGCCAGGACCAAGGGGGTCTATCTCAAGCAGCTGCTCATGGACAAGCTCGTCGAGCACCGGCAGTACATCTGCAAGCACGGACAGGACCTGCCCGAGATTCGCAACTGGGTCTGGGAGGAGCCCTCGGCGGCCCGATGAGCAGCGGCCGATCCGCTTCGCCCGACACGCTTCGCCCGACCCGTCGCCGGCGGGTCGGTGCTCAGCGTTGCCAGAGGATCATCGCGGCCTCGAGCGGGATGGCCGCCCCTTCGATCCTCGGGATGACCCGCGCCGTGTAGTCGCCCGCGGGCCTGGTGGCGGGAATCGTCACGACATAGGTCCGCGGGGCCGTCCCGTCCTGGGTGCGGGGAGTGGGTTGCATCTCGGTGGTGGTCAATCCCTCGAGGCCCTCGGCGCAGAGCTCGACGCGCAGGGCTGCCGGCGGCAGCTCACCGAGAGCGAGGTCCACCTCGAACCGGTGATCGGCCGCGCTGCTGGTGACCCGCAGCTCGCCGAAGTGGAGGGCGGGCCACGCGGCCGTCAGCCGTCGCTGCCAGGCGACGAGGTGCTTCCCCGCCGCTCCGCCCTCCGCGGCGCGGGAGCGGTAGGCGGCCGCAGCGGGCAAGTAGTGCCGCTCCGTGTACTCGCGGACGGTCCGGCTGGCCGAGAAGAGCGGGGTCAGGCGGGCCATGCTCTCGCGCACGCGGGCCACCCACCGCGTGGGGATTCCGTTCGGCGCTCGGTCGTGAAACGCGGGGATCACCTGACGTTCGAGCAGTTCGTAGAGGGCCGCCGCCTCGGCCGCGTCCCAGGCGGGATCGTCGCCGTGCTCCTGCCCATCGCCGAGCGCCCACCCGACGTCGGGCGCATACGCCTCCGCCCACCAGCCGTCGAGCTCGGAGAGGTTGAGGCCACCGTTGACCAGCAGCTTCATGCCGCTGGTTCCGCTGGCCTCCCACGGGCGCCGCGGGGTATTGAGCCACACATCCACCCCCTGGACCAGGTGTTCCGTGAGCAGCATGTCGTCGTCGCTGAGGAAGACGACGTGCGGACGGACCTCGGGTCGTCGGATGAACTGGATCCATTCCCGGATCAGGGCCCGTCCGGCCTGGTCCTCCGGATGGGCCTTGCCAGCGATGATCAGCTGCACCGGACGCTCGGCGCTGGACAGGATGCGCAACAGCCGCGCTGGATCGTGCAGCAGCAGGTTCGGCCGCTTGTACGTGGCGAAGCGCCGCGCGAACCCCAGGGTCAGGGTGTCAGGGTGGAACAGGGTCCTCGCCCAGTCGACCACCTCCGGTCCGAGTCCGGAGGCCGCCAGCTGACGGGTCATCCGTTCTCGGGTGTATTCGATGAGGGATCGTCGGGCCGTCGTGCGGAGTTGCCAGAGCTTGGCGTCCGGGATCCCGCGGATGTTCTCCGCGAGGGTGCTGGCGGTTCCGAGCCAGCGACTCTTGCCGCAGGACTCCGTCCACAGCTCGTCGGCCGCGGCCGAGTCCCAGGTGGGCATGTGCACCCCATTGGTGATGTGGCCAACCGGGACCTCGGCCTCGGGCCAGCGCGGAAACAGCGGCTGGAACATTCGCCGGCTCACCCTCCCGTGCAGGCGGCTCACGCCGTTGATGGCACGGCTGCCCCGGATGGCCAGGTAGGCCATGTTGAAGCCCTCGTTGCCGTCCTCGGGGTTCTGCCGACCGAGCGCCAGCAGCTCATGCACCGTCACACCGAGCTTGGTCCGGGCATAGTCCCCGAGATAGCTCTCGATCAGGGCCGGAGGAAAACGATCGAAGCCGGCGGCCACCGCCGTGTGCGTGGTGAAGAGATTTCCCGCCCGGGTCACGGCCAGCGCCACGTCGAACGGCTGCGCCGTTTCCTGCATGAACCCGCGGGCGCGCTCCAGCACGGCGAAGGCCGCGTGGCCCTCGTTGAGGTGACAGACCTCGGGCGCGATCCCGAGCTCCGTGAGCAGACGCCAGCCTCCGATGCCGAGCACCAGCTCCTGCTGGAGCCGGAGCTCGGGTCCACCCCCGTAGAGCTGACTGGTGATTCCGCGGTGCACGGGGATGTTTGCCGCGTCGTTGGTGTCGAGCAGGTAGAGCACCACCCGTCCGACCCGCACCTGCCAGGCCCTGAGCCAGACGGAGTATCCGGGCAGCACGATCTCGAGGCGCAGCCACTCGCCATTCGGGCGCCGCAGTGGCGCGATCGGGAGCTGCCCGGGGTCGTTGTACGGGAAGAGGGCCTGCTGCTCACCGGCCTTGTCGATGACCTGACGAAAGTACCCTTGCTGGTACAGCAGGCCCACGCCCACCACTGGAATGCCGAGATCGCTGGTGGCCTTGAGCTGATCCCCCGCCACGTTGCCGAGGCCTCCAGAGTAGATGGGCAAGGCCTCGCTGAGCATGAACTCCATGCTGAAGTACGCCGCGCACGTGAGCGCCGCGCGGGGGTGCTGCTCCTGAAACCAGGCCGGCGCCTCCGCGGCCCGCCGCCTGGATTCGAGCACCCGGTCGACCTCGTGCCGAAACACCGAGTCCGCCAGCACCCGGTCGATCCGATCGCGCGCGGTGGTCTGCAGGACGACCCACGGGTTGTGGGTCAGCTCCCAGAGCTCTGGATCGAGCGCCCGCCACACCTGGTCGGTCGCATGATTCCAGGAGCTGCGCATGTCGAGCGCGAGCTCCTCGAGCGCCTGGAATCCGGCGGTGTCCGTGGGGGTCTCCTTCACAGCATCCATGGTGTGTGCATCATCTCACCTCTCGACCTCGGTTCACCGAGGCAATTGCACGAACATCCCATGACCATGGCGGGACGTCTCGTCCACCCCGCAAGACCCGCCCGCCTGCTTTCCGGTTTCCGCCTTCCGCCTTCCGCTTTCCTTGACGCCAGACCGGTGGTGCTTATCTCCTGCACGCGAGCGTGAGGCCGCTGGTTCGAGCGGCCGACCGCGCGCCATTGCAGGAGGAGACGCATGTTGACGAGAAGGATCTGGGCACGACCGAGCTTCAATCCATTCGACAATCCATTTCAGGACTTCGAGCAACTCCGCCGCGGGATGCTCCGCTTGCTGGATTCCGCGCGGGACAACCCGGAAGCCGAGGCGAGCGCCGGCCTGTTCCCGCCCGTGAACGTCAGCCAGGACGACAACAACTTCTACGTTCGGGCGGTGGTTCCAGGCGTCAAGGGCAGCGACATCTCCATCTCGGCGTTGCGCAACCGCGTGACGATCTCCGGGAAGCGAGAGATCCCGCCGGAGATCGACAACAAGGTCAGCTACCACCGCCGCGAGCGCGCCGAGGAGGCCTTCAGCCGGGTCATCACCCTGCCCACCGAGATCGCCGCCGATCGGGTCGACGCCCGCTCCGCCGACGGCGTGCTGACGTTGACCGTGCCGAAGGCCGAAGAAACCAAGCCACGTCAGATCGTGGTCAAGAGCTGAATCCGGAAGGAGCGAAAGAGCGATGTCAACGTCACGTGATTTGAAGACCGACGGTGCGAAGATCGAGCCCACCACCAGCGGGACGGGTCCGGGGGGCCCCGAGCAGACTCGAACTGGCCCCGTCTACTGGCCGCAGGTCGACATCTTCGAGAGCGCCAATGCCATCACGGTGCTGGCGGACATGCCTGGCGTGAAGGCGACGGATGTGCGCATCGATCTGCGGGAGAGCGTCCTCACCCTGAGTGGCCGGGTCGCGCGCGCCGAGTCTCCGGTGGAGGTCAGCGTGCTGCGCGAGTTCGAGCCCGGCACCTATTTCCGGCAGTTCACCCTGTCCGAGACCATCGACCAGGGGAAGATCGACGCGCGATTGGCCGACGGTGTACTGCGTCTCGAGTTGCCCAAGCAAGAGCGGGCCAAGCCCCGTCAGATCACGGTCCGGGCCGACTGAGTCCCGAGGGTCTGCGCCCCCGCGTCATCCCGCCCCCGGGGACGGGAGACCCTTGGGCCGCTCTCGCGGGTCTCATCCCCCCATAGCTCTGGCCGTACGTCCATCCGTGCATCCGTGCATCCGTGCGTGTTGAAGGTCACGCCGCCGCCCTGAAGTGAGGCGCGGCACGGGGGAGCGTGGTAAGATGGAGCGTTGGGCGCGGCCCGGCGCACGGATCGGCTGATCTCGACGCGGGCAGCCGGTTTTCGTGTCGCCGGTGGCCGCGCGTGCGAACCGCTTGGTGTTCGCCCGCACATCACGCGGAGTGCGGCATGAACGGGAGGGATCGTGAGCTTGTTTCAGCCCCACGAGCAACTGGTCCGTCGGAAGAACATGAGACGAAATCCAAGCCTTCTGTCCTCACCTTTCGCGCTCTGTGCGCTCGCAGCTGCGGCCTGCACCGGCTCGGTCGGTCCCGTCGGCTCGAGTGGCACAGGCCCAACCGGAACCGGTACCACCTCGGGTGGCGGTTCTGCAACAAGCGGCGGCACCAATTCCAGCAACGGGTCATCGGGAACGCCGGTCAACATGAGCGGCACCCCGATGGCAGGCAGCGCAGGAAGCGGCACCCCCAACGGCACGGGAAGCCAGAGCTCGGGCACGGGCGGTCCGAACGGTTC
The DNA here is from genome assembly GCA_964540815.1 of uncultured Myxococcales bacterium. Lineage (GTDB taxonomy): Bacteria > Myxococcota_A > Polyangia > Fen-1088 > Fen-1088 > CAZIOH01. The sequence continues at coordinate 47,464 of CAZIOH010000019.1, read as the reverse complement.
CGGCGCCTCCTCGGGCGGCCCCATCACGACCCCAGGAACGGCGGCCACCGCCGACCCCACCCTGGCGGGTTCGATGGTCCTGCGTCATTTGACGCAAGAGGAGTACATCAACACGGTTCGCGACCTGCTTGGCGACACCTCGACGCAAGCAATCAACGTGCCGGGTGAGCTCCCCATCGCGGAGTTCGACACGTTCCCCTTCCCCGAGCCCTCGGTCATCGGGTCGACCGAGGCCAACTCGTATGAGGGGCTGGCCGAGGCCCTGGCGACCAACATCACCTCGAAGATTGGCTCGATCCTGACCTGCACCCCCACCGCCGGGGATACCGCCGGCGAGACGGCGTGCTTGGCGACCTTCCTCAAGACGTTCGGCGCGCGGGCTTACCGCCGTCCCCTCACCGCGGCGGAGACGCAAGGTTTTCAGAACCTTTACCAGACCGGGCGGACGACGCTGGCTCTCCCCTTCAATGGCGCCATCGCGCTCATCGTCGAGGAGATGCTGCAGTCGCCAGGCTTCCTCTACCACTGGGAGCAGGGTCCGACGCCGACCATGCATGACGCGACCAACCCGAACGTGATCGTGCTCGATCCCTACGCGCTGGCCAATCGGCTTTCGTACTTCCTGACCTCGACCATGCCGGATCAGACCTTGCTGGCCGCGGCCGCGGCTGGACAGCTGACGACCGCCGATCAGGTCGCGACCCAGGCCAAGCGGCTGCTCCAGGATCCGGCCGGGCACGCGAGCGCCGGGGTGCAGAACTTCTTCGCGCAACTCCTGCAGATCACGACGCTCCCCACCGTCTCGAAGGACATGACCACCTACAAGAACTGGACTCCAGCGCTGCAGACGGCGATGGATGCCGAGTTCCGCGCGTTCTTCTCGAGCAACATCCTGACCGGCTCCGGGTTGTTCGCGGACCTCTTCACCAGCAAGACCTCCTCCGTGAACAAGGATCTCGCGGCGGTCTACGGCCTCTCGGGCGTCAGCGGAACCCAGATGCAGCAGGTCACGCTCGACGCGAACCGCTCGGGGTTCCTGACGATGCCGGCCTTCCTGACCGTCAACGGCGGCGCCAACAACTCGAACGGCGTCTACCGGGGCCACGCGGTGTACATGCAGCTCCTCTGCCACGCCCTGACGCCCCCACAGAACGTGGTCGTCCCGACCCCACCCCCGCTCACCCCTGGCGAGACCTCACGGCAGAGCTTCGCGGCGCACTCCCAGGCCGCCTGCGCTCAGGGCTGCCACAACCTGATGGACGGGTACGGCTTCTCGTTCGAGCACTATGACGGCATCGGCCAGTACCGCACCCTCGACAACGGCTCGCCGGTCGATTCCACGGCCACCGTCCACCTCGACGGCCAGGACCAGAACATCACGGATGCCGTGCAACTCAGCAACCTCCTGTCCACCAGCGCCGAAGCCCGAAAGTGCTTCGCCACCCAGTGGGTCCGGTACGCCGTCGCCCGTCCCGACACCGACGCCGACGCCGCCTCCATCGATGCTGCTTACTCCGCCTTCGCAAGCGCGAACTACAACATCCGAGATCTGTTGGTCGGTGTGACCACCTCACGCACATTCCGTTATCGGACCCCCTCCCCTGGAGAAGTGTTGCCATGAAGGAAAAGTACTCGCGCCGCGCCCTTCTCAAAGCGCTGGGGGTCGGCGCTGGGATGCTCCCGATCCTCAACAACGAGTGGGCGTCGGCCGCCACGGCGGGCACCGCCACGGCCGCTGGTGGCATGCCGAAGCGGTTCATCGCGATCGCCATCACCAACGGGATCTATCAGAAGAACTGGTGGCAGGCCGCGAACGGCCTCGACCTCACCACCGGGACCTTGCTCCCCATCCTCACGCCGCTCGCGCCGTTCCGGAGCAAGCTGCTCATCCCCCACAACATCGCGATTCAGAACGTCTTCAACTCCAACAACTACGGCGGCCACTTCGGCTATCCGTGCATGCTGACGGGGACCCAGAAGGGTACCAGCGCGTCCATCGACACGCTGATCGCGCAGAGCGTCCCGAACGTCCCGAACGCCCAGCTCAATCTCGGTTGCCGTCCCAGCAACTCGCACTTGAGCTGGAAGGCGGGCGGCGTGGCGAACACGCCCAACACCAGCCCGTCCAAGGTGTTCACCCAGCTCTTCTCGGGGGTGAACCTCTCTCCGGCCCAGGTGAGCACCACCCAGGCCCGGCGGAAGAGCGTGCTCGACCTGGTGAACTCGCAGCTCACGGCATTTCAAGGGGTGGTCGGCGCGGACGACAAGGTCAAGATTCAATCGCACCTCGACTCCGTCCGCGGGATCGAGAAGGCGCTCACTGGTGAAGTGTTGACCGTCGGGTGCGCCCCTCCAACCCTCGGCGCGACGGTGGACTTCACCCAGGTCGGCAACTTCCCGACCTTCGTCAGCCTGATGATGAAGCTGGCCGCGACCTCGGTGACCTGCGGGATAACCCGTGCGGTGACCATCGAGCTCATCGACGATGGCGGTGGCAACAGCCTCACCTTCCCCTGGTTGAGCGTGTCGACGCAGAACTACCACGCCATCGCGCACCAGGGCGCCGGCGCGGCCGCCGACAAGACCACCATCGATACCTGGTGGCACACCCAGTTCGCGACGTTGCTCGGGATCCTCGACGGCGCCGCGGAAGGCCCTGGAACCGCCCTCGACAACAGCTGCGTCCTCATCGCGAATGACATGCAAGAGGGCAACACGCACTACGACAAGAACGTGCCATGGCTGATCGCCGGCGGCTGCGGCGGCTTCTTCAAGACCGGCCGGGTGGTCGAGCTGAACAACGCGGCGAACAACCAGGTCCTGACCACCATCCTGCATGCCATGGGGCTGAGCACGGTGGCCAGCGTCGGGGACATGTACACCGGGAACGTCGATCAACAGCTCGGCGCCTGAGCCGCGGCGCGGCTGAGCCAGCTCATCGGCGCGACTTGGCGCCGATGAGCTGCGCGGGCTTGCTGGGGTCCGGCCCACCAGACCGCTGGTGGCCCGACGGGGTTCTCTCAGGTGGTGGGGACGATGGTCACGTAGACCAGGGTCTGGTTCAGGAGCTGGAAGGCGATCTCGCCGAAGGTCATGGGTCCGAGCAGGCTGCCGGTCCGACGGTTCTCGAGCTCGCCGTAGAGGTAATTGAGCACGCAGTTGCAGGTGAAGACCGGCGTGGCGATCTCCGAGGGGATGGCGGCGGTGAAGCTCTGAGGATAGCTGGCCACCGGGCGCGCGAACCGGTACGAGACGCGCTCGAAGACGGGCGCGTAGAACTTGACCGTGGCGGTCGGCGCGTCGAGCGCCTGGATGCTGACGTTGATCAGCGCTCCGCAGAAATCCGCGATCATGGGCAGCCGCGTGTCGAGGCCCTTCTGCACCACGTAGTCGTGGAAGCTCCGCCGCTCGCCGTTCACGATGCAATCCTTGGCGGAGAAGCCCGCGGCGGGGAAGAAGATCTCGTCGCCGTCACCGGGCTCGAAGATGTTGACGATCCCGATCTGGGCCCGGTGCGAGGTCGGCAGCTCGATGTGCAGCGCCAGGCCCCGATCGGACAGGACCTCGCCGGTCGAGCCATCGAACACCCGGGGTTGCTTCTTGCCCAGATCGTCGAGGTGAATCCCGCCGATCCAGCCGGCCACCGACTTGAAGAACAGATCCTTGTACTGCGGTGCCTCGAGCGCGTACTGGCTGTGAATCTCCGAGAAGGCCGGGAGGATCACGATGGTGTAGCCATTCTCCGGGGAATCGACGCCGATCTGGGAGATGCCGCGGGCGTCGTAGACCTTGGGGGGGCGGGCTCGCCCAAAGGCGGGCACCTCCTCGACGAAGATCCGTTCGCGCGAGGTCCTGCCGCCCTCCGGGGTCATGAAGTAGGGAATCGTCCCTCCAATCCAGTTGCCGCGAGGGAGGGCCCTCAGCAGATCCTCTTCTCCTGTGGACAGGTCCTGACGGCAGCCCCGCAATACCAACGGATATCGCCCGGCGGGCGCATGGGCACCCGCCGGGACGATCTTGCGTGGACCTGATCCTCAGTGACCGATCATCCACGGCCGCCCGTGGGTGCTGACGCTCGGGGCCACCTTCGGCGGGTCCTTCTGCGTTCGCTGCTCAACGAGCTGCGGCTCCACCCGGCCCCGGCGCCGCCCCGATCGGCGGGGCCCGGCAATCGCCGTCGCAGACAGGATGCGCCGTGAGCGCTTCCCGCAAGCGGGGCAGACCGCCGGCGCGGTCGCCGCGGCCATGGCCCGCTGCGCCTCGAACGGCCCACAGCCTGCGCACTCGTACTCGTAAAGGGGCATCTCAGACCGGCAGGATGTTCTTGTCGAAGATGGCGGTCGGCAGGGCGAGCGTGCAGCACGCGTTGGGAATGTCCACCACCCCCGACAGCCGACCCTCGATCGGGGCGCAGCTGAGCAGCAAGTAGGCTTGCTCCCCGGTGAACCCGAACTTCTTCAAATACTCCACCGCGTTCAGACAGGCCCTCCGGTACGACACATGGGCGTCGAGGTAGTACTGCTCGCCCGTGAACTCGTCCACCGAGATACCCTCGAATACCAGGAACTCCGAATATCTGGGCTCCACAGGGCCCGGCTTGAAGATGGGGTTGACCATCCCGTACTTGGCCACGCCCCCCTTGATCAAGCTCACGTGGAGATCGAGGTAGCCGGACATCTCGATCGCCCCGCAGAACGAGATCTCGCCGTCGCCCTGCGAGAAGTGAATGTCGCCCATCGAGAGCTTCGCGCCCGGGACGTACACCGGGAAGTAGATCCGCGAGCCCTTGGAGAGGTTCTTGATGTCGCAGTTGCCGCCGTGCTCGCGTGGCGGCACCGTCCGCGCGCCCTCCTTGGCCACCCGCTCGAAGTCGGCACCCTTGAGCGATCCCAGGACCGCGTTCTCCGGCTCGGGGAGCGCGGCCAGCGGCGGGATCTTGGGCTTCCAGGCCGGTCCCCCCCCCTTGTCCACCAGGGCCTTCTCGCGCTTGTTCCAGGTGTTGAGGAGCTCCTGCGAGGGCGCACAGCCAATCAGGCCCGGGTGAGGAATGCCCGCGAACTTCACCCCGGGGATGTGGCGGCTGCTGGCGTAGATGCCTTGCAGATCCCAGATGGCCTTCTGGGCCTTGGGGTAATGATCGGTGAGGAAACCGCCCCCGTTGTTGCGGTCGAAGATCCCCGTGAAGCCCCACTCGTCGTTGGGCAGCGCGCCCACGTCGAGCAAGTCGACCACCAGGATGTCGCCGGGCGCGGCGCCCTCGACGTAGATGGGGCCGCTCAGCACGTGCACCACGGTCAGCTTGACCTTCTCGATGTCCGTGGGATCGTCGTCGTTCTTGATCTGCCCGTCCGTCCAGTCCTTGCACTCGATGCGAAAGACGTCCCCGGGCTTGACGGTGACCGCGGTGGGGATGTCCGGATGCCACCGGTTGTGTCCGACAATCTCCTGCTTCCCCATGGGCTTGGTCAAATCAACCTTGAACAACGTCTTTGGCATTCTCTCGGCCTCCTTGGAACTTGCGGGTTGGGTCAGTCAGCACTCGTGCACGCATTCATTCATTCATTCCGCTCAGATCGACAGCAGCCGGTTCATGGTGAGGACGTCCACCTCGGACCGCAGGCTCTCCTGGATCGCCCGCCCACGATCGAGCACCAGCAACCGATCCGCCACGTCGAGGGCGAAGCTCAACACCTGCTCCGACACGATGATGGTCAGCCCCTTCTTGTCGCGGATCAGCTTGAGGATCTGGGCCAGCTCCTTGATGATCGATGGCTGGATTCCCTCGGTGGGCTCGTCGAGCAGCAACACGCGCGGATGGCTGGCCAGCGCCCGGGCGATCGCCAGTTGTTGCTGCTGCCCGCCGGAGAGGTTGCCGCCGCGGCGCTTGCGCATCTCCTTGAGGACCGGGAAGAAGCCGAAGATCTCCTCCGGGACGCCCTCCCGGCGCGACCGCAACCCCGCCTGGATGTTCTCCTCCACGGTCAGGAATGGGAAGATCAGGCGGCCCTGCGGCACGTAAGCCAGCCCTTCCTTGACCCGCTCGCAGGGCTCCTGTCCGCCGAGCGACTTCCCACCGACCACGATGCTGCCCCCCCGCAAAGGCAGGATCCCGATCAGGGCCTTGAAGAGGGTGGTCTTGCCCATCCCATTCCGACCCATCACCGCGACGATCTCGTTCTCCTCGGCGTGAAAGGACAGCCCAGGGATCACCTGGCTCTGTCCATAGCTCACCTTGACGTCCTCGACCCTCAGCAATGCCGATTCCAAAGTCCGCTGCCTCCTTTGCTCTGCGCTGGTTGCCCCCTGACGGGCGCCGGATCAATGCCCCAGATAGACGTCGATCACCCGCGGATCGTTCTGGACGTGCTCCATGCTCCCCTCGGCCAGCCACTTCCCCTGGTGCATGACCATCACCCGATGGGCGATCCGCTTCACGAACTCCATGTCGTGCTCCACCACCACCACCGCGGCGGTCTGGCAGATCCGCTTGAGCAGCTCGGCCGTGCGCTCGCGCTCGGGGGCGCTCATCCCCGCCACCGGCTCGTCCAGCATCATCAGCGCCGGGGACTGGATCAGCAGCATCCCGATCTCGAGCCACTGCTTCTCGCCGTGGCTGAGCAGCTCGGCCCGATCGTCCAGCCGGTCCACCAGGTAGACCGCCTCGGCGACCTCGTGCACCTTGTCGACCACCGCTCGGGTCCGCTTGAAGGCCCAGGCGCCGAAGGCGGTGCGCCCTGCCGGGTAGGACATCTCCAGGTTCTCGAAGACCGTCAAGGATTCATAGACCGACGGCGTCTGGAACTTCCGCCCGATTCCCTTGCGGACGATCTCGTGCTCGCGCATGTTGCGCAGCTCCTCGCCGTTGAAGACGATGCTGCCCGACGAGGGCTGCGTGCGACCAGAGATCAGGTCGAGCACGGTGGTCTTGCCGGCCCCGTTCGGCCCGATGATGGCGCGCAGCTCGTCGCGTCCCACGTAGAAGGACAGGTCGTCCACGGCCTTGAAGCCGTCGAAGGACACCGTCAGCCCCTCCACCGCCAGGAGGTAGTTGCTGGCCGGGCCAATCATCGCGACCCGCCCTCGGCGCGACGGGCCTCCGCGGCGTCGTCGTCGGGCGGTCCCCCCTCCAGCTGCCCGACGCTGACCATGGCCATGCCCCCGGTCGAGACCTCCACGGTGGCCCCGGCCCCGCCTTGCGCGGCCGCCGCGCGCGCCGAGGCGCCGGTCGCGCCGCGCACCGCCCGCACGAGCCGCCTCCAGCCATCCCGGAGGCTGACACCGGTCACGCTCCGCAGCCCGGCCAGCCCGTTCGGAAAGACCATCACCACCCCGATGAAGAGGGCCCCGATCAGGTAGAGCCACAGCTCCGGAAAGCGCTCGGAGAAGTAGGTCTTCGCGAAGTTGACCAGCAGGGTCCCGTAGATGGCCCCGAGCAGCGAGATCCGCCCACCGACCGCCACCCCGATCACCATCTCGATCGACGGCACGATCCCCACGAACGACGGGGACATGAAGCCGACCTGCAGGGTGAACATGGCCCCCCCGATCGCCGCCATCACGGCCGCGAAGACGAAGGCGAAGGTCTTGAGGTTGGCCACGTCGTAGCCGGAGAAGCGCACCCGCTCCTCCTTGTCACGCAAGGCCACCAGCAAGCGACCGAGCTTGCTCCCGAGCATGCGTTGCCCGAGGTAGACCGACCCGAGCAGCAGGACCGCGTTCAGGTAGTAGAGCAGCCGCTTGGCCGAGTCGGAGCGGATGTCCCAGCCGTGCAGGGTCCGCAGGTCGGTGATGCCGTTCACACCCCCGGTGTAGCCCTGCTGGCCGATGATGAGGATGGACAGAATCGACGCCACCGCCTGGGTGATGATGGCGAAGTAGACGCCGCCCACCCGGCGCTTGAACATGGCCGACCCGACGACGAGCGCGACCAGCCCCGGCAAGAGGGGGATGGCCCCCAGCGAGAAGAGCAGGCTCTTGAAGGGTCGCCAGAACATCGGCAGGGCGGTGATCTGGTTCCAGTCCATGAAGTCCGGGATCCCGGGGGTGGACTGGATCTTGGTCGAGATGGGATCGGAGGCCTCGAGCTTGAGGAACATGGCCATGCAGTACCCGCCGAGGCCGAAGAACACCCCCTGACCGAGGCTGAGGATGCCGCCGTAGCCCCAGCAGATGACCAGCCCGACCGATACGAAGGCATAGGTCAGGTACTTGCCAACCAGGTTGAGACGAAAGTTGCTCATCGCAACCGGGAAGACGACCAGCAGCAAGATGGCCGTCAGGATGAAGAGCAGGGTGCCGCGGCGGTCGCGGACCGTCTGCATGAAGCGCATCCCGCCGTCGGGCTGCTGGGTGGCGGGGATCCTGCCTTCTGCGGTGGTGGTTACACTCATTTGAACGCCTCTAACGTCGTACTATCGCCGCACTATCGTCGTACTTTGGTCGCGAAGAGCCCCTGGGGGCGCAACATCAGGATCACGATGACCGTGCACAGGGTGATGACCTTGGCGGTCGAACCGGTCAGGAAGAACTCGGTGGTGGCCTGGGTCTGGGCGATCCCGAATGCCGAGGCGATGGTGCCGACCAGGCTCTGGGCGCCACCGAACACCACGACCAGGAAGGTATCGACGATGTACATCGAGCCGCTGGTGGGACCGGTCGAGCCGATGGTGGTGAAGGCCGCCCCCGCCACGCCGGCCAGACCACAGCCGAGGGCGAAGGTCAGCCTGTCCACCCGCCGGGTGTCGATCCCGCAGGCGTTGGCCATCACCCGGTTCTGCATGGTGGCCCGGACCTGCACCCCCACGCGCGACCGGTAGAGCCCGAGGAAAACGATCCCGGTCAGGAAGACCGTCAGCCCCATGACCACCAGGCCGTTGATCGGGATGTCGAGCCCGGCCTTTGGCTGGAGCGAGCCCATCAACCAGTCGGGCAAGGTGGCGCTGACCTCCTTGGGACCGAAGATCGAGCGGAACATCTGCTGCATGCAGAGGCTCAGCCCCCAGGTGGCGAGCAGGGTGTCGAGCGGGCGCTTGTAGAGGCGCCGGATCATCAGCTGCTCGATCACCAGCCCGACCAGGGCCGCGATGACGAACGAGACCGCGATCGACACCACGAAGTAGGACTTGGCCATCCAGGGGGCCCAGCGCTGGCTCACCTCCGAGAGCAGGTAGGTGGTGTACGCCCCGATGGTGAGAAACTCGCCGTGCGCCATGTTGATGACGCCCATCTGCCCGAAGATGATGGCGAGGCCCAGCGCCATCAGCAGGAGGACGCAAAAGGCGCTGAGCCCGTTGAATCCCTGCATCACGAATATCGAGAACAGATCTGAGATGGACGTCATCGATGGCTTCCTTCGGAGGTGTCTCCCGCGGAGTGTTTCAGGCGCCGCCCTTGGCTAGCGGCTCACTGGTAACCCTTGGGGAACGGATTCGGCTCGATCAAATCCGACTGGTAGAGCACCTTGAACTGCCCGTTGGACTGGACCTGCCCGACACGCAGCTTGCTCCAGAGATGATGGTTGGGGTGAACCTTGACGTACCCCTCGGGGGCGGTCTTGAGCTCGATCCCGGGCGAGGCCGCCACCACCTTGTCCACGTCGAAGCTCTTGGCCTTCTCCACCGCCGCCTTCCACAGCCAGGGTCCGAGGTAGGCGGCCTGGGTAACGTCGCCGATCACCGCCTTGTCGCCGTACTTGGCCTTGAAGGCGGTCACGAACTTCTTGTTGTTGTCGTTGTCGAGGGACTGGAAGTACTTCATGGCGGCGTAGAACCCCGCGACGTTCTCGCCCCCGATCCCGAGCAGCTCGTCCTCGGTGACCGAGATGGTGAGCAGGGTCTGCTTGTCCGAGGTCACCCCGGCCGCCTTCATCTGCTTGTAGAACGACACGTTGCTGCCGCCCACCACGATGGCGTAGATGGCGTCGGGCTTCTTCAGCTTGATCTTGTTGATGAGGGAGCCGAACTGGGTATGCCCGAGCGGATAGTACTCCTCACCGACCACCGTCCCGTGCAGCACGTTCTCGATGTGCTTGCGCGCGATCTTGTTGGAGGTGCGGGGCCAGATGTAGTCGGATCCGATCAGGAAGAAGGTCTTGGCCTTCTTCTCCTTGTACAGCCAGTCGAGACCCGCCAGGATCTGCTGGGTGGCCTCCTGCCCGGTGTAGATGACGTTCTTGGACTGCTCGAGGCCTTCGTAGAACGTGGGGTAGTAGAGCAGCCCATTTTCCTTTTCGAACACCGGCAGCACGGCCTTGCGGGAGGCCGAGGTCCAGCAGCCAAACACCGCGGCGACCTTGTCCGAGACCAGCAGCTTCTTGGCCTTCTCCGCGAAGGTCGGCCAGTCGCTGGCTCCATCTTCCTGGATGATCTTGATCTTGCGGCCGAGGATCCCCCCGGCTGCGTTGATTTGCTCGATGGCCAGCCGCTCCGCCTGGATCGAGCCGGTCTCGCTGATGGCCATGGTTCCAGTCGCGCTGTGGAGCTGCCCCACCGTCACCTCGGTATCGGTGACCGCCAGTCCGGTGGTGTCCACCGTCGCGGTCGGAAGATCCGCCGCCAGCGCTCGCGCCTGGGTGCCCGCGATCGACGCGGGCATCGCGATTGAGATTGAGATGGCCAGTGCCGTGCGACGTATCCTCTTTATCGTGTCGATCATTTTTCTTCTTCGTCCTCCAGTCCAGGTTACGGAAGTTGCCGAATGGCCGACGCCAACGCCCCAGCACCCGTGCGTGACCGCCACGACCAGCCCTGCGCGGCTCTCGAGCCCGCCGTCCGTCGCCATCCGGAGGCACGGGCGCGCAGAAGGTCGCCTGCGTGGGGAGCTCAAATGAGCCCGTGCGGATCTGGTCAGCTCAGATTTGGTCTTGGTTGTTGGGCGTGCTCGAGCTGGGTTGGTCTCGGTCGACCAATCTCAACGTTTGCGTCGTTGAGGGATGCTTATCAATTCCTTCACACAGGGGATGTTTCGTCCTGGCACTATGTGTGTAAACGCAGCGGCGACGCCGACTGCGCAGGAAGCTCGTTCCGGAAAATCCACCGGCCAGCGCCTGATCATTTCACGTGCGTATCGCGCGGTTTGCCGACGGCTTTCCGCCGAGCGGAGCCGCGATGACCACGCCCGCGCGCCATGAGCAACGCCGCCGCGCCGAGCACCGAGGCGAGGGCGCTGCCCTCCAGCCGATCACCGCGCACGCGCGCGCGGCTCGCGGCGTACGCCCGCGCCGCCGGGCTGGCGGCGATCGCGCACCCACCACAGCTCGACGTGATCCGATCGCCCGTGGCGCCTGAGCCCCCCGTGGAGGCGGAGGCGGTCCCGACCAGCGTGCTGCAAACCAGGGGAGCGAAGACGTCGGCGTTGTTCAGGTTGAGGCAGCTCGTGGCGCAGGCGTTGCGCAGGTCGGCGGCGCAGGTCTTCACGCCCCCGACCGAGGCATAGTCGAGCAAGCCCTGGAAGGTGTCGCCGTTGTCGCGCGAGATCCCGACCAGGAAGGGATCGTCGAGCCCGTTGGCCAGCACGTAGAGTGCGCCGCCGCGCTCCGCGATCGAGCCGATGTGCAAGGTCGCGGGGAGCGGTTGAAACGACGCCCCCGAATCGGTCGAGCGAAACAAGGTCCCCGCGGTGGAATCGAACGCCGCCGCGAACAGCGTCCCATCTGCCCGCCGGAAGAAGGCCGAGAGCTGCTGCCCGGAATCGGCGGTGAGGGCCACCGCCAAGGTTCGCCCGGCGTCGTTCGAGATCAGCAAGCGCTCGTCGACCCCCGAGCTCCGCAGGTAGATGCGATCGGGGTTCTCGGGATCGACCGCCGCGATCCCCAGCGTCCCTCCCGGTGTGACGGCGGACGCGTCGAGGGTGTTGAAGGTCTTGCCGCCATCGTCCGACCGCAGGATCCTGGGCGGCGTGCCGTTGCTGGTCGCGGTCCACGGCGACATGGTCGCGTAGATGCGGTCCGGGTTCGAGCGCGCGAGCTCCACGCCGTCCAGCCGGAAACCCGGCTCGGTCGCGAACAGGGGCGCGCCGAGGAAGCTGGTCCCGCCGTTCGTGGAGGCGAACAGCTCGAAGACCGCGGAGGCCCCACTCCCGTGGTGGGCGATCGCGACGACGTGGGACGGATTGGCCGGGTCGATGAAGCTGTCGTCCACCAGCTCTCCGCTCGAGAAGCCCCCCGCCGTCGACCAGGTGCACCCGTCGTCGTCGGTGAAGATGAGCCCGTTGCGGGCGAGCCCGAGGATGCGGCCGCTCCCTCCATCGGCCGCCTGCTGGTAGAGCGACCCGAGATCGCTCGCCCCGTGCTCGCAGGTCCATGCCCAGGTCCGCCCGCCGTCGCGGGAGCTGATGAGACCGAAGTTGGTGGTGACCGTCGTGTCGTCGGGAAGATTGGCCGGGAGGAACAGCCGGAAGGGGGCGGGAAAGGCACCGTCCGCCCGCGCGGAGCGCGATGGGAGCAGGCCGCAGATTCCGCCCGCCGCCCCGACCAGCACCCCGAGGAGCCAGGGCCAGGCGGGCCGTGCCGAGCCGACGCGCGTGCGCGCGCGAGGCCCGACCCGCCGCCCACGCCAGTCGCGGTGACCGTGACCCTGCGGCGCACTGCCCGGGCGATCGTCGAGACTATCCCCCATCGCTTCATCATACCGGTCGGTTCGAGCTCGGGTCCATGATTTGCCGCGGCGCCCTCGCCCGAACCTTCGGGCCACCCTTCGATTGGTCTCGGAGGGGGCCGCGACCTATATTGGTCCTCTCCATGGCTCGACGACGACACGCGCGCCCGCAGGTTCGAGGGCAAGAGGACGCACCCCGCGCTGCCGGGATCGAGCGACAGGCGCCTCCCCAGAAGCTGGCGGCGCTCACCTTCGAGCACGCGCGCCTGCTCAAGGCGATCGGAGCCAAGCAAAGGGACCATGCACGGCTCGACCAGGACCTCCGGGAGATGGCCCGGCGGCTGGTGGAGGTGGAGCCCATCCGGGACGAGATCCAGGCCATCGAACGACAGATCCATCGCCTCTTTCAGCAGCTCCTCGTGCGCAAAGGACAGCCTCGGAAGGTCCGGCGCGCGATCCGCCTCGTGTACGACATGCTCGAGGAGCAGGGGGTCCTCTCACCGGACGAGGCCCTCTCGGACGACCCCGCCGCCGGCCTCGACGATCCACCGGATCCCGGGGACAGTGAACGCCCGGGCGGACCTGGGCCAGGCGCCTGGGCGCGGGGCGAAGACGCGACCGGGCGGCGTGAGCCGCCTCCGCCGGGAGCGGGTGGGTTCTCGGCGCGGCGTCCTTCCGACGCGGAGGCGGATCGATCGCTCCGCGGGCTCTTTCGACGGCTGGCGATGGCGGTCCATCCGGATCGGGTCTCCGACGACGCCGAGAAGGTCCGGCGGACCGAGGCGATGAAGGAGATCTCGCGCGCCTACGAGGAGCGCGATCTGGCGCGCCTGCTCCACCTCGAGCGCGCCTGGATGGGCGCGGGCGTCCTCGATCCGCAGGGGACCGAGGACGACGCGCTCGCGCGCAAGCTCGCCCATCTCGAACGGATGAACCACGATCTGCGCGCCCAGCTCGCCGAGCTGAATCAGGCGCTCCGCGAGCTCCGACGCTCCCCGGCGGGCCAGATGCACCTCGATCTCCAGCGCGCCGCCCGCGAGGGCCAGCGCGGCGCGGGAGGCCGCGGGAAGGTCGACCCGCTGTCCACGCTCGTCAGCGAGGCCAGGTCCGCCCTCGCCGCTCTCCGGGAGCTGCAGGCCTTCGTGATCTCCTATCGCGATGGCCAGCTGACCATCGACGCGTTCATGCGCGGCCCCAGTGCCGCCAGGGCGACGTCAGCCCGCGGAAGATCGAGCAGGGAGCCGGCGACGAGGCAGGCGACGGACGAGGGACCAACCGACGACGACGTGCTGCGCATGATGGAGGAGCTCTTGAACGAGATGGCCGAGGCGGCCGAGGTGTTTGGTCCCCCGCCCCGGCCACGCGGCAGCTCGCCGAATCGGCGCAACGGTCCCCCCGGCGGCGCTCGCGGGACCAGCCGCCCGGCGCGAGGTCGACGATCCCCCGCGAACGACGACATTCCCTTCTGAGCCCGTGACCTCCGCAGGGACGGGACGCCGGCAGGGGATTTCCCGCCGTGGCGGAGCCCACACCCCGAGGCTGGCCGGGGACGAAAACGCCCTTTCCGGATATCGACATTTGCCGGGGAGTGCGCCAGATTGAGGCTCAATCGCCCGGGTTCCCCTCCCCCGGGCCGTGCAAGGTGCCCTCATGCCGACGAACCCGTGGCTCACTCGCGCGTCCGAGCGCATCGAGCGTCGATTGTTCCTCAAGGCCACGGCCGCGGGCCTGTCGGCCGCGGCGGCCGCCCGGATCGCCCGGGTCGCGACCGCCGCGCCGAGCCCCGCGCCGAAGCGCTTCTTCTTGATGTACGTCCCCCACGGCACCGCGCCCGAGCACTTCGATCCCCGGGTCTCCGCCAGCGATCCCACCAGCTTCGATCTCGACAAGACCAACGTCAGCATCCTCGGCCCCCTGCAACCCTACAAGTCGTACGTCAACGTCTACCAGGGCTTCCAGTACATCGGGCTCGCGGCGAGCCACGAGGGCATCGTGAACTGCCTCTCGGGTGCGACCCAGACCGACACCACGACCCCACGCACCACCGTCGACCAGGTGATCGCCAAGGGCCTCGGCGTCAAGCCCCTCATCCTCGGGGCCTGCTCCCACATCCCCTACGGGATGGACAACCACGGGATGCTGTTCTGGGACGGCACCCCGATCGATCCGCAGAAGAGCCCGGTCCAGGTCGCCGACGCCCTCTTTGGCACCAGCACGACCGCGGGCAGGCCCGCCAGCGCCGACGTCCAGCTTCGCAAGGATCTGCTGGCCCTCACCGCCTCGGAGATCCAGGACCTGAAGGCCACGCTCGGCGCGCTGACCTCGGAGCAGACCCGGCTCGCGGCCCACCTGTCGGCGATCCAGAGCATCCAGGCTGCGGGCTCGGCGGTCGCGACGTCGACCTGCTCGAGTCGCCCGAACCTGCCGACGGTCGAGATGGTGCGCGGCGCGAGCGCGGGCCTGGTGGTCGACCCGAGCGGGGGCAACGACTACTTCTACCAGGAGAAGAACTTCCCGCTCCTGCTGCAGGCGCAGATGGAGATCATCACGCAGGCCATGATCTGCAACGCCGCCCAGGTGATCGGGCTCATGCCGATGTACGCGACCTGCGACTTCGACTTCACCTTCGCCGGCGCGGCCGGGGCGCACCACCTCGGGCTGTCGCACACCGTACCCCGCGCGGCCATGGGCGCCCAGTACAACTCACCGGTCACCGTCGACAACTACGATCCCGCGACCCGCATGCCGTTCGCCAAGGCGCAGCGCTGGTTCATCCAGCAGCTCGTGACCAACATCGTGAGCGTGCTGGCCACCACCGACGATCCCGCCGCGCCCGGCACCAAGGTGCTCGACAACACCTTGATCTACGTGATGAGCGAGATCGGCGACGGCTCGATGCACAACCGCACGAGCGAGATCGACTATCCCCAGGTCCCGTCCAATCTCCCGCTCGTCACCATCGGGAAGGCGGGGGGAGCGCTCCAGACCGGGCGGGTGGTGGGCTTTCCCGTCGACAAGCCCGACAATGGTGCGGCGGGAAAGATCGATCGCTCGGCGACCGACCTCTACCTCACCCTGTGCAAGGCGATGGGGGTGGCGAGCGCCACCTTCCCGAACACCACCGGCCCCGTGACCGAGGTGCTGGCGTGACGCTCGGCCGCGAGCCCCGACGCCGCCCCACCGGCGCCCGGCGCGTTGGCCAGATGATCCCGACCTCGTCCTCCTGGCTCAGGGTGGGTCTGCTGCTCGCGGCTTGCTCGGGGAAGACCGGACCGTCGGCACCGGCCCCGGCGACCGGCGCCGGCTCGGGAGGGAGCGGACTGCCGGGCGGCAACGCCGGGGGCACGGGCAGTGGCGCCGTGACCGGGGGCGGAGCTGGCTCCCCTTCCGCCGCCCCCGGGGGCACGGGCGGCGCAACCGCCGCGGCCTCCGCCGCGACGATCGGAGCGACGATCGGAGCGACCCTGGCCTGCGCCCAGCCGAGCCTCGGTCGCCCCGGGCTGCGTCCGCTTACCCGCAACGAGGTCCAGAGCACCCTCGCCGACATCTTCCCCGAGGTCAGCGGGCAGTGGTCGAGCGCGCTCCCCGCCAGCCAGCTCCAGGGCGGCGTGTTCGACAACGACAGCTCCAACCTCATCGGCCAGCAGTTCGCCGAGGGCCTGCTCGACACCGCGCAGTCCCTGGCGACGGCGGTCACCGGAACGGCGCTGGCGAACCTGCTCCCGTGCTCGACCAGCACCGCGGACCACGCCTGTGCCCAGAGCTTCGTGAGCAAGTACGGTCGGCGCCTGTTCCGCCGCGCGCTGACCCCGGCCGAGAGCGCGCGCTACCTGGGATTCTTCGACGCCTCGCTGGCCAAGTCCGACTTCAAGACCGCGCTCAAGTGGACCCTCATCGGTCTCATCCAGTCGCCAAACGCGATCTACCGCAGCGAGATCGGGACCCCGAACGGGGCCAAGAACCGCCAGCTCTCACCGACCGAGATCGCGACCTGGCTCGCGTACACCTACACCGGCTCGACCCCGACCGACGACCTGCTCACCAAGGCCGAGTCCGGGAATCTCGGCGATCCGCTGGCGCTGGCCCGGACCATGCTCGCCACCCCGACGGGCAAGCAGGCGCTGCACCGGTTCTTCGAGCAGTACGTGGCTTACACCGCCGTCGGTGGGCAGGTGCGGCCCAACATCCCGAGCTTCACCGGCGTGAGCGCCGACATGGTGAACGAGATGCGCGCCTTCATCGACCAGGTGGTGCTGCAGAAGAACGGCGGCGTCACCGAGCTGCTCACCGCCGGCACCACCAACCCGTCGGCGGCCCTCGCCAGCTACTACGGCTTCCCGGCGCCGGCCAGCGATTACGTGAGCATCGCCCGTCCAGCCAACCGGGGGCTCGGGCTCATGTCCGAGGGCGCGTTCCTGGCCACGAGATCGGGACCCGATTCGTCGTCGCCCACCAAGCGCGGCCTGTTCGTCTTTTACCGGTTGCTCTGTCAACCGACCCTCACCCCGCCACCCAACGTCCCGCTGATCGGGACGCCGCAGCCGGGGGTCATGACGACGCGCCAGCGCTACGAGCAGGCCCACGCCAAGAGCGGGGCGGCCTGCGGGTTCTGCCACCACCAGTTCGATCCGATCGGGTTCGGCTTCGAGCACTACGACGAGGGTGGACGCTACCGAGACACCGAGGCGGGCCTGCCCATCGACGCGAGCGGCGCGGTCCCCAAGGACTCGTCGACGACCCTCTTCACTTTCAATGGCGAAGAGGAATTGGTCAACGATCTCGTCAAGCTGGACACGGTTCACCAGTGCTTCGCGGCCCACCTCGCCGCGTACGCCTTCGGCTCGCCCGAGGCCTGCCTCGGACAGGACGCCGCGCCGGATCTGGCGGCGGGAAAGATCGGCATCGTCGAGGCGTTTGCGCGCCTGGCCAGCGAACCACACGCGACGACGCGAAACCTCCAGTAGCGGCGGTGGCGCCGCGCCGGCGGCGATTCCCGTACGCCCCGAAACCTGACGGACACGGGCGCGGAATACGGCCCACCCGGCCTTGCGCGACGTGTCCATCGGTCGCTTGCCCGATGGTTCCGAGGGTGTATAGATCGCCTGTCCGCGTGGGTTGCGCGGGGTCCTGGAAAAAGTCGCAAGGGAGAGAGAAATGACCCGGATTGCCATCAACGGTTTTGGCCGAATCGGCCGGCTCGTGTTCCGAGCGCTCTACACGCAGGGGCTGTTCGGCAAGGAGGTCGAGGTGGTCGCGGTGGGCGACATCGTTCCCGCCGACAACCTCGCCTACCTGCTCAAGTTCGATTCGACCCAGGGCAAGTTCGAGGGCCACGTCAGCTCGAAGAAGTCCTCTCCCGACAAGGTCGAGGACGACGTCCTCGTGGTGGATGGCAAGGACGTGCTGGTGGTCAGCGCCAAGTCCCCGGCGGAGCTGCCGTGGAAGGCCCTCGGCGTCGAGTACGTCATCGAGTCCACCGGGCTCTTCACCGAGGCCGAGAAAGCCAAGGGGCACATCACGGCCGGGGCCAAGAAGGTGATCATCTCGGCGCCTGGAAAGAACGAGGACCTCACGGTGGTGATGGGCGTGAACCACGAGCAGTACGATCCCGGGAAGCACAACATCGTCTCGAACGCCAGCTGCACGACGAACTGCCTCGCGCCGCTGGTCCACGTGGTCCTGAAGGAAGGCTTCGGGCTGACCGAGGGCCTGATGACCACCGTGCACAGCTACACCGCCACCCAGAAGACCGTCGACGGCCCCTCCAAGAAGGACTGGAAGGGTGGGCGCAGCGCCGCCATCAACATCATCCCGTCGACCACCGGCGCGGCCAAGGCCGTGGCGCTGGTGCTCCCGCAGGTCAAGGGCAAGCTGAGCGGGATGTCCTTCCGCGTTCCGACGCCGACGGTCTCGGTCGTGGATCTCACCTTCAAGACCGAGAAGGACACCAGCCTGGCCGAGCTCAACGCCGCCCTCAAGCGGGCGAGCGAGACGTACATGAAGGGCATCCTCGGGTACAGCGACGAGGAGGTCGTCTCGAGCGACTTCATCCACGACGCACGATCGAGCATCTACGACTCGGGGAGCTCGATCGAGCTGAACAAGAACTTCTTCAAGCTGGTGAGCTGGTACGACAACGAGTGGGGCTACTCGAACCGCTGCGTCGACCTGCTGCAGTACATGGCCCGCAAGGCGCACTAGCTCTAGCTCTAGCTCGGGCCCGGTTGGGGGCCGGGCCGGGGGGGCCTGGCCTTCGGCCTTCAAGGTTCCCTGGGAGTCATCCGAAGTACGCCCATGTGATCGGATCGCTGGTTGGCGGCTACCGGGTCGTGACCGAGCTCGGCACCGGGGTGCTCGGGACGGTGTACTACGCCGAGCACCCCGTCATCGGGCGGCGCGCGGCGATCAAGGTGCTGTCCCCGGAGGTGTCGCGGGGCGCGGCCCGCCTCGAGCGCTTTCTCACCCACCTCAAGGTGGTGGGGAGCATCCGGCACCCCAACATCGTCGACGTGCTCGACGTCGGACAGACCTCCACGGGGGCGACCTTCATCGTGATGGAGATGCTCGAAGGCGAGAGCCTCGACGAGCGCCTGGAGCGGGTCGGGATGCTGGACGAGGTCACGGCGGTGCGGGTGCTGGCGCAGGTCGCCTCGGCGGTGGGCGCGGCCCATGACCGGGGCCTGATTCACGGGGCCCTCAAGGCCGGCAACGTCTTCATCACCAACAACGTCGATTATCCCGACTTCGTCAAGGTGCTGGACTTCGGTGCCTTGACCCTGACGGCGACGTCGGCCCAGAAGCCCTCCCCCTACTGGGCCCCCGAGCTGCGGGTGGGCAACCCGCCGGACAGCGAGTCCGACGTGTTCGCGATCGGGGTGCTCGCCTACGAGATGCTGGTGGGCGCCCGGCCCTTCGCGGCGCACGGAGCGGTCGTGCCGCCCCGGGTCGCGAGGCCGCTCGACGGTCCGGGTCCAGCGGATCCCCCGCCGCTCGCGCCCGTGGCCGGCGGCGAGGCCGGGGCGGCGGCGTCCCCCATCCCGCCGGTGCCCGTTCACGAGCGCAACCCAGGGATCTCGCCGGCGCTGTCGCGGGTGGTGACCCGGGCGCTCGCCGCCGATCCCGAGCAGCGGTGGTCCAGCCTGCGAGAATTTCGACGCGCCATCGAGCGAGCCCTCACGGCTGGCCACGCGGCCCCGCTTTCGCCCGAGGCCGAGCCCGAGCGCGCGGCCGGGGACGGTTGGGGTGGGAGCGGGAGTGGGAGCGGGAATGGAGGCACGGGCGGAAGCAGCGGCGCTGGCGAGATTCCTGCGATGGCGTCCTCCTTGCTATCCCCGGCCGACGAGGTGCGGGTCGAGCGCGTGCAGGCGCGCAAGGTCGGTCGTGCGCTGTCGGACATCGTCGTCCGCCGCATGCAGGAGAACCGGTTGCAGGTCCCCACCATGCCCCTGGTCGCGCTCAAGGCCCTCGACGTGCTCCGCGATCCGAGCGCGACCTTCGCGACCATCGCCAGGGTGATCGAGCAGGATCCGGTCATCGCCGCGCGCATCCTGCGGGTGGTCAACAGCGCGGCCTACTCCCGGCGGCAGACCGTCACCACCATCGAGCAGGCGGTCAGCCAGATCGGCGTCAAGCCGCTGCGGATCCTGCTGGTGGAGCTGGCGGCCTGCCAGATCTTCACCTCGCGCAGCGCGGGGATCCGCCAGAAGTTCAAGCTCATCTGGGAGCACTGCCTGGCGGTCGGCATGCTGGCGCGGGATCTCGCCGAGCTGGTCTCGAGCCGGGTGGAGCCCGACGTGGCCTACCTCGGGGGCTTGTTGCACGATCTCGGCAAACCCATCGTGGCAGGGTTGCTGCTCGAGGCCGAGCGCAAGCTGGTCGAGGAGCTGGACGTCCCCTGGATGACCGAGACGCTGTGGCAAAAGACCGTCGCCGAAGCCCACCGCGGGGTGGGCGCGGCCCTGGCCTCGGGGTGGCGGTTGCCCTCGGCGGTGGTGGAGGCCATCGAGCACTGCGACAGCTACGACCGCGCCGCCGGGCCCCACGCCTGCGGGAACCTGGTGCGGTTCGCCAACGTGCTGGCCAAGCGCGAGGGCATCTACGTCGGGGACGTCTCCGGCGAGGAGATCGTGGCCAACGTGCTACAGGGCCGCCAGGTCCTGCGGATCGACGAGAATGCGGAGGCCCGGCTCGTGGCCACGCTGCGCGATCGCACGAGCCAGGTCGTCGGGGAGCGTGGCGCCCGCGCCATCCACCCGAATTCGAGATCCGCGGCGGTGCACCAGCCGCCTTCACGGCAGCCGGCCTCGCACCACGTGCCGGTCGGCGTGCGGCGTTCGCGGCACGCCTGACCCGGCGGCAAGGGGCGTCCTTCCCGGAGAACGAGGATGGTCAGGTGAGGTCGCGGCCTTTGGTCTCGACCACCAGGGGCAAGAACAGGAGGCCGAGCAGGGGGACCACCCCCACGGCGGTGAGGGCGACGAGCGCGCTTCCGAGGGCGTCGGGGCCGCGGGCCGCGAAGCGCCCCACCAGGAAGGGCCCCGCCGCCGTCAACAGGCGGCCGGCGTTGTAGCAGAAGCCGGCGCCGGTGGCGCGCAGGCGGGTCGGGAAGAGCTCGGGCAGGTAGTAGGTGAACGCCCCGAAGACCCCGAAGATGGTGAGCCCGTCCCCGAAGTAGAGGAAGCGCCGGGTCTCGGGCGGCAGGGGCAACCCGAAGGTGCAGAAGATCGCGATGCTGCCGAGGCCGTAGTACAGGGCGAACATGCTCTTGCGCCCCAGGATCTTGGAGGCCGGGATGGTCAGCAGCGTCCCGATCAGACCGCCGAGGTTGAAGAGGCTGGTGGTCTCGGCCTTCCAGCGCTCGACGAGCGCGCGGGTGGCGGCGGGGTCGAGCGCGCGGGCCTTGGCCGCCACCTGGGCCAGACCGGTCGAGATGACCGGGATGAACGCGTTGCAGCTCCACCAGCTCACGAGGGCCACCAGCGCCATCACGAAGCCGCTGACGGTGCTGCGCCGCACCGCCGGTCCGAAGAGCTCGCGCAGCGACGGCGGGGCCACCGCCTGCCCGGACCGGTCGTGGCGCGTCGCCGTCCACCGCTCGGGCTCACGCACGAACAGACGGATGCCGAGCGCCGCCAGGGTCGGGACGAGCCCGGTCAAGAACACGTAGCGCCAGGACACCTCGGGGGCGCCCTTGAAGAACACGCCGGCGATCTGGAAGTTCGCGAAGGTCGCGAGGAAGAGGCCCATGGGCGCCGAGGTGTAGAGCAGCGCCCCGGCCTCGACCCGGCGCTTCTCGGGGACCACCTCGGCGACCATGGCCGCGCCGGCCGCCCACTCCCCCCCGATGCCGAGGCTGGCCACCAGACGGAACAGCACCAGCGTCGGGAGGTTGGGGGCCGCGGCACAGGCCGCCGTGCCGACGCCGTAGAGCAGCATCGTCAGGAGCAAGGTGCGCGTGCGCCCGATGCGATCGGCCAGGATGCCGAACAGGATCCCGCCGGTGGCCCACCCGAGGAGCAGGAACGAGGTCAAGGTCCCGGCCCAGTAGAGCGTCGCGCGCTTGGCCTCGGGCGACCCGATCGGCAGGCCGAGCAAGGTGGGCACGCAGTTCGGTGCCACGTAGTTGAAGAGCAGCCCGTCGAAGACGTCGAAGCCCCAGCCGAGCCAGGCCGCGAAGAGCACGGTCCACTGGTAGCGGTTCATCCCCCACAGACCCGCCTCGCCGGTCGCGCCCGGCCCCGCCGTCGGATCCGAGGCGCTCATGGCGTGGTGTCGCCGGCGGCGGATCGGTCGGGGGCCTCGGCGGCCCCGCAGAAGCTCACCCGCTTGATCATCGGCGGCGGGGCGGCGCGCTCACGCTTGACCGTCGCGCGCCGCGAGGCGAACGAGCGCGCCAGCTTGTCGCCGCTCTTGTCGCCACCCTTGTCGATCGTGCCGAGCAGGGCCTTCCAGGCCGCCACGTTCGGAGGCAGGGGGGGCGGGGCGGCGATGGGCTTGCCGCCGGCGATCGGGGTCGATCCGGCGCTGCCGGCCGCCGCGCCGCCGCTCCCGCTGGCGTCGCTCTTCTGGATCTCGACCGTGGGCTCGGGCACCAGGGCCACGAGCCCGACCAGATCCTCCACCATGTTGCGATCCGCGCCGGGGGTCCCGAGCGCGCGGGCCGCGGCCGGGACCAGCACGCGATCGCGGAAGATCTGCAGATCGTCGCTGTCCACCTGGCACCAGAGCAGGCGCGCGTGGAGCTGGCTGATGGCCGGTCCCGACTCTGCGCGGGACAGCTGCACCAGCCTCTGCAAGGCCTCGTCGTAGTCCCCCTGGGCCTCGCCGTACGTCGACAGCATCACGTCGACGATCTTGCCGCGGCACTCGGGATCACAGGCTCTCCCGAGCAGGTAGGCGGCCAGCCACTTGCGGCGCTGGGCGTGGAACTTGTCGAGGTCGGACTGCTCGACGTTGGTCACGAGCTCGCCGGTGCGGGCGGTGGCCAGCACCAGCGCGGAGATCACCTTGGCGCCGTCGGAGCTGTTCTCGAAGGCGTTGATCTCGTTCCACTGGCGACGCTCATAGCGGTCTTGCAGGTAGGGCTCGAACAGCCACATGAGCTTGGCGGGGTGGGCCTGGATCTCGCGCTCGTCGCGCAGCAGCGAGAGCGGCCCGGCCATCTGCGCGCCGACCGGCGCACCGGCCGGCGGCGGCCCGGCCTGCGCCCCGGCCTGCGAGGCCACCTGGGCGGTGGCGTCGATCTCGTCCTCGATCACCTGGGCGATGGCGTCCGAACGCTCCGCCAGGCGATCGTCCCGACAGATCTCCGCGGCCTTCTCCACCCCGAACTGCTGCAGGCAGGTGAGCGCGAAGGCGTGCTCGAGCTGTAGGTAGTTCTTGTGCTCCGTGCTGGCGAGCACGCTGCGCATGTAGTCGGGGTTGACCTTCCCGAGCTCGAGCGCGTACGAGACCGCCAGCTCGGGATCGAGGATGCTGCCACGGGTCAGCGACAGCAGCACCCCGAAGCGCTGATCGGCGGTGTCGGCCCCCTGCGAGGCCAGGATGTTCAGGTTCTTGGCCAGGATCTCCGCGCGGGCAATCCGCCAATCGTTTTCTGCCTTGGTGCGGGCGATGGCCTGCTCGGACTCGGCCTGGCGCGCGGCGGTCTGGGACTGCCGGTACTGCCAGATGGAGGTGGCCACCAGGCCCGCCACCCCGATCACGAAGCTCGACAGGAAGCTCGAGTACGTCTGGATGAAGTGCCCGAGCCGCGACGGGGGCTCGGGGCGGGCGGCGGCGGTGGGGGCGGTGGTCGGGTCAGCGGCCATTCCCGCTAACATAGCGCCGATGCCCGCCGCTCTGGTATGCCTTGCGCGCGTGATTTCCTGGCTCGAGAACCCGGCCGTCAAGTGGCTGCTGCCCGTTCCCATGCTGCTGGCGGTGGCGCCGCTCGTGTATCTCGTGTTCCGTGGCACCTGGCGCGGGCTCGAGGCCGAGGCCTCCGCCTGGCGGCGCGAGCTCGACGCGCGGGGCGAGGTCGACCACCGGCCGCTGGTCGCGCTGGTGCTGGGCGTGCTGATCCTGACCATGCAGGAGTACTTCGGTCAGATGGCCTTCTTCCAGCAACGGGTGGGACCGGCCCTCGGACGGGCGCTGGCCGCCGCCGCCCACCCCGGCATCCAGGCCCATCTGGCCCTCTACGCCGAGCTCCACGGGCGCCTGTGGTGGGGCCTGACCCGGGTCCTCGGATACCTCACGCCCTACCTGGTGTGGCGACGGTTCTTTCCGCGCGATGACCTGCGCGACATGGGGCTGCGCCTGGCCGGGTTTCGCGAGCACGCCTGGCTCTATGCGCTGTTCGTGGTGATCATGGTGCCGATCCTGGTGCTGGTGGCGCGGCAGCCGGACTTCGGCGCGTACTATCCCATCTGCGCCACCGCCGGGCGATCCTGGGTGGACTTCGCGGTGTGGGAGGCGGTGTACATCTCGCAATTCGTGGGTCTCGAAATGTTCTTTCGCGGCTGGTGGCTGCGGGCCACCCGGATCTTCGGGGCCGGAGCCATCTTCGGCATGGCGGTCCCCTATTGCATGATCCATTACGGCAAGCCTTACCTCGAGGCCTGCTCGGCCATCATCGCCGGGGTGGTGCTCGGCTCGCTGGCCATGAAGACCCGCAGCATCTGGGCGGGCGTGGCGGTGCACGTCACGGTGGCCCTGCTGATGGACATCCTGTCGCTGTCGCGCAAGGGCAAGCTCCCGAGCGCCCTCACCCCCACCTCGGCCCGCCACTTCACCTTCACCCACTGGTCGCTGCTGATCTGGCTGGCCTGGGCGGCGGCGGCGGTGGTCCTCGGCCTGCGCGCCGCCCGCGCCTGGCCCTCCTGGCGGGCCCGCTTGCGCGGCGCGCGGGGGTAGACGGCCCCGACGGGATTCCCGACGGGACGTCCCATGGAGGGCCGAACAGTCGCCCTGAGGTTTCCTCCGCTCAGGGCGAGACGGGCTTGATGGGGGCGTTCTCCGGTGGGGGAGGGCCAGAGTCTCCGCGCGGCAGGTCGACCTTGCCGGTCCCACCCCCTTCGTTGCCGGTCAGCAACCGGAACTCGGTGCGCCGGTTCTTTGAGCGCCCGGCCTCGGTGGCGTTGTCCGCGATCGGGCGATCCATCCCGTACCCGATGGTGGTGACGCGGGTGGCGTCGATCCCGTTGGCGATGAAGTAAGACTTCACGGCGTCGGCCCGCTTTTGCGAGAGATCCCGGTTGTAGTCGGACTTCCCGCGCGAGTCGGTGTGGCCCGAGATCTCCAGGCGAATGTCACCGTATTCCTTCAGCACCGCCACCGCCCGATCCAGGATCGGGTAGGACCCTGGCAGGATCGTGGACTGACCGGTCTTGAAGTTGATGCCCTCGATGACCCCCGTGAACTTCTTCACGGCCGCCGGGACCTCGTCGGGGCACCCGTCGTCGTCCTTGTAGCCGTTGACCGTCTCGGGCTCGTCGGGGCACTTGTCGCGCGACCCGAGGATCCCGTCGCCATCGGTGTCCACCTCCGGGCACCCGTCTTCGTCGTCGATGCCGTTCACCGTCTCGGGCTGGTTGGGGCACTTGTCCCGGACGTCCGGGATGCCGTCCTTGTCGTTGTCGGGATCGGGGCAGCCGTCCTCGTCCTCGAAGCCATCCTTGTCCTCGGCCAGCTCGGGGCACTTGTCGGACGCGCCGACGATCCCGTCGCCGTCCGGATCCGGCGGCGGCGGAGGCTGCACCATCACCACCTCGCGCTGCACGATGGTCTCGCGCACCTTCTCCACCTCGCCGAAGTTCACGAACAGGCTCCCGAGCGCCTCCCAGTCCGGGCCGTCGTACCCGACCTCGTTTCCCACCGGGACCTTCGAGCCGAGGAAGGCCGGCGGCGTGACGATGCGACCTTCGAGGCGCAGGCCGGCGTGATCGCCCAGGGCGATCTTGAGGCCGACCCCCGCCTGGACCATCCCGTCGGTGTCGGAAGGGACGATGGCGGTGTTGTTGACGACCGTCGAGATCGCGCCATAGCCGAGCGAGATGAAGGGCCGCACGGGCCCGGTTGGCACCAGGTGAACGATCAACATTCCCCGGTAGGCGAAGGCCCAGATCCGCGTCGCGGCGTTGTTGGTGTGGGTGGGAATGCCGAGCGCCTCGGCTTCGACCGATACCCAGTGGTTGAAGTTGAGCGCCAGGTGACCGCCGAAGGCCAGCGCCGTGGCCGGCGAGATCCCCTCTGGATCGCCTTCGTTGCGACCGAGACCGCTCTTCTTGTTGAAGAAGTGCGCCCCAAGGTCGAGCCCGAACTCGAAGCGATACTCCGGGGGCTCGTCGGTGACCGGCACGACGCTGCTGCTGGATTCCACGCGTTTCGCAGGGGACGGCGCGGCGGAGCCCGGAGGAGGACTCGCAACGGGAGTCGCCGCCGCGGGGCTCGGATTGGTCTCGGCACCGGCCGTGGCGGCGAGCGATGTCACCGTCAGCCCGAGCGCCATCACGGCCAGCGCCGGGGTCGACGGAACCACCCGCCGCCCCCCGCCCCACCTTCGGCCATGGCCCGGGCGCGATGGCGCCCGTGTCGGAAGAACTGAAACCCAGCGGTGCGCGGTCTCGGACACCAGTCTCATAAGCTCTCCTCCTTCGACGGTCATCGAAAGGCTGCGAATCGGTGGCGCACCGACGGCGCCCGTCTCGCTCGGAGAATATGTGATCGAGGCGGCCTCACCAAGACCGCCTGCGCGGATTGGTGCCATTCCGACGACGAATGGGCGGCAGCCGGAGCGGGCCAGACGGCCCGCTCCGGTGCCAATGAAAAAGCGCGCAGAACCCGTGAGGGTCCCGCGCGCCTGGATTGCGCTCCGGATGGTGGAAGGCCAGTCGTCCAGGTCCGGTCGGGAGTTTCCTCGGAGATCCGAGGCCCGGGGACCTTGACCGACGCCCTGGCTTCGAGGCCGATCCGACTACTTCTTGTCCGTCGACTCGGCGCCGGCCTTTTCCGTCCCCTTCGGCGAGCCCTTCTCCGCCGCGGGAGCCGGAGCCGCCGGGTTCGCGGAGCCCTCGGGGGCGACCACCGCGGACTTCTCCTTCATGTGGCTGGCGGACTTGGCGGCGGTCTTCCGGGCCTTGTGGTCGCTCTTGGCCGCGGCCTTCACGCTGGCGGGATCGGCCGGGCTCGCGGCGGCGGCGGGGCTCGTGGCCACCGCCCCCGAGGAAGCGGACGACACGCTCGGCTCCGCCTTGGCGACGATCGCCGCCTTGTTGGCCTTGCCGTGGTGGATGAGGTGAGCCGGCTGGGTGGTCTGGGTCGCCGCCATCGCAGAGGCGCCGGTCAGGGTCAAGAGGGCAGCGCCGATCAGGCTCGAGAAGCGGATGGAACGGGTGGACAGGGTGCGAATCATGGGAAATCTCCAGGTGAGGTGGGAAGCAGCGCGAGTGGAGCTCCCCGTGGGGTCCCGGCTCGGTCGACCGCGGTTGCGTCGACGAACACTCGTACTGCAGCAGGGATGCCAGGCCGGCGAGGCGGGCGAGCCCGCGGGCGGCGCGGCCTTCGGCCGCCGGGTTGCGTCGCCGGCGCGTGCGATGGGGCGATCTGGGTGTGCGGGTGAGGCGATCGCGCGGCGCGGATGGGGTGAGGAGCTCAAACTCCGCGAGGAAAGGGAGGAAGGCGGGCGGGATCGATGTCGCGCAGATACGGGTGCGCACCGTCCTTGGCCGACAGGCGCGGCTCGGCGATGGGCCAGGCGATCCCGATGTCGGGATCGTTCCACCGGATGCCCACCTCGTGCTCGGGCGCGTAGGGCGCCGTGCACTTGTAGGAGAACACCGCCGACTCCGTGGTCACGCAGAAGCCGTGGGCGAACCCGGGCGGAATCCACAGCTGCCGATGATCCTCGGCCGACAGGGTCATCCCGACCCACTTGCCAAAGGTCGGCGAGCCCACCCGCACGTCCACCGCCACGTCGAACACGGCGCCCTCGAGCACGAACACCAGCTTGCCCTGGGCCACCGGATTCTGCAGGTGCAGCCCCCGCAAGATCCCGTGGGCCGAACGCGACAGGTTGTCCTGCACGAACGGCAGGTCGATCCCGGCGGCCGCGTAGCGCTCGCGCTGCCAGGTCTCGAGGAAATACCCGCGCGCATCCCCGAACCGCTTGGGCTCGACGAGGAGGACCCCCGGCAACGCGGTCTCGGTGACCTTCATGGCATCCCCCGCCTCGCCAGCCGCAAGAGATATTGCCCGTAGCCGGTCTTGGCCAGCGACTGGGCCAGGCGTTCGAGATGCTGCTGGTCGATCCAGCCCTTGGCGAAGGCGATCTCCTCGGGGCACGCCACCATCAGCCCCTGGCGATCCTGGATGGTCTGGATGAAGAGCGCCGCCTGCAGCAACGAGTCGTGGGTCCCGGTGTCGAGCCAGGCCACCCCGCGCCCGAGCTTCTCGAGGGTCAGCCACCCCCGCTCGAGGTAAGCCCGGTTGAGATCGGTGATCTCGAGCTCGCCGCGCGGGCTCGGCTCGAGCGCGGCCGCCAGCTCGACGACGTGCTGGTCGTAGAAGTACAGCCCGGTCACCGCGTACTCGCTCTTCGGGTGCTTGGGCTTCTCCTCGAGCCCGATGACCTCCCCGCCCGGACCGAGCTCGGCCACCCCGTAGGCGGAGGGATTCTGCACCGCGTACCCGAACACCGTGGCGCCGGTGTTCTGGCGCGCCACCCGCTCGAAGAGATCGGGCAGCCCGTGGCCGTAGAAGATGTTGTCGCCGAGCACCAGCGCGCAAGGCTCGCCTGCGATGAAGTCGCGGCCAATGAGGAAGGCCTGGGCGAGGCCCTCCGGGCGCGGCTGAACGGCGTACTGGATGCGCAGGCCCCACTGCGTCCCGTCCTCGAGGAGGCGCACGAAGGCCGGCTGATCCTCGGGGGTCGTGATGATGAGGACGTCGCGGATCCCGGCCAGCATCAGCACCGACAGCGGATAGTAGATCATCGGCTTGTCGTAGATCGGCATCAGCTGCTTGCTGGTGGCGCGGGTGATGGGGTGGAGCCGGGTCCCCGAGCCGCCCGCCAGGATGATGCCCTTGGTGACGGGACGAGTGGCCGATGCGGGGGGGGTGCCCTCCGGAGCCATGTCAGATCGCCCCCCCACCGGGCGCGCCACCCAAGCCACCACCCAAGCCACCACCATAGTGCGAGTCGATCCAGCGGCGGTATTCGCCCGACCGCACGTCGGAGACCCAGCCGGGGTTCGCGAGGTACCACTTCACGGTCTTGCGAATCCCCGAAGCGAAGGTCTCCTCGGGCCGCCACCCGAGCTCGCGCTCGAGCCTCCCCGCATCGATGGCGTAGCGCAGGTCGTGCCCTGGGCGATCCTTCACGTAGGTGATGAGTCGTCCGAGTTCCTCCGCCGAGGCGCCGGTCTCCTCGGCGACCACCTGGCACAGGAGCTTGACGACGTCGATGTTGCGCTGCTCGCTGTTCCCACCGACGTTGTAGGTCTCCCCGGGGGCGCCGTGATGGAGGACGGTCCAGATGGCCGCGCAGTGGTCGTCCACGAACAGCCAGTCCCTTACGTTCTCGCCCTTGCCATAGACGGGCAGCGGCTTCCGCTCGAGCAGGTTCAGGATCATGAGCGGGATCAGCTTCTCGGGAAACTGCAGCGGTCCATAGTTGTTCGAGCAGTTGGTCAGCTTCACGGTCATCCCGAAGGTTCGTCCCCAGGCCCGCACCAGGTGGTCGCTGGCGGCCTTCGACGCCGAGTAAGGGCTCGAGGGATCGTAGCGGGTGTCCTCGCGAAATTTCCCCTCCGGACCGAGCGAGCCGTAGACCTCGTCGGTCGAGACGTGGTGGAAGATGCCCGCGCCGGCCGGCCACACGGCCCGACAGGCCTCGAGCAGGTTGAAGGTGCCCTCGATGTTGGTGCGCAAGAAGGGGCGCGGCCCGCTGATCGAGCGGTCGACGTGGCTCTCCGCGGCGAAGTGAACCACCGCGTCGGGCCGGTGGCGTTCCACCGCGGCACGCACCGCCTCGGCCTCGACCAGATCCAGCCGCTCGAACCCGTAGTTCGGGCGGTCCGCGATGGCCTCGAGGCTGCGAAGGTTGGCGGCGTACGTCAGCGCGTCAACGTTGACGAAGGTGTGTTCGGGATGGCGGGGGACGAACCGATTCAAGAAGTTCGCGCCTATGAACCCGGCGCCTCCGGTCACGAGGATCTTCATTCGAGCCGGAAGATACCTCAATTCGCCGGGATGTCGCGTGCGGCCCGGGCAGGTCGCCGATGCGCTTCCCGACGCCCATCCCGGCGCCGTGTGCCCGGGCAGGCGCCGGGGCATCGAGGCCAAGGGCGTGGCATCCTCGCGACATTCAAGATCTCCCCCCGAGCCCCCGAACTCTCTCCTGCGACGGAGTCGCCTCGGCGATGTTCCGCCAGGCAAGAGGCACCAGGCCAGAGGAGTCATTTTGATGATGCAGTCCGCCCCCCGTGTGCTCGGTCCCAACAGCCCTAGGCCAAGGTCCGGACGCCTCGGTGCGTTGCCTGTCCTGCCTGGCGCCCTGCGCCTCTTGATCCCGGCGATGCTGTCCGTCGCGGGCGGCTGCGTCGGCACCATCACCCCGGGGACGAGCTCCCTGTCCTCCGGCAATCAGGCCGTCACGACGGAGACCGGGGGCGCCGGCACTGGCACCGTCACCGGCACCGGCGCGACCACGGGCACGCTCGGCGGGCCCCCAGGTGGCTCGAGCGGCGGTTCGGGCGGGGGTCCCGGAGGCGTGGCCTCGGGCACGGGCGGCGGTCGCACACAAGCCGGCTCGACCGGAGGGACCATGGCCGCGCCCGGCGCCTCGACCGGCGGGATCGGCGGAGCCCCCGACCCGGGTGCCCTCGGTGGATTCGTGGGCGCGGGCAGCACCGTACAGGGCATCTTCATCCCCATGGCGCATCCGCGCCTGTTCTGGACGCCGGCACGCCTGGCGAAGGCCAAGACCTGGTGGACCACCCATTCCTTCGAGCCGCGCAACGACGTGTACTCGGTCGCCGACCAGCTCTTCGCGTACATGATGACCGGCAACGCCAAGTACTGCCAGGAGGCGCTCTCCTTCAGCCTGGCGGTCGACCTCTCGAGCTGCCCGTCGTCCAAGGCCGGCTGCGACGACGCCCGCTGGTACGGAGAAACCGCCATCACCACCTACGACTGGTGCTACGGCGAGATGACCGACGCGCAGCGGACCACCTTCCGCACCAGCTGGAACACCTGGCTGAACGCGATCCGCGCCCAGGTCTGGGGCGGGCCCGGGCAGTCCCAGAGCAATTACTACTTCGGTGACCTGCGCAACGACATCGAATGGGGCATCGCCAGCTACTTCGAGAACCCCGGCGTGGCCGACACCTTCCTCACGGATGGCCTCGTGACCCGCTACAAGAACGACTTCATCCCCGCCACCCTGGCGGCCGGGCAAGCCATGGGTGGGCTCGGCCTCGAAGGCGGACAGTACGGCCCCTACCAGAGCTACTACGTCTCGGCGGTCGCCTTCCCGTCGCTGTATTCCAGCGGCCGCGACATCTGGACCGAGACGCCCTACTGGAAGGGCACGGTGCTGAACCGCATCTACATGACCCCGCCCCAGCCGACCAAGACCGCGAGCGGGCTGCGCTCGGGCTGGGACGTCTTCGGGTTCGGCGACGACGAACAATGGGAGTCGGGCGCGCCGGCCACCGACACCGAGAAGGGCACCTTCATGATGGCGGCGGCCAACCGCTGGCCGGGCTCGAGCATCGGGCAATGGGCGCGGCAGTGGTTGCAGACCGTCCAGCCCGACATCGACGACACGGTGGAATCCACCGACCTCGGCGGGCCCGCGCGCGACTACTCGTCATTGCCGTTCGACTACTACGACGCGGGGCCGCGCTATCTCGTGGGGCGATCGGACTGGACCACCAACGCCACCGCCTTCCTGTGGCAGATGGGCGACGCGTACAGCAGCGGCCACAACCACGATGACTGGGGCGCCTTCCAGCTGCACCGCAAGGGCCGCTGGCTGACCCGCGAGACGGTGGGCTACACCGAGTCCGTTCCGGCCTTCGGGGGCGTGGGCTCTCAGCCGCTCTACACCGGTTTCGGACACAACGTCCCGCTCGTCAACGGCCTGCCCGGCGTGATGGTGCAGGGCATGCCCCCGGTGGGCAGCAGCGAGGGCAACTGGGCCTCGTCGCCGGTCGTGCACCGCCTGGCCAGCCAGGCCGCCTACGCCTACGCCGACGTCGATCTGACGGGCGTCTACCACTGCTGCAAGGCCGGCGCGACCGGCGGGAACACCGCCGCGGTCCACGTGGAGCGCGAGTACTGGTTCTTTCGGGACATCGAGACCACGGTGATCTTCGATCGCCTGCAATCCGATACGGCCGCGCGTTCCAAGAGCTTCGTGATTCATTGCGAGACCAATCCCGCCGCGATCGATGCGACCCATGTGGACTGCGTGAATGGCGATCAGCAGCTGGCCATCACCACCCTGGTCCCGGCCGTGCCAGCGTCGCGCACCATCATCGACGAGTCCAAGGCCGCGAGCCCGCCCCCCAAGGCCAACGCGCAATATCGGGTCGAGATCAACGACGCGCCGAACGCCACGCTGAGCTACACCTTGCACGTGCTGCAGGCCATGGACACCACCGCGACCAAGCTCATGGCGTCGGTTGTCGACTCGGCGCCGGGACAGCCCGCGAGCGGGACGTACACCGTGACCCTCGACGGGAAGCACGCCCTGCAGATCGCGAAGGGGGTGACCTCGACCGGCGGCTCCGTGACCCTCGGGGGCGGCGCCCCGCAGAGCCTGCGCGCCGACGTCCAGGGGTTCGCCCTCGATGCCTCCGACCTCCCGGTCTGGGCGCCGTAGGCTCGCGCCCAAGCCCCGTCCTCGTCCTCGTCACCGCGCTCGTTCCCCGTCGGGGGCGTTCGCGAGGACGCGGACGGGAAATGGGACGAAGTCCAGGGGAACCGGAGCGGATCGGCCCTCTCAGGGGGCGAGGAACGGCAGCGCCATCCAGGTGCGCTTGAGCGCGCCGGGGACCTGGCGATCGATGGAGAGCCGGCCGAGGTCGAGCGGATCGCTGGCCCTCGAGAAACGGTTGAGGCCGGCCCTGGTCGTGAAGCCGAGCTCGTAGCCCGCCCGGGCCACGGCCCGGCGCACGGGCGCGATGTGAGCGACGGGCTTGCCCACCGGGTAGGCGATGGTGGTGATGGGCTCGCCGAGCTCGAGCTCCAGCTTGGCGCGCGAGGCGGAGAGCTCGTCGGCCAGCACCCCGTGCGGCAGGGTCTGCAGGACCCGATGAGCGCGGGTGTGTGACCCGATCCCCATCCCGGCCCGCCGCAGGGCCCTCACGTGATCCCACTGCATGAGGACGGCGTCGGCCAGCCGGTGCTCCTCGCTGGGATCCCAGGTCACGCCGAGCGCCTCCCCGAGCTCGGCGTAGAAGCGCTCGAGATCGAGCGCGAAGTGGTCCTTGACGATGCGATTGAGGCGCCGCACGGCCCGGGCCTTGGCCTCCGGCCCGGCGAGATCGAGGTCCTCGGCCGCGGGATAGACCATGTGCGCCCTCTCGCGGGTGGAGCGTCTGACCATCAAGCTGAGGCGCTCCCACCAGAAGAGCGTCCGCTCCGACAGGTGTCCGGTGCTGATGAAGAACAGCCCCTGGATCCCGTACCGCTCGAGCGCCGGCAGGGCGTACTCGAAGTTGTCCAGGTAGCCGTCGTCGAACGTGACGAGGACACTGCCCGGGAGCAGCTCGCGACCGGAGCGCTGCGCCTCGAGGACGTCCTCGACCGAGACCGGCCGGTAGTGCCGGCGCAGGTAGGCCATCTGCTGATCGAAGTCCTCGGGCGTGGCGTCGACCAGCTCGGGATCGAGCGAACCGACCTCGGACAGCGGGACCACCCGGTGGTAGAGGACCACCAGCAGCCCCGGAGCCACCCATCCGGCACGGCGAGCGAACGTGGCGTGGGACAGGAGTCCGCTCCGATCTGCCAAGGAAGCCAACCGCGTCGTCAATCTGCCCATTTTTCCATCCTAGCTCGTCGTCTGGAAGGTTTGCCCCGGCCGCTCCACCGCCAACCCCTCGGAGCTCGGGTTTGCTCCTTGCAATTTGCGCTGTGCCGCCCGCCGTCCTGGACGGCCCCGCCTCCAGCACCACCCGTCGGCAGCCTCGGCTCGAAGATTTAGGTTATGCGATATACGT
Source organism: uncultured Myxococcales bacterium (assembly GCA_964540815.1). Lineage (GTDB taxonomy): Bacteria > Myxococcota_A > Polyangia > Fen-1088 > Fen-1088 > CAZIOH01. The sequence continues at coordinate 13,164 of CAZIOH010000019.1, read as the reverse complement.
CGATACCTTCGAAAACCTGACCCGACGCATGACGAGAACCCAACGCCCATGGTCATAGCCCATGTCCTCACCTCCCTCGAGATCGGTGGGGGCGAGCGCGTCACGCTGGAGCTTGCCAGCGCCCAGGCCGCGCTCGGCCACCGGGTCCTCGTCATCAGCCTGGCGGCGGGCCCCGACGGGCCACTGGCCGACGCCCTCCGGGAGCGGCGGATTCCCGTCCTCAGGGTGCCAAAACGCGGCCCCGGTGTCGATGCCACGGTCATCGTGCGGCTGGTTGCGTCGTTCCTGCGCGAACGGGTCGAGGTGGCGCACCTGCACAATCGACTCCCCCTCATCTATGGCGTCCCGGCAGCCCGGTTGACCGGGGCAGTAGCGGTGCACACCCGCCACGGTCCGCGCGCCGCGGGAGCCCGGCAGGAGTGGTTGTCGCGGCTGGCGGCGCGCGGATTGCACGCCTACGCCGCGGTCTCGGAGGACGTCCGTCGGCGCGCGCTCGAGAGCCGGGAGATCGCGCCCGAGCGCCTGTGGGTGATCGACAACGGCGTCGACGTGGACCGGTTTCGGCCCACCGGCCCGGCGGCGCGGGCCCACGCCCGGGCGGCGCTCGGCATCCCGGACGGGGCCTGGGTGGTGGGGGCGGTGGGCCGCTTCGCGCCCGAGAAGGACTTTCCCTTGCTGGTGCGGGCGGTGGCCCCCCTGCTTCGGGGCGGGGATCTGCGGCTGCTGCTGGTCGGAGATGGGGCGGAGATGGGGCGGGTGCGGGCCGAGGTCGAGGCCCAGGGCGTGGGTGGGCTGGTGAGCCTCCCCGGTGCCCGCAGCGACATCCCCGCCTGCCTGTCCGCGATGGACGCGTTCGTGCTTTCGTCGCGGATGGAGGGGACCCCGATCGCGGTCCTCGAGGCCATGGCGGCCGGCCTGCCCCTGGTCGCGAGCGCCGTGGGCGGCTTGCCGGCGCTGGTCACGGACGGCGAAAACGGCTTCCTCTTCCCGAGCGGGGACGAGGCCGCCTTGCGGGCCAGGGTGCGGGCGCTGCGCGACGATCCGACGGCGGCAGCGCGGGTGGCCGAGGCCGGGCGACGTCTGGTCGAGGCCAAGTATTCGCGCGAGGCGATGGCCCGGAAGTATCTCGATCTGTATGCAAGGCGAGGAGTCCACCCATGATGTTTGCGCTGGCGTCGTTGCTGATCCTGCTGCTCGCGTACACCTACCTCGGGTACCCCATCCTGATCGGGCTGCTGGCTCAGACGCGGGGCGAAGACGTGGTCCCGGGGGCGGCTGCGCCGGGCGAGCCCGAACGGGGGTCGGCGGGCTCCGCCGAGCTCCCATTCGTGACGGTCTGCCTGCCAGTCTACAACGGCGCGGACTATCTGCCGGCCAAGCTCGAGAGCCTCCTCGCGCAGGACTATCCGTCCGAGCGGGTGGAGATCTTGATCTACCTCGATGGATGCAGCGACGACTCCGAGGCGGTGGCCCGAACCATCGCCGCCTCGCCCGCCGCGGGGGGACGGGTCCGGGTGGTGCCCGAGACGAGGCGCCTCGGGAAGCCCACCGGGCTCAACGCGCTCGCCCCGCTGGCGCGCGGCGAGCTGCTCCTGCTGAACGATGTCCGACAGCCGCTGTCCCGGAACGCCATCCGGGCGCTGGCGACCGCCCTTGCCGACCCGCGGATCGGATGCGCCACCGGCAACCTGGTCCTGGCGGGCGGTGCCGGGAGCGGCGTCTACTGGCGCTACGAGAACTGGCTCCGCCGGCAAGAATCACGCTTCCGAGGGGTGGTCGGGATGACCGGCCCCATCGCGATGATCCGGCGCGACGATCTCGAGCCACTGCCGGCGGACCTGATCCTCGACGACGTGTGGATCCCCATGCGGCTGGTCCTCGCCGGCAAGCGCACCCGCTTCGTGAGCGAGGCCGAGGCGTACGACGCCGCGTTCGAGAACGAGCGCGAGTTCAAGCGCAAGGTCCGCACCCTGGCGGGCAACTACCAGATCTTCGCGCGCTTGCCGGCCCTGCTGTCACCGGCCAAGAACCCGCTGTGGTTCGAGACGGCGTCGCACAAGCTGTGCCGGCTGGCGGCGCCCTGGTGGATGCTGGCCCTGTTCGCGCTGGCCGTGGTGGGCTCGGGGGCGGCGGAGCCCTCGCTGGCGACCGTCATGCGGGTGCTGCTGGTCGCCCAGGTGGCGTTCTACCTGGCGGCCGCCGCCGGCAAGCGTGCGGGCAAGCTCGGCGGGCTGGCACGCACGTTCGTGGTCCTGAACAGCGCGGCGGTGCTCGGCCTCTGGCGTCACCTCACGGGCCGACAGCGCGTGACCTGGTAGGGACGCGCCTTCGGCGCTCGCGGGAAGGGGCGGACCCCTCCCCGCGGCCCCCTCCCGCGGACGACACGAGTTGCGCCCGGAACTGCTTGGCTCATGCTGTCTCCGGTGGGCGAAGCCCACCTCCGATCCACCGCGTGGAGGTGCCTTCGGATGAAGGACGAGCCCGCCTTTCTTTTCGACGGGAACGGCTTGGAAGGCGGGGGCGAAGAGGGGTCAGGGGGGCTTGGGGAGCTGGGAGCGGAGCCAGTCGAAGGTGCGGCGCAGGCCCTCGGGGGTGGGGACCTCTTGTCGCCAGCCGAGGCGCTTGAGCTTGCCGTTGTCGAAGCGATTGCCCCCCCAGGTGGTGGCGCTCTTGTACGGCGTGAAGATGGCGGGCAACTGGCCGCGCGACCAGGTGTGGTAGCGCTCGACCGCGCGCGACAGCAGGCTCAGGGCCGGATACGGTATCCGCAAGGTGCGCAGGTGCCGGACGGACCGCTCGTAGCCGGCGAGGTACTCGGCGCAGGTGGGCAGCTCGTCGTCGTTGACGTTGTAGACCTCACCGCCTGCGGCCTGGGCCCGAGCGGCCACGATCATGGCGTCGGAGCAGTTGTCGACGAAGGACAGCGGCAGGAGGTTCGGCCCACCGAGGTTGAGAAAGAGCCCGAAGAGATCGAGCCCCACCCGTGACGAGAAGGCGCTCCCCCCCGGTCCGTAGATGACGCCCGGCCGCAGCACGACCAGCGGGAAGCCGAGGCGCTCCGCGTACTCGCGAAACAGCCGCTCCTGTCGCAGCTTGACGTGGGCGTACAGATCGCGCTTCTGGGGATGCGGCTCGAGCGGGGTGTGCTCGTCCACCACCACCCCCCGTCCGAGCTCGGCCACCCCGTAGACGCTGAACGAGCTGACCAGCACCACGCGCGGACGCCCCGCCCCCGCCGGCAGGGCATCGAGCAGGTTCTTCGAGGCGACCACGGTGTTGAGGAACATGTCGGCCGGCGCCCCGCGCAGCGACGCCGCCAGGTGATAGATCACGTCCACCCCCTCGACCGCGCGCCGCGCGTCCGACGGCGAGACCAGGTTGGCGTCGACGAATTCGAGCTCGGCACCCGGGTGACGGGCCGCCGCCGCCAGCACCCGCGCGCGCCGCGACCCCGAGCGCACGGTGAGCCGCAACCGGCGCTCGCCGTGGGCGAGCAGCCGCTCGACCAGCGAGCCGCCGAGGAAGCCGGTCGCGCCCGTGATCAGGATCCGCGGCGGCGCGCCTCCGCCGGGGATCACGCCCGGGGCCGTCGCGCCGGAGGCGGTCATCGGGCCACCTCCCGGGAGACGCCGGGCCCGGGCGCGGGCGCGCCAGCGGCGGGGGCGGCATGACCGGCGGCGATCTGGGCGAAGATACGCTCCATCCAGGCCGAGACCCGCAGCATGTCGCGGGTGGCGATCGGCAGCGGTCCGTCCTCGAGGATGCAGTCGTAGAAGCTGGCGATGAGCCGGTTGAGCCCCGAGAAGAAGTGGAAGTCGCCGCGCGCGAAGGCCGCGCCGTTGCGGGCCCCCGCTCGCAGGAGCTGCAGCGCCTGTCCGAGCGGCGGCACCAGCCGCCCGACCGCCGACGGCAGCGTGGCCCCCGGCTCGAGCGTGACGCTGCGGCTGACGTAGTCCACGTGCATGATGTTCTTCTCGCCGTAGACGCGCACGAAGTGGGCGGCTGGCTTGACGTGCGAGCTGAAGGTCCCGTAGGCCGAGGTCTCCTGGCCCACCAGGGTCAGGCGCAGCTCGTCTTGCATCTGGTCGCGCGCGTCGCCGAAGTGCACGGGGTGCCGGCGCCAGGCCCGGGCATCGAGCGCGGGCGCGTCGTCGGCCACGAACTCGGTCAGCTTGTTGAGGACGTGATCGACGTTGTTGTGGAACAGCTTGCCGGGCAAGGAATGCACCCAGTGTCCCGGATCCGCCAGGATGGCCGAGCCGAACTGCCCGTGCAGGCTGTAGCCGTACCAGCTCTCGACGTGCACCACCTTGCCGACGGCACCCTCCGCGATGAGGCTCCGCATCTCGAGCGCCGGCGGATCGAAGAGGTAGGTGTAGCCGATGGTCATCTTCTTGCCGGCCGCCGCGACCGCGTTCACCAGCGCCGTCGCGTCCGCGTGGTCGAGGGCCAGCGGCTTCTCGACGTAGAGGTGGCACCCCGCCGCGAGCGCCAGCCGCGCCAGCGGCAGGTGGGACTGGGGCGGCGTGGTGATGTGCACGACGTCGGGGCGCTCGCGCTCGAGCATCCGCTCGTAGGAATCGTAGTGGGCCGGCAGGCCGTAGCGCACCGCCATCTGCTCGGCCATGAGCAGCTCGCGATCACACACCGCCACCACCCGCGCACGCCCCGGGAGCTTCTGGATCTCCTCGACGTGCCCGTCGGCGATCTTTCCACAACCCACGAGCGCGATCTTGAGCGTCATGCCGCTGCGATCATCGGCGGGCGGCCGGTCCCCGTCCAGTTCGGCGTGGGCGATCTTTTCCACCCAGGCGCCGGTCGGATCTCACGGATCGGGGTGCGCGCCGGTTATGATCGAGACCGCCATGGCCGCAACCACCTCGTCCCCTTCATCCGTCGCGCCCGGCGCACCCGGCTTGCGCGTCGCCGCCCCCGATTCCCGCGGCAGCAAACGTCTCCGCGTGCTGGTCGTGACCAAGCTCTTCCCGAGCGGCGCCTCGCCCACCTTCGCGGTCTACAATGGCCTACAGATGGCCGCCCTGGCGCGGGTGTGCGACGTCGACGTGCGCGCCACGGTGCCCTGGTTCCCGGGCGCGCGCATCCTCAAGAGGTGGTCGCCGGCCGGGCAATTCGCCGAGCTCCCCGCCCGCGAGACCGTGCATGGCCTCGACGTACGCCACCCCCGGTTCCTGGCGCTGCCGAGGGTGGGACGGATCGCCGCTCCGGCCCTGTATGCGGCGTCGCTGTGGCCGGGCCTGCGTGGGCTCGCGGGCAAGGTGGACGTGGTGCTCGGCTGCTGGGCCTTCCCCGACGGCCTCGCCGCCATCCTGCTGGCCCGTCACCTCGGCGCCGCCGTCGCGGTCAAGGTGCACGGCTCGGATCTGAACGTGCTGCCCCAGGATGCCACCTTGCGCCGGTTGCTCGAGGAGGGGTTGCCGAAGGTCGATCGCTTGATTGCCGTCAGCCGCCCGCTCGGTCAGCGGGCCATCGAGCTCGGCGTCCCCGCCGATCGGGTCGAGGTGGTGTCGAACGGGATCGATCGCGAGATCTTCAAGCCGGCCGACCGCACGGAGGCCCGCCGGGCCCTCGGGCTGCCGCTGGATGGGCCGCTCATCGCCTATGTGGGACGGCTCGATCGCGCCAAGGGCCTGCACGAGCTCCTCGACGCCTTTCGCACCCTGGCGCAGCGCCATCCGGCGCTGCGGCTCGCCATCGTGGGCGATGGCCCCGAGCTCGGGAAGTGTCAGCAGGCCGCGGCGGAGGCCTGGGTCGGGGGGCGGCTGTTCCTGCCCGGCGCGCTGCCCATGCCACAGGTCGCAGCGTGGATCGCGGCCTGCGACGTGCTGACCCTGCCGAGCTGGAACGAGGGCACGCCCAACGTGCTCATGGAGGCCTTCGCCTGTGGCCGGCGGGTGGTCGCCACCAGCGTCGGGGGCATCCCGGACGTGGTCTCGTCCCCCGAGCTCGGCGAGCTCGTGCCCGTGCGCGACGTTCCGGCCCTCACCGCCGCGCTCGAGCGGGTGGCCTTCACCCCCTACGTCGCCGAGACCCTCACGCGGGCGGCGCCCTACGGCTGGCCGGAGAGTGGCGCCCGCCTGCGCGACGTGCTACAGGCGGCGGTCGACCACCACCGCGCCCAGACCACGGGAGCCGTCCATCCCGCAGGAGCCGCGCGGGTCAGATCCCCTTGAAGCGCAGGTACGTGGCGATGGCCAGTCCAAGGCCGAGATCCGCGCCACACACCATCGCCACGTCCCGCCAGGTGAGAGGAACCTGGAACTCGGGCAGATCCTTGCGCACGGCCGCATAGAGCGTGCCCGTGAGCCCGAGGTAGATCCACAGGGCCGTGTGGTAGGCAATCGACAGGAAGAAGGCCGAGACCGCCAGGCCCGTCAGCGACGCCAGGAGCGCCATCGCCCAGATGCGGGCGTCGCGCGCCTCCGGCCGGTCGGCCAGCTCGATCTGCACGCGCACCGTGACCTTGAAGGCGTAGTACAGCGCCAGGGTCCACAGCACGTAGCCGATCGGGCCGAGCTCGGCCAGCGTCAGCAGGAACGAGTTGTGGGCCGTGAGGAAGTGGTGCTCGGTGAACTGCCCCGCCCCCACCCCGGTGGCGGGGTTCTCGCGAAACATCGACAGCGCCTCGGACCAGCACTCGAGGCGCTCGATCGACGACGACTCGGCCTCCTCGCCCGAGCGCCCACCGAGGAGGAGCAGCGGCAAGGCCAGCACCAGACCGAGCCCCACCCCCCGCCATCGGTAGCGCCGCACCACGTACACCCCGATGGTGGCCAGCATCGCGAGCTGGCCCCCCCGCGACTGCGTGAAGATGGTGCAGGCCCCGGCCAGCACCAGGGTCACGGCCAGCAAGCCGAGGCGCAGCTTGGTGCGGCGCTGCTCGAAGAACCCGAACGACAGGGGCAACCCCATGCTCAGCACCCAGGCGAGCTCGTTGGGATCCTCGAGGATGCCGCGGTAGCGTACCCGTCCACCGATGGAGCGGGTGCCGAGCACACCGACGTGCTCGCACATGAACTCCGCGCCCGGGGGAGCATCCACGTAGCAGTCCGCGCGCGTGTCGCACAGGCGCTGCTCGATGCTGGCGGTCTCGGAGGCCTCCACGCCGGAGTCGGTCCGCGCGAAGCAGCGGCTCGGCGAGAGCCCCTGGTGCACCCCGATGGCGGACAGCGCGACCGTGAAGGCGAGGAGCAGCCCGCACATCGCGGTGAGGGCCCGCCAGCTCTGCAGCCCCTCGGACACCAGCACGAACAGCACGAAGGCCACGCCGAAGCGGGCCAGCTGATCCCCGAGCGTTTCGGGCGCCTTGATCGCCACGGTGATCACGCACCACACCACCAGCGCGGCCAGCAATCCGAGCAGGGGCGAGCCCCGAAGACGGTTCGCGCCCACCCGCGCATCGAGCACGTACCCGTAGAGCGCCAGCGCCACCACCGCGTAGATGGTGAGCGGCCGCAGCGTCTCGTAGATCTCGTGAGGTCGCCAGAACACGTAGGTGAACAGGACGACCAGAGTCGGAAGGATGAACATCCCAGGTCCATCATATCTGACCGGGCTTTCGCCACCGGTCTCCGTAACTTCCAGCCCCAACACGTGGACGAGGACGGGGCTTGGCTGGGCCAGAACGTCCCCGGGCTGCGCGACTCAGCCGCCTGGAGTGGCGTTCGTGCCGAGAGCAAGGCCCTGGCGAACGCCGACCCGCGGACGCCAGCCGAGCAGGCGCACGGCGTTCTGGCTCTCGAACCGGCGCAGGGCCAGGGCCGAGCGCAGGCGATAGGGTGCGACCGGGGACGGCTTGCCGATGAGCCCGAGCGCCAGCTCCGACGCGCGGCCGATGGCCATCACCGCCCCCCGGGGTACCCGCACCACCCGCGCGGAGGCCCCCGCCACCTCGGCCAGGACCTGGTTCTGGGTCCACGGCTCGGGATCCACGAGCTGGATGACCTCGCCCCGGTGCAGCTCGCTCTTGCTGGCGGCCAGGATGGCGTCCACCACGTCGTCGATGTAGACGAGCGGCAAGGGCATCTCACCGTCGCCGAGCACGACGTACCGCCCGGCCGCCCGCCGGGCGATCGCGCCGGTCATGAGGGGTATGCGCCGCCCGAAGATCTGTCCCGGCCGCAAGATCACCGTGGGCAACCCGGCCGCCGACGCCTCGGCCACCAGCTTCTCCGCCTCGAGCTTGGCGCGCGTGTACGAGCCCCGCTCCTCGGCCCGGCCCTCGAACGGCGTGCTCTCGTCCACCGTCGAGAACGGCGCGCCGTCCGCCCAGTCGATGACCGACATCGAGCTCACGTGCACCAGCTTGCGCACCCCGTGGGTCCGGCACGCCGCGAGGACGTTGCGGGTCCCCTCGATGGTGCCCCCCTGGTGCTCGATCCAGCCGCCCTTCATGGTCGCGCCGGCGTGAATCACGCAGGCCGCGCCCCGGACCGCGCGCTCGACCGCCACCGGATCCCCCAGATCCCCGCGCACGTACTCCACGCCGTCGCGCGGCCGCTCTGGCAGGCGCCGCACCAGCACCCGCACCGGCCCGGCCCCCTCCGCCAGCAGCCGGTCCACCACCGCCGAGCCGAGCCCGCCCGAGGCCCCGGTCACCAGGTACGGGACGTGGAGCGACAGCTTGAAGCGGTCCTCGATGGCCTCCTGATCGCGGTCGGCGGCCCGCGCCACCTCCTCGGTCCACTTGACCACCGACACCGCGTCCGCCGCCGTCGCCGGTGGCCGCGTCCCGTCCGCCAGCGCCTGGTAGAAGGCGATGATCAGCTCCTGCACGCCGTGGTACTGGCGGATCTTCTTGCGGGCGAAGGCCACCACGTTGGTGGGCACGTCGATGAGCGGCTGGATCGAGTCGGTCAGGGCGTTGACAATCCGCTCGGCCGCCTTCGGCAGAGGCAGGGCCATCCGGCGCGCCTGGAACATGAGGAAGAGATCCAGGCGCATGACGCCCTTGCTGCCCTGGATGATGATCTGGTGCTGTAGCGGGCGCACCCCCCAAGACAGCTGCACCTGCCCGAGGCCCTTCTCGCAGGTCACCAGCACCCGCCAGTCGTTGAAGGCCAGGTTGGCGTCCCCGGTCCCGGCCCGCCAGGTCGCGTCCACCTTCTGGATCGGGCCGAGGAGGGCCTCGAGGACGTAGAGCGCGTGGATCCCGAGATCGCGAAAAGGGTAGCCCGCGGTGCGATACTGCGGCGGCAGCGGACCACCGCCGTAGGGGGGGTACATCGAGCTGCGCAGGATATCGACGCCGATGACCTCGCCGATCTCGCCCCGTCGCACGGCCGCCAGCGCCGCCCGGATCTGAGGATCGAAGAGCAGCGAGTGCGAGACCCCGACCTCGAGCCCCTTGGCCTTGGCGAGATCGCGCAGCCGGATGCAATCGCCGACGTCGGTGGCCAGCGGCTTTTCGACGAACACGTGACAGCCGAGATCGAGGGCCTCGGTGGCGACCGCCGCGTGGGTGTGGGGCGGCGTCAGCACGTGGATCACGTCGGCCCCGGCCGCCCGCAGGTCCGCGATTCCGACCATCACCGGGAGGTTGAACTTCGCGCCGAGGGCGTCGGCCTTCGCGCGATCGAGATCGACCACCCCCACGATCTCCACGTACGGGATGCGCCGGAGCGCCAGCACGTGAAACTCGCTGATGTGTCCAGCCCCGACCAGTCCCACCCGGAACCGGCGCTGGGCCGGCGAATGCGCGCCGTTCGCCTCGCGCGTGGCGCCCGAGCTATGCGGCGGAGGCGACGGATTGGATGAAGCGTGCAGATCTCGAACGGGCTGCGGTTGTGACTGACTCATGGGTTTCGTCCCCTTACCCTGTTTTGCGGGCCACCGGCGGCGGAGGCAACACGTAGTCTCGGTAGCCCCCCGGATCGCCCGCGTACCCGTCCATCGCGGCCATCGCGATGTTGTACATCTCGCGGGCGGTCACGTAGTGCAGGCGCCAGCGCTGGCCGTCATTGTACTGCGTGGTGAGGATGGTGTGCAGCGCGCGGCCACCGTCACCGAGCAGCGACTGGCTCTGCGCCTCCTGCGTGCCGTGGGTGTGAACCTTGACGAAGACCCACTCGGGCCGGCCGACCACGCCGATCCCCTGGCGGACCCAGCTGCGGACCCGGGCGGGGGTCGCCGGATCGCGGGCGTTCACGTCCGCCGCCTCGATGCGCGGAACCGGGCGGCTGGCCGAGCGCAGGGTGATCGCCAGCGGGCCCTCGATCATGAGGATGCGATCGTCGCGGCGTTCCCCCACCCGCGCCGGGCTGCCGGTCTCATAGGAGCGGCGGCGCGCCAGATCGCCCTCGGGCCAGTAGATGCGATTGACGATGCCCGGCTGGGATTCGTCGGGGGCCGCCGGGAAGGTGAAGTCCGCGTAGCAACCCGCCGCGTGGAGCAACGGCAACTCCGCGTCGACGCCGCACCAGCGTCCATCGGCGCGCGCGTTGGCGAGGCACCAGTTGCCGTGGATGAACCCGAACCGGGGCCGACCATCCGCGCCGCGCGCGAGGTGGCCGTGGGCGGCGAAGAGGTGCAGGTACTCGGCGATCAGCTGAGCGAGGTGCGGGGCGGTGTCGCCGTCGTGGTGCAGGTGCAGCTCGACCTCGCCGAACCCTCGCCCGGCCAGCGCCGCCAGCTTCTCGAGGTACTCTGGAGCGTACTCCTCCCCTGGAAAGAAGAAGGAGTGGCGGGGGGCGAAGCCTTCGCTGTCGCGAAAGCCGGCGACCATCCGCGGGTAGCCCTCGAGCCAGCGGTCGACCCGGGCCGAGCCGAGCGCCCGATCCTGGGTTCGCCACAGCGGCTCATAGTGGTCGCAAAAGGCAAAGAGCAAGTGGCGCGGCCCGGCGGCTGGTCCGGACCGGGTCAGCCTGGCGCGCGCACTGGCGGCGACCTCGGTGGCGGCCCGCGTGGCCAGGAAACGGGCGTAGCCACCCACCCACCGGTCGAGATTCTTCTCACGCAGGTAGGCGGTCGCTCTTTCCGCCCTCTCCATCAAGCTCGGCATAGTGGTTTTGGCGTGCCCAGATTACCATGTCCGGGCGTGGACCCAATCATCGGAGCCTCGGAGGATTTCCAAAGGCGCGACCCACCTTGGGGGGAGAATCCAACCGAGCGAGCGCCCGACTGATGCGCGGGCTTCCGGGGAGGAGCAGCCGGAGCAGCGGCCGTCCATTCACGGTGCGGGTGTCGAACGCGCGCGCGCTCGACCCCGACGTGGTGCGGGCCTGGTCGAGCCTGGAGGCCCGCGCGCTCGAGCCAAACGCCTACCTCTCGCCACATTTCGTGCTACCGGCATTGCGATACCTCGACCCCGACGTACGTGCCCTCGCGATTCGAGTCGAGCGCGCCCCGGAGTCCGCGACCGACGGGCATGCGGGGGAGACGGCCGGGGAGCCGGCGGCGGCGCGCCTGGTGGGGATGGGCATCTTCGAGTGGGTCAAGGGCACGCGCGCGTTTCCGCTTCCCCACCTCGTGGCCTATCGCTCGCGCCACTCGTTCTCGAGCGGTATTCTCCTCGATCGGGCCCACGCCGCCGAAGCGCTCGCGGCGCTGGTCGAGCACCTCGCGTCGACCCAGATCTGGCGCGGTCACGGCCTCGAGCTCGAGGGCACCTGGGGGGATGGCCCGACGTTCGCGCTCATCGCGCAGGCGACGGCCGCGCACGGCGGACACGTCGATCACGAGGAGTGGAACGTGCACACCCGCTCGGTGCTGGAGCCGTTCGCCGATCGCGCGCGGATCGAGGCGAACCTGAGCGCGCAGGGCCGCGATCTCCGCCGGCGCCGGCGGCGCCTCGAGGAGCAGGGCAGCGTCTCCTGGGCCCTGCATCGGCGAGGCGGCATTCGCGCGCCGTCGGTGGAGGCCTTCCTCGATCTCGAGCACCGGGGATGGAAGGGCGAGACCAGGACCTCTCTCCGATCGAACCCCGCCGACGAGGGCTTCTTCCGCGAGGCGGTCGCCCGGTTCGCCGGGGAGGAGCGCGCGGTCTTCACCGAGCTCCTCCTCGACGGGGAGGTCATCGCCAGCACCAGCAACTTCGTCTCGGGCCGCGCGGGCTTCGCCTTCAAGATCGGCTGGCGCCCCGACCTGGCGAAGGTCTCCCCGGGGGTCCTCAACGAGATGGAGTTCCTGACCCGCATGTACGGGGAGCCGAGCCTCGGCGACCTCGACTTCTGGGACAGCGGGGCCGCCGAAGGCTCCTACATCGACAAGCTCTGGCCCGGACGCCGCCCGCTCGTCTCGATGGCCATCGCCACCACCCGGCTCGGGCGCTCGGTCATGTCGCTGGTCCGGGCCGCCCGCGCAATTCGCAAGCGCCATCGGGCGCGGCAGCCCGTGCCCGCCTCCGCGGCTACGGCACCGCCCGAGCCGCGGGATTGACGACGCCACAGCCCAGGCAGGTGGATGCGCCGTGCGGGCTGAGGAAGCCCACCACCGGTGTCGGTGCTGCGATCGTGAAATCACCGCGGCCGTCATTCACGAGAAGCTCGGTGACGCCGCTGCCGAGCACCCGCAGGTCCAGTTGGCCGTCGCCTTCGACATCCAGCGACAGGAACGGCAGAGCCACATCAGCCTGCATCCCGACCAGGTCGTAGACGTCAGGCGGAGCGAACACGCCCGCCAACCGATTGTTCAAGGTCACGAGCACCTGAACCGTGGCCCCGGATCCGAGGGCCAAGGGGGGGAGGAGTGCGAGAAAGGCGAGATCGGTCGAGCCGTCCCCGTCGAAGTCGCCAAAGACCACCCGTCCGGCAAAGCCGGCAGGCAGTGGCTCGGCGACCGGCTGACCCGGTTCGTCCTCGACGACCGTCGCGACCCCGGTGGTGTTGTCGACCATGATCACTTCGTCCGTGCCGTCCGCGTCGAGGTCGCGAACCTCGACTGAGAGAGTCCCCGGAGGTGGGGTCGCGGCCCCACCCGACCCGACGATCTCACCTCCCATCCCGATGTGCCCCGCGACGGGCTCGCCGCCCGTGCCCAGGGGCGGAGCGCCCCCCGAGCCCACCAGGGGCGGAGCGCCCCCAGAGCCCAGGGGCGGAGCGCCCCCAGAGCCCACGGGCGGAGCGCCCCCAGAGCCCAAAGACGGAGCGCCCCCCGAGCCCAAAGACGGAGCGCCCCCCGAGCCCACCAAGGACGGTACGCCCCCTGCCC
>CAZIOH010000018.1:79354-84136 GCA_964540815.1 uncultured Myxococcales bacterium | reverse complement strand
CCCGGATCTGCTTTGCCCTTGTCTTCTCCGGTTGGCAAAGCCAACCTCCGATCCACCACTCGAGCCGCGCGATCCTGGCGAGTGCGTCCGACCCTCGAATGAGGCCCATCCCTACGCACAGAGGCCGAGCTCTGAGCAGAGGCCGGGGCCCGCACCCCCGGTCCTATCCCCTCACCCCGCGGAGCGGGGAGCGGGGAGAGGGTGAGGGAGAGGGGGGCCCACTTCATTCCGGGGGGCACGGCGAAGTATCTGTTCACCTCCCGCTGTTCAGTCGAGCGTAGCGCGGCATTGCCGCGCGGAGCGAGAGGGGCGCGGGGACGTGCGAGCGGCAGCGAGTCAGGTCCCCGCTCGAATAGACACGCGGGGACGTGCGAGCGGCAGCGAGCCACTTCCCCGATATAATGATTGGCGCGGATGAGGAGCGGTCGCGTGCTGCTGGGTTTCTTCTTGGTGCTTGGCGCGGCCTCGCTGGCGCGTGCTGCGAGCTCGGAGCGTGGGCACGCGCGGCCGGCGGCGCTGGCGGTGGATGCTGGAGGGAACGTCGTCTACATCGCGCTCTCCACGGCGGATCGCCTGGCGGCCATCGACGTTTCGGCTGGACACCCGCCAAGCGTCCTTTGGCAGCGCCCCATCTGCGCACATCCCACCGCGCTGGCGGCAGTACCGGCTGAATCGGCCGCCCGGGGTGGGGCGACCGGTGGTGTGCTCGTGTCCTGTCGCTTCGATCCGGATCTGCGGCTCGTGACCCCGAGTCCGGCCGCGCAGGCACCGGGAACGAGGCCGGCCGATCCCGCCGTCGAGGTCCGCATCATCCCCGCCGGCCCAGAACATGGCCAGCGCGGGCTCGCGGTCGATCCCTGGGGCCGCCACGCGTATGTGGCCTCCGCGGCGCTCGGCGGGGTCAAGGTCGTGGACCTGCGTGGCCCATCCACCGGACCGGTGGGCTTTCGCGCGACCGGTCTCGATCCGGGCGTGGTGCGGCTCGTCCCGGAGCTCCCGGGTTCCGGCAAAGAGGTCGGGTCACCTCCGCCGTCGACTCCGTTGCTGCTGCTGGTGGCCAACCGGATCAGCCACACGGTCACGGTCCATCGCATCGGGCCCGACGGAGCCGTCCTCGAGGCCACCCAGACCATCTGGACCGAGGCGCCGGTGCTGGATCTCGCCGTCACCGATCGCGCCCTCTACCTCCTCACCTACGAGGATCGCCCCATCACCCGCGCGCGCCGCGACGTCGAGGGCCTCGACAGCGTGGTGCTGGTGCTCGCGCGCGCCGCCGAGGGCGGCGACCGACCCTTCAGCGATCCCGGGAGTGGGCGGCGCAAGACCCTCAACCTCAGCGAATGGCCCGGAGCTCCGGTGGTCGCCCCCGAGGCCGCCGCGCTCTGGACCGACGGGGCCACGGGCACGACCCGCCTGGCGGTGGCCGGCTCGGGGACGGACAACCTCTGGATCTCGGGCGATCTGCGCTCCGGGCGGGGAGGGGGCTGCGGAGCCGCCCTCGACCTCGACATCGACGCCGCCTTCAACGCCGCCATGGTGGTCCCGGTCGGGACGAATCCGAGCGCGGTGGCGTTCTTGCCCGACGGGCGAATCGTCACCGCCGACCGGCTCAGCGATTCGGTGTCCGTGGTGGCGCCCCGCTCCGCGACGACGGCTCCAACCGCCGCCCCCGTCAGCACCTTGTCGGTGGGAAACCCCACCCGCACGCGTCCGGCGGAGCTGGGCGAGGTGCTGTTCTTCAGTCGCGCGCTCGTTCCCAACAACACCGCCGCGGGTCCGCTGTCCCTCTACACCTGTGCGGCCTGCCACCTCGAAGGACACGTCGATGGCCGGCGCCATCCGTCGAAGTTCGACCGCTTCACCTCGATGACCAAGACCTGTCGCGGCCTCGCCGGCACGGAACCCTTTCTCAGCCTCGGTCGCCCGGCGACGCTGGCTGCCTTCGCCGACAACATCGTGAGCACCCACGCACAGGGGGGACCTGCCTCCCCCGTTTCACCCGCGCCCGGCGCCCCCGGGGCGAACGCCGAGTTTGCGCACGGCGCCGGCAAGGCGTCCATCCCGTTCGCGCAGGGCGCCGCCGCCAAGGCGCCCGTCCCGTTTGATCGCTACGACGTCACGCTACGATTGCCGCTCGCGGTCGGGGACGCGCCCGGGGGGCAGGCGCTGAACCTCGATTGGCGGCAGGTCCGGGTCACGGCGTCGGGGCTCCGGACCGCGCTGGCGGCGTACCTGGCCGACATCCCGGCCGAGCCGTCTCCCTTCGTCGCTCCCGGACGCACCACCCTCACGCCGCCCGAACGGCGCGGTCTGCACACCTTTCGGGCGGCTGGTTGCGCCGGTTGCCACCGGCTGGTCCATTCGACCGCCGCGCGCGCCGAGCTCGCGCCCGAGGCCGTGCTCGAGCGCGAGCTGCTGCGGGGCCGGGTGGCGCTGACGGCCGCCGGCCTGTTCGACGTCGGCACCCCCGTGCTCGGGGCGGGAGGCAACAACCCCCCATCCCTGCGCGGGGTGTGGGCCGCCGCACCCTACTTCAGCGATGGCTCCGCGCAGTCGCTCGAGGAGGTTCTGGGGCGGACCGACCCGCACGCCGAGCTGGTCCACGCCCCCGCGCAGGCGCGGGCCGCGTCCCTGGCCCCGCCCTTCACGGCCCTCGAGCGGGCCGACCTGGTGGCATTTCTGCGGGCTTTGTGATCAGAATCGTGTCCATGGCCATGGACACGAACGAAGCCGGAGCCGCCGCAACGACGGCGCTGGGCGAGCCCGCCCCGGAGGGGTCCGGCGTCACGCGCAAGACGATCTGCAACCGCGACTGTCCCGACGCCTGCCAGGTCGTGGCCACGGTCGAGGACGACCGGGTCGTCAAGCTCGCCGGCGATGCCGCCCATCCGGTCACCCGTGGCTTTCTGTGCTGGCGGACCAACCACTTCCTCGACCTGCAGTACGGACCGACCCGGCTCGCGACGCCCCTCCTGCGTGGGCCGGACGGCCGCCACCGCCCGGCTTCCTGGGACGAGGCGCTCGACTTCATCGCCGCGCGGCTGCTCGCCTTCCGGCGCGAGTCGGGCCCGGCGTCGATCTTTCACTACCGCAGCGGCGGCTCGCTCGGCCTGCTCATGTCGCTGGTGGATTGGTTCTTCGAGTGCTTCGGGCCAGTCACCATCAAGCGTGGCGACATCTGCTCGGGCGCGGGCGAGGCGGCCCAGAACGCGGACTTCGGCGAGTGCGACAGCCACGATCTGTTCGATCTCCTCAACTCCCGGAACATCCTCCTGTGGGGCAAGAACGTCCACGTCTCGAGCCCGCACACCATCCCGGTGCTGCGCGACGCCCGGGCCCGCGGGGCCCGCCTGGCGATGATCGATCCCGTGCACCACAAGGGCGCCGAGCTCTGCGAGGTGTTCTGGCAGCCGCGGCCCGGCCAGGACTTTGCCCTGGCGATGGCGGTGGCGCGCCGGTTGTTCGAGCGCGGCGCGGTCTCGGCGGACGCGGCCCAGCGCTGCGAAAACTTCGACGGCTTCCGGCGCCTCGCCCACGCGCGCGGGGTGGCCGAGTGGTGTGGGGAGGCCGATGTCCCGACGGAGGCCGCCGACGATCTGGCCACGCGCCTCGCCGATGGTCCGACCGCGATCCTGATCGGCTGGGGGATGGGTCGGCGCCGCCACGGTGGTGCGAGCGTCCGGGCCCTCGATGCCCTGGCGGCCATCAGCGGCAACCTCGGGGTTCCGGGCGGGGGTGCCTCGTACTACTTCCGACGGCGGCGCGCGGTGGACACCAGCTTCATCCGGGGCGCGGAGGTCGCCCCACGAACAATTTGCGAGCCCCTCTTTGGGAGCGGGGTGCTCGAGGCGCGCGATCCCCCGATCCGGGCGGTTTGGATCACCGCCGGAAACCCGGTGGCCATGCTTCCCGACGCCGGGCAGGTGCGGCGCGCGCTCGAGACCCGCGAGCTCGTGGTGGTGGTCGATCCCTTCTTCACCGACACCGCCCGCCTGGCCCACGTCGTCCTGCCCACCACCACCCTGCTCGAGAGCGACGATCTGGTCGGGGCCTACGGCCACCACCTGGTGGGAGCGGCCCGACCGGTGGTGACGCCGCCCGCCGGGGTGCGCAGCGATCTCGAGATCATCCAGGCTCTGGCTGGCCGGGTGGGGCTCGGGGCGGAGATGGCCGGCGAGGCGCGCGCGTGGAAGGAGCGCCTCATCGCGCCCGCCGCGCGCGCGGCGGGCCTGACCCTGGCGGCGGTCGAGCAGGCCCCCGTCCGCAATCCCCTGTCGCCGCGGGTCCTGTTCGCGGACGGGAAGGTCCCCACCCCCTCGGGCCGGGTGCGCCTGCTCACCGAGGGCCCTCCCTCTCCGCCGATCGGGCCGACGCCGCGGGCGCAGGGCTTTCCCCTCTCCTTGCTGTCCCTGTCGACCGATCGCGCGCAGTCCTCTCAGTGGTCGCGCGCCGCGGACGGCCCGGCAGGCGGCCCCGCGGTCTGCACGGTTCACCCCGCCGTCGCCACGACCGCGGGGCTCGGCGAGGGTGACCGCGCGCGCCTCGAATCGCCGCTCGGCTTCATGGAGGTGCGCCTGCACCTCGATCCCCGCCAGCGGACCGACGTGGCCATCGTCCCCAAGGGGGGCCACCTGTCCACCGGCCACTGCGCCAACGCGCTCATCCGGGCAGCCATCACCGACATCGGCGAGGGCGGGGCCCTCTACGACGAAGACGTGCGCCTGACCGCGTCCCCCGACCACCAGTGATCTCAGGGCCCAATTGCCCGTCTTCGTCTTCGTC
>CAZIOH010000018.1:38376-79254 GCA_964540815.1 uncultured Myxococcales bacterium | reverse complement strand
CGTCTTCGTCTTCGTCCTCGTCCTCGTCCTCGTTCCCGACCGGACGCGAGGGCGAGGACGAGGACCGCCTCGGCGCGAGATCGAGGATCTGGTCAGGAGCGCGGGCCCCCCTTCTGCCGGCGGTAAAGCGTCGAGACATCGACCCCCAAGATCGCCGCGGCCTTGGTCTTCGAGCCGCCCGTGCGTTGCAGGACCGCGGCGATGTAGCGCTGCTCGACCTCCTCGAGCGTGAAGGGCTTCGAGGCGAGCAGGTCGAACGTGTCGCCGGTCGCTCCGGGCCCGAGGATGCGACGGACCGCCTCGGCTCCAATCTCCTGATCGGGGTAGGCCAGCAACAACCGCTCGACCGCGTTCTCGAGCTCACGCACGTTGCCGGGCCACAGGTGCTCCTCGAGAACGCGCAGGGCCGATGCGGAGAGTCGGCTGCGCGGGGCGGCGGGCCCGAGGCCGTCCGGCAGCAGCGTCTGGGCCGGGGCTCCCACCGTCCCGGGCCCGTGGTCATCGAGGGGCGCCTGCGCCCGCGGATGGGGCACCTGGGTCTTGCGGGCCAGAAAGTGCCCGACCAAGAGGCCGATGTCCTCGCGCCGATCGCGCAACGGCGGCAGGTGCAGCGGGACCACCGCCAGCCGAAAGAAGAGATCGTCGCGGAAGCCCCCGGTGGCCACCAGCGCCTGCAGGTCCCGGTGGGTGGAGGCGATGCAGCGCACCGACACCTGCCGCGGAACGTCCGCGCCCACCGCGCGGAACTCTCCGGATTCGAGCACCCGCAGCAGCTTGCCCTGCAGCGCGAGCGGCATGTCTCCGATCTCGTCGAAGAACAGCGTGCCCCCCTCGGCCTCGGCGAACAGGCCCGCCCGGGCCTTGGTCCCGCCGCCGAAGGCCCCGCGCACGTGGCCGAACAGCTCGCTCTCGAGCGAGCGCTCCGGGAGGGCGCCGCAGTTCACCACCACGAAGGGGCCATCGCGCCGGCTGCTCTCGAGGTGGAGCGCGCGCGCCACCAGCTCCTTTCCGGTCCCGGTCTCGCCCTGGATCAGCACGGGGCTGGCGGCGTCCGCGGCGCGGCCGATCAGCCGCCGGAGCTCCTGCATCGGCTCGCTCCCGCCGAGCAGGCTGCGGGCCGAGGGCCGTTCGGCGGCGCCGCCGATCCGGAGCGGGTGCCCCTTCAGTCGGGCGCGCCGCACGCTGGCCGCGCGCTCGAGCAACACCCGTACGGCGGCCATCTTGAAGGGCTTGGTCACGTAGTGGAAGGCGCCGCGCTGGATCGCATCGACCGCGCTCTCGACGTTGCCGAAGGCGGTCATGATCACCACCGCCGAGTCGGGATCGGCGGCCTTGATGGCCTCGAGCACGTCGAGCCCGTCGAACCCGCGCATGCGCAGATCGGTCAGCACGACGTCGGGCGAATGGCGATGGAAGGCCTTGACGGCGGCCTCCCCGTCGGTGGCGCTGGTGACCCGGAACCCGTGATCGACGAGGTAGCCGCGCAGCACGTCGACCATGTCGTGGCTGTCATCGACGATCAGGACCGACGGCTCAGCCATGGGCCACCACCTCGGATGGGGCCGGCTTCGGCCCAGCCGTCTCGAGGGTGGCGCCATCCGCGGGCGCCTCGACCCCCGCGGGCGCCGCGCTCGGCCAGCCGATCGTGACGGTGGTCCCGCGCCCGAGCGCGCTCTCGATCTCGATCTCGCCGCGATGCCCGTGAACGATCTGCGACACGATGGTCAGGCCGAGGCCGGTTCCTTCGCCCTCCTTCTTGGTGGTGAAGTAGGGATCGAACACCGCGTGGATGTGCTCGGGCCGGATCCCGGCGCCGGCGTCGATGATCTCGATGCGCACCCGGGGGGCAGGGGCATGACCCTCCCCGGTCTCCGGGGCCGGGCAGGTCGCCGCCAGGGTGACCGTGCTCCCCGGCGCCGAGGCGTCGCAGGCGTTCATGAGCAGGTTCACCAGCACCTGCCCGAGCTGAAGCGGATCGGCCGCCAGCGGGGGGAGCCCGGGCTCGAGCCTCGTGCGCACCGAGATACGCCGGGTCCGCAGGCGCCACTCGAGGAGCTCCACCGCCTGCGCCGCGGCCCGTCCGAGCTCCGTGGGGCGCACCTCGGTGGGGCGGGCCCGCGAGAACTCCAGGACGCGCCGGATGGTGGCGGTGATGCGATCGATCTGGTCGATGACCGCCTGCAGACCCTTGACGGCGGCCGGATCGCGCAGCTTCTCGAGCAGGGACTCGGCGTGTCCCCGGATGACCATGAGCGGCGTGCCCACCTCGTGGGCCAGCCCGGCCGACAGGATGCCCACGGTGATGTGCTTCTCCGCGCGGACCAGCTGGCGGCGCAGCTCGTGGAGCTCCGAGAGATCCTCGACGAGGACCAGCGCCTCGACCTCCTCGACCGGGTGACTGAGCGGGACCACCCGCACGTCGAGCGCGCTGCCCCGCATCCTGGCCGAGCGGGATTCGTCGGCCGAGATCAGGCCGGTTCGGCCGAGGGTGAGGGCCCGCTCGATGGTGGGCCGCAGCTGCGCGGTCCAGGCAGCGAGCGCGCGTGCGCGCGCCGTGGCGTCGTCGGCGGCAGGGTGCTCCGCGTCCGGGGCGGTGAGGGCGCTGGCGTCGGCGCTGGCTGCCGGCGCCGACGCCGACGCGCGCCCGGCCAGGTTCCGCGCCACCATCGGGAAGTGATCGCTCGCGAAGAACCGGTTGGCGAACACCACCTTCCCGTCGCGGGTGGCTCCGAGCACGCCGACCGAGACGTTGTCCAGGATCTTGTCGCTGCGCTCGCGGAGATCGGCGAGCTGGCGCGCCGCCTTGAGCTCGACGGCCAGGGTGGCGAGCCTGCGTTGCTGCCGGACCACCAGGGCCCCACCGAGCAGCATGGTGAACATGACCCCGGCGCTGGTCAGCAACACCTGCCACACCGTCGACCGCTGACGGGCGTCGATGGCGGCGGTGGACGAGCGCAGGTCGAGGGACCACACGCCGAGCGGGGTGGTCACCGATTGTCGGGTGGACAGCACGGTGCTCTCGCCAGCCGCCATGACCTGAACCGTCGCCGCGGCGGGGGTGAACCGATCGATGGAGTCGGACGCCGGGGCCGGCACGACGATCACGTGGCCACGGGCGCCGACCCGCGCGGCGGGCACGACCGCGCTCGGGGCGGGCCCGAGCAGGCCGCCCCCGAGGCGCAGGTCGACGTGGGTACAGGTCCGGGCCGACTCGCAGGCCATCCAGGCCGTCGAGCCGGCATCGACCACCACGAACCGAGCGCCGGGAGCCCGCACGCGGAGCACGTCCTCGAGCAGCAGCGCGACGTCCACCGTGAAGACCACGGCCTCGTCCGTCCCGGCGGGCGTCGCGTAGAGGTAGAAGGCCCGGCTCGGACCGATGAAGAGCGGTCCCCGGAAGGCGGATCTCCGGGTCGCGCTCACCTCCATGGCGAGGGGGATGCTCGCGTCGAGCAGCTGCGGGGCGATGGCCACCCGATCCTCCGAAGGGTCGATGGCCACGATCGGGGGCGAGGCCGCCGGCACCCACGGGCGCGGAGGAACGTGGTCGGGGGGGCGCGCGCGCGGCGCCGGGGAGCCTCGGAAGACCCCGGTGGTCCGGTAGTGCGGCACGGTGGTGGTGAGCGCCTGACAGGCGGCGAGGATCTCCCGGTCCTGCCGCTCACGCTGGATCTCGAGCTCGGCCCGGGTCTTGGCGATCACGCTGGCGAGGAGCGCACCATCGCGATCCATCCCCGCCAGGCGGGCGGCGAGGACCGTCGCGGTCTCGCGCGCGAGGCGCTGCTGCACCCCATCGAACTCGCGCACCAGCTGATTGCGCGAGCGTCGCAGGGCCGCGTACGACACGGCCAGCACCGCCGCGTTGGCGCCGAAGAGCAGGGCGACGAGGAAGATGCGCTTCAACCGGTCGAGTCTACTTCAGCCGACCGGACCCGCCTCGATCGCGCCGCGGCAGCCGGTTCGTGCATGCGCGATGCGGCGGCCGGACCGCGGATCCGGCCTTCGTCAAGTTACTTCGAATATGCGCACCAGAAACCTATGAGCAACAACCGGTCGGGCAATATGCCTTCACTGAGTTTGCATTCTGCATGTTCAGTCGCAGGTCACCGGGATCACCAGGTGACGAACAGCCAGGAGGAAGTCGGATGATCAAGCGGTTTTTCAAGGAAATGAAGGAGCCTGACAAGCGGCGCGTCTTCTACGCGCTCCTGGGGGCGAAGGGCATCGGCCTCGCCATTCTCTACCTCGTGGTCATGGGGGTCCCGTCGTACTTCGGGGCCAAGGCCTACGCGGATGCCGCGCCGCCCCCAACACCTGCGTACATCAACCCGATCAACACGATGTGGACGCTGATCGCGGCGTTCCTGGTGTTCTTCATGCAGGCTGGCTTCATGGCGCTCGAGGCGGGCTTCGCCCGCACCCGCGAGACCGTGAACATCCTCCTCGAGGGTATCGTGGACACCTGCCTCTGCGGCATCCTGTTCTGGGCCTTCGGCTTCGCGTTCATGTTCGGCTCGGGCAACGGCTTCATCGGCCACGAGTTCTTCTTCCTGCATGGCGCCCCCGAGACCTACGGCTCGACCGGCGTGGCCATCCTCGCGTACTGGCTGTTCCAGTTCGCCTTCGCCGACACCTGCAGCACCATCACCTCGGGCGCCATGGTCGGCCGGACCGGCTTCGTCGGCGATCTGCTCTATAGCCTCGGCGTCAGCGGCTTCATCTACCCGATCCTCGGGCACTGGGCCTGGGGCCCGGACGGCTGGCTCAACACCATCAAGCCGGCCGCGTTCCACGACTTCGCCGGCTCCACCGTGGTGCACACCATCGGTGGCATGGTGGCCCTCGCGGGCGCCATCGCCCTCGGGCCCCGGCTCGGTCGTACCTTCAAGCGCGACGGCGGCGGCCCCATGCCGGGCCACGACATGACCATCGCGGCGATCGGCGGTGTGATCCTGTGGTTCGGGTGGTACGGCTTCAACCCCGGCAGCACGCTGTCGGCCATGGACATCCAGGGCATCGGTCGGGTGGCCGCCAACACCACGCTGGCCGCCTGCGCCGGCGGTCTCTCGGCGCTCTTCTACATCTACCCGCGCAACAAGGTGTGGGACTGCGGCATCACCGTGAATGGCTTCCTGGCCGGCCTGGTCGCCATCACGTGTCCTTGCTACTGGGTCTCTCCGTTCGGGTCGATCATGATCGGCGGCGTGGCCGGCGTGGTCTGCATCCTCGCGGTGGATGCGCTCGAGTACCTGCGCATCGACGATCCGATCGGCGCGGTCCCGGTGCACGGCGTGTGCGGGATCTGGGGAACGCTGAGCCTCGGGCTCTTCGCCACCGGACAGTACGGGGCTCCTGGTCCCCTCGGCGCGGACAACTCGCCCGGCGCGGTGGTGACCGGGCTCTTCTATGGTGGCGGGGCCAGCCAGCTCATCGGGCAGGCCTACGGCAGCCTGGCGGTCACGGCCGCCAGCCTGGGAATCGGCCTCGCGCTGATGTACGCGGTGAAGGCCACCGGGACCCTGCGCGTCTCCAAGGAAGGCGAGCTCGAAGGGCTCGATCTGCACGAGCACGGCGGCTCGGCCTACCCGGAGCTCTCCGGCGCCATTCACGGCATCGGAGGCGAAGCCGCCCCCGAAGGCGCGCGCGCGATGGGCAGCATGATGGCCCAGCCCGCCAATCCCGCGTTCCGGTAAACGGACGCGCCTCCGGCGCCCCCGGGAAGGGGAGGGCGGACGCGCCTCCGGCGCTCTCGGGAAGGGGAGGACCCCTCCCCGCGGGCCCCTCCCGGGGACGACGAGAGGCGGGGCCGGATCTGCTTTGCGGTTGTCGTCTCCGGTGGGCAAAGCCCACCTCCGATCCACCACATGAACAGCGCAACATCGGACCCCCGATCCGCTCGGAAAGGGGGTCCGTTTCTACGTTACACGTCCCCGATTCATACAAGGGGCAGGGAAAGGGGCCGACTTCATTCCCGGGACGGCACCGCGAAGTACCTTGGTCACCTCCCGCTGATCAGTCGAGCGTAGCGCGGCTTTGCCGCGCGGAGCGAGAGGGGCGCGGGGACGTGCGAGCGGCAGCGAGCCACGTCCCCGATTCATACGATGGCGAACCCGCGCGGATCGCGCTCGGCGTCGGCAGAGCCCTTCTCGCCGCCCACCGTGGAGAAGCGCACCAGCGCGGGAGTCTTGCGCCCGACCGCACCGAACAGGTGGGCAAGAGCATGCTCGCGCGGGCGCGGCGTCTGCTCCAACACGACGTTGCGAAGACTGTGACAACCGTGGGCTCTTCGGGGTGGCCACTCCGTCGTCGCGCCAGGCGGCCCGCCCAGCTCGTCGACGCGGCCTGCGCGGTCGATATTTCCAAGGCTGCGCTTCGAAGGCTATCCTCGCGGGCCGTGGCATCAGCCGGGGTCCCTTCGCGGGTCGTGCCCTTGCGCCTTGCCAGCCACCGCCTCGTTGGAGCCGCGCTCCCCGACGTCGCGGCGGCGGTGCGCTGGATGCTGGCCGTCCAGGCGCAGGATTTCGCGGGGGCCAAGTGGTCGGTGGGCCTTCGAACCGAGGGCGGGACCGATGCCGCCGTCGAGGACGCGCTGGCATCGGGCGGGATCGTCCGCTCGTGGCCCCTGCGCGGGACATTGCATTTCTGCGCCGCCGAGGATCTGCGGTGGATGCTCTCGCTGGGCGCGCCGCGGGTGATCGCGGGCGCTCGGGCGCGTCGGGCCGCGCTCGGCATCGACGAGCGGGTGCTGGGCCGGGCGCGCGAGCTCGCCGTCGAGGCGCTGAGCGGTCGCCGCGCGCTCACCCGCGCGGCGATCCTCGAGGCCTTCGAGCGTGGCGGGCTGGCGACCGCGCAGCAGCGTGGGTATCACCTGCTGTGGCACCTGTCGCAGACGGGGACCCTGTGCTTCGGACCCACGAGGGGCAAGGAGCAGACCTTCGTGCTCCTCGATGAATGGGTGAAGATCTCCCTGCGCCTCGAGCGGGAGCAGGCGCTCGGCGAGCTCGCGCGGCGATACTTCGCCAGCCACGGACCGGCGACGGCGCGGGATCTGGCCTCTTGGGCCAAGCTCAGCGCCGCCGAGGTCAAGACGGGCGTCGCGGTGGCGGGCCCCGCGCTCGCCACGCTGACGGAAGGGGGGCTCCGCTACTGGATGGCGGCCGACGCGGAGGCGATGGCGTCGGCCGAGGTGGAGGATGCCGGTGCTCGCGGATCGCCGAGGGGCTCGCGGCCGACGACCCGGTCGTCCGTGCCCGTGCTGGCGCTGCCCGGGTTCGACGAGTACGTGCTCGGCTATCGGGACCGCGACGCTGTCGTCCCGCCGCGCTTCGCATCGCGCATCTGTCCGGGGGGCAATGGCGTGTTCATGCCGACCATCATGGTCGATGGCCGGGCGGTGGGCACCTGGCGTCGCGCGACGCGGGCGAAGCGGGTGGAGCTCACGGCCATTCCCTTCACGCGACTCACGCGCGCGGCCGCCGAGGGGTTCAGGGAGGCGGCGGCCGCCCATGGACGTTTCCTCGGGGTCCCGGTCCGGGTCAGGCAGGAGCCGCCCCTCCGCGAGGCCGAGCCCCGCTGAAGGATGGGCCGCGAGGTCAGGCGCTGAACGCGAATCGCTGGCGGCCGGCGGCCGGTCGGCCCGAAATCCGAGCTTCTCGGCCTAGCGACTCCTGGCCGCTTTGGCGCCTTTGGCCGGCTTGGCGCCTTTGGCCGGCCTGGCGCCCTTGGCCGGCCTGGTGCCTTTGGCCCCCGACTTGGTTGGGGCAGGCTTGCGGGTCGGCTTCTTGGTCGTCGTCTTGGCCGCGGCCACCTTCCTGGCGGGTTTGCGCGGGGTGCGCTTGGCGGTGGGACGTCCCTGCGTCGCCTTGGCCGCGGTCGGAGGGTCGTGGCAGACCACTTCGAGGTTGTTGCCCTCGGGATCGTGCACGAACGCCGCGTAGTAGTTCGGGTGGTAGTGGGGACGGAGGCCGGGTCCGCCGTTGTCGCTGGCGCCTGCCTGCAACGCAGCGGCATGGAACGCGTCGATCCGCTCCCGCCGGGAGGCGAGCGCGAGGTGGGTCGGGTTGATCGGCTGGTCCGACTTCATGAGCCACAGGTCGGGCTTTCCATCCTCACCCAGCCCCACGGCTTCCGGGAACTCCATCAGGACCTCGTACCCGAGCGGGGCGAGCGCGGCTCGATAGAACGCCAAAGCCCGCGGAAGATCCTGCACCCGAATGCTGATGTGGTCGAGCATGGCTCGACGATAACCCATGGGCGTTCGGGGCGACACCGTCCGGAGAGTGCCGCGCGTCGGCCCCCTGGCTGGCGCGCGACAGCTCACCCGCCGAGCACGGTGGTCGGCGCATGGCCATCCGGCTCAACCGGCGACGCAGTACACGCGGTCGACCGTGCGCGGGACACAGAGCTTGTTCTCGCAGACCAGCGAGCTGCACTCGGTCGCGCGTGCGCACTTGGCCCCATCCGCGAGGCGGGCCACGCAGTGCCCGTGGAGGCCGAGGCTCTGCTCGGCGCTGGTGCTCGCCACGTTGCCCGCGACCGGCGACTCGAAGTCGCAGCGTAGCCGCTGTGCGGGATCGCACTCGGTGTCGATCAAGCAGGTCGCGGCCGAGGCCCGCGGCAGTCCGCAGGTCCCCGTCAGGCGCGCCTGACCCACCCCGGCGATGTGACAGATCTCCGCTCCGGAGCAGGACACCACGGCCGCGCCGTCGCTGGTGTCCTTGGGCGGGCAACTCCCCTGGGACTTGACGCTCCCCGCGAACATGCCGAGCAAGCCCGTGCGCGGGCTGGCCCAGTCGACGAGCGCCGGATCACAGGTGCTGGCCATCGACTGGAACGTGGCAATCACGTGGGCCGCCGCCTCCGGGCTGTAGCCCGAACGCGCATCGGAGATCATCGGCATGAGCTGCTTCTGACACGAGCTCACCTGTGCGGTGACGCAGGCAGCGAGGGGCTGCGCCGGGGCCTGACAGCAACGCTGGGCACCCTCGCAGGCGGCCTGGGCGAGGGCACCGCACAGATCGGCAGGTGCGATCGCAGTGGGCGTGGCCGTCGCCCCACCCGAGGCGCCGGTCACGGCTCCCGGCGCCCCACCAGTGCCGGTGGCGCCCCCCGCGCCGGTTGTCCCGGCGGCGGCGCTGCCCCCACCCGATCCGGCGGCGCCAGCGGCCGTCGCATCGGGTGTCACCTGGGCCATGCTCGGCAGCCCCTCGGAACCACTCGGCGGCGCGCCCCCACAGGCGCCGAGCGCCAGCGCGCCGAGCACGGCGAAGCACCGCGTTCTGGTGGCCGCGCCGGCAGCGACCAAAAAGGGACCGAAGAAGGGACCGAAGAAGGGACCGAAGAAGGGAACATCCATGGAGCTCTGCTGCGAGATGCGAAGAGGGGGAGAAGAAGATGCCATCCCTTCCCCCTCAGCAACTTCCATTCCCGGACCACCAGGCGCAACGATCGAGAGCCCAGTGGTGCAACCGCCGCCCATTCCGCCGCATGCACCTCGTCCGGGTGTGACGCCTCACCTTGCATGCATGCGAGGATCCCCTTTCGCGCGTGCAAGAGGTCAAGAGAGCCGTCGCCGACCTGTTTCCCTGGCCCAGGAAATAGAAAAGCCGGTCTCCCTGGCGGGGACCGGCTCTTCCGACGGGGGGCATCCCTCGGGACACCCTCACGCGTCGCGCGTCAACCCTTGCGGTCAACCCTTACGGACGTTGGCGGCCTGCAGGCCCTTCGGTCCTTCGACGATGTCGAAGGCGACTTCTTGCCCTTCGCTCAGCGACCGAAAGCCTTCCGCCACGATTGCCGAATGGTGCACGAACACGTCCGGGCCGTCCTCACGTGCAATGAACCCGAAACCTTTTGCGTCGTTGAACCATTTTACCTTGCCAGTTGCCATTACTGCCCTCCTCGAACATTGAGTTTCCGATTCCGTGGCCTGGGCCACGAAATCCCGGACCGGGAAGGTACAGTGCCAAGCTTCGGTGTCAAGAGCCTTTAGCGCTTTCGGTTACCAGAAGGCCACAAAGCGAGCAGCGCCCCGGCGGGATCCGGAGCGGTGAGGACGCCGCGTATACAGGCTATACCCGATGCCCCGGCGTCGAAGCATTGCCGGGCCCGCTCAGCGTCGATGCCGCCGATGGCCACTATCGGCAACTCGCCCGCCCGCGCCGAGGCGGCGGACAGCGCTTCGAGGCCGAGGGGCGGCAGGCCGAACCGTCGCTTGGCGGGCGTGTCGAAGATCGGGCCGAGCACGGCGAAGGTGACGGCCGGATCGGCGGCGGCGCGCTCGACCTCGGCCACCGAATGGGTGGCCACCGACACCGCCAGCTCTGGCGCGATGCTCCGCGCGTCCGCCGCAGACAGGCCTCCGCCCCCGAGGTGAACCCCGTCGGCCCCCGCCGCCAGCGCCACGTCGACCCGATCGTTGACGAACAGGCGGACCCCGGCGGCGCGGGTCACGGCGCCGACCGCCAGCGCCAGGGCCAGCAGCTCACGACCGCCCAGATCCTTCTCGCGAAGATGAACGAGAACGTCGCGAGGCTCGCGGTCGCACCCTTGGCCCCGGATCGCCAGGGCCTCGAGCGCCCGGGCCAGGGACCGGGGAAGGCCCTCCGGGCCGTTCGTCAGCTGCCGGTCCGTGACAATCGTGACGAGCGGTGCCCACCGGACGGAGTGGGTGGTCGGCGGAACGAAATGCGGCTCTCGCGTCGGCGCTCGCGTCAAAGCTCGGTCTCGTCTCGCATCGGCCCTACTCGATGAGGCCCTGCTCGGGCGAGGACGCGTTGGCGTAGAGCCGGCGCGGCATCCGGCCGGCCAGGAACGCCTTGCGCCCCGCGAGCACCCCGTCGCGCATGGCCTCCGCCATCAGCAATGGATCCCTCGCCTCCGCGATGGCGGTGTTCATCAGGACCCCGGCGCACCCGAGCTCCATGGCGACCGCCGCGTCCGAGGCGGTGCCCACCCCGGCGTCGACGATCACCGGGACCCGCGCCCGCTCGAGGATGATCCGGATGTTGTAAGGATTGCGCAGGCCCAGCCCCGAACCGATGGGCGCGCCGAGGGGCATGATGGCGGCGCAGCCCGCGTCCTCGAGCTTCCGCGCGACAATCGGATCGTCCGTGCAGTACGGCAGGACCACGAACCCCTCCTTGACCAGGATCCGGGCGGCCGCGAGGGTGGCCTCGCCGTCCGGAAACAGGGTCTGAGGATCCCCGATGACCTCGAGCTTGACGAGCTCGGACATGCCGAGCTCCCGGGCCAGGCGACAGGTCCGAACGGCGTCCTCGACCGTGTAACAGCCAGCGGTGTTGGGCATGAGGGTGTGGCGTGCGCGATCGATGGTGTCGAGGACGCTCGGCTTTCCTGGGGTGAGATCCACGCGCCGCAGGGCCACGGTCACGATCTCGGCGCCGGTCAAGCGGATGGCATCGCGTCCCTGCTCGAGGGTCTTGTACTTGCCCGTGCCGACGAGGAGCCTTGACCGGAAGGCCCGGCCGGCGATGACGAGCGGCTCGTCGACGAACCCCGCGGCCGAACCAGCTCCGGAGCCTCCCCCCGAGCCGCCCCCGATGAACGCGACAATCTCCAGGTGATCGCCGTCCTCCAGCGCGACCTCCGTCCAGGTCGCGCGCGGGACTACATGGTCATTGCGCTCGATGGCGACCCGGGCAGGGTCGATCCCCATGGCCGTGAGCAGGCCGAGCACGGTGGTCCGGGGGGCCGCCTGCTGGGATTTTCCATTCACCGTGAGATGCAGCTCGTCCATCGCGCCCAAACATACAACATCGATGTGTTAAACAACCCGAGGACGTCATGCGCTGCCCCTTCTGCTCGGCGATCGAGGACAAGGTCGTCGATACCCGCCCCTCCGAGAACGAGCAGGTGATCCGGCGCCGCCGCGAGTGCTCGAGCTGCGCCCGCCGGTTCACCACCTACGAGCGGGTGGACGAGGTCTTGCCCCTGGTCGCCAAGAAGGACGGCCGGCGCGAGCCGTTCGATCGCACCAAGATCCTGGGCGGCCTCCAGAAGGCCCTGTCTAAGCGGCCGGTGTCCCTCGAGACCATCGAGAAGGCGGTGGATCGCATCGAGCGCGATCTCCAGGAGGCCGGCGACAAGGAGGTGCCCTCCACCCGGATCGGCGATGCGGTGATGGCCGCCCTCCGCAACATCGACGATGTGGCCTACGTCCGGTTCGCTTCGGTGTATCGTTCGTTCCGCGACGTGACCGAGCTGATGGAAGAGCTGCAAGCCCTGGTGAATGCCCGCGGGGGCCCCCGCCCATGACCAGGTCGCCGCCCAGGTCGACCAAGTCGACCAGGCCGCGGGTGAAGTCGCCCGTCAGATCGCGTGCGAGGACCCCGGCCAGACCGCCGGTCGAGGGGCCGAATTTCTCGACCGCCGATCACAAGTGGATGGACCGCGCGCTCGCCCTCGCGCTGAGGGGCCGGGGCACCACGCGGCCAAACCCGATGGTGGGGGCGGTGCTGGTGCGCAACGGACGCCTGCTGGCGGAGGGATACCACCAGCGCGCCGGTCTCCCGCACGCCGAGCGCGAGGCCCTGGCCGCCATCCAGTCGGCCAGCCACCCCGGGGGGGGCTGGGCGGGCGGCGATCCCCCGCGCGGGATCGCGCGGGGCGCCACCCTGTACGTGACGCTCGAGCCGTGCTGCCACACCGGCCGAACCCCCCCGTGTACCGATGCCCTGATCGCCTCCGGGGTCGAGCGGGTGGTGGTGGGCCTGCAGGACCCGAACCCGCTGGTGAACGGCCAGGGAATCGCCCGCCTGCGCCGCGCCGGGATCCGGGTCGACGTGGGTTGCCGTGGGGCGGAGGCGCAGGCCCAGAACCGGTCGTTCCTCACCTGGGTCGAGCACGGCCGTCCCTGGGTGACGCTGAAGGTGGCGGCCACGCTCGACGGCTTCATCGCCGACTGGTCGATGCCCACCACCCGCGCGACCGCCCCTGGACCCATCTGGTTGACGGGGGAGGAAGCGCGGCGCGCGGCCCACGTGCTGCGCGCCGAGCACGACGCGATCCTGGTCGGGGCCGGAACCGTGCTGGCCGACGATCCGTTGCTGACCGTGCGCTTGCCGGATCCCGGGAGCCTGTTCCCGGCGGCCGGGAGCCCGGAGGCGCGCCGCGCCCGAGGCAAGGCCGGCAAGGTGCACGTGGAGGCCAGGCTCCCGGTGCGCCAGCCGCTCCGCGTGGTGCTC
Organism: uncultured Myxococcales bacterium; assembly: GCA_964540815.1. Taxonomy (GTDB): domain Bacteria; phylum Myxococcota_A; class Polyangia; order Fen-1088; family Fen-1088; genus CAZIOH01. The sequence goes on along the minus strand of CAZIOH010000018.1, from coordinate 66,049 downwards.
GACGGGCGCCTGCGCATCTCGCCGACCGCCCGGCTCCTCGGATCGGCGTCGGCCTCGGCGCAGACGCTGGTGTTCTCGTCGGCCATGGCGCCCCGCCAGAAGGCGAGCGCCCTCGAAGCGGCCGGGGCGGAGGTCGTCCGGATGCCCGGGCAAGGCAGTCGCGTGCACCTGACGGAGGTGCTGCAGGAGCTCGCGACCCGCGGCATCCAGTCCGTGCTGGTGGAGGGGGGCGCCGACGTTCACGCCGCCTTCATCTCGGCCGGGCTGGTGGACGGCGTGGCGGTCTTCCAGGCGCCGCTGCTGCTCGGCGGGGGGGTGCCCATCGCGCGCGGTCAGGGCCGCGGGGTGGCGTCGGCGCTCCGGCTCGGGCCTCTCGAGGTTCAGCGCTTCGGGGACGACCTGTGCGTGCGTGCCGACGTCCTGCGCTGACCGCGCGGCGGGTCGGCCCGGGGCTGAACGGGACAGAGAGAGCCTGAAAGCGCCTGAAAGCGCCTGAAGTCCGCGCGGACGTGCGATCCGCGCGCGCCTGATATACTTCGCGCTCCATGTTCACGGGAATCGTCGAGGACCTCGGCACGGTGGCCGAGTGTGGCGCGGGTGTTCACACCCGCCGCCTGGTCGTGGAGACGGCCCTGCCGGTCGAGGAGCTGCCCCTCGGGGCCAGCATCGCCGTGGACGGCGTCTGCCTGACGGTCGTGGAGCGGGCGCCGGGCCGGTTCGCGGCCGACCTCGGACCGGAGACGCTGGCGCTGACCACGCTCGCCGCGTGCGCGCCGGGACGCCGCGTGCACCTCGAGCGGCCCCTCTCGGCCGGCGCGCCCCTCGGTGGGCACATGGTCTCGGGGCATGTCGACGGCCAGGGACACGTGGCGCGGATCGGGTTTCGAGGCGACGCGTGCGATCTGGCGATCGCGATGCCGCCGGCACTGCACCGCTACGTGGTCCCGAAAGGTTCGATCGCGGTGGACGGGGTGAGCCTGACCGTGAACACCGTCGAGGGGGACGGGCTCTTCGGCGTCACGCTCATCCCCCACACGGTCGCGGTGACGACCCTGGCGCGGCATCGGGTGGGAGATGCGGTGAACCTCGAGGTGGATCCCATCGCGAAGCACGTCGAGCGGTGGGTTCGGCTCTACGCGGGCGCGCGGGTGGCCGACGAGATCGCCTGACGGCGCGCCGGCCTGGCCGAGGCGTTTGCCAACGAGAACCCCCGACGCAACCAGCGGGCAAGCCGAGCCAGTCAAGAAGAAGAAGAGAGCCACGAACATGCCGAACATCTCTGGAACCCTGCCTGGAAGCCCGACCGCCCTCGCCGACGCCGCCGCGCACCTCTCCGCGGTCAAGCACGCCATCGCCGAGTTTCAGGCCGGGCGCATGGTGATCCTGGTCGACGACGAGGATCGGGAGAACGAGGGCGATCTGGCCATGGCCGCCGACCTGGTCACGCCGGAGGCCATCAATTTCATGGCCCGGTACGGGCGCGGCCTCATCTGCCTGTCGCTGACCGAGGACCGGGTCGCGCGGCTCGCCTTGCCCATGATGAGCAGCGACAACCGGTCGCCGCGCTCGACGGCCTTCACGGTCAGCATCGATGCGCGGCGCGGGATGACCACCGGCATCTCCGCGCGCGAGCGCTGCGAGACGGTGCGGGCGGCGGTCTCGCCCGGGGCGACCGCCGAGGATCTGGTCACCCCAGGTCACATCTTTCCATTGCGGGCACGCCGCGGTGGGGTGCTGGTGCGCTCCGGGCACACCGAAGGCTCGGTCGATCTGGCGCGCCTCGCGGGCCGCGAGCCGGCGGCGGTGATCTGCGAGATCATGCGCGACGACGGCGAGATGGCGCGCATGCCCGATCTCGAGACCTTCGCCGCCGAGCACCGCCTGCCGATCCTCAAGATCGCCGATCTGATCGAGTACCGCCTGTCCCAGGAGATGCTGGTGCACCGGGTCTCCGAGCGGTTGGTCACGCCCACCCTGGCCGGTCTGTCGCGGGAGTTTCGCGCGTATGTGTACACCGCGGACGTCGACGACACCGAGTACCTGGCGCTGGTGCTCGGGCAACCGCGCCCCGACCGACCGACGCTGGTGCGGGTGCAGACCGCCGACGTGATGCGCGACGTCTTCGGCGTGTTCGCCGATCCGGCCGCCGCGCCGGCCACCTTGTGCCTCCGGCTGATCGAGGAAGCCGGGCTGGGCGTGATGCTGTACGTCCTGCCGAAGGGGCGAGCGTCGCTGGCTGGGGACTGGGGCCTCGAGGCAAGCGCGAGTGGCGCGGGGGGCGTGGCCGGGCCCGCCGGGCCGGCGGGCGGGCTGGTCGCGCGCGCCCTCGAGACCACCTCCACCACCTCGGGCCCCCTGGCCGCGCTCCGCGGGGACTCGCGCCTGCGGGACTTCGGGCTCGGCGCGCAGGTGCTCGGCCGCCTCGGCTGCGGGCAGATCCGTCTGCTCACCAACAACCCGCGTCGGGTGGTGGGGGCGAGTGGGTACGGCCTCGACATCGTCGAGTGTCTCCCTATCCGCGCCCCCGGGAAAGTGCTACCTCTGCGGGAACAGGGCGCCTAGTGTAGCCCCTCGCCTCTCACCAGAGCCAATGACATGACGACCAAGGTTCACGATGGCCTCCTGCGCGCGGGCGGACGGAAGTTCGCCATCATCGCCTCGCGCTTCAATGAATTCATCGGCGACAAGCTGATCGAGGGCGCGCTCGACGCCATCCGCCGCACCGGCGGCTCACCCGAAGGCGACGTGGAGATCTTTCGCTGCCCGGGCGCCCTCGAGATCCCGGGGCTCCTGCGCAAGGTGGTGGATCTCGGACGCTTCGACGCCGTCATCTGCCTCGGCGTGGTGATCCGCGGCGGGACCCCACACTTCGATCTGGTGGTGGGGGAGGCCGTCTCGGGGATCGCGCGGGTCGCGGCCGAGGGCAAGGTCCCGGTGGCCTGCGGGGTCCTCGCCTGCGAGACCATCGAGCAGGCCATCGAGCGCTCGGGCGCCAAAGCCGGCAATCGCGGCGCCGACGCCGCGCTGGTCGCCATCGAGATGGCCGACCTGTACGCGACCCTCGGCTCCGGCGCGGTGACGACGGGACGCGGCTGACATGCAGACGGTAGGTCCCCGGCGGCGCGCACGAGAGATCGCGCTGCAGGTGCTGATTCAGATGGACTTCAATCCCGAGCTCGGCGCGGACGCCGCCCTGCGCCTGTACTTCGATCACCTGGCGGCCGAGGCCGATCCCGACGCGGATCCCGACGATCCCTTCGATCCGGTGCCGTCCAAGGGGGTCCCCTTCGATCGGCAGCTGGTGGAGGATCTGGTGGCCGGGGTGAGCGGTCAGCGCGCCGAGATCGACGGGCTCGTGCAGGAGCTGTCGAAGAAGTGGCGCCTCGAGCGCATGGCCTCGGTCGACCGCAACGTGATCCGCCTGGCCCTCTTCGAGCTCAAGTTCTCGGGCGGAAGGCCCACCGCCCCCACCAACGTGATCCTGAACGAGGCCATCGAGCTCGCCAAGCGCTTCGGCTCCAGCGAGGGGGGAGCGTTCGTCAACGGCCTCCTCGATCGGGCGGTCAACGAGCTGCAGCTCCGCCGCTGATCGCCCCGCGGGGGCGACGAATCGTCCGTGGGCGCAACCTGGGCCGGCGCACATCGAACGACGAACTTGCGGTTCGGCATGAATCGGCGAGAGTCGAGGGAGGGAGCCGATGGCGGAACTGTCGCTGGATCTGGCGCTGCAGCAGTTTCTCGACCACCTGAAGGTGGAGCGCCAGCTCGCGTCCGCCACCCTCGCGGCCTACGGGACCGATCTCGCCGCCTTCTGTCGGTTCGTCGGCGAGCGTTCGGGGCGGCGGGCGCGCCGGATCGGGGAGGTGCGGACCCTCGAGATCCTCGACCACCTCGGGCAGCTCGAGGGGAAGAAGCGCTCGGCCCGCTCTCAGGCGCGGGCCATGGTGGCGCTCCGCCAATGGTTTCGTTTCCTCAAGGCCGAACGCCTGATCGACGTCGATCCCACCGAGGATATCGACATTCCACGCTTCGGTCGCAAGCTCCCCTCGTTCCTGACCATCGAGGAGGTGGATCGCCTGCTGGCCGCACCGGATCGCCGCCTGCCGCGCGGGCTGCGCGACGCCGCCATGCTGGAGACGCTGTACGCCGCGGGCCTGCGGGTCTCCGAGCTCGTGCGCCTGCGCCTGCGCGACATCAACTTCGACGCGGGCTACCTGATGGCGACCGGCAAGGGTCGCAAGGAGCGCCTGGTCCCCCTCGGCGAGGTGGCGGTGGCCGGGATCCGCGCCTACCTGGAGCAGGCCCGGGCCACCTTCGCCAGGGGGAGCGCGGTCGAGACCTTGTTCCTCACCAACCGCGGGCGCGGCATGACCCGCCAGGGATTCTGGAAGCTGCTGGGGGAATACGCGGTGGTCGCCGGGATTCGCAAGCGGCTCTCGCCCCACAAGCTGCGGCACTCGTTCGCCACGCACCTCGTCGAGCGCGGCGCCGACCTGCGCTCGGTGCAGACCATGCTCGGACACGCCGACATCGGCACCACCGAGATCTACACCCACCTCGGCCGCACCCACCTCCGCAAGGTCTACGACCGCTTCCACCCCCGGGCCTGACGTCCCTTCAGGCCCGATACCCAGTCCCCCGGGCCCATCTCCCGTCCTCGTCCTCGTCCTCGTCGCCGGCTCGTTCTCGTTCTCGTTCTCGCTCCGAGTCGCGTCCGTCGGGCGACGAGGACGGCGACGGAGCCGGCGCCGGCGCCGGCCAAGGCCAGGGGAAGGCTAGGGGCCCGGGACGCACATGGCGGCCTGGTTGCAGGTCATGGTGCCGGAGCACTGCGGGGGGTCGGGGGCGCGGGAGATGGCCAGGCAGAACCCGAAGACGCACGCTCGGCAGGGCTGGTCACAGGCGGCATTGCAGCAGACCCCGTCCGCGCAGAAGAACGATCGACATTCGAGGTTGGTCTGACACGCAGACCCGAGGCCCTTGCCGAAGGGGATGATCACGTCGGGTTGGCCGGCGCCAGCGTCGGTGGGGCTGCCCGGCCCCGCGGCGTCCACGGGCTCGGCGTCGGCCCGCGCGGAGGCATCCGCCGGCTCGGAGCTGGCATCGCCCGCCTGGGCGTCGACCGGGGCGGGGCGATCGGCGTGACCCGCGCCCGCATCCACGACCTGGCTGCCCCCCGAGCCCCCGCTGCCGGCCACGCCAGCGTCGCGGGGGCCGCCGCCCGTGCCGCCCGGCGCCAACCCACCGCCACCGCCGCTGCCGACTGCCGCGCCGGTGCCGCCCCCGGTACCTCCCGCGCCCGAGGCGTCGAGCGGGGTGGTGGTCCCGCCGGTCCCCGCGTCGGCTCCGGCTCCCTGGGGGCAGCCGAGCTGCTCCGGGTTGCTGATGGTCGGGCAGTCGTCGATCTCGTCGGGCACGCCGTCGCCATCGCTGTCGACGTCGTGCAGGGACAGGTGGTCGAGGAACACGTCCACCGTGGTCCGGTTGCGCGTCGCCGGTGGCAGCACCACGATCCCGGTCGCGACCGTGAGCGCGTTTTCGAGGCCCCTCACGTAGATCCGGAGGTTCCCCGAGACATTGCCCGGGCTGACCAGGATGCTGCCGAGGATGCTGCCCACGGTGGCGGGCAGGTTGCCTTGCGCGGGGAAGCGGGTGCCGTCGAAGATCACGCCCTCGTCCGCGTAGGCCCAGACCCGGAGCTCGGTCGGACGCGGCCCGGTCGGCGCGGCGTCGATGCGCAGCATGACCGCGCCCTCCTCGGGGATCTCGTTCGCCTGGCGACAGCCCACCAACGTCAGGACCGCGAGGGTGGCGGCCATGGTGGCCACGATGGCCGCGAGGGTCGAGATGCGGGCCTCACGGTTCAGCCGCGCGACCACGCGTCTGGCGGCGCCCCAGGGACGTGCTCGGGGTGTGCGAAGCCGCATGTCGAGCGCGCGCCTCACCGCCGGAGCGAGCCCAGGGTCCCGTCGTGAAGCACGACGGTGTTCGGTGCGGACAGCGCCAGGTACGCGGTCACGCTGCCTCCGATGACGGCGGCGGCGAGGCCCCCCCAGAGCCACCAGCGGTGCTCCGACCAGGCGGAGGTGGAGGAGGACGACGACCGCTCGTCCTCCGACCCGTGCACCGACGCTCTGGCCGAATCGCCCGAGCGGGAATCGGCGTCCGGGCCGGGCTCGACCTGCATGTCGATGAGGGCGCCGGTGGATGCCGCCGGGGCGGGCGGGGACGCCCTCAGCGCTTCGGCAGAGACGATCGGCCCCGGGGCGTGGGTCGGGCGCCCCGACTCCTCCGATTCGGAGCTGCCGTAGGACAGCGGGAGGACCTCCGGCGTGTCGAGGTAGGCGCTCCGCTGCTGCCGATCGATCTCGGAGATGAGCTCCCGGACCTCGGGGACGAGGGGAGAGTCCGGCGCCGCCAGAACGAAGCGCTGGAAGGTCGAGCGGGCGTGGGGCAAGTCCCCCATGCGTCGATAGCACTGCCCGATGTTCACGAGGAACCCGGGGAGGGGCAGGATGGTGAAACCAGCCTGGTACTCGTCGAGGGCGGCCTGGAACTGGCGCGCCCCGTAGCGCTGCTCCCCCTCCTTGAAGTGCTGCTGGGCCGTGAGCTCCGCGGTCGACCTGGCGACGGGCTTCGGCTCTGCGGCGCTGGCCGGGCGTCCTCCTGTTCCTGCCCCTGCCCCTGCCCATGCCCCGACGGCGATCACGGTCAGCCGGCGGAGCAGCGCGGTACGTGCCCTCCGTCGGCTGGCCGCTCGCGCGGGGAGCGACAACGGGGGCGGGGACGTGGGTCTCCGGGGCGCTGCGTGCATGGATGGGCTCACCGCGACCATCGGCGGGTAAATCGGCGAGATTGAGAGCCTTCCCGAGGGCGGCTCGAAATCCCGGCGGTGCGCGTCGTGGCGCCCCGCGCGCGGCGAGCGCGGGTGCCTCCTACCCTCTACCCTGGGTCGGGGAGCTCGGCGCGGGGCACGGCGGCGGCGAAGCGCTCGGCGAAGAACTCCGCCGATCTGGCCGCCGCGAGGTCGAGCGTGAAGCTCGGCACTGGCTTCGGCCCCAGCTTGTCGAGGAGCTCGTCGGCCTCACGGGAGGAGAGCCCGTGTGCGAGCAAGGCCGCGCGATCGAGCGCGCCGCCGGTGGCGCGGAGCCCCGCGGGGATCCCGGCCCCGGGAGCCGCGGTTCCGGTGACCGCGGTCCCGGCTGCGGCGGCGGTGGGGGTGACGGTGGCGGTGGCGGTGGCGGGGTGTGGGGTGACCAGGGTCCGCAGGACGTCGAGCTCCATCCGCGACAGGTGGGTGCCGCAGACGTCGTAGTCGATCCAGGCCTCGTAGGAGAGCGGGGCCACCCTGGCCAGCATCCCGGCCATCACCCGGCCGAACTCCTGGATCTCCCACTGGGCGTGGGGATCCACCCGCAGGGTGAGGAAGTGCAGCAGGTTGTGCAGGTCGATCTTCCAGTACCACTGGGTGTACGTGGAGAGCGGCAGATCGATGCGGGCCAGCTCGCGCGCGACCCCTTCGCCGGTCAGCCACTCGTAGGTGGCCGCGGCCTGCGCCCGATCGGCGCGCCATCGGCGGGAGGCCTCGGCCGAGACCGCGTCCGCGACCGAGTCACCGCTGCGACCCTGGTTGTTGCGGCGGCTCTGGGTCTGGAGCTGCTCGGGCGGTGGCGTGTAGAACAGCATGGGGATCAGGCTGTAGCGCCCGCTGTACTCGTTCACGTTGGCGGTGCGATGCCGGATCCACTGGCGGGCGATGAAGATGGGCATGCAGCAGTGGAACTTCAGCTCGACCATCTCGCTCGGCGTGGTGTGCTTGTGCCGGCGCAGGTACCGCAGCAATCCGCGCGTCTGGCTCTGCTTGCGCGTCCCGTAGCCATAGCTGACGCGCGCGGCCCGCTCGATGCAATCGTCGGTGCCCATGTAGTCGATGAGGGAGACGAAGCCGTGGTCGAGCACCGGGAAGTAACGACCGAGGATCTCCTCGGCGGCGGGGCTGGTCGGGCGCACGGTGGTCACGGTGGTCACGCTGTCTGACACGCGGGCAACTTACCATTATTGGGGCCGGTCGGACGACGACCGGACGCGACGGGGAACGAGGACGGGATAGGACGGGGGATGGGTACGAAATGACAGGACTGTACTAAGCTCGACCCATGAACGAGCGCATCTCGCTCGCGTTGCTGTTGCCGCTGCGGTTCCTGGTCGCGGCAATCCTGCTACTCGAGGGTTACCAGAAATTCATGGGGGGCTGGCTGCACGGGGACGCCTTGCTCAAGACCACCCAGACCTGGCTCGACGCGAACCGTGCCTATCCCTTCTTCTTGCCGGTGCTGCGGAGCGCGCACACCCATCCGAAGATCTTCAGCAGCCTCATCACCACCGGAGAGCTGTTCGTGGGGCTGTGCCTCGGGCTCGGGTTCGTCACCCGCCTGGCCTCGTTCCTCGGGGTGTTGCTGCTCGGATCGATCGCGGCCGCCTCGGGACAGGCGCTGACGCCGCCCGGGAACGCGCTGGTGATCGCCGCCATCCTGTTGACGTTCGTGTTCGCTCCGCCGGGGCGGGTGCTCGGCGTCGACCATGCGATGCGCGCGCGCCTGCCCCGCTGGATGGCCTAGTGCTCCTGCCGCGAAACGGCGACAACGTTGCGCCGCCCAGGCTTCGCCCCCACTTCGTTGCTCCTCCTCGCAATACCAAGGAGTGTTGGTCGTCGTCGCGCCTCGCGGGGACTTCGCCTCGACCGCGGAGCATTGCGGCTATTTCGAGGGAGGAGCACTAGCCAGATGGCGGGGGGGGCGTGGGGCCGCGAGCGGGGCGGGTGGGCAGGGCTGCGCTCCCGCGCCAGGCGGGCGTCGGGCGACGTCGACGGCCCGGGGCGGCCGCGCCCCGGTTCGTTCCTCGAGCGCAGCGCCGAGCCGCTGGTGGCGGCCGCGATCGTGGGCGTGGTCGCGAGCATGGTCGTCCCGCTGCCCCCGTCGGTCCTCGATGTGTTGCTCTCGAGCAGCCTGTCCCTGGCGGTGCTGATGCTGGCGCTGGCCCTGCAGGTGCGGGCGACGTTCGATCTCTCGGCCTTCCCGACCCTGTTGCTGCTGACCACGCTGTTTCGCCTGGGCCTCGAGATCTCGGCCACCCGCCTGGTGCTGCTGCACGGGAACGCGGGCGCGGTGATCCACGCCTTCGGCCGCCTGGTGGTGGGCGGCAACCTGGTGGTGGGCGCGGTGGTGTTCCTGATCCTGACCCTCGTGCAATACGTGGTCATCACCAAGGGGGCCGAACGGGTGGCCGAGGTGGCGGCCCGGTTCACGCTCGACGGGATGCCGGGAAAGCAGATGGCCATCGACGCGGATCTGCGCGCGGGCAGCATCGACCTCGAGGGCGCCCGCCACCGGCGCGCCGAGCTCGATCGGGAGGCCCACTTCTTCGGGGCGATGGACGGGGCCATCAAGTTCGTGCGTGGGGACGCCGTGGCCGGCCTGGTGATCGTGGCGGTCAACATCGTCGGCGGGCTGGCGGTCGGGCTCGGGCAGCGGGGGATGTCCCTCGAGGACGCCTTGCGCACCTACGCGGTGCTCACCATCGGCGGGGGCCTCGTCGCCGAGGTGCCCGCGCTGGTGATCTCCGTGGCGGCCGGGATCGTCGTCACGCGGACCGCCACGACATCCACGTTGCGGGACGGCCGCTCGGAGGGCGGTGGCCATCCCGCCGGCTTCGGAACCGAGCTGCTGCGCCAGCTCGGCCAGCAGCCGAAGGCCATCGCCGTCGCGGGCGGGCTGTTGCTGGCCCTGGCGCTGGTGCCAGGGCTGCCGACCTGGCCCTTCGCCTTGCTCGGGCTGGCGAGCACGGGGCTCGCGGTGCGGCAGGCGCGCGTGCTGCGCGGTCGCCGCGCGGACGCCCGTGAGGTCCGGGCGGAGCCGATCCTCTACCAGGTCTCCCGGTCGCTCGCGGTGGTGGGCGGGCCCCTCGCGGCCGCCCCGAGCAGGGACGGCGACGGGGACGGTGACGGCCACCCGGGTGGTGATGGTACGGGCGGCGACGGCGGTGGCGCCACCACGGCGCAAGGGGGGGTGGCCTCCGGCGAGCCGAGGGAGCCGCGCGCGGCGGCGCTCCTGGCCTCCCTGTCCCGCCGTGTCGGTCTGTCCATCCCGCGGCTCGACCTTCCCCCGGCGCCGACGCGCCCCCGAATCGAAGGCGCTGCGCGGATCGGAGCTGGATCCACCGGGACGATGGCCCTGAAGATCGATGGGACCGTTCGCGGCGTCGTGCCGGCCCCCGATGGACCCTCGGCCTGGGTGGAGGCGGCGACCAATCTCCTCGCCGGTCACGCCTGGCAGCTCGTGAGCGTCGACGACAGCGCCGCGTGGATCGAGCGCTGGCGCCGGACCCACCCGGCCCTGGTCCGCGAGGTCGTCCCGAGGGTGCTGTCGCTCGGACGGCTCAACCAGGTGTTGCGGGGCCTGGTCCGAGACGGGGTCTCTCTCGGAGCGGGGCTCGAGATCCTGGAGAGCCTGGCCACGCTCGAGAGCCCCGCGCCGGTCGATCCGGCGGCCGTGGTGGAGCACGTCCGCTCCGGGCTCGGGGCAGCTCTGGTGGCGCCGCACCTCGACGGGGAGGGACGCTTGCCGGTCGTGGAGCTCGAGGCGCGGATCGAGGATGCTCTGCGCGACGGGATCCGGCAGGTCGGTCGCGTCCGGCAGCTGGCCCTCGATCCGAGCCTCGCGGAGGATGTCGTGGCGGGCATCGGCGCGGCCTTGCGAGCGGCCACCCAAGCGGCCATGCCCGAGGCCTTGCCGGCGGTCGGCGCGCCGCCCCCGGCCGCGCCCGCCCCGGTCCTGCTCACCCACGGGGAATTGCGTCGCCACCTCCACCAGCTGATCGAGGGGCCGTTGCCCGGGGTCGCGGTCGTGGCCTACGGTGAGCTGCCCGCCGCCCTGGTCCTGTTCCCGGTCGCCCGGGCCCGGGTCTCCGACCCGCCAGGATAGAACCGCGGCCCGCGGCCTCCGGGCAGATTGCGCGGCGCGTGCACTGCATTGCGGTGCAGATGTATGCGGAAGAACGGGTTCCGCTTGGCCTGCCTGCCAGCTCTTGATAAAAATGGGGGTGTTTTCCCTACAGACCGGGCCGGGCGCGATGGCGACCCGTTCCTGGTGTAGCCCGGCCGGGTTGGTCGCGCTGGTGGTCGCGGTGCTCGCGCCCCAGCTCTCCTGTGGCGGCGAGGGGTACGGGCGCCTCGGAGCCGGCGGCGAGAGCGGTGGAGCTCTCGGCGGAGGAGCTGGAAGGATGATGACGGCCGATGGGTCGGGCGGTACGGGCGCGGGGATCGACACCGGCACCGGCGGCGGCAGGCTGCTCGGCACCGGGGGCACGGCATCCGGCGGGACGGGGAGCGTGGCCGGTGGGAGCGGTGGCGCACCCGTCGGGGGAACCGGTGGTCTGCCGGGCGCGGGAGGCGCCCTTGGAACTGGAGGGAACCCGGGGAGCGGAGGAGTCGCGGCGCTGGCCACCGGCGGGACCGGCGTCGGTGGATCCGGTGCTGGGGCGGGAGGCAACCTGGCGATGGCCGGGAATCCCGGTGCCGCGGGCTCCGCGGCGGGTGGCGCACCCCCGCCGAGGATCATCAGCATCGACTTCGTCGGAGCGGCGCCCGTCCCGATGGGGCCGACCGAGGTGGCCGGCATCAAGCCCGCCGCGAACTGGAACAGCGCCCCGGGGGCGACCGGGACCCTCAGCACCCTGGTGGACCAGTTCGGAGCCGTGGTGCCGGGCCTCGTCGTCAAGTGGACCTCGCAGGGGGGCGGGGTGTTCTCGCTCTGGACCGTCGACCGGCCGGGAGACGCCCGCATGTTCAACGGCTACCTCGACCCGATCGGCGCACCCGCCATGATCCAGATCCAGGGGGTGCCGGACGCCGCCAGCGCCGCGCGGTTCGACATGTACCTCTACGCGATGGGCTCGATCGCGATGGCGGGGAACGATCGCACCTCGACCTACGCGATCCCGTCCATCCAGCTTGGGCTGTCGCAGCGTTCGCCTTCGCCCGCCACCGCCGCCGATCTCCCGGTCTACATGAAGGCCACCAACGGAGGGTTTGGCAACTACGTGCAGTTCGCGCGGGTGTCCGGCACGGCATTCACCATTCTCGCGACCCCCGGCACCGGCCTCATCACGCGCGCACCGGTCAACGGTCTCCAGATCGTGTTGCCCCCGGGGACCTGAGGAGAGGCCCTCGTTCGAGTTCGAGTTCGTGTTCGGGGGGGCCTGGCCCTTGGACGCAGGGCGGCCGACCGTCACGCCGATCCGCTGCGGGAGCCCCCTTTCCCACGCAGACGGAACTGCCCCGGCGTGACGGCCGGCGATGACAAACACGAAAGACCGAAGACAAGAGACGGCGGCGGTCGCGGCGACGAAGGGACCAGGCCCCTCACCCGCGCGTGATCACAGGTGGTACGAGAAGTCCCCCACGAAGTGCACCGAAAGGTCGACCATCCAGCTCTGCTCGGGGAGGATCCCGGAGACCGCCACGGTGAACTGGGCGGTCTTGGCGTTCCACTGCTCGAGGATGTTCGCGGGGTTCTGGCTCGGCATCACGAGCACGCTCCCCACCGTGGCGCCGTCGGCCTTCTGATAGTTGATGAGCTCGACCGGCGTCGCGGTGCCGCTGGTCGGCGACATGACCACCCGCAGGCTGTGCAGGAATGAAAGATCCGTGACGCCCTGCTTGGCGGTCAAGGTCACCGCGACCGCCTTGACGGTCGTGTCCACGCTGCTCGGAAGATCGATCGACGGCAGGTTCTGCATGAAGGACATCTGCGTGGCGATCTCGCCCAGGCGTCCGGCCATCGGGATGCCTGCCACGGCGATGTCGTGCTCCGTGACCTCGATGTCGGGCGCGCTGGCCTCGGCGGACAGCGCGCACCCCGCGAGCGTCGATGCGCAGAGCGAACCGGCCGCGAGGGCCAGGGTGAAGGTCAGGGGCAGGGCGGACCAGAGCGAGGCGAGGGCAATCGATGTGCGGCGCATGTGATTCACCAGATGTAGAAGATGAAGCCCAGTTTTCCCGAAGGCGTGAACAGCCGGACCTGCGGGTCCTGGTTGAACGTGACGGTGGTCTGCGAGGTGCTGCCGCTGCTGCCGGCCAGCTGCTCGCTCACGTTGTGGACGTTGGCGCGGATGTAGCTCATCCCGCCGTGGATGAAGAACGTCACCCGTCGCGTTCCGAAATCGAGCCCGAGGTGGGCGTTGGCGAAGTCGTATCCGACGCGCTGGAGGACGGCGCTCTCTCCGAAGCTGGCGCCAGCGAACTGGCGCACGAGACCGTTGGCGTCCCCGTCGAAGAAGCGGCCGGCCTCGAGCGTGGCGGAGGGGCCGACCCCGAAGGGGATGACCGAGACGCCCGCGCGGACGCCCTTGCTGATGAGGTTGTAACCGCCGCCCACCTCGACGTGGGCCCACGCGACCGGACGGACCACCAGCGAGGCGGTCGCTCCGTCCGGGAGGCCTGCCCCCAGCATGGCGCCGAGGAGCGGGAGCTCGGCTGGAGGGCTGGTGGAGGTGGCCGTGCGGGCAACCTCCGAGGCGGGGGCCTCGGGCCGGGGAGCGGCGGCGCTGCGGATCGAGTCCGCTGCCGAGGCAGCGCGGGCGGGTGCAGGCGAGACGGCCGCCATCGAAAGCACCAGGCTGGCAGCGAGGAGGACCTTGGTGGGGACCCTGAAGAGCATCACGAGACCTGTCATCGGGAAATAACTTGGTGTTCTTTAGTACAATATTTATCTGTCTAATCATGACTGAGGGGACGCGCGGCCCACGACGCCCGCCGCGCGGCGCGGTCGCACAGCGGCGGTGGGGGAGCCACATCGGCGCACCGAAAACCGGAACCATCGCGCGGGGGAACAGGCAATAATGCGGGGATGCACAACGGCCCCCTCGTTCGTGTTCCGATGGTCCTGGCGGCGCTCACCGCGCTCGGCCTTTCGCCCCCCGCCTCGGCCATGGTGAACCAGCCGACCGGCGAGGCCATGCCGCAACCAACCGGCGCGGCCGAGATCGGGGTGGTCACGAGCCGTGGCTTTCCCGCGGACGCCGTGACTCTCGCGGGGCTCTTCAAGTATCAGATGGAGATGATCGACCCGGTGAAGGACGCCTACACCACCCCCGGGACCTTCTCTCCGCAGTGCGGGTTCACCGGCGAGCTCGTGCTGCGCGGGGGGGCCTGCAAGCTGGCCTTCGGTTGGTACAACGTCACCCCCGGCAGCACCACCCCGCCTCCCGCCAACCAGATCTACCAGCTCGTGCCGCCCGACCCCCGCGCGCCCCCACCGCAGGGGCTGATGTGCGCGGACGGCGACTTTTGCCCCCTGGCGACGCAGATGACCACCCAGGCGCCGCAGCACAGCTGGATCCCGCAGACCTTCACCGCGGACAACATCCGCACGAATCCCAACTACAAGGGCGGGCTCATCGGGTTCGCCATCATCGGGGATGCGACCAGCCAGTGCTCGCAGACCAAGTATTCCCAGGCCGAGCTCAACACCCGGCAGATGACCACCGGGGTGCCGTGGATCACCACCCTGGTCTGGCAGTCCACCGTCAATCCGAGCGCCTACTACATCGGGTTCGAGGATCTGCCCCTCACGCCCATGAGCTGGAAGGGCTTCAACAACGGGAACGACGGCGACTTCAACGACTTCGTCTACAAGATCGTCGGCGTGTCCTGCGACGGCGGCGGCAAGATCTGCGACACCGGGATGCCGGGCCTCTGCGCCTCCGGGACCACCCAGTGCTCGGCCGGGGGCCAGGCCTTCGTGTGCAAGCCCGACAACCTGCCCAAGGACGAGGTGTGCGACGGGCTCGACAACAACTGCGACGGGATGGTCGACGAGGGCAATCCGTGCACCGGGTCCGGCCAGATCTGCGACAAGGGGGTGTGCGTGAACATGTGCAACGGCGGCGAGTTCCCCTGCCTGCCCGGGTTCACCTGTGACCAGGGGCTGTGCAAGGATCCGAGCTGCCTCGCGGTGACCTGTCCGGCCGGGCAAATCTGCAATCGCGGATTGTGCGTCGGCGGCTGCGACGGGGTGGTGTGCCCGACCGGCCAGGTGTGTCGGGTGGGGCGCTGCGTGGATCCCTGCGCCGGGGTGACCTGCGGCGCGGGCCAGGTGTGCGAGAACGGCGCCTGCCTGCCCAGCTGCGGGTGCCGGGACTGCGCGGCGGGCTCGGTGTGCGCCATGGCCACCGGCCACTGCGTGGACTCCGGCTGCGAGAGCCAGACCTGTGGTGCGGGCAAGGTGTGCGTGGCCGGCAAGTGCCAGGATCCCTGCGACGGCGCCAGGTGCCCGGTCAACCAGGAGTGCAAGCCGGGCGGGGTGGGCTGCCAGGATCTCCCGGCGCCGGTCGGAACCGGCGGGTCCCCGCTCCTGGTGCGGGACGCGGGCGCCTCCGGGACGGGGGGCTTTCTCGGCGGGCTCGGCGGCGCGCCGGGAGGGCCCGGCACGGGGGGGCCGCTCCAGCCCGGCGAGGTGCCGAGCGGGGTCGCCCCGACCGCCAAGGCCTGCGGCTGCGACGTGCAGGGCGGCCGCGCGGGCTGGGCCTCGGCGCTGGCCGGCATCGCCGCGGCATGGTGGGCACGCCGACGCCGCCGGCCGCGCGGCAACTGAGCGCTCACCGTCGAACCCGCGAAGCCGCTGAAGGCGGGAGAATCCTATCAGGACGAACCAATCCGGGTGCGGCAGCGACGGCAACGTTGACCGTCCGGTCGGTGACGCCCCGTGAGCTCGTCCGAATCCGGTCCGGCGATCGAGCTTCGGGATCCGGGCGTCGGAGGATTTCGGCGATGTTTCGTGCACGCCGTGCGGCGTGATACCCTCGCGGCCCTCAATTGGCTGGAGGTCCGAATCGTATGTCGAAGTCGTGCGTTGGTGTCCTCGTGGTCGCGGCGGCCGGTGCCGTCGGGGCGAGCGTGTGTGGCGTGCCGGTGGCCCGGGCCCAAGGGGTCTCCGATCCGAGCTTTGGGTTTGAAAAGCCCCCCGAGAAGCCCGTGGACTGGAAGGTGCAAGCCAAGGCGGGCGGCATGCTCACCACCGGCAACGCGCAGAGCAAGGTGGTCACGGCGACCCTCGACGCCTCTCGCCAGTCCGGACAGAACAAGGTCTCGCTGAACGGGACCGCCGCGTATGGCACCTCGAACAACACCTTCGCGCCAGTGCCGAGCGCGGGCGATCCCACCATGGTCGATGGTCTGGCCCGGACCTCCACCACCTCCACCAACGAATGGAAGGCGCGGGGACGCTACGATCGGTTCCTCACGCCCAACAACTCGGCCTACGGGGCGGGGCTGATCGGCGCCAACCGGGTGGCAGGCAAGCGGTTGTATGGCGGCGGTCAGGTCGGCTACAGCCGGCAGCTCGTCAAGAACGAACGGCACACGTTGGTCGCCGAGCTCGGGTACGACTTCTCGTACGAGAGCTACGTGCCCGTCCCCGGCAAGACCCTCGACGGGGTCTCGATTCACTCCGCGCGGGTGTTCGCGGGCGAGCTGTGGTCGCTGAGCAAGGACACCGGCATCAACGTCAGCGCCGAGGCCCTCTTCAACCTGAACAAGGAGACCGGCGCGCTCGATTCGTCGACCGGCCAGCCGGGCGTCGATGCCTTCAAGGACACCCGGCTCGTGGCCAAGGCCGGCCTCAGCACCCGCTTGTTCCAGAGCCTGAGCCTGGCGGTCGGATTCACCTGGAGGTACGACCAGAACCCGGCGCCCATCTCACCTCCCGCGCTGCCCATGGGGCTCACCTATGTCGCCAACTTCCAGCCTTTTGCCAGGAGCAGCGACACGCTCTCGGAGGTCACCCTCATCTACACGTTCCTTTAGATAGATCAGAACGTCAAAACCGTGATCGTGGCCGAACCCGTGATCGTAGCCGTGCACGTGCACGCCCCCGTGGGCGTGATCGCGAGGCGGTCATGGGTCAAGGTCCGGCCTCGGCTCTCGGCCATCAGGGCGAGGTCGGTGCGGTGGGCGCGGCCGGCGGCGTCGGGGGCGCCGATTCGTAGGGCTCGCGCGGGAGCTCGAGCATGGTCGGTTCGCTTCCTGGCGACACCGGGTCCGCCGGCGCGGGGGGCAAGGAACCGGCCGACACCACCGGGCCGAACGAGCTCGAGGCGTCGAGGCCGACCGGACCGGCCGAGGCGAGCCCGGGCGCCGTCGCCGTTCCCGCGAGTGCCTTCGGCCGGCGGGCCACCATCCAGTCGGCCACCCGCGCCACGTCGCCGAAGCGGGTCATCTTGCCCTCGTTCGACAGGAAGGACATGAAGCAGGTCTTGCCCTCGACCTTGGCGGCCAGGACCAGGCAGTAGCGCGCGTCGTCGTTGTAGCCGGTCTTTCCGCCCAGGACCTCGACGTTGCCGCGGATCGCGGGCCGGTAGGTGTTGACGTAGGTGATGGCTGGACGTCCGACGGGATGGGCCTGGTACTCGACGCGCCGGGTGATGGGCCCCAGGATGGGGTGACGCATCACCGCCTGCAGCAAGAGGATGGTCTCGCGCGGCGTCGACACGTTCTCCACCGACAGACCGGTGGGATCGTGAAAGCGGGTGTGCTTCAGGCCGAGCGATCTGGCCTTGGCGGTCATCTCGGCCGCCAGTTGCGACGGCGACAGCCGCACGGCGCGTCCCAGCGCCGGGATGGCGCGGTTGTCCGAGCCCATGAGCGCCGCGTGCAGGAGATCCCGGTTGGACAGGGTGATGCCCTCGAAGAGCCGCGAGCGGGCCCCGCCGCGCGCCACCTCGATGTCCGCCCGCGTGATGGTGGAGAGCCCCTCGAGCTCGAGGCCGCGATCCATCACCGCCAGGGTGGCGGCGAGCTTGGAGATCGAGGCGATGGGACGCTCGCCGTCGGCGTTGCGCGCGTAGAGCTCCCGGCCGTTCTCGTCGAGGACCAGCGCGCCCTGGGCCTGCACGTTCGGCAGCCCGGACCTGAGGGAGGCGACGCGCCGCTCGTTCGGGAGGCTCGGGTGTGCGGCGCGCGCCGCGCGGCTGGCGCGGCTCGCCCGGCGACCCCGGTTCGGACGCCCGCTTCGACCATGCTCGGCCGCTCGCTTCGGCCGCGCGGTCGCCGTGCGCCGACGCCCGGGATGACCGGGTGCGCTCGCTCCCGCGGGGGCGAGGGCGGCGGCACGCGCCGCGGCGCTCCCGGGCGCGCCCGGGAGGACGCCCGCGCCCACCAGCATCGAGGCGCAGGCCACCCACCAACGCTGTCGGTTGGCCAGGCGGATCACGCGGCGAATCAAGCGGAAAGTCACGCCTTCAACGTTATCGGGGGAACACCGGCCCGGCAAGTTCCGCGGCCCGCCGCCCACGCGAGCCTGGAGACGACCACGACGACCAGGTGGTCTTCAACCAGGCGATGGCCAGCATCAGCAGCACCATGCCGACGAAGCCCACCGTGGCCGCTGGCATCCCCAGGCGACCGAAGAGGCCGAGGCGGTGCGCGATGAGCCCGTAGCACAGATCGATGTGGATCCAGTACACGAGGAGCGAGGTGCGGCCGAAGAGCTGCATCGCCGAGAAGCGACGACCGCTGAAGTGCACGACGGTCCACCCGAGCAGCGCCACCACCCCGTTCATTCCGAGGCGATAGAAGAACGAACCGGGGCCCATCTGCTGCACCAGCTCGGACGGGTAGTGGATGATGGTGGGGTCGACGTTGCGGATGAGCTGAACCGTCTGGATCAGGATCATCCCGATCACGCCGGTCGCGATGAAGGTCCACTTCTCCCGACGGGGATCGCGCCCCGCGCGCACCCAGACGTGGCCGATGGCGACGCCCAGCAGGGACCACGCGGCCCAGGGAAACAGCGGAAACCAGGCGTGGGGTCGCTGTCCCCCCACGTACGACGAGAGCCAGACCGGAATCCAGCTCGGGAACACCGCGGGTCCCACCACCGGGCCGAGCGCGATGACGATGGCCGCCGCCACCAGGATCGGCCTCCACGCCGGACGCCCGCGCACCGGTGCCGCGACGTACGGGACGAGCACCATCGACATCCCGATGCAGTTGAGGATGTCGATGCGCAGCAGATCGCGCCAGTACGCCGGCAAATCGGCGATCGAGCGGCTCATGTGCCCGAGCACGTACTCCTGCAGCCTGAACAGGTAGGCGAGCCCCAGGATCTCGAGCCCGCGCCTCTGCACGGCCGCGATGTAGGCGCGGCGCCGGGTCACGCCCTTCGCCAGCAGCGACTCGAAGCGCAGCGCCATCGACACGCCCACCAGCATGAGGAACAGGCGCGACGGGATGCCCCCGAGGAAGCGCGTCCAGTGGTAGCTGGCGGTGGTCTTGCCGGCGGGGGACACCCACGCATCGAAGAGGTGGGTCTGGATCATGAGCAGGGTCGCGAAGCCGCGCAGCCAGTCCACCACCGCGAGCCGGCTCGAGCCAGCTGCCGACGGTGCCCGCGCGGCGGCCGCGGGGCGCGGCGGCTCGACGGGGGCCTGGCCAGCGGAGGTGTCCACCATGCCGATTTGTATCACGGGCGCATTTCGAGCGGGCGAGGCATTCTGGTCGGCGCGGCCAAACACGGTATATGTAGGCGGCATGTCACCCTCGCTCCCGGCTCCGATCTCGCTCGCGTATTCGGTGGACGCGGACGACGCCTTCATGTTCCACGCGCTGCGCACCGGACAGGTGGTCGAGCCCGGGCTGGCGTTCACCCACCGGCGGGCGGACACGGCGGCGCTGAATCAGATGGCCATCGACGGCGCGGCGGACGTGATCGCGATTTCGACCGGGGCGTATCCGTTCGTCGCGGGTGGATACCAGCTGCTACCGCACGGGGCCTCGGTGGGGCGGGGGTTCGGACCGGTGGTGGTGTCGCCGCGACCCATGACGCCGGCCGCGCTGGCGGGGAGGCGGGTGGGGGTGCCGGGCCTGACCACCACCGCCTGGCTGGTGCTGCGGATGATCGAGCCGCGCGCGATCCCGGTGGTGATCCCGATCGTCCCGTTCGCGCGCATCTTCGAGGCGCTGGCCGGGGGCGAGATCGATGCGGCCCTGCTGATCCACGAAGGGCGGCTGGTCTACGAGGAGCGCGCTCTGCACCGGGTGGTCGACCTCGGGGTGTGGTGGCAGGAGGAGGTCAAGTTGCCGCTGCCGCTCGGGGTGAACGTGATCCGCCGGGCGCTCGGCGCCGAGCGCATCGCTGCGGTGTCGGGCGCGCTGCGCCGGAGCATCGCGTGGGCCCTGGGGCACCGGCAGCAGCTCGTCTCCGCGCTCGCCGCCGAGGATCGCGGCGACGTCGCCCTCGCGCGGCCTGGGCTGATCGATCACTACCTGTCGCTCTACGCGAACGCGGACACCGCCGAGATGCCCGAGGACGCCCGCCGCGGGGTGAACGCCCTGTTCGCCCGTGCGCGCGCGGCGGGGCTGCTGGCCGGGGGTCCGGGCTCGACCGCGGTCACCGACGCGGACTGGGCACCGTGATCGTCGCGGTCGGTCCTGGTCGTGCGCGTCCCCGGCTGGTGCGGAGCAGCTCGGCGATGGCGGCGCAGGCCATGGCCGAGGCCGCCGCCTGGTGCGTCCGCCACTCGGTGTGCGCCGCCGGGCCCACCCGGTTGGCGATCCCCAGCACCGCGGCGAAGGGGACGCCCCACGCCAGGGCGGCGCGCGCCACGGCGAACGCCTCCAGGTTCTCCGCCCGCGCCGAGGTCGCCTCGGCGAGCGCGTGCGCCAGGCGGGCGTTCCGGGTGATGGCGAGGGGGTTGGCGACCGCCCCTTCGATGACCACTCCGTCCGGGCGGGTGACCCGCCGGGCCGCCGCGAGGAGGCTCCGCGACAGGCGCCGCGAAGCGGGGACCCGGGTGGGCACGCGGTCGGGGAGGTACGCATGCCGTCGGACCACCGCGGTCGACACCAGGAGAACCTCGTCCGCCACCACCAGCGCGCGGCCCGGCGCCAGGTCTCGACCGTAGGCCCCCGCGGTTCCGACGAAGATCAGGGCATCGGGCGCCAGTCCCTGCGCATCGCCGAGGGCGCGGGCCGTGCCGAGGGCGGCCTCCACCAGACCGATGCCGACGGGAACGAGCCGCGCGGCCGCTCGGCCCGTCGAGCCACGAAGGTCGGCCCGGCGCAGGTGTCTGCGGAGCGGCGCCAGCTCGGGCGCGAACGCCGACACCACGAGCAGGCTGAACCCGCTCGGGGAGACCTGGGATGCGGGGAGAGCGAGGGAGGTCATCGTGTGCCGGCCAGATTGCCAGATCGTTCGCCCGGGCGCAGGCCCGAGCGTCCCCTCGCTCGCCAGTCGGACCTCGACGTTCCCCTCGAGACGGCGCGCGCCATGGAGTGTTGCCGGTCCGGCTGTTAGGCTCCGGCCCGCTCGAGTCGACCGTCGGGGTCGCGCCCTGGGTCTCGACTCGACTCGACCTTTTGGGACTGTCTTGCGGAGGAACCGATGAGCATCGTTGGCCAGAAAGCCCCTGACTTCACGACCGACGCCGTCGATCGCGACGGCGAATTCAGAACCCTCTCCCTGTCGGACTATCGGGGCAAGTTCGTGGTGCTGTTCTTCTACCCGGCGGACTTCACGTTCATCTGTCCCACCGAGATCCAGGAGTTCTCGCGCCGCCACCGCGAGTTCGAGGACCTGAACTGCGCCATCCTCGGCTGCTCGACCGACTCGAAGCACGCGCACAAGGCGTGGATCTCGACCGGCCTCGGCAAGCTCAACCACCCGCTCCTGGCGGACTTCACCAAGAAGATCGCCCGGGATTACGACTGCCTGGTCGAGCACGAGGGAGTGGCCCAGCGCGCCACCTTCATCATCGACGAGCAGGGGACGGTCCAGCACGCCTCGTACAACGCCGACCTGCTCGGTCGCTCGGTGAGCGAGGCCTTGCGCCTGGTGCAGGCCCTGCAGACGGGAGAGCGCTGCCCGGTCGAGTGGCGTCCCGGAACGAAGACCCTCGGCAAGCCAGCGCCCTGACCGCCAGTCCCACCTGCCGACGGACCCGCCGACGGATCTGGTGCCCGCCCCGCCCGCCGGGTGGCGCCGCGGGTGGGGCCGTCCTCACTCGGTGATCGAGTCGATGTGGAAGACCACGCTGTTCGGGCCCGCGAACGCCCCGGCCTCCGGCGGATCCCCTGAGTAGAACTGGACGCCGAGCTGGACCACCTGGGTGGCGTCGAAGCCCGGGGTCGTGACGGTCGAGAGATCGAGGACGAGATCGGTCCAGACGCCGAACGAGAGCGGCGTGTAGGGCCCCGCACCGTAGACGAACCCGGTCCCGGTGGACGCGTGCAGCGTGGCTCCGGCGCCCGCCTCGAAGGTCCCCGAGGTGAGGCGGACCTTGGCGTGCAGGACCTTGCCGGCGAGATTCAGGGACGGGCTCGGGTTGGCGGTCACGTCGATGAACTGCTTGAAGCCGCTGAAGGTGGCCGACACCTTCAGGGAGCCCGGGGACGGGTTCCCGTCGGTGGAATCGAACGTCACGGTGGGCGTCGTGCCCGAGCCGGGAGCCGCGAGGTTGCTCTGCGTCGTCGACACGTATCGGTTGAGGTCGAAGCCCTCGGTGGCGATGTCGAAGTCGTACGCCACCGGCGCCGCCACGACCGTCCCCGCGGGGGTGTCGGTGACGGAGTCGATGTGGATCACGAAGTCGACGGGCCCCGGAAAGGTCCCCGCGTCTGGCTGCGGATCGCCCGAGTAGATCTGGATGCCGATCTGCGCGACCGCGGTGGGATCGAACATCGCGGTCGTGACCTTGGTGAGATCGACCGTGAGATCGGTCCAGCTGCCGGGGACGAGCGTGGTGTACGCGCCAGCGCCGTAGGCGAACGTCGCCCCGGTTCCCACGTGGAGCGTGGCGCCCACCCCCGAGGGGAGGGTCCCCGAGCTCAGCCGGACCTTGGCATGGATGGTCCTCCCGGCCAGGTTCAACACGGGCTGTGGGTTCAGGACCACGTCGACGGACTGGCGATAGTCCGTGAAGGTGGCGGACAGCTTCATCGCGCCCGGCGTCGGGTTGCCGGTGGTGGCGTCGAAGGCGAGGGTCGGCAAGGCACCGGCTTCGGCGGCCGCCAGGTTGCGCCCGGGCGGCGGCGGAACGTAGGGATTGAACCCCCAGCCCTGGAGCGACGAATCGAAGGTGTAGGCGAGCGAGCCTGGCCCGGCGCCGCCATCCGTGGGGACGGTGCCGCCACCATCCGTGGCGGGGCCGGGGCCACCGCCGCTCCCGGGCGCGCCGGAGGCGGCCTGACCACCCGAGCCGGGAGAGCCAGGGGAGGAGCCTCCGCTCGACGGGCCGCCCCCCGAGCCGGAGGCCGTGCCTCCGCCCGTTCCATTCCCCGAGGCGGAGCTGCCGCCGGTGCCGCTGCCTCCCCCGCTCCCGGTGACGACACGGGCCGGTGTGGAGGAGCTGCACCCGGCGATCACCAGCAACACGCCCACCGAGAGAGGCAAGAGGCGCGCGAAGCCGGGCACGAAGCCGGGCACGGAGGCGGGCACGAAGCCAGGCACGAAGCCAGAGACGACGCCCGACACGAAGGCGGGCGACGGCCTGCCGGGCCGGGCGGCAATCAATCTCGGACGCGGTGCGATCGTCATGAACGGAGCTCCCTTCGCGAGGCGATGTTCGGGCTGCGAAACGAAGACGGCGGCTGCCCGGTCCTGCGGCGGCGCGCCCACGCCCACCCGCATGCTGCGAGAAGGGCGAGTGGACCCTGGAAACTTGCGTCGGCGGTGGTGGGCCGGCCACCGGTGCTCGCGCAGGCGCAGCCCGAGCCCGCGGCGCCCGTCGGGCTCTCGGAGGCGGCGTGGCTCCCGGTGCCGCCGCCGGCACCGACCCCGCCTGCCGTGGCGGTGCCGGGAGCTCCGCCCGGCGTCGCGCCTCCGCTCGCGCCCGTGGCGGTGCCCGGCGTGCTCCCTCCGCGTGCACCCATCGCCGAGGAACCGCCGCTCTCCGCGGCAACTCCACCGGTGCCGCCGGTGCCGTCGCTTCCCGGCGGTCCCGAGGAGGCGCCACCGCTGCCGGGACCACCTCCGGTTGCGGCGCTGCCCACCCGACCTCCCGCGCCGCTGGCAGCGGGCACGCCGCCGCCGCCGCCGCTACCGCCACCGCTTTTGCCAGCGGTCCCTCCACCCGACCCAGCCGGCGCCGCGGTCCCGCCCGCCTCGTACGCACCGATGTCGGGCGCCGGGCCCTGCGGTCGCTTGGTCGGGCGAAAGCATCCGGCCACGCCGCCCACGCTGGCGATGTACGCGTAGTCGGGCGCGTACTGCCACCAGGACACCGCGCCGGCCTGCGCCTTGATGCACCTCGGGTCGAACCCGATGTCGGTCTGCGGGAAGTCGCTGGCATCGCCTCGGGCATTGCCTTGATCGATGGCCCCGCCCGCGGCGGCGCTCAGACGAAAATCGATCCCGCCCGGGTTCGCGAAGAAGGGGGTCGGTCCGCCGGCGCTCACCGCCAGGTTGGTCGCGGGCAACGTCTGATTCGACGCCGGCTGATCGTTTCCGTACCCGCTCGCCGCGAGCAAGTTGTCGAGGACCACCGCGCCCTGCAGCCCGCTCGTGAAGTAGAGCTCGCCGGGCTTCGAGGGCAGACCGATGGCGTCCTTGGGATCGAGTCCGTTGTGCCAGCAGGTGTTGTTGATGAGGTGCGCCCCGGGGCAGTTGATGCGAATGCACGAACCGCCGTTGCGGAAGCCGATGTTGTTCTGGAAGAGGGCACCGCTGCTGCTCTGATCCAGGATGAACCCGCTGCCGTCCGAGTGGTGGGCGGAGATGTCGATGTTCTCGAAGGAGACGTTGCGCGTGATGAGGTTGGTGGTGTGATCGCCCGGGACGTGGAACAGGTTGATGCCGCTCGACCAGGAGGTGGAGCCGTTGCCGTTGTGGGCGATGATCGACTGGTCGATGACCAGCCCGGTCGCGTTGTAGAAGGTGATGCCGTTGATGGCGTTCCCCTCGGCGATGCAGTTGACGAATTGCCAGTTGCCGTTGGAGGTGCCGGTGTCGTTGACCCAGCCATTTCCGAAGCCGGTCGAGCCCCAGTTGCGCGACACCAGGCCGACGACCCGGATGTACTGGGCGGTGGTCCCTCCGAATCCGGTGCCGCCCCCGCCGCCCCCGTCGAGGATCGGGAGGTCGCCGGGGAACGCGCTGAAGGTGATCCAGGCGCTGGGGGTGCCGGAGATCGTCAAGTTGACGCTCTCGGTGTAGGTGCCACCGTGGATGTACACCGTGTCGCCAGCGATCGCGGTGACGGCCGCCTTGTGGATGGTCCTGAAGTGCGAGGTGGCGCTGCCGGTTCCCGCGTCGTTGCCGGCCGACGAGACGTGGTACTCGGCCGCGCGCGCCGCTCCGGTCAGCCCGGTCGCCAGGATCGGGAGGGCGAGCGAGAGGGCTAGCGCGTGGGCCGGCGCGTGAAGAATGGCCCGCGGGCCGGGGCAACCGCGCGATTCGGGTCGGGCTCGGGGGCGGGCTCGGCGCATCGAAGGGCAATGTAACCGCTCCGGCGGGGCGAAGTACAACGGCGATGCCGTTTGATCCTGTTTTGATCCTGGCTCGATCCGGGCTCGGGAGCTGGTGCGACGGCGGGCTGACCTGCTGGCCTTTGGTCGGCATGCGTCGTTCCGGGCCATGAACCAGGGCTTGAGTTACCGGCCCCCCATAAACTACTCTGGCCCGATGTCGAGACTCCGGTCCCGGAAGGATGGGGGCCTCTGGGCTCCCAAGGTTGACGCGGCACTTGAACGTCATCAGGTGTCGGTGTGTCCCCCGGACGGCCGGGTCTGGGCGCTGCCAACCCTTGGCCAGGCATCGTCGAAGCTGTCGATGCTGTCGATGCTGTGCTTGGTCGCCTGTAGCAACGCGGGGACACCGGCGAACGGTGGCGGGACGGGCGGCGTCGCCGCATCGGGGAGCGGCGGGCGTCCGTCGACCCCGGGCGGGCAGATCGACGGCGGGAGCACCGGCGGAGCCGCCCCCAGCAACGGGAGCACCGACGCCGCCACGGTGAATTCGGGCGGCAGTGGCGGGGTCGGTCAGACCGGCGACGCCGGGATCGCCCCCTCCGCGGGCGATTCTGGAGCCACGGGTGGGCAGGCGGCCACGGGAAACGGGGGAACGACCGGCGGCAGCGGTGGCGCCGGTGCGGGATCAGGTGCCGGAGCTGGTGCGGGATCCGGCGGAGCCGGTGGCGCGCACGCGGGCGGCTCGGGTGGAGGCGCCGGCGCGAATCCAGGAGGCGGGCGCGGCGGCACCGGTGGCAGCAGCGCGGGTGGCGCCGGTGGACAGGCCGCCGGCCTGACCACCTTCATCACGCGCCAGGGACTGCAGTTCATGGACGGGAACAAGCGGTACGTCTTCGTGGGCGCGAACTTCTGGCAGGGCATGAACCTCGGCTCCGCGGGACCTGGGGGCGACGTGGCGCGACTGCGCCGCGAGCTCGACCGGCTGCAGGCGCTCGGTGTCACCAACGTCCGCGTCGTCGCGTCGGCCGAGGGGCCCGACACGGAGCCCTATCGCATCGTGCCCTCGCTGATGCCCATGCCCGGCGTCTACAACGAGCAGGTCTTCGCCGGTCTCGACGTCTTCATGGACGAGCTCAACCAGCGCGGCATCCGCGCAGTGATGGTCCTCAACAACTACTGGGAGTGGACCGGCGGCATGGCCCAGTACGTGAGCTGGGGGCAGGGGACCAAGATCCCCTACCGACTGGCGCCAGGCGGCGACTACAACACGTACATCGCCTACGTCGATCGGTTCTACGCCTGCACCACCTGCCAGACCATGTACCGCGCGCACATCCAGACCGTCATCAACCGGACCAACACGGTCAATGGTCGCAAGTACCGCGACGATCCGACCATCTTCTCGTGGCAGCTCGCGAACGAGCCCCGGGACTATCCGGCGAACTGGATCGGAGACACCGCGCAGTTCATCAAGTCGCTCGATCCCAACCACATGGTCAGCGTCGGCAGCGAGGGGACCTGGGGCGGCAACTTCGTGACCACGCACCAGAGCCAGTTCATCGACTACACGACCTGCCACATCTGGGTGGAGCCGTGGGGCATGTACGACGCCAACGACTCCAGCGCGGCCGCGCTCCAGAAGGCCACCGACTTCGCGACCGGCTACCTGCGCGACCACGACACCGCGGCCAAGCAACTCGGCAAGCCCCTCGTCATGGAGGAGTTCGGTCTGGCCCGGGATGGCTGGACGGCCGGCGGGAAATACGATCCGGCGGCGACGGTCACGAACCGCGACAAGTACTACCGGAGCCTGTACGCGGTGGTCGAGGCGTCCATCGCGGCGAGCGGCGGCGCCCTGGCCGGAGACAACTTCTGGGCCTGGGGTGGGGAGGCCCGCCCGCCGAGCAAGTGGACCGGCGATCCACCCCACGAGACGCCAGGCTGGTTCTCGGTGTACGACCAGGATGCCACCACCCAGGCGGTGATCACCGCCCACGTCGCTGCAGTCAAGCGCTGAGCTCCGAGCAGCTGAGGCGGCGCAGCCGCGGGCCCGTCGACCAAGCGACCGACTACTTCGAACGCAAAGAGCCGGACAGGGACTGCGAGGGATCGATACCGGCGAGCTTCCAGGCGCTCGAGCCTTCCTTCGAACCCGCGAGGCCGTTGGCGGAGGTCAAGCCGTTGGCGGAGGTCAAGCCGTTGGCGGAGGTCAAG
>CAZIOH010000018.1:0-38276 GCA_964540815.1 uncultured Myxococcales bacterium | reverse complement strand
TCAAGCCGTTGGCGGAGGTCAAGCCGTTGGCGGAGGTCAAGCCGTTGGCGGAGGTCAAGCCGTTGGCGGAGGTGAGACCGGCGTGCGCGACCTGTGAGGACACGACCATCGAAGCGGCGAGGGCGAGCGGGCGAATGAGCTTGGCGATCATGGGTTCTCCTGGTGTCGATGCGGTTGGAATGCTGCTTCCTTTTGCATCGCACATGCCACCTTTAAGTAGCTGTAATCAAAGGAGTTACTGTGATCCCAGGGGTGGGCTGATCAGAGCCGGGTGGTAGAACTTCGCTGGTCACGGGTCGGACGAGAGGCTTAGTCATAGCCGCGGCGCTCGGCCTCGGTCATCGCGCGGCCCCCGGGCGATCGGACCAGGCCGCGCCGCCGGAATGCGAACCGGTCTTGGGTTCGGCCGCCGGTGCGTCGGGCGGCGCCCCCGGCCGCCCACGCGCCCGCGGGAGCGCGGCGCGTCCCATTCCACTTCGAGCCTATGCCAGACACCGGGGCTTGCGGCAAGCCCCCGGGCATGCCGAACAGTCATCGGTCATGACGAAGCATGCGGTGGTGATCGCCGGAGGAGGACCGACGGGCCTGATGCTGGCGGGCGAGCTGGCGCTGGCGCGGGTCGACGTCGCCATCGTCGAGCGGCGCGCCAGCCAGGACCTCGCTGGCTCGCGTGCAGGCGGTCTGCATTCACGCACCATCGAGGTGCTCGATCAGCGCGGGATCGCGGAGCGCTTCCTCGCGCAAGGGCAGGCGATGCAGGTCGGCGGCTTCGCGATGATCCCGCTCGACATCAGCGACTTTCCCACTCGCCACAACTACGGGCTCGCGCTGCGCCAGGAGCGCATCGAGCGCATCCTCGCCACCTGGGTTGACGAGCTGGCAGTGCCGGTCCATCGCGGACGCGAGGTCACGGGCTTCGCACAGGATGATACCGGCGTCGAGGTCGAGCTGGCGGGCGGAGGCTCGTTGCGGGCGAAGTACCTCGTCGGGTGCGACGGCGGTCGCAGCGTGATCCGCAAGAGAGCCGGGATCGAATTCCCGGGGTGGGATCCGTCCACCAGCGCCCTGATCGCCGAGGTCGAGATGACCGGTGAGCCAGAGTGGGGCATCCGCCGGGATGAAAGGGGTGTTCATGGCCTCGGCAAGATCGAGGGCGGGAAGCGGGTGCGGGTGGTGACGAGCGAGGCGCGCGTCCGGAAGGGCGACCAGCTGGAGGAGCCGGAGCCGCCGAACCCGCCGACTCTGGGCGACCTGCGCGCGGCGCTCGTATCCGTCTACGGGACCGACTTCGGTGTCCACAACGTCACGTGGCTCTCGAGGTTCACCGATGCGACCCGACAGGCGGCTTCCTACCGCGCCCGACGGGTGCTCCTGGCCGGCGACGCGGCACACGTGCATTCCCCGGCGGGCGGACAGGGCCTCAACCTCGGGGTCCAGGACGCCGTGAACCTGGGATGGAAGCTGGCCCAGGTGGTCAAGGGCACCTCGCCGGAGAGCCTGCTCGACACCTACCACGCCGAGCGGCACCCGATCGCCGCGCGAGTCCTCAGGAGCACCATGGCGCAAACGGCGCTCAACCGCGGCGACGACCGCATGGAGGCCTTGCGCGAGACGATGTCGGAGCTGTTGAAGATGGACGGGCCCCGCAAGCGTCACGCCGGGATGATGTCCGGTCTCGACATTCGCTACGATCTCGGCACGGGCCACCCGCAGCTCGGGCGCCGCATGCCGGATCTCGACGTGGTCACCGCCGACGGCCCACGGCGGGTGTTCACCCTGCTGCACGAGGCCCGACCGGTCCTGCTCAGTCTCGGGGAGCCTGGCGCCCTCGACGTGGCACCGTGGGCGGCTCGGGTTCGACGGGTGGATGCTCGATACGCAGGTCCGTGGGAGCTCCCGGCGCTCGGCACCGTCGCTGCTCCCGCTGCCGTGTTGATCCGGCCCGACGGACACGTCGCGTGGGTCGGCGACGGCACCGACCACGGCCTCCTCGACGCGCTGACCGCCTGGTTCGGACCGCCGACGATCGACCGGGAGGGGGCCATATCTGCGCAAAGTCCGTAAGGCCGCGAATCTATTTCACGAATGCCGACCGCCGCATTGGAGTGTAGTAAAGGAGCCTGGAACTCGGGTCACAGCGGCGCCCTTTCCACCCGTCGCACGATCTTCCTGCGCCGCACGATTTGCAAGGAGACAATGACCATGGTTCGCCTCCCCCTTGTCCGGGCCTTGTTGCTGGGCGTGTGCGCGTGCGCGATGGTCGCATGTTCATCTTCTCCTTCTTCTGATCCCGCCGGCAGCGGCACCGGTGGCGGCGCTCGGCCCGGCAGCGGCGGCGCATCTCCGGGCGGCGGTCTGCCAGCGAGCGGTGGCACGACCGGGGCGCCGGCCGCCACCGGCGGCTCGACCGCGGCGCAGTCAGGGGGCGCCGTGGGGACGGGATCGGGAGGGACGCCCGCATCGTCAGGGGGGCCGGGGTCGGGTGGCCAGGCGGCAGGTGGCACCACGGCTCCGCCGGTGGGCGGCCGGGGAATGGCCTCGGGGGGGACCTCGCCGACGGGCGGGAGCACGGGCTCGTCGACCGACCCCGGCACCGCCGGCGACGGCATGTTCGACATCGGCCCGACGTACACGCGCTCTCCCGATTTGACGCTCAAGGCGGGTGCACCGGCGGGGTTCCAGACCCAGTTCAGCTACGCGTCGACCCAGAGCAAGATCTTCGACGGATCGGACTTCACCCCTCCGCTCACCTTCACGCGGACGGTCACGATCTTCGTCCCCGCTCAGTACGTGGACGGCACGGAGTCTCCGTTCATGGTGTCGTCGGACGGCTTCTTCGGGGGCCTGAAGACCACGGTGCAGAACCTGGCCGACGATCCCAACCCCGACCACCACGTCCCGCCGCTGGCGATCATCGGCCTCACGGCCGGGCCAGACGTCCACCCCATGAGCGAGCGCAGCCTCGAATACGACACCGTCTCCGATCGGTACTGGCGGTACATCACCACGGAGATCATGCCAGCCATCCTGGCCAACGCCGATCTGAAGAAGGCCTATCCCAACTTCAAGTTCACCACCGACCCCAACGGGCGCGGGGGCTACGGCTGCAGCTCCGGCGGCCCCGCCGTGATGGGGCTGGCGTGGTTTGGCGACTTCAATCGGGTGTTCTCGTTCTCGGGCTCTTACGTGGCCATCCAGAAGACCACCGACCACCCGCTCGGTGCCTACGAATACACCCAGATGGTCATGACCGCGCCCTTCCGACCCGACCTGCGCGTGTTCCTCGAGGTCGGTGAGAACGACAACGGCTCGACCAACGCCACCGCCTCGGGCAACTGGGTCACCTCGAACCGGTCCCTGGCCGCCGCGCTGATCGCCAAGGGGAATCACACGCGCTTCATGTTCGCCAAGGGCGCCGGCCACTGCGACGATAACCCGCGCAACCAGATCACCCCCGAGGGCCTCATCTGGCTCTGGAGGGGCTACCAGGCGCCTGCCAAGTAGCGCCACGGGCCGCGGGCCGCCAGAAAGCCTCCACCAGACGACCAGGCAGACCAGACAGAGAAGAGACGACAAGAGAAGAAAGGATCGCTCATGACGATGCGCCGGGGAGCTCGAGGCCATGGCCGCCGGGTTGGGCAGTCCGCTCATCGCAAAGTGACACCGGCCTGCCTGGTCGCCGTCTGCGGCGCCCTCGGGGCCCTGGCGGTCGCCGGGTGCGGGGGGGACACGGGACCGGCGGGCGCGGCGGGCGCGACCGGAGGCGCGACGGAGTCGGGCGGGAGCTCGAGCGGCGGCCATGCCGTGGCGACGGCGGGCAGCGGCGGAGCGTCCGGCGGAAGCACGCCGATCGTGTCGGGCTCGGGGGGCGCGTCGACCGGCGGGGCGGCAACCGGTGGCGCCGCCCAAGGGGGGACCGGCGTCGGCGCGAGCGACACCGGCGGCTCCGGCGGCCCTGTCGTCACGCAGGGCAGCGGTGGCGGCGGGAGCGGCGCCGGCGGCGGCCGAGGTGGCATGAGCACCGGTGGGACCTCGTCGCCGGGCGCCGGCGGGGGCTCGGCCGTCAATTCCCCGCCGCCGCCCCCGACACCCATCACGGCATGTGTCACCAACGAGCTGGCCATGTGCAAGATGAACGCGACGCCGACCGTCGAGAGCTTCAGCATCCCGTACAGCCTCGAGTGTCATTTCGGCGGGAATCCCGGCAACTACGAGGTGACCGTCGAGCTCGGGGGCTCGGGGGCCACCGACACGCTGGTGGAGGCCGAGCGACGCCGCCCGATGCTGCCCGAGATCATGACCACCGGGGCCGATACCCAGCGATTTTCCTTCGTGGTCAACGTCCGTACACCCGAAGGTGAGCCCATCCAGGCCGTTCCGGCCGGGATTCCCGGGCTCGACGTCTACTTCGGCGGGGCCATGCCCCGCGTGACGAGCATCTGCCATCAACCTGCTGCCGCCCCCGTGGTGCTGTACGTGGCGGGCGACTCGACCGTGTGCGATCAGTACACCGATGGCTATGCCTCCTGGGGCCAGCACCTGCCGCAGTTCTTCGTCAGCCCCGTCGCCGTCGCGAACTACGCCGACTCCGGGGAGAGCTCGGTGAGCTTCATTCGAAGTAACAGCCTGTGGGGTGCGATCAAGTCGAGGTTGAAGCCGGGCGACTGGGTCTTGCTCGAGATGGGCCACAACGACAAGACCACCGCCAAGGCCACCTACGAGAGCAACATGAGCAGCATGGCCAGTGATGCCAAGGCGGCCGGGGCCACCCCGATCTTCGTGACCCCCATCTCGCGCGCCAACGGTGGGTGCTCGGGGCAGCTCGTCACGGCGGCCATGGACATCCCGCAAACCCTGAGGGATCTCGGCAAGAGCATGAACATCCCGGTCATCGATCTGACGACCGCCACCTGCAACTGGTTCGCCACGGTCGGCGGGCCGGCCGCGGCCATGGCCGGGTACTACGCGCGCGGAAGCGATCCGACCCACACCGGCCCGAAGGGCGCCCAGATCTTCGCGGGCTTCGTGCGCGACGCCATCAAGGCCCAGGTGCCCGAGCTGGCCAAGTACTTGAGACCGTGACGCTGGGGCGGGTGAGAGTGGCGATCTCCCCACCCGACTCATGAAGTTTCGTGCGAATGGTCGTCAGACGCTTCGCGGGCCGGGGCATCACGGGTCGCTGCCTCGGCCAGGGCGGCGATCTCGGCCTGCACCCCGGAAGCCGGCGGAAACGCGCGTTGCGCCTGCTGGTACCAGTAGCGCGCGTTCGCGGCGTCACCCTCGAGCAGGTGCACGATGCCGTGAGCCCAGCACCCGAGCGGCGACTCGTCATCATCCACGAGCGCGTGCGCCTTCTGCCAGTCACCGCGCTCGAGGTGGCGGACGGCCTCCCTCAGGGTGGTTGAACGATCCATCGCCAGGAAGCTAGCAGACAGGCCCGCCGTTGCGGATGGGGGCGCTTCGTCGCGGGTGGTGGCTACGGGGCGGGCGGGTTCGGCGGGTGGTTGAGCAGGTGGTGTTCGAGGTCGTCCGCGAAGGCGTTGCCCGGGAATCTCTGGACCATTCTCCGGGCCTCCTCCTCGGCTTCCTGGTAGCGGTCCATGTTGGCCAGGGCCTTGGCGACGTTCCACTCGAACTCGGGGGCGTTCGGGCTGTCGGGAAAGCGAGCAACGGCTTCCCTCGCGAGCGCGAGCGACCTCGGCGGATCCGAGGCGGCGAGATCGTGCAGCTGGGATATCAGCGACGCCTCGTCGAGCCGCGCGCCCGCGTCTCGGCCCGCCGGTGCTGGCCGCCGGGGCGCGGCCGCCTCGGTGGCGAGCTTGTCGACCGGCGGGGGAGGCGCAGCCCCGATGGGCTCGCGCACCGGGGCCGGCTCGGCGGACTCCACGGCCGCTCCGTGGTCGCTGTCCTCGCGCTCGCGGCGAGCCTTGCCCACAATGCGCAGAGCGAACACGGCCAGCATCGCCGCCAGGACCAGCGCGGCGACGGTGATGATGGTGATGGCGGGCTTGGACATGGCCTTCCGGTCGGGGGCCGCTCCGCGGTCGGCCCGCGGAGATCGCCCCCCCGGATCTCCTCTACTGGAGGTTCGGGACCATGTCGCGCGTGATCGTGTGGGTGTCGCTGAACGCCGTCTTGACGGTGGCCAGCGCCTTCATCTGATAGCCGGCCCAGATGTTCCACAGCACGAATGGCGATGCGGGGAACCACGCGGCCGGGTTCACGGCATTGGACTCGTGCAGGGGGATCGGCAGGGTGTCGCCGACGGCGGTCTTGACCTTGCTGAAGGTCGCCGAGTCGTTCTGGTAGTCCGGGCCCGACAGATCCACCATCCCCTTGCCCGGGAAATAGGGTGCGATCGGAGCGCCGACGCCCGACAGGCCGCTGTACGGCATGAGCCAGATGATGTTGGTGAGCCCCTTGGTGACGGTCAGATAGTTGAACGCGTACTTCCACAGGGCGACGAACTGGGCGGCCGTCCCCTTGCTCCACCAGAACCAACCATTCGGCTGTATTTCGTGGAACAGGGCCAGGATGACCGGCACGTTGGCGTCCTGCATGGCCTTGAGCTGAACCGCCACGTAGTCCAACCTGGCGAGCAGCGACGTGTTCTCGGCGGTGCCGGCCATGACGGCATTGTCGAGCGTGGCGCCCGTCGGCGTGGACTCCGCGCAGTTGGTCCCCTGGTAACAATCCTGCGCGCACGTGAGCCCTGACGCGGGCATCCCCATGTGGTAGCGGATCATGCTGATCCCCCCCGCCTTCCAGTACGCGATGGCGCGGGTCGTGGTCTGGGTCACCGACGTGCAGGAGGCGCCATCGCGATACATGAGATCGCCGCCGAGGATGGCCGGCTCCTTGAGCCCGTTGGTGGTGTACCAGCTGATGTCGCCCGCTGGATTGGCCCAGCTCGTCTCCTGCTGTCCCGACAGGACGTGGTTGCCATACAGGCTGTAGATGTAAGCGAGCAACTTCTTGGCCTGGGTCGAGGCGCCGGGTGTGACCGGCGCCGCGCTGGCTCCGCTCGAGCCGCCGGTCGCCGCCGCCGCGCCACCGGTCGCCGAGCCGGGCGATCCGCCCACCGGACGACCCGCCGTCCCCCCGGTCGCGGCGCGGCCCCCGGTCGAGTCGACGCCGGAGCCGCCGGTTTCGCCCGTGCCAGAGAGACCGCCCGTCGCGGCCATTCCGCCACTCCCGGTGGCTCCACCGGTCGTCACGGCCCCTCCGCTTCCGTTGTGGACCACGGACCCGCCGGTCCCCGGGGCGCCGCCCGTTGCGGTGGCTCCGCCCGTCTGCGCGGTTCGTCCCCCGCTGGCGGACGGCGACGTGGACGTTCCGCCCGTGGCCCCACCCCCGGTGTCCGATTGCGGGCCACACCCGACCGACCAGGCACCGAGCAACAGGACCAGGCCCCACGACGTCGCAGGACGAGCGCGACGGCCGAGCTGATGGAGATTCGACGAGGCTGAAGGGCAGTGTGTAGGCATGTTCCTCGGGAGATCAAGGGGTTTTCGATGTCCGAACCTTCGCGAAATTGCGCGATGCGATGAGTCGACGACCCCGTACGAACCCCGATGCGACCCGGCCTGAAATCCCCGTCGGCCCGTGCCTACCCTATGCTTCGATCGAGACCGGCGGCAAGAGGTGCGTGAGCCTCTTCGTTCGACGGCTTCTCGGCCCCTTTTCTATCACGGTTCGCCTGGTCCGGGCGCGGCAACGAGCCAGTCGACGGCGGTGTGCAGGGTGGCTTCGAGGGGATCGAGGCGGCCCGGGAAGAGGTGCGTGGCGTCGTCGACGATCCAGAGATGCTTGGGCTCGGGGACGCTCGCGGCGAAGGCGGTGATCTCGAGGGCGTCGCCGTATTCATCGTTTGCGGCCTGCACGATGGCGAGGGGCCTCGGCGGATGGCGGGGCTGATGCAGGAAGTCGAGGTCGAACATGCGCACCGCGAGGCCGACGCCGAGCAGCTTCGAGACGCGCGCGTCGTGCAGGCCCACGCTGAGGCCGACGCGCGCGCCGAACGAGAAGCCCGCGACCCACAGCGGCACGTCGGGATGCCGGGCGTGCAGGAAGTCCAGGGCGGCGCGCACGTCGCTCTCCTCGGCCAGGCCCTCACCGTAAGTC
Organism: uncultured Myxococcales bacterium; assembly: GCA_964540815.1. Lineage (GTDB taxonomy): Bacteria > Myxococcota_A > Polyangia > Fen-1088 > Fen-1088 > CAZIOH01. Next base: position 30,152 of record CAZIOH010000018.1, on the reverse strand, counting down.
CCCGTCGAGCGGCCGACGCCCCGGAAGTTGAAGCGCAGCACCGCGCTGTCACGCTCCTCGAGGGCCTTGGCCATCCGGTAGACGACGTTGTTGTTCATCGTGCCGCCGCCCTTGGGATGGGGGTGGCAGACGACCACCGCGCGCGCGATCCGGGGCGGCTCCTTCAGCAGGGCCTCGAGGCGTCCATGGTCGACCGGCAAGTCGAAGCGCCCCGACGGAGCGATGATCACGGGGCCGGGCTCGCGCCCGTTCTGGTCGTCAGCCATCGAAGCCCATCCCACGTCCATTGTACATTCGCGAGGTGGTGCTCTTCCCTTCTCTTTCCCCCATCAGGCGCCGAGGACCGTGATGCCGAGCGAGCGGGCGGCCTGCGCCTGACGCAGGTCGAACGAGAGCAGGGGCAGGGTGTTTTCGCTCACGCGCCGGAGGGCCGCGAGGTGCAGCGCGTCCAGGGTTCGCGCACCCGAGATCTCGGCCAGCGTCGCCGCCATCTCGCAGGTCGCCTCGTCCAGCTCGACGACGTTGGTCCGGGTCCAGTCGCGTTCGAAGCTTCGGCGCGCCTCCGAGAGCGCCCTGCCATCGAGCAGGCGGGAGAGGTTTCGACGGACCTCGACCTGCGTGTGGCGGGCGGTGACCCAGGACGGGTCGGCGAGCAGGTATCGTTCCGCCGCGGCGCTGTCAGGCTCCTCGACGTAACGCTTGAGGAGGGCGCTCGTGTCGACGTAGAGGCTCACGCTCACGCGCCTCGATCTTCGTCGAGCGCCTCGGCGATCCGGAGCTTGGCCCGCGCCCGCTTCACGGGGACGGGCGGCGCCTTCGAAGCCGCACGAATCCATCCGCCTTCGATGCCCAGCTCGAGACGATCCCCCCCGGGGACCGGTCCCAAGATCGCCTTCGGTCGACCGCGATCGGTGACGCGAATGATCTCGCCGCGCGCGGCGCGGTCGAGAAACTCGGACAGCCGCTGCTTGAGGTCGCGAACGCCGATGTCCATTGTGGACATGTTACGATCCGGATGTGTCCACATCAACCTCGGATCATCGACGCCCGGGCACGGCCCGCGCCGCGCCCGTCGCCGGTGCGGCGGCGGCGGCCGGGGCGGGTGTGGGGGCGGCGGAGCACAGGCCCGTCCCTGGAGGGCAAACGGCGCCCGGACCGCAGTCGGAGGTCGTCGTGCAGCTCCTGGGGGCGCAGTAAGAGGCGGCCGCGGCGGAGGGGCTGCTGGCGCCATCGGCCAGCGTGAAGGCACCGGGACCGGCGCTCGCGGGATCGGGCACGCTCGCGTCCGCGTCGCCGGCGGGCGCCGCGGCGTCCCCGGTGGGTGCCGCCGCCGCCGGAGGTCGCGGCCCCTGGCAGCCGAGCCAGGGATCGTCGTCGCAGGGGGGAGCGATCGCGGGCCCGCAGGTGGCCAGGCACAGCCGTCGGCCGTCCCCCAGCACCGCGCACGCCGATCCCCCTGGGCAAGCGGTGCTCGTGCAGTCGAGCGCGCAGCGCCCGAATCGACCGAGGTTCGCGCACAGTCCACTGGCGCAGTCCGCGTCGACCAGCGCGCCGCTGCCGTCGCCGCAACGTGCGCCGATGGGCAGGGGATAGCCCGCGAAGCAGGCCGAGGTCCATGGACCGCCACCCGGTGCCGCCGTGCCGCCACCCGGTCCGACGGCGGTGGGCAGGCTGCGGCAACGGGTTCCGGTCGGGCAGGTGCTGTCATCGGCACAGGCGGGCAGGCAGACGGGGCGGCGCCAAGCGGAGGCCCCCGACGCCGCGGTAGCCGCCGGGGCGGCCGACGAGATCGTCGAAGCCGCCGCCGCCGCGGTCGCCGGGCCGGCGGCGGCGCCCGTCGAGCTGCGCGCCGACAGATCGATGCAGGCGGCACCCGCTCCGCATTCGCCAGCCGCGCCGGTGCAGGCGCGGGCGCAGAAGCCACGGGTGAACACCGGCGTGCAGGGTTGGGTGGCGTCACACCAGCAGGTGCCGCCGGCCTCGCACTGCGCCTCGAGATCGCACGCCCCGCCCTCCAGGACCGGCACCACGTGCACGTACTTCGGGTGGCTCAGGCTGGCGGTGCCCGCGGGACCTCCGGCCGACACCGACACATCGTAGTCGCCCGGCAACGCATACGTGTGCAGCGGCGCGGTCTCGGTCGAGTCGGGCGAGCCGTCGCCGAAGGTCCACAGGAACCGGGTGAGCCCCGCGCTGGCGAGCGGCGTGAACGTCAGCGACACCCCGGCAGGGCCCACGCACCGCACGGCGGGCGCGCCGGCATCGGCGGTCGCCTGGTCCGCCGCCGCGAGCGGCTGGGGCTCGAACGACGAGCACCCGGTGGCCGAGAGCTCCAGCGCCAGCGGCGAGGCCGGGCCGCTGTCGGGATTGGGACGGACCTCGAAGGTCGGGGCATCGGTGGCGGCGTCCATCGCCGCCGACTCCGTCGGGTCGCTGCACGCGATGTGCCCGACCGCCATCCCCGCCGCCACTGCCATCACCATCACCAGCCGGGCCGGGCCGGGGGTCGATGAAGCAGGCGGAGTGTGAACCCGCTCGGTCCGGCAGCGCCGCATGACGGACAGGTTAGCCGTCGACGCACCCGCTGGCGAGCCGCGACCCGCGGAGGCCGGGGCGCGTTACAACGCCGGCGTGCTGCCTGCGCGCGCGCACGCGACGGCGGCCACGGCCACCGCGGTCTCCTCGGCGCCCTCGAAGCTGAGCCCCACCCGCCCGAAGGGGCGCCGGGCGTCGACCACCGCCACCGGGAGCTGCGGCTGGCCCGGGAGCTGCTCGAAGGTGAGGGTGCCGCGGGCGCCCGCGCGGATGCCGAAGACGGTCGAGATGGAGGCGCCGCTGCGCGACATCTCGAAGATCCGGACCGGTGTGACCCGACCTTCCGCCTCGGTGAACAGGCCATGCCAGTCCACCGCGAAGCGCGGGTGCCGCCGCATGTACAGGCCGAGCGAGGCGGGCAGGGGCCCCCCCTCGTAGTCCTCGTGACGCAGCTGGGGTGGGGAGGCACAGCGGATGTTGGCCCAGTCCGATTCGGGGCGGATGAAGCAGCGGGCCGCGTCGGCGCTGGCCTCGTCTCCGAGCAGCTGCTCCGCGATGTCGTGAAACAAGCGCACGTTCCGATCGACGCCCGACCCGAGCAGCAAGGGGCGCCCAGGGAAGCGGGCGGTCCCGAGGGTGTGGCTCACCTCGATGCTCCCGAGCAAGGGGATCGAGATCCCGAGGTAGTCGGACATGAGGCGCGAGGCCGCGTGCATCAGATCGGACTCGTCCGAGCTGCGCACCCGGTTGCCGATCAGCCGACCCCCGAACTGGCAGAGGGCTTGCCCGATGGCCTCGCGGATGTTGGGTCTGCCGGCGATGCTCTCGAGGAGCTCGCGCATCGGCGCAGGGAACGGGTGGGCCAGCCCGGCCAGCAAGAGGGCGCCGTCCGGAGTTCCCCCAGCCACGTGCTCGATCTCGCGGATCACGTGCTCCTTGAAGAGGTTGTACGTCCGCCGGATCGAGCGCGGGTCGGGGGCGGAGACCACCACCCGCAGCGCGCCGAGCGCGAAGAGATCCACGAGCTCGGTGGCCGAGGTGGAGCCCACGTCCCCGATGATCACGTCCGCGTCGAGCTCCCAGATCTGCTCCATCAGCCGGTGCTGTTGCTCGGCGTCGGCCGGCGCGGTGCGGGCGCCCATGCGCTCGCCCGAGACGAGGTAGAGGTTTCGCACCGACGTGGCGGTCAGCGCCTGCTCGAGGGTCTCGACCTCGTCCTCCAGCAACGCGCGCAACCCCGACACCGGCGAGCCGACCCCGAACAGGTGGTGCTGCACCGGGTTCTCGAGATCGAGATCGATCAGCACCACGCGCGAGCGCAGGCGGGCCATCGCGATGGCCAGGTTGGCGGCGATGGTGCTCTTGCCGGCGCCGGCGCGGCCCCGGATGGCGATCAGCCTGGCGCTCGGGCGCCCGAACATCGGGATGTGCCAGCGTCCTGGATCGAGGATCCGCAGGCGGTCCATGGCCGGGGCCCGCGTGGAGGACGGTGGGCCGAGCGCTGGGCCAGGCGCTGGACCAAGCGCTGGAGCAGGATCGATGCGAGCACGCACGTGGTCGTCCATTGGAGAGTGGGGCGAGACCCATGCGAGGTGCTCGGGCCCGCCTTCGATCATCGGCGGCTCAGCACAAACCTGTAGACCCCATCACGGACAGGTGCGCGAGGGCAATCCCCGGGCCGGGTGGGCCGGCACCGCCTCGTCAAGGATGCGGCGCCGGGTGTCACGAAACCGACTTCCCTCATGGTTTCGGTCTTAAGAATTGCGGATCAGGGTCCGATGGCCTGGGGAGATGGACCTGGACCTGGACTCGAATATCGACGCCTTCACCGACGCCTTCATCGACGCCTTTCGGGGATGGAACTGATGGCGCAATCGCCTGCAACGGTGACGTCGCCGACATCGGGGCCCAAGGGGTCGGGGCTGGTCCATGGGCCGCAGAGTCCCCTCATCGACACCAAGCGGACTTGCCTGCGCATCGCGGCCAGCGAGGCCACGGTCTTGCTCATGGGCGAGACGGGCACCGGCAAGGAGGTCTTCGCGCGCTTCATCCACGCGGGGAGCCCGCGCGCGGCGCGGCCGTTCGTGCCGGTCAACTGCGGCGCGATTCCGGAGACCCTGCTCGAAAGCGAGCTCTTCGGTTACGTCAAGGGCGCCTTCACCGGGGCCGTGGCGGCGCGACGCGGCCGGGTGGCGCTCGCCGAGGGCGGCACCTTGTTCCTCGACGAGATCGGGGAGCTGCCGCTGTCCCTTCAAGTCAAGCTCCTGCGGCTGCTGCAGGAGCGCACCTACGAGCCGATCGGCAGCTCGGACTCGGTGCCGGCCAACTTTCGGCTCGTCGCGGCCACCAACCGCGATCTGGCCGACGAGGTTCGGCTCGGGCGCTTTCGCAGCGATCTCTACTACCGGCTCAACGTGTGCCCGATCCGCTTGCCCGCCCTGCGCGAGCGCCGGACCGACATCCAGCCCCTCTTCATGTCCTTCTGGACCCGCCGGGGCGAGACCCGTCCGGTGGAGGCAGCGGTCATGCAGTGCCTCGAGGGCTACGCCTGGCCCGGCAACGTGCGCGAGCTCGAGAACCTGGTCGAGCGGGTGTCGGTGTGCGCCGAGGGCGACGTCATCCGGGTGGCCGATCTGCCGATGACCCTGCGCGCCCCTCACCTCGGTACCCTGCACGGCGCAGGCGGCATCGAGGCGGAGAGCGACGGCGCGGGCACGGGTGGCGACCTGACGGGCACCCTCACGCTGCAGCTGGCGGGCCGCCACCCGGCCGCGCCGCAAGCCCCGAACGCGGGTGCGTACGCCCAGGGCTCCGCCGAGCGTGAGCGGGCGCTCGAGCGGACCAGCGAGTTTCTCCCGCCGGTCCCCGGGCCCCCGGCGTCGAGCGTGCCCATGCCCCCCTCCGCCACCTTCAGTCTGCCGTCGCTCGCCGAGATGGCCTCCGCGATGCGGGCCGAAGGCCTGGCCGCCGCCTCGACGATGACCTCGGCCATGCCGGCCGCCACGGCGGACGGGGCCGGGGCCCTCGATGGCGCCCCGACCGAGGAGCACGGAAACACCCCCACCCCCACCTTGCAGTTTCCCATCGACCTTCCGACCATGCTGCGCGAGCTCGAGAACCGCTACATCAATGCGGCCCTGGCCAAGACCGGCAGCAACAAGAAGGAAGCCGCCAAGCTGCTCGGGATGGGGCGGACCACGCTGGTCGAGAAGCTGCGGCGGCGCTCGACCGATCAGCGGCCGTCCGGCCCCGCCGACGGGACCTGAGCCTGCCCGCGGAGCGCGTGCGCCGACTCGTGGCAGGCCGCTCCGGTCGCGACAGAAGCCTGACGGTGAGCCGGCACGACGGGTGCAGTCGAACGAGAACCGTGGGCAAGATGGTCGCAAGAGTCGTCGCAATCCTGACGTGGGTCGGGCTCCTGGCGCTGCCGAGCTCCCCCGAGGCGCTCGGCGCCGCGCTTCCGCCGCCGCGGGCCGTGCGGGTGACCACCACCGAGACCACCGAGCGGGTGGTGCTCCCCCACACCCGCGGACCCTTGCAGCTGGCGGTCGACGCCCTGGCCCAGACGATTCGCCTCCAGGTGAACGGAGACGATCCGGCGGCGCTGCGGGCCCACCTCGAGAAGGGCCTCGGGGCCATCTGTCCGACCAGCCGGGTGGTGGACGGCGAGGTGGTGCTGCAGTGTCGCAGCCGGCGCTTCGATGCCCAGCTCGTCACCGTCGGGGACCGTCGCTACCTCGACATCAACGAGCTGCGCGGGATGCCCTGGCGGACCGGGCTCGACGGCCCCGTCTCCTACCACTTCGAGCCGTGGCGCTCGGGGCTCGGGCAGGCCTGCCCGGGCGTGAGCGAGGCGGCGCAGGGCGAGTGCGAGCTCAAGGCCGGGCACCGCCTGGTGGCGGCCATGCACTTTCGCGCCGCGCTCGAGACCCCCGGGCGGCAGGTGGCCTGCCTGCGCCTCGGAGATCTGGCGCTCGGCATCGGAGATCCGGCGGTGGCGCTCGGCTGGTACGAGCGGGTGGGCGGCGTGGGCGCGTTCGGACGGGTGGCCACCGCGCGCATCTGCGAGATCAACGGGAGCTGCCTGGGGACGACCGGATCGGTCGCGGAGGTCTTCAATCCGCAGGGCCTGCCCGAGCCCCTGCGGGCCGAGCTCCTCATGCGCTCGGCCCGGGTGGAGACGTACATGGGGCGCACCTCGGCGGCCATCGACATCATGACCCGCCAGTCGCGCGCGCAGGGGCTCGCCAGCATCTGCCGGGAGAACGGCGAGATCCTCTGCCGACGGATCGTCCTCGCCGGCTTGCGCGAGTCCGGGGCTCGGCGCGGCAAGCCCAGCGCCGAGGAGGCCGCGCGCGACGACGGGCTCATCGAGCTGTATCTCAACCTCCCCGGCTGGGACAAGGGTCCGTTCGCCCTCGAGATGGGCCAGGCGGCCGCTCCGGTGATCGCCCGGGCGGGAGCCACCATGTTCGCGGGAAATCTGCTCTCGGCGCTGGCGCCGCAGGTGCCACCCGCCCACCTCGGTGAGCACCTGCTCCTCACCACCGAGATGTTCCTGTCGGGCCAGAACTGGGCCCGCGCGCGGCTGGTGGTGGAGTACGCCGAGACCCGGCTGCCCGCGCAGACGCTGGCGACGCCGCGCTGGAGCAAGGCGGTTCGTCTCGCCACCGGCAACGGCGATCTGAGCGAGGTCTCGCCGGCGGTGCGCGGTGCCATCGAGAACGAGGCCTCCACCATCTCCGCGGTGCTGAAGGAGAGCCAGGCCGCGCTCGGCAAGGCGCGGGCGGTCCTGAATCCACCGGCCGCCGCCGGGCGAACGGTCGCCAGCCAGGAGAACAAGCGATGAGCGCCCCCGTGGCTCCGAGCACGGCCTGGTTCCCGGCCGGCGCGCGCGCCGCTGGACGGGGTCGCGGCGCCACGGTCCCCGTCCTCGGGGGTGAGAGCTTCCTCAGCGCCGCCATGCGCGAGGTGATGGCGGCCGCCGAGGACGTGGCCCTGGCCAGCACCACCGTCCTCATCTCCGGCGAGAGCGGCACCGGCAAGGAGGTCCTGTCGCGCTACATCCACCAGTGCTCGGCGCGGGCCCGGGGGCCGTGGGTCGCGATCAACTGTGCGGCGCTGCCGGCCGAGCTGCTCGAGGGCGAGCTGTTCGGGCACGAGCGTGGGGCCTTCACCGGCGCGACCGAGCGCCGCCTCGGTCGCATCGAGCTGGCGGACAAGGGGACGCTGCTGCTCGACGAGATCTCGGAGCTGCCCCTCACCCTGCAGGCCAAGCTGCTGCGGGTGCTGCAGGAGCGGGAGGTGGATCGGGTGGGCGGTCGGCGTCCCATCCCGGTGGACGTGCGGATCATCGCCACCTCGAACCGTTCGCTGGCCGAGATGGTGGCGGCCCGCGAGTTCCGCACCGATCTGTACTACCGGCTGAACGTGTTCCCGATCGTGCTGCCACCTCTGCGTGACCGCGCCGAGGACATCCCGGCCCTGGCCGAGCAGCTCGTGCGCGTGGTCTCCGACGGGCTCGGTCGCAGCGCGCCGGTGCTGAGCGCCGAGGCCCTGCAGGCGCTCGGGCGGTACACCTTCCCCGGGAACGTGCGCGAGCTCGGCAACATCCTCGAGCGGGCGCTGGTGCGCTGCCGCCGGCCGGTGCTCGGCGCCGATGAGCTGGACCTGCCCGCCGAGGCCACCACGCCGGGAATCCACTCGCCCCCGACCTCGCTGGCGGCGTCGGCTTCGGCAGCCTCGACGTTCTGGCCGTCGTCGTTCGGGACCCCGGGCGCGTCGGCGATCGGGACCTCGGGTGGGGCCCAGGGGCGCCCGGGGGTGGCCGCGGAGCCCGGGCGACTGCCCGAGGGATTGCCGCTCGATCTCGGCGCGCTCGAGCGCCTGGCCATCGCCGAGGCCTTGCGTCGCGATGGTGGCAACCGAACGCACGCCGCACGAAGGCTCGGCATCAGCGTGCGCACCTTGCGCAACAAGCTCAGCTTCTACCGACACCACCCGGAGCTGCTCACCTCCACCGAGGACCCACCACCCGCGGGCGCGGCAGGGATTTCCGGGCGGCAGCTCTTGCCGGGCACGATCGGACCGGTCGAGGTGCGTGTCAGATCCGCGACGCTGGCACGGTCTTCGCAGTCGTGTCTCGCAGAAGCGTCCGGCGCGCCGGAAAAACCACACGAGGGCCGAAAATGAAACTCTTCGACACGACTTTGACACGGCTGCAGGAGTCACTCGACGTGCGGCTGGTCGAGCACAACGTGCTGGCCGGCAACATCGCCAACTCGGACACCCCGGGCTACCGGCCGATGGCGCTGGACTTCGCTCAGGCCATGGCGGCCGCGCACGCCACGGATTCGGCCGACGCGCTCAGCGCCACCAGCCCCATGCACCTCGGACCGAACGGAGCCGCCGCCGACTCTGCCTCGCGGGCGATGACCGCGGCCTCGGCCCTGGTGAGCGATTCGGCCGGTACGAGCCCGAGCTTCGACGGCAACCAGGTCGACGTGGATCGCACCATGGCGGGGCTGGCCGAGAACTCGCTGCAGTACGGGGCCAGCGCCAAGGCCGCCGGCAAGAAGCTGGCGATCCTGCGCTACGTGGTCTCGGACGGAGCCGCCTGATGGACTTCCTGACCGCGCTGCGGATCAGCGGGGCCGGCCTCGGGGTCGAGCGCACGCGCGTGAACCTGGCCACCTCCAACCTCGCCAACGCCGAGACCACCCGGACCGCGGCCGGCGGCGCCTACCAGCGGCTCGATCCGGTGATCCAGGCGGTCGCCTTCCCGACCGAGCTCGGAGAGGCGGGGCCGAGCTCCAGCAACCCTCCGCTCGAGGCGCAGGTCTCGGCCATCGTCGCCGACACCACCCCTGGCAAGCGCGTCTACAGCCCCGGGCACCCCGACGCCGACCCCGAGGGCTTCGTGACCTTCCCCAACGTCAATCCGGTGCACGAGGTGGTGAACCTGATGTCTGCTTCCCGCAGCTACGAGGCCAACGCCACCGCGATCGACACCTTGAAGAGCATGGCCCAGCGCGGCCTCGACATCGCCCGCTAGCGCGCGCCGCCGCCCACCTGCCGCCGCCCACCGCTTGCACCTCCTTCCACCGCAGAACCAGGAACCAACCATCCCATGAGCGCAGAGACCATCGGCACCATCTCGCGAGCCGCGGGCGGCATGTCGCCCGAGGCCGCGATCGGCGGCATCGAGCGGGCCGAGGCAGCGTCCGGCGTCAACGGATTCGCCGACACCCTCGGCAACGCCATCCAGAAGGTCGATGAGCTGCAGGCGAGCGCGGACGTCCAGGCCGAACGGGTGGCCCTCGGCGGCGGGAACCTGCACGAGATGGCGCTCGCCCTCGAGAAAGCCGACGTGGGCATGCGCCTCGCCATGAAGGTCCGCAACAAGCTGGTGGACGCGTATCAAGAAATCATGCGCATGGGCATATGAGGGGAAGGAACTGAATGGAGCCCCTGTTCAACCAGCTCAAGGAGTTGCCGCGACGGCTGGCGGCCCTGCCGGCCCCCGTCAAGTTCGGGGCGTTCGCGGGCCTGGCCGTCCTGGCGGTGCTGGTGGCGATAGGTCAGCTCTCGGGGAGCAGCGGGGCCTACGAATACGCCTTCACCAACCTCACCGCCGAGGACTCGGCGGAGGCCGCCGCGCAGCTGAAGGCGGCCAAGATCCCCTTCAAGATCGACGCCGCCGGCGGGGCCATCTCGGTGCCTGCGGGACAGGTCTACGACGCCCGCCTGATGCTCTCGGCCGCGGGCCTGCCGCGCGGGGGCGGGGTGGGCTTCGAGATCTTCGACCGTGGGGATCTCGGGGTGTCCGAGTTCACCCAGCGCGTGAACCTGCGGCGGGCCATCGAGGGCGAGCTCGGACGGACCATCTCGCGATTGGCCTCGGTGAAGTCGGCGCGCGTGCACATCACCCTGCCCGAGAAGGGGCTCTACCGCGACGATGACCGCAAGGCCTCAGCGGGGGTGGCGCTGGTGCTGCAGCCGGGCAGGGTGCTGGCGGACAAGGAGATCGCCGGCATCCGTCACCTGGTGGCGGCCTCTGTGACCGGGCTCGGCCCGGACGGGGTGACCATCGTCGACGGACGAGGCACGGTGCTGGCCGGCGACACCTCGCCGGAGGCGCGCGCCGCCGGAGACCAGCGCGACGCCGAGCACCTCTACGAGCAGCGCATCGTCGATCTGCTGGAGCCGGTGGTGGGCGCGGGGGCGGTGGTCGCCAAGGTCACCGCCGCCTTCGACACGACGGAGGTGGAGACCACCAACGACGCGTTCGATCCCGAGGCGAGCGCGGTGCGCAGCGAGCACCACACCAACGAGCAGAACCAGCAGGATTCGGGCGGGCCGTCCGGCATCGCCGGCGCGGCCGCCAATCAGCCGCTGGCGGCGCCGGCCGTGGGCGGCAGCGGCACGCGCGGGCAGACCACCCGGGAGGACGAGACCAAGAACTACGAGATCTCGAAGACCACCACCCGCACGCTGACCCGGGGCGCGCGCCTCAAGCGCCTGTCGGTGGCGGTCCTGCTGGACGCGCCCGGCGGCAAGCCCCGCCCCGACGACGAGCTCAAGCGGCTCGAGAAGCTCGGCAAGAGCGCGGTCGGCTTCGATCCGGCGCGCGGCGATCAGTTCCAGATCTCCGCGACGGCGTTCACCCACGTGGTCGAGCCGGCGGCGGCAGCGCCCTCATTCCTGGATTCGCCGCGGATCATGCGGATCGCCCAGCTGGTGGGGGGAGTCCTCCTGCTCGTCATCGCCGCGCTGGCGCTGGCCAAGATGCGCGCGCTGGCCGGAACGTCCTCGCCCCAGGTCGCCATGCTCAAGCCAGGGGCACGGGTGGCCGAACTGGAAGCCATGATGGAACCGAACGGCGTCACCAACGCCCTGCCCGCCATGGAAGGCGGCGGGGTGCTGGCCGATCCCCACGTGCTGATGCGCGATCGGGCTCGGGAGATCGCCAAGAAGGATCCAGCGCGCGCGGCTCACCTCCTCAAGGCATGGATCGGCGCCGACGCCGAGCCGAAGGGAAGCTGATGCGCCGGCGAGACATCCACCAACGCGGCGCGAGCCTCCGGGGGAATTGAAGCATGGCCGACAGCGACAACAACAGTGGTAACGCCGACCGTCCCGAGCCCCCACGCGAGGCTGGTCCCGGGACCCAGCGCGCGGCCGCGGTGTTGCTCGGGCTCGGCCCGGATCTGGCGGCGTCGGTGTTCCAGCACCTCGACGAGTCGAGCGTGCGCTCGATCGCTGTCGGAGCCAAGCACCTGAAGAAGACCCCCAACGCGGTCCCGCAGGCCCTCGGCGCCTTCGTCGATTCGCTGGATTCGGTGGGCGGAGACTCGGCGGCGGGCGACGGGCTGCTGCGGGACGTGGCCTCGCAGGTGCTCGGCGCCGATCTGGTCCGGCGGGCCTTCGATGGGGTCGCCCCGCCGCCGCTGGCCGACGAGGTGCTGGGGCCGGTGGCGCTGGCCGATCCGGAGGCGCTGGCCATGATCCTGTCGCGCGAGCAGCCGCAGACCTGCGCGCTCGTGCTCGGGGCGATGGAGCCGCAGCGGGCGGGCCTGGTCCTGAAGATGATCCCGGAGATGCAGCGCCCGCAGATCCTGCGGCGCCTGGCCACCCTCGAGGCGGTGGCGCCCGAGGTGCTCCGCGAGGTGGGGGCCGCGCTCGCCGCCGAGCTCAAGCAGGCGGTGTCGAGCGGCATGCGGCGCTTCGACGGCAAGGGCGCGGCCATCGAGCTCTTGCGGCGCACCCCGGCCGCGCAGCAGACCGAGGCCGTGCAGGAGATCGAGAAGGACGATCCGGAGCTGGCGGCAGAGCTGCGCACCAAGCTGTTCACCTTCACCGATCTCTACAACCTCTCGGATCGCGACGTGCAGACCTTCCTCCGCGAGGTGGACACCGCCCGGCTGTCGGTGGCCCTGAAGGGTGCGGCGGTCAACGTGCGGGACAAGATCCTCAAGAACATGTCGTCCCGGGCCGCCCAGATGCTGGCCGACGACATCGCCGCGATGGGTCCCGTCAAGCTGGCCGACGTGGAGCTCGCCCAGGGCGAGCTGGTGAAGATCGCCTTCACCCTGGCCGAGCAGGGGCGCATCACGGTGGTGGGCCCGGGAGACAAGACCGTCTAGGCCGGCGCTCGATCGCCCGGCGAATCGCAACCTTTGTCCTTGGACAGCAAGAACAAGCGGCAGGCCCGCAGCCCGGACTTCCTCGCGAACATCTCGCGGAAGCCGATGCGCGCGCTCTTCAGCGACGCCGACCGCACCGTCACGCCGCTCTTCGGGGGCCTCGGGGGGGAGGGTGGGGCCGAGGCGGACGAGGCGCTCGGCGTCGAGGCGCTCGCGCCGCCGCTGCCCGCGCCGCCGCCCGTCATGAACCCCGAGGCGGCGGCGCGGCTCGGCCGCGCCATCGCCGAGCTGGAGGCGGTGGGCGCGCGGACCGCCGCCGAGATGGCCGCCACGTCGCTCGAGCTCGCGCTGATGGTGGCGCGCAAGATCATCGACGCCGAACTGGTGGCCGATCCCGGCGTTGCGCGCCGCCTGATCAAGGCGGCCGTGCGGCGCCTGGGGGACGTCCACAAGGTCACCCTCCGGGTCTCGCCCGACGATCTCGAGGCCCTGCGGTCCGGGGTGGCGGCAGATGGGGGAGCTGCCGGGGTGGTGGCGAGCGGTGTGAGCGCCGCCGGTGGTGGCGGTGGTGGGGGCGGCGCCGCGAATCTGGCGGCGGAGCTCGGGGTGGCCAAGGTCGAGCTCGTGGCCGACACGAATCTGACGTCCGGCGAGTGCATCGTCGATTCTGACGCGGCGACGGTCGACGGGCGCCTTGGCACGCGAGTTGAAGAGCTGAGGCGTGTGTTGGAAATGGCGATCCACCAGGAGTCGACGGACCTGCGCGGTCCCGGGGGGAACCTCGCGTCATGAACGACGCGGTCCCCGCCAACGCGCTCGTGGTGGCGCGCGCTCGCAAGGCCTTGGCCGAGGCCGAGTCGTTGCCGATCGCCGGCAAGGTCACGCGCGTCTCGGGGATCATCGTCGAGGCGACCCTGCCGGAGGTGGCGGTGGGGACCTCCTGCGAGATCCGCATCGCCGGCCGAAAGACCCTCTTCGCCGAGGTGGTGGGCTTCTCCAAGAGCCGGGCCTTGCTGATGCCGTACGGCGACGTGGCCGGGGTTCAGGAGGGCTGCCCCGTGTGGGCGCGCAGCACCGGCAGTGACGTTCCGGTGGGCGACGGGCTGCTCGGTCGGGTGGTGGATTCCGCCATCCGCCCGGTCGACGGAGGGCGCCCGCTGGCCTTGACCGCGCGCACGCCGCTGCACGCGACGCCGCCGCACGCGATGTCGAGGCGCCGCATCTCGAAGCCGCTCGTGCTGGGGATCCGCTCGCTCGATGCCTGCCTGACCTGCGGCGAGGGTCAGCGTGTGGGGATCATGGCCGGCCCCGGGATTGGCAAGAGCGTGCTCATGGGCATGCTGGCGCGGGGCGCCTCGGCGGACGTCATCGTGGTGGGGCTGGTCGGCGAGCGCGGCCGCGAGGTGCGCGAGTTCGTCGAGCGCGATCTCGGGGCCGGGGGGCTGGCGCGCTCGGTGGTCGTCGTGGCCACCGCGGACGAGCCGCCGCTCGTGCGGGTGCGGGCGGCGTTCGCCGCCACCGCGGTGGCGGAGTACTTCCGGGCCCGGGGCAAGCGGGTGCTGCTGCTGGTGGACTCGCTGTCTCGGGTGGCCATGGCCCAGCGCGAGATCGGCCTCGCCGCCGGCGAGCCGCCCACCTCGCGGGGCTATCCCCCGTCGGTGTTCGCCGCGCTCCCGCGGCTGGTCGAGCGGGCGGGCAACGACGCGGGCGCGGGCAGCATCACGGCGATGTACACCTTGCTGGCCGAAGGCGACGATCTCTCCGATCCCTTCGTGGACGCGGCGCGGGCCGCGCTCGACGGCCACATCGTGCTGTCCCGCAAGCTCGCGAACGGGGGACAGTTCCCGGCGGTCGACGTGCTGGCGAGCGTGAGCCGCGTGATGTCCGACGTGGTGTCGCGCGAGCACCGACAGCTGGCCATGGAGGCCCGCGAGGTGCTGGCGACCTACCGCGACTCGTCGGATCTGATCGAGGTCGGGGCCTACGTCGCCGGGTCCAACCCGCGGGTGGATCGCGCGCTGCGGAGCGTGCACCTCATCCAGGCGCTCTTCCGGCAGGCACCGGAGGAGCGACACTCGCTCGAGAGCACGCTGGTCGGGCTCAAGCGCGCGCTCGAGGCGCCGTCGCCGGCGGCGGCGCGCGCCGCCGGGGAGGCCTACCGTGGCTGAGGCGCTCGTCACGCGCAGAGCCGATCGCGGCCCTGGGGGACGGTCGGTCCTCGGTCGCCGATGGACGGGCCTCGCCGCGTCGGTGGCCGTGGTCCTCGAGGCGGCGCTCGCGATGGCAACGGGTGGTCCGGCCCTCGGCGCCGAGGCGGCCGCAGCGAAGAGGCCGCCGACCGCGGCAACCGCGGTTGCCGCGACCCCCGCTCCCACTCCCGGTCCCACTCCCACTCCCACTCCCACCACCGCCTCGGCCGCTGTCACCTCCGCACCCGCCGCCACGCCCTCGGCGGCCAGCGACACCAAGGGGAGCGGACCCAAGCCGGGTTCCGAGAAGCCGCCGGCCGCGCCCGGGGCGGCCGCGAAGTCCCGGGCGGACGTGGCCAAGCGGCTCACGGCCGTGCGCAAGGCGACCGACCGAAGCAACGCCGGCGGCGCGGTTGTCGACGGGCCGTCGTCCCCGCCGCTCGACATCGGGGCGCTGCGGGCGGAGGTGCATCGGGAGTCGCACCGTTCGACGGGGCTGGACGCGACGGAGCTGCCAGAGACCAAGGTCGAGAAGATGCTGGCCGAGGTGGCCAAGGCCCGCGAGGCGCTGCACGCCGATACGTTGAAGCTCGAGGCCCTGGTGGCGGCGGCGGCGCTCAAGCCAGCGCCGGCCGCCCCCAACCCCGACGACGAGGGCGCGGACGACGCGGGAAAGAGCGAGGGGCGTCCGCGGGCCGAGGGAGAGGCTGGCGCCGCCGCGGGCGGGAAGCCCGCCACCAAGAATCCGCAGGACATCCTGGCCAAGGCGCTGCGTGGGATCAAACCCGAGCAGGCCGCGCCGATCGTCACGCGACTCGATCCGCAGCTCGCCGCCGCGGTGTTGCAGCGCATGCCGCCTGCGGACGCCGGCAAGATCTTGGCGGCCATGAAGGCCGAGAACGCCGCGCAGCTCGCGACCCTGATCGCGGCGCGCAGGCCGAGGGGAGACGCGCGCTCGAGCGCGGCCCCGGCCGCCGCCGAGCGTCTCGCGGCCAGGCCGCCGGCGGTCGCGGTGCCCGGAGCGGCCCCCGCGGCGGGCGGCGCTCCGAATGCCGAGGGCGCGCCACCCGTCGCGACCAGCGCGCCGGAGGCTGGAAAATGAAGGGTCGGGCGCAGCTCCCGATGTGGCCGCTCGGCGGCGAGGCCGTCGCGGGACGACGCGAGGTCGTGCACGCAGGCGCGCCACACATCGCGCCCACGGAGCCCGCGCAGGTGGGTGCGAGCTTCGCCGAGGAGCTCGCGAAGGGTGTCTCGCAAATGGCGATCGGTCGAGGGGCACGGGCGCAGGACGGCTCGGACTCGACCCCGTCCGCGATCGATCCCGCTCTCGCGCTCGCGACGGAGCCCGCCCTCGCCGGGGTCCATGTTCCCGGCGCTCCCCGCTCCGAGGATCGGGGCCCGGCCGGGCCCGCGCCCGAGGCCGCCGAGCTCGGCCTCAAGCGTCGGCCGTGGGAGGGCCGGGCGGGATCCGGAAAGGTCGCGCCTCCGCCGGGTCAGCTGAGGTCCGCGCAGAGCATCGAGCGGGCGGGCGAACCAGCTGGCAAACCGGCGGGCGGGACCCCGGTTGTGCCGGGCGGAGCGGCGCCGCCCTTCGGGTTGCGGGATGGTCGGCGAGCCTTGACCCTCGACCTCGGCGGGGGACCTGTCCTCGGGAGCTCGGGGCGGGCGGCCCGGGCCGCCCGGGTCCGTTCGGTCCAGGTCCAGGCTCCACGGACGGGGTCTGCATGGGGGCGGTCGCTGGCTTCGTCGCAGGTCGCGCGATGGCGAGCGTCGTCCGATCCGCGATCGGGACAGACGGAGGCGCGCCCGATCTCGCGCCCGCAGGCAATGATCTCCGATGACCTCGGGACGTCCGGCCCGCGGCACCTGCCGGGCCAAGCATCACCCGCCGAGCCGCCCCCGCCGCCGTCGACGGTGCACGACGAGCGCGCGGCGCTTTCGCCCCCCCCGGGACACGCGGTTCGTATCGTCCCCGGCGGCGAGGCCGATCGCCACACCGAGCGAGCCGCCCCAGGTTCTGCCACGATCCGTTCGGCGGCGCGTCCGACGCCGCGCGCGACGGGGACTGCGGCGGAAGCCGTCGCGGCGCGCCTGCCCGAAGGCCGCTCGGATTCCGTGACGGATCCCGCCGTGGCTCCCGCGTTCGCCGCGCCGAGCCGGTCCATCCCCACGGATCAAGAGCCCGCGCCGCCAGCTCATCCGATGGAAGAAAGCCGAACCCAGCCCCGCTCTCATTCGCTCGCCCCGCGAAGCGTGGAGAGGGTCAGGGAGAGGGGCCCCACTTCCCTCCCGGGCCGCGCCGCGAGCACCTCTTCTGACCGGGTTGAACAGATCGGGGCGACCGGTGATGTCCGCGAGCCCAGCGTGCCGACCCAGCCCACGCGCACTGTCGGTGGCGATCACCGTGCGACGCACGTCGGACCACCAGCTCCGACGGAGGCGCGTGCAGCGGAGACGCCGGCGGTCGCCGGCCCACGGCCGGGAGCCGACGGCAGGCCACCATCGCAGGTACAGCAGGCGCCGCAAGCCGAAGCGCACCCGCTCGCCCCGGTGCAAGCCCCTGCGGGGCCGCGCGCTCCTGCAGGCCAGCAGGATGGCGGCCAGGATTCGGCCCCCCGCTTCAGTCCGGGCCGCGCCGCGAGCCCCTCCCATGGCGGGGTCGGGCAGGCGGCTCCCCCCGCGCGTGGCCACGCGCCGAACCCGCCCGCGCGCTCCGTCGGTGGCGAGGACCTGGCGACTCACGTGGAACCACCCGCGTCGACGGAGGTGCACGCCGAGGGGATACCAGTCGCCGGCCCACGACCGGCAGCCGACGGCGAGCCACGGCCGCAAGCGCGGCGGGCACCGCAAGCCAATCCGCATCCACGGCCGCAAGCCGCCCCGGACGCGCCCGCCCCGTCGCAGGCCCCAGCAGGTCCGCATGTTCCTGCAGCGCTGGCCGAGGAGCTCGCCGTCGGGCCAACGCGGCCCATGCCATCGGGTGAAACGCGAGCCCCGCTCGCCGCCTCCTCTCCCATCGCCCCGCGGGAGCGGCAAGATGTCGAGACGAATGGCCAGGACCCGGGGCCCCACTCCAGTCCGGGGCGCACCGCGAGCATCTCGGATGGCGCGGAGTCGTCCAGCTTCGCGCATGCCGGGGACCTCCCGCGCGCGAAGCCGGCTCGAGGCGAGGCCCGGCCCGAGGTCGAAGCGACCGGGCGCGGTCACGCACCGAGCGCCCCGCGCGCGCCCGCGCCCTCCGTCGGTGGCGCGCACCTGGCGGCTCATCCGGGACCACCCCCATCGACGGAGGCGCACGCCGAGGAGATGCCAGCCGCCGGCCCACGCGCGGCGGCCGACGGCGAGCCACGGCCGAATGTGCGCCCGGATCCGCACTCCGGTCAGCACCCGCGGTCGCACGCCGAGCCGGACGCGCGCACCCCGTCGCAGGCCCCGGCCGGGCAGCGTGTTCCTGCTGTGCTGGCCCAGCTGGCCCAGCACAGCTCCATCGGGCCGTCGCGTCCCATCCCATCGGGCGAAACGCGAGCCCCGCTGGTCTCCTCCCATCCCCTCGAGCTCGAGCCGCGTGGCGGGGAGGGCCCTGCTGGCTCGGGGCGGCCCATCCCCACGGATACGGAAGAAGGCCGAGCCCCCGCCCCGTTCCTGTCCCCTCGCCCCGCGGAGCGGGGAGAGGGGCCCCATTCTTCTCCGGGACGGACCACGAGGAGCTCTCATGGCAGGGTCGGGGCCCGGGGCCGCGCTTCTCTCCCTGTGCGCACCGCGAGCCCCTTCCAGGGCAGCGCCGGACAGGAAGCCCTCCCTTCTCCTCGAGCTTCGCAGGCGGGAGCGCACCCCACGCCCGCCCTCGCCGGCGAAGCGCCTCGCGCACCCGCGCAGGCGACCGAGCCGCTGGTGATCAGTCCCGAGGCGCGGGAGGCGCGGGCTCTTCCCCGACCGTCGCGACGGGGCGCGCCCGCGCGAGCGCCCGAGCCGACGGCCGCGACGATCGGCGTGCGTCCGGGCGCCGTGCGTCCGGGCCTGGCAGCACCGCCGTCACGGCCGGAGCCTTCGAGCCAGGTGGTGGCTCGTCCAAGCCGATCGCCGTCTTCGAGGATCGCGTCGCCGCATTCCACGTCGCCGTCTCCGTCTCCAGCAGACGTTCGTTCGTCACCGGAGCCGGCGCCTCGCCCACCTTCGGGGACGCGCCCCGCGCCCCGCGCCCTCGACCGGCTCGCTGGTCCGGCCGCCGCCGGGATGCACCCGCGATCGCCGCAGGCACCAGTTCCCGGCCAGCCGCCGTTTGAACCGGGAACGTCCCATCCGGAGGGAGCTCCTCCGTCGCTTGGTCCCACGCGCGGCAGCGACAGGCCGCCCGCGCTCGCTGGCTCGGTGCCGGTCGGGCCGAGCCCGCGCCCATCCGCGCGTTCCCCGGTCGGCCAGCCACCGCCTCCCGTGTCCGCGGCGGTCGTCGAGATGCACCATCGTCGCCCGGCGCCGCAGAGGTCCGAGGGCCATGAGCTTGAAACGCGTTCGCCCGTCGCGTCACCCACGTCGTCCGAGGTGACGCCGAGCGGGGCGCCTGGTACGACGTCCATCCCGGCCCTTCGGGCCGTGTCCACAGAGAGGACCGATGGCTTCTCGCGTGTGTCACGCAGGGTCTTCGGCACGCTCGGCGCCCGTCTTAACGGGTTGGTGAAGAAGTCGAACCGAGCGGGAATGGGCGCCGCCGAGCCGGATGCAGGGAGCAGCGAAGCGCCGAACACCCGAGGTGTTCAAGCGAGCGGCGCTGCCGCAGACCGCCTGGCGCCGCCGATCTTCACGACGGGAGACATTCGTCGCAAGCCTGTCGAGTCCACGGACGGCGGTGGCCCACGCCGTCGGGGCGCGGCTCCATCCCCGCTGGCCTCGATGCGCGTCGGTGACGGACCGACGGGGACGCGCCGTCCTGGCGCCTTGACCGCCGGGCGCCCCCTTGCCCCGAAGGGCGCGGATGCGAAGCGGCTCGACCCACCTGCCGCGCTGCCGAGCTCCGAGCGGCCGTCGCCCGCGGCCCGAACCAGGCGCCATCCGGAAGCCCTCCGGGATCTCCACCCTCAGCCGTCGACGTCCGTTCCGCTCGCCGGTGCTGCCGCCATCGCGGTTCCGCACGAGGCACCCTCACGTTCACCCTCACCCTCACTCTCACCTCCGGCCTCGCCCTCGCCCGCGACGTCCTCGCCGCCGCAGCCGTCCGAGCGTCGCGCGGCGATCGGGCCAACGGCCATCCCGGTCCGCGGTCCAGTCCCGCGCGGACTCCCCGCCCCGTTCGATCCGGGGGCTCGTCCGCGGGCGCTCACTCCGGCTGCAGGTCGGGTCCCGGGCCGCTCCCCGGCGCCCGCCGCCCCTGTCTCCTCCTCCGCCTCTCTCGGTCTCGCGGCCGCGGCGTCCGAGCGCGATCCATCCCCGGGATCCGCCGCGAAGCCCGTGGCACAGTCCGGTCCGCCTCCGGCGGCGACGATCGAGCTTGCGTCCCCCGCGTCCCCCGCGCGCCTCGACGCGTCGGCCCCCACGGTGGAACCGCACGCCGGCGGGCCCGCGCCGGTCGAGGCCCCGAGGCCGATGGCGGAAGTCGCCAAGCTGGCCCGGTCCTCCACCCCGGGCCCATCCACCACCGGGCTGCTCGCCGCGTCGTCGTTGCTGGCTCCGCCCAACGCCGCCGGCTCCGCGCCGGGCGAGAGCTCCTCCCCGATCGCCGACCCGAGCCTGCGCCTGTTCCAGGCCGCCGCGGACGATGAGAGCCTGCATGCGGCCGTGCTGGGCAGCAGCGCCCACCTGCGCGTGCAGACCGCCACCGGGGAGGACCTGTCCCTGCATCTGCGCGTCCGGGACGGCATCGCCGACGTGCGCGTCGATCGCACCGCCGAGGTCCGGATCCCCGGGCCGGCCGGC
Organism: uncultured Myxococcales bacterium; assembly: GCA_964540815.1. Lineage (GTDB taxonomy): Bacteria > Myxococcota_A > Polyangia > Fen-1088 > Fen-1088 > CAZIOH01. Next base: position 9,376 of record CAZIOH010000018.1, on the reverse strand, counting down.
TCGTCCGAGCGCGCGGAGCCACGCGCCGAGCTCAAGGCCAGCGAGGTGCAGGCCGCCCTGGCCAGCGAGGGGCTCGCTCTCGGACGCTTCGAGTCGACGGTGCCGCAGCAGCCGGTGCCGCAGCAACCTGACGTCGGTGACGGCGAGGGCTCCGCCGACGGCAGCGCGCGGGCGCCGGCAATCCCCGCTCTCGCGTCGAGAGGGTCGTGGGCAGCCTCCGTCTCGTCGCCCGCGCCGACCATCGGCAACCCGCGTGCGGAGCGCGAGCGGCCCCCGGCGATTCACGTGGCGATCGCACAGGGCCCCGGGGGCGCACCCGGGCCCCGGCCGGCCGCTGGAAGCACCGGAAGCGGCAGGGCCACCGGTTACGACCTCGGTGCGCGGCGTCCGGCTCCCGACGAGCCGGCCCGTGTCGTCGCCGGTCTCTCGGAGCTCGCAGGCCCTGCCCTCGCCTCCGGAGCCTCGGCCGGCGCCAACCCCACCAACCTCGACCAACACCCCAATCCCAATCCCAACCCCAGTTCCAGTTCCAGCCCAAATCAGAATCCGAATCACGCCGGCGGGACCAGAACCGCCGCCCACTCCACCGGAGGCGCCGCGACGGGGACGTACTCATCCCCGCACCAGCACCACCAGCGACACCCCCACCGAGAGGGCGCCGCCGAGGGCGATGGCGTACACAGCCAGCGCGCCAGCGCCCCGGCGCGCGCCGCCACCACCACCACCTCGGGCCCCCGCGACCCTCACACCACCGCGACCCGCGGCGACGGCACGCCCGGCGTTCACGTCACGGCCTGACCCATGCCCCTTTGGAGATAACCCATGTCAACCGTCGTTCCAGGCCTCGCTACCCAGACCGAGTTTCCGGCCATCACCTCGCTCACCCCGACGGGCTCGACCGCCCTCGGCAAGGACGAGTTCCTCAAGCTCCTCGTTGCCCAGCTCGCGAACCAGGATCCCACGAACCCCCAGGACTCGACGGCGTTCGTGGCCCAGCTCGCGCAGTTCACCTCCCTCGAGCAGCAGCAGAACACCGTGAACCGCCTGGACACGCTCCTGCTCGGACAGGCCACCGCCAACCAGACGGCCGCCTCCACCTTCATCGGCAAGAACGTCACCTACCAGAGCGGGCAGATCCAGCTCGCGAGCGGGAGCGCCCCCTCGGTGCAGATGACCCTTTCGGCCCCGGCCGACCAGGTCACGGTCGCGGTCTCCGATGGCGCCGGCCACGTCGTCCGCACCATGAAGCTGGGCGCCGCCGCGGCCGGTGACATGGCGGTCACCTGGGACGGCACCGACAACAACGGCAACGTCCTGCCGGACGGGTCCTACACCATCGCCCCGAGCGCCGTCGACGCCAGCGGCAACCCGGTTCCGATCAGCCTGGCCACCGGCGGCACGGTCACCGGCGTGACGTTTCACGGCGGGGTTCCCTACCTGCAGGTGGGCGGTGGCCTCGTCAGCATGTCGAGCGTCGTGTCGGTCAGTGCGCCGCCGGCCGACCCCTCGACCCCGTCGTCGGGCGCGACCGCGGGCAGCACGGCCAGCGCCATGCAGGCCTACAACGTCGCCACCGGAGCTGGGCCGTGAGGGGGGCCTGCCCGGGCGACGACTCCCACCCTGAATGGCCGCGGTCGTCGCGGTCGCCGGCGTCGAGCTTCTCGCTTCTTGGTCTCACGGATTCTTCGCTTTCACATCATCCAATCACGAAAGGAACACGCACATGAGTCTCGTATCGTCTCTTTACACCGGGCAATCAGGTCTCGAGGCCGCCACCACCGACCTGTCCGTCATCGGCGACAACATCGCCAACTCCAACACGACGGGCTTCAAGGCCAGCCGCGCCGACTTCTCGAATGCGATGGCGCAGGAGATGCCGAGCGCGGGCGGCACGACCTCCCAGATCGGCCTCGGCGCCGAGCTCATGAACGTCCAGAAGATCCTGACCCAGGGCGCGCTCAGCAACACGGGTGTGTCGACGGATCTGGCCCTCGACGGCGGCGGCTTCTTCGTGGTCAAGGGCTCGAACAACGGCCAGACCGGCCAGTTTTACACCCGCGCCGGTCAGTTCACGGTCGACAAGACCGGCTACCTCGTCAACCAGGACGGCCTGCGGGTCCAGGGCTACTCGGCCGATCAGACCGGCGCGATCGGCCCGACGCCGGGCGACCTGCAGCTCGGGGCCTCGGTCTCGCCGTCGCTCGCGACCTCCAAGATCAACGTCAAGGCCAACCTGGATCAGGCCTCGACGGTACCGGCCGCGGCCTGGAACCCGCTGAGCCCGGGGACCACCTCGAACTTCGCCACCACGGTCACCGTCTACGACAGCATCGGCGCCCAGCACCAGGTGGACATCTACTTCCGCAAGACCGCCGACGGGAACTCGGCCGCCACGCCGCCCACCGGCGGCACCTGGGAATACCATGCCCTCACCGACGGCGCGGGCATCGAGGGCGGGACCGCGGGGACCCCGGTGGAGATCTCCACCGCCACGGGGATCCTGTTCAACCTCGACGGCTCGCTGCAGAACGCCGGCACCCTCGGGGCCTCGACCTTCGTGCCGAAGGGTCACCCGGCGACGGCGCCCCAGGCCCTCGCCATCAACCTTGGCACCGCGAACCCCGTCCCGACGGCCGGGCTCGGCATGGACGGGGTCACCCAGACCGCGCTGCAGAGTCAACCCACCTCGGTGACCCAGGATGGCCACGGCTCGGGCGTCCTGTCGAGCACCAGCTTCGACAAGACCGGGAAGATCACCGGCTCGTTCAGCAACGGACAGAGCCGGGTCATCGGGCAGGTCGCCGTGGCCACCATCGACGCCCCCGACCAGATGCAGCGCGTGACCGGCAACCTGTTCGCCGACACCTCCGCCTCGGGCAACTCCACCATCGGGCTGGCGGGGAGCGGCGGCAGGGGAGCCATCGTCGCCGGCTCGCTGGAGAACTCCAACGTCGATCTGTCGACCGAGTTCATCAAGATGATCGCCGCGCAGCGCAACTACCAGGCCAACGCCAAGACCGTCACGACGGCCGACTCCCTGCTGGCCGAGCTCATGAACCTCAAGCGCTGATGAGCGGGGGCGACGGCCGCGCGCTCGACGCGTCGGTCGGTTGCTGGCCTGCGCAAGGGTCGTGAACGCGATCCGCCCCGGTCTTGCCGGGGATCTGGGCCGCCGGTGTGGGTGCCATCCTGGCCCACGCAGGGCGGCCCAGACCGTTTTGGGGGCATCAGGAATCGGCGGGAACTGCCGACGTCAATGACCAGGGGTATGGACAACCGCATGATCTTTCTCACGCGATTCGACGGCAACGAGTTCGTCGTCAACAGCGATCTGATCTTGACCATCGAGCGGATTCCCGACACGGTGATCACCCTGACCACCGGCGACCGCCTGATGGTGCGCGAGAGCGTCGAGGAGGTGGTGGACCGGGCGATGAGCTACCGGCAGCGGGTTCTTCAGGGACCGGGCGTTCGTGCCGATTCACACGACATCTCCGAGGGGCTGGTCGCGAGCGCGGTCGCCTCGCGGGGATCGGGGCCGACGAAGACCGGCCGAGGGGGAACCTGAGCTGCCATGGATTTTACTTCGATAGGCGGGATTGTCTTTGCGATCGTGTGCATCCTCGGCGGGCAGGCCCTGGAAGGCGGACACGCGAGCTCGCTCGGCCAGGCCACCGCCTTCATCATCGTCGTGGGGGGGACCATCGGAGCCGTCGCGGTGGCCTTTCCCATGCCCGACTTCATCAAGGGCATGAAGATGGCCGGGCTGGCCTTCAAGAACAAGAAGGACGACTCCCCGGCGATCATCAAGGAGATCGTCGAGCTGGCCGCGGTGGCCCGGCGTGAAGGGGTGCTGGCGCTCGAGCAGAAGCTGGCCGAGATCAAGGACCCCTTCCTGAAGCGGGCGGTGAGCTTCCTGGTCGACGGGGTGGACGCCCACGTCGCGCGCGACTCGCTCGAGACCGAGATCCACCACGAGTTCGACAGCGCCAGCGTCGCGGCCAAGGTGTGGGAGTCAGGCGGCGGCTTCGCCCCCTGCGTCGGCATCATCGGGGCCGTGCTGGGATTGATTCACGTCATGGAGAACCTCTCCGATCCCTCCAAGCTCGGCGGTGGCATCGCCACGGCGTTCGTCGCCACCGTCTACGGGGTGGGCGTCGCCAACCTCTTGTTCTTGCCCATGGCCGCCAAGATCAAGCGCAAGCTCGGCCTCGAGAGGGATCGCAAGACCCTGATCGCCGAGGGCGTGCTGTCGATTCAAAGCGGCCTCAACCCCCAGGTGCTGGAAGAGAAGCTCAACTCGTACGCCGGCATCCACGGGCCCAAGAAGGAGGGCGAGCCGCCGAAGAAGTAGGCCCGCGTCCGGATCGCCTCGCGGCGCTCCGGACCGCTGCCCGCTTCTCCGGCTCTTGCCCGGCGATTCCCCGAGTCCCGCATGGCCAAACGCGTACACCACGAAGAGCACGAGAACCACGAGCGCTGGCTGGTCTCGTACGCCGACTTCATCACGCTGCTCTTCGCGTTCTTCGTGGTGCTCTACGCCACGAGCCGGGTCGACAACAAGAAGATGGTCCAGGTGGTGCAGTCGATCAAGTTCGCCATGCACTTCAAGGGCACCGGGGGCATCGACCGCAAGAACCTGTTCGAGGGCCCACCCACCGAGGGAGGCCTGTGCAAGCCCAGCCTGAACGGCACGGAGCAGCGGGCCCGCACCCACCGCGAGGACCAGGCCGAGAAGCTCCGCAAGCGCATCGAGCGCCGACTCCGCAAGGTGCTGCAGGAGCGGCCCGAGAACCACGTCCAGATCGACACCGACCACGACCGCCTGGCCGTGCGCCTCTCGGCGTCGCGCTTCTTCGACGCGAACCAGGCCGCCATCCGCCCCGAGATGATCCCGGTGCTGGACGTGATCGCCGCCGAGATGGTGGCGCTGCAGCTCCCGATCCGGGTCGAGGGCCACACCGACGATGGGCGGATCCCGCCGGGGCGTTACCGGGACGCCTGGGATCTGTCGGCCTCCCGGGCGGCCTCGGTGGCGAGCTACATCCAGCGGGCCCACAACCTCGACGGCAAGCTGCTGGCGGCGGCCGGGTACGGCGCGACCCGGCCGCTCGTCTCCAACGCCACCGCCGCCGGGCGCGACGCCAACCGCCGGGTCGAGCTGCTGATCGACTTCGAGACCCCGTGAGCAACGCCCTGGCCCAGGCGCGGGCGCTCGCCCACGCGCACGCAAAGTCGTGGCCGGGGGGCAGCCCGCTCGTGTAGATTCACGGAGCCGTGAGCCCATTGCCCCCGCTGGCGACGCTGTCGGGATGGGGCCGCGTCCCCACCATCGAGGCGCGCGAGTCCCTCTCCGAGAACCTGCCCGAGATCACCCGCGGCGTGGCGCTGTCGCGCGGGCTCGGGCGCTCCTACGGCGACTCGTCGTTGCCCGCACGGGCGGGCGCCCGGGTCGCGGGCTCGGTGCTGGCCGATCGCCTGCTGGCGTTCTCATCGACCTCCGGGGTGTTGCGGGCCGAGGCGGGGGTCTCGCTCAAGCACCTGGTCGAGACCTTCCTGCCGCGCGGGTTCTTCACCCCCGTCTCTCCCGGTACGCAGTACGTGACGCTGGGTGGGATGGTGGCGTCGGACGTGCACGGCAAGGGACACCACCGGGACGGATGCTTCGGCGCGCACGTCACCGCGCTCAAGTTACGGGTGGCGGATGGCCGCATCGTGGACTGCGGCCCCACGGTCGAGCGCGACCTGTTCCGCGCCACCGTCGGGGGGATGGGGCTGACCGGCCACATCCTCGAGGTGGAGTTCAGGATGCAGCGGATCCCGTCCCCCTGGATCTACGCCGAGAGCGTGAAGGTGCCGGACATCGACGCCTACGTGGCGGCCTTGAAGGAGGCGGCGCCGCTGTGGCCCCAGACCGTGGGGTGGATCGACTGCAGCAGCCCCGGCAAGAAGCTCGGCCGTGGCATCCTCATCAAGGGGCGCTGGGCCGAGCCCGACGAGGTCGGTCGGCGGGTGCTGCGGCCGAAGCGCCGGCTCTCCATGCCCTTCAACCTGCCGAGCGGCCTGCTCAATCCGGTCACGGTCCCGATCCTGAACGCGGTGCTGTGGCACAAGCAGGTGGCGCGGGTGCGGCGCGGGATCCTCCACCCCGAGTCGTACTTCTATCCGCTCGATCAGCTGCGCGACTGGAACCGGCTCTACGGCCGCCGCGGGATGACCCAGCACCAGTGTGTGCTGCCCGACGCCGCCGGTCCGGGCGCCGCCCGGCGCGTCCTCGAGATCCTGGTGGCGCGCGGCGGGGCCTCGCCCCTGTGCGTGATCAAGGACTGCGGGCCGGAGGGCCTCGGCCTCCTGTCGTTCCCGCGATCGGGGATCTCGATCGCGGTAGACGTGCCGGTCCGCGCGGACACCCAGGCCCTGATCGATGCCCTGAACGAGCAGGTGCTGAAGGAGGGTGGCCGCATCTACCTCGCCAAGGACGCCTTCACCCGGGTCGAGCACTTCCGCGCCATGGAGCCGCGGCTCGCCGAGTGGCAGGCCATCCGTCGCCGCTGGGATCCCGAGGGGCGGATCGTGAGCGCGCAGTCGGTGCGGGTGCTGGGCGACGTGCCCCCCGCCGAGCTCGAGCCGTCTCCCCGGGCGGGGCGCGCGGCGTGAAGGTCGTCTTCCTCGGGGCCACCAAGGGGATCGGGCGGGCGCTCGGCCGTCGGCTGGTCGAGCGGGGCAACGATCTGTGCCTGCTCGGGCGAGACGCCGAGGATCTCGAGCGCAGCGCGCGCGATCTCGAGATCCTGGCCCACCGCGATCCGGGGGCGTTCCGGACGGTGGCGTGCGATCTGAGCCGGCCCGCCGGATTCGGGCCGGCGTTCGACGCCGCGCGGGTGGCCCTCGGCGGGGACTTCGACACGGTGGTGGTGACGGCCGCGGTCTTCGCCACCCAGGTTGAGCTCGAGGCCGATCCGGCGCTGACCGAGCGGATGCTCACCGCGAACTTCACGGGCACCATCCTGTTCTGCGAGGAGGCGCGGCGGCGGTTGCTCGCGCGCGGGGGCGGGACCCTGTGCGTGTTCAGCTCGGTGGCAGGAGAGCGGGGGCGCAAGCCGGTGGTGCTCTACGGGGCCGCCAAGGCCGGCCTCACCGCCTACCTCGAGGGCCTGGACCACAAGTTTCACGCGGAGGGGCTGCGGGTCGTGACGGTGAAGCCCGGTTTCGTCAAGACCGGGATGACGGCGGGCCTGCGGCCTCCGCCCTTTGCCGGCGAGCCCGACGCCGTCGCGGCGGCCGTGCTCGGCGCGATCGTTCGCGGCACCCCGGTGGTCTACGCCCCGCCCATCTGGCGTCTCATCATGCTGGTGATCCGCTGGCTGCCCCGGGCCGTGATGCGCAAGCTCGGCTTCTGATGGCAAAGGACAAGGCCAAGGCAGAGGCAAAGCAGGCAACGCACACGGCGGCGACCGTCGGCGTCGCCGAGAACGGCAACTCGGCGGTGCTCGTGACCATCGCGCCGGGCGGTGCGCTCCTCGATCGTCGGCGCATCGATCTCACGCAGGGGCTCCCGACGCACCCGTATCACCACGAGGGGTCGTGGGCGGTGGGCCGCTACCTGAACAGCCCGTGGGCCCGGGCGGTCTCGCTGGCCGATGCTCTGGTGCTGGTCGAGCGCGTGCGCGAGGCCGCGGCGCGGGGCGCCCGCGAGGGCCTGGCGGCGCTGTCCGCGACGGTGCCCGTGCCGATCGCGCGCATCGCCATCCGCGTGTGCCCCGAGCTCCCGCCGACGACCGAAGAACGGATCGCCGACACGCGCGCGGCGAACGTCGCCGATTCGGTCATGTACCGCGAGGCGCTGGCCACGGCCGCGCAGGCCCGCGGCTGGTCGGTGCACTGGTACGACCGTGAGAGCGTGTTCGGCGCGGCGGCGGTGGCCCTAGGTCGCGAGGACGTCGACGCCTTCCTCGGCGAGATGGGCCGCTCGATCGGGCCACCCTGGCAGGCCACGCACAAGCTCGCGGCGGCGGCGGCGCTGGCGGCCACGGCGCGCCGGTGAGGCCAGCGCGCCCCGGACGGTGCTGCCCTACCGGCTGGCGATGAGACCGGCCGCGACGGGCCTGGCTTGCTCGATGATGAGCTTGACCTCGGCGGGACCGAGCTTGAGCTCGGCGGTGGCCGGCAGCTCGTGGGGCGGCACCGCCGGGCTGGGGCGACCCGGAAGAACGTACTCGGCCAGCTCGTCCGAGGCGGCGACCAGGTGGGCGGCCAGGTGGTTCTTGCCCTCGGCGTGATAGTCGTGGTGGTAGAGGGCCGCGTCGGACACGCCGGTCGGGAGCTTCCACGCCCGGCACAGGGCCGCGCCCACCTGGGCGTGGTGGGCCAGGATCCCCTCGCGCACCACCGCGCCTTCCGGCGACTCGTCCCACTGCTCGGGGGTGACGAGCCCGTCCTGGGCGCAGCGCTCGAGCAAGACCAGCTCGCCGATGTTGTGGAGCAGGCCCGCCAGGAATCCGTACTCCGCCTCGGCGCGCATCGCGCGGGCCAGCAGGCGGGCGCAGGCCGCCGAGCCCAGCATGCGGCGGCGCATGCCGTCGACCTGGACCTCGAAGCCACGCACCCGGAACATGGTCGAGTTCGAGACCACCATCAAGACCACGTCCCGGACCGCGTCGAGCCCCACCCGCACGACGGCGTCGCGCACGCTGAGGATCGGCATGCGGGGCGAGAACATCGCCGAGTTGGCGATCGAGACCACCCGCGCGCTGAGGAACGGGTCGCGGGTGAGGGTCTTCTCCATCCCCACCGCGTCCACCGAGGTGCGCGAGCACATCTCCAGCACCTGGGCGGCCACGTCGGGCAGGCTCCGGCGCAAGGTGGCGGGATCGGCGACCACGTCGACCCCGACCTGATCCACCGCGCGGGCGAGGCTCTCGGCCGCCGCCGCCGTCTGGGCGCTGGTGGTGCGGGCGTGAAGGGACTGGGACGCGGCGAGCCCGGTGGCGGTGGCGCGTCCGGGCATGGCGACCGGGAGCCCGCTGGCCGTCGTGCGCGAAGACGCCGCGCTGCTGGCGCCGGCGTTCGGGGGTGCGCCTCCCGTGAGATGCGCGCCGGTATGGCGTGGTGGCAGGTTGACGGCCATGTTGAAGGGATTCTTCGGATGCTCGAGCCGCAAACCTGAGCCCCACTCCGTGGGTCCGGGCGGGTCCCGAGGCGCGAGCCCGGGCGAGCGAAGCGCGGCTCTGCCGCGTGGAGCGAGAGGGGTGCGGGGACGTGCGAGCGGCAGCGAGGCACTTCCCGATAGAGTGGCCGGGCGAGCGAAGCGCGGCTCTGCCGCGTGGAGCGAGAGGGGTGCGGGGACGTGCGAGCGGCAGCGAGGCACTTCCCGATA
>CAZIOH010000017.1:34644-86072 GCA_964540815.1 uncultured Myxococcales bacterium | reverse complement strand
CTGCGCAAGCGCTTCTGCCGCAGCTTCGACTTCGAGCTGCAGGCGGCCGCCACCGACGATGGATTGGTGCTGTCGCTCGGGGCGCAGCACAGCTTTCCGCTCGCGTCGGTGTTCGAGATGCTGCGGCCCGAGGACGTCGAGGAGCTGCTGACCCAGGCGGCGATCCAGGCGCCCATGTTCGAGACGCGGTGGCGCTGGAACGCGGTGCGGTCGCTGGCCATGCTGCGCCAGATGGGGGGCCGCCGCGTCCCTCCCCAGATCCAGCGCATGCGCGCGCAGGATCTCATCGCGGCGGTCTTTCCGGCCCAGACCGCCTGCCAGGACAACCACGGCGGCGGCGCGGTCGAGATCCCGGAGCACGTCCTCGTGCGCGAGACCCTGCGGGATTGCCTGACCGAGGCCATGGACGCGGCGGGGTTGCGGGCGGTGCTCACCGATCTGCGCGCCGGACGCATCGAGACCATCGCCCGCGACGTGCCCGAGCCGTCGGTCTTCGCGCACGAGATCCTGAACGCCAACCCGTACGCCTACCTCGACGACGCGCCCCTCGAGGAGCGGCGAACCCGGGCGGTGTCCTTGCGGCGCGGGCTGCCCGCGCAGGTCGTCGAGAGCCTCGGGACCCTCGACCCGGACCGGATCGACGAGGTGGTGGCCGAGGCCGAACCCGAGGTCCGCGATCCGGACGAGCTGCACGATCTGCTGCTCGAGTGGGGCGCGATCCCCGCGCCGCTGGTCGCCGCCCGGGGATGGCAGCCCCACGCCGACGCCCTGCGTGCGGCCGGGCGAGCCGCCGTCTTCGCGGTCGCCGAGGTCGCCAAGGCCGAGGCCGGGGTCGAAGCCAGCGGTCGCCGGTCAGGCCCCCCGCCGGAGCCGGAGCTCCCCCGGTTCTGGGTGGCCGCCGAGCGGCGCACCCTGGCGGAGACCATCTGGCCGACGGGACGATTCCGCGGGGATGAGCTGGTCGAGCCTCCCCTGCGTCGCCCGCGGGCCTGGACCGACCGCGAGGGCGCGCTCGTCGAATTGATTCGCGCCCACATGGTGTGCCGCGGGCCGACCACGGCCGCGCGCCTCGCCGCCGCGCTCGAGCTTCCGACCGCGGACGTGGACGCGGCCCTCGCGCGGGTCGAGCTCGAGGGCAACGTCCTGCGCGGGCAGTTCGACGCCCGGCTGCGGGCGATGGCACCGGGCGGCGATCCCCTGGTGGGGGCTGCAACCAGGGCCGATTCCGAGGCGCGAGCCGACGCGGACGTCGACGGCCCGGCCGGGACCCTCGAGCTCCAGTGGTGCGATCGGCGGTTGCTGGCCCGGATCAACCGGCGCATGCTGGATGGCCTGCGGCGGGAGATCGAGCCGGTGAGCGCGGCGGACTACCTGCGGTTCCTGCTCGCCTGGCAGCACGTCTCCCGGGGCACCCAGCTCGCGGGTCGGGCGGGGCTGCTCGAGGTGCTCGGCCAGCTCCAGGGGTTCGAGGCCGCCGCCGGCGCCTGGGAGCGCGAGCTCCTCCCGGCGCGGGTGGCCGGCTACGATCCCGCCTGGCTCGACACCCTGTGCCTCTCCGGCGAGGTGACATGGGGGCGGCTCTCGGGGCGCGACGCCGCCGCGGCACCCAACCGCACGGCCCCCATCGCGCTCGTGCGGCGCCGGGATCTGGCGTGGCTGCTCGCCTCGCGCGAGGGGCTCGATGACGCCCAGCTCTCGGACGCCGCGCGGGACGTGCTCCGGTTCCTGAGGGAAGCCGGGGCCAGCTTCCTCGACGACATCGTTCACGGCGCCGGCCGCCTCCGCGCCGAGGTCGAGGACGTCCTGTGGGAGCTGGTCGGCGCGGGCCGCGTGACCGGGGACGGCTTCGCCGGCCTTCGGGCCCTCGTGGCGGCGAGCGGCGGCGGTGGCGGTGGCGGGAGCGGCCGGGCGCGCGGGCACGGACACGGACAGGGCTCGGCGCGCTCGCGCTGGTATGGGCGCTGGGCCCGGCGGGCGGACACGGCGGGCGCTGCCGCCGCCGCGCACGTCTCGGCGGGCGCCGCCGGACGGTGGTCGGCGTTGCGACCACCTCCGCGCACCCCTCACCTCGGCCACTCACCCTCCGACGACGACACGGTGGAGGCCCTCGCCCGCCAGTACCTGCGCCGCTACGGGGTGGTGCTGCGCGAGGTCCTGACCCGCGAGCCGGCGGCGCCGCCCTGGCGGGATCTCCTGCGCGCCCTCCGGCGCCTCGAGATGCGTGGCGAGATCCGGGGCGGACGCATGGTGGCCGGCTTCGTCGGCGAGCAGTTCGCCCTTCCGGAGGCCCTGGAGGCGCTCCGGGCGGTCCGGCGCACGCCCCCACCGAGTGAGACCATCCGCCTCTCGGGCTGCGATCCGCTGAACCTCGGCGGCATCCTCACGCCGGGCGAGAGGACTCCCGCAACCCTCAATCATTCCGTGTCCTTCCGGGACGGTGTCCCGGTCGCCCCGGCGGCGACGGCCGGGTGGCAGGCTCCCCCGGCCCTGCTCCCGTCGGCGCTCCAGGCCGAACCTTAGAACAGCCGGCCCCGGGTGGCGTCGATCGAGGTTGACGCTGGACTCCGGAGATCAGTATGGTTTGCCCCCTGCCAGGTTGGCGCCTTGCATGAAGTCGGGTCGCTTCTCATCCGATGGGCGATTGGCGACTCGCTGGCCGGTGCGATGCTCTGTCGCACGTGGCGTTCCCCCACTCCCGCACAATCGAGGATTCGATCTCATGGCGCAATCCGTGTCCCGCTCGCGACTCGTGGTCTGCCTCGTCGCGGCCACCCTGATGGCCGGCAGCACGACCGCCTTTGCCAGGAGCAAGAAGAAGAAGGCAGCGCCGGCCGCTCCGGCGGCGACGGCGACCACCGAAACCGGCACCGACGCCACCCCGGCCACCGAGGCGGGCGAGAAGAAGCCCGCCGAGGGCGCGGCGCAGGCGGCCGACCAGGAGCGCCCGAAGCCGGTGGTCGACGAGAACCAGGAAGCTCCGCAGTCCGACGAGAAGGGGAACGTCACCTTCTCGGGGGCGCGCTCCGGCAAGGGTCGGATCGTCGTGAGCGCCCCGGCCAAGGAGAAGGTCAAGGTTTACCTCGAGGGCCGCTACTTCGGCGTCGCCCCCCGCACCATCAACAAGATGCCCCCGGGCGACTACATCGTCGAGGGGATCTTCCCCGACGGGCGGAGCGTGACCAAGCCGGTCTCGGTGGCCTCCGACGAGGAGGTGACCATCGAGCTCGCGCCTGGCGACGCCACCGCCGCCGGCGCCAAGTCCAAGCTCATGCCAGCGGCCCAGGCCGAGAGGCGCTGGCGCACGGCCAAGATCCTCGGCATCAGCTCGGTGGCCGTGATGGCGGTCGGAGGCGGGGTGTTCGGCTACCTCACCCACTCGACCCAGTCGGACTACAACAACAAGTCGTCGAGCGGGGCCCCGCAGTCGCAGCTCGACGATCTGGCCAACAAGGGCAACCGCTACGCGCTGCTGGCCAACGCCTGCCTGGTCATCGGCGGGGTCGGCCTCATCACCGCCGCCATCATCGGCTATCCGGCCTACCAGGCCCGCAACGCCGAGAAGCAACCCGAGTCACCCGAGAACAGCCTGTCCTTCCTGTTCGCCCCGAGCCCGCGCCTCGACGGCGCCTCGGCGGGCATGGTCATGCACTTCTAGCAAGCCACCCGGGGACTCACCATCGGAGTGCCGCGCCGATGGCGCCACCCAGCATCATTCGACCTTCGATCAGGGAGCTGCGGCTGCTGTCGGCGGCCGTGACATCAACCCGGGCTCCGGGCGTCAGGTTGGCCTCGGCCTGAAGAAAAAGGACCAGGGGACCAGACAGCCTCACCTCCCCCCTCATCACGGGCGCCACCGCAATCCGGAGCACCCTTTGCGGGGACGCCAGCTGAAGACCGGTCGAGCCGCCGTTCGCGCGCGGCGTGACCTCGATCCAGTCGGGCCCGAGGTTCGCTTCGAACGCCAACCACCAGGTGTCCGCCCACGCGTGCTCCCATCCAACCCCGGCAAGCAAGGACCAGATGACGACCGCCGCGTCCGCCGGAGCCGCCGCGTCGGCGAAGATGCCAGACGCGCGCGTCACCGACAGACCCACGGTGGGGGATCCTCCCTGCCTCTTCCCCCTGACCGCCCAGGAACAAGCCAGGGTTGGACCCGCCAGAAATACCGCGTCGCCCCCTTCCCCCGTCGCAACGTAACCAAACCTCAGATCGAGCCTTCGTTCACGATCCGCGGGCGGCAAGACGGACGAGGGTGCGGGCGAAGCGAAAGAGCGGGCAGTCGCAGCCGCGATCGGGACCGCGGATGGAGGGCTGTCCGGGGGCGCCAGCAGGACGGAACGAAGAATCTGGGCGATCGCCTCGCAGCTGGCCTCGTCGAAGGTCTCCGCCGCGACAATCCGGGCGGCGGGCGCCGTGTCCCCGGTCGGCAACCAGCGAAGAGTCACGGTGGATGAATCTCGCAGGTCGACGAGCACGCGCCGAGCCGGGATTCCTGGCACGCGATCGTCGACCAGATCGCCCGGGGACGGGGCAACCCGCGATCGCCGCCATTCCACCGCGATGCCCTCGAGACCGAGCAGGGTCTCGACCGCCTCCTCCATCCGCCAGGAATCGGCGCGCTCACCGAGGAGAGTGACGACAACGGTCGTCCGCGGCGCTGGCGGGACCTGGCCGTGCGCGGCCCCGAGGCCCCAGGCCCAAAGCAGGCCCGACAGGGACGAGATCACCAACAGGCGCGGGCGCTTGCGGCGTGAGGGCGCGGGACGGCGCGAGGAGGTCACCGAAGGACACGGAGACGCCGGGTGGCCCGCGGCAAGTAGGCAGATCCCGGGAAGCGGGCGACCATCTCCCGCCAGACGGCGCGCTCCTCGCTCGGGCGGCCGAGGCCATCGAGGGCCCGCGCCGCACCGTCCAGCGCTTCCTCGACCAGCGGTCCGGCCGGCGCGCGCACGCGGTAGGCGCGGAACGCCGCCAGCGCGCCGCTGAAGTCGCCCCCGTCCAGCAGCAGCTGCCCCGAGGAGACCAGGGCCACCTCGGACTCCTTCGCGCCCGGATACGCGATCTGCAATTGTCGAAAGAACGCCACGGCCGCGGCGCGATCTCCGCGCGCCCGGGCCGCCGTGCCACTCGCCAGCAAAGCCCCCGCGGTCGGCGGTGGCGAGGGCCGAGCAGCGAACGATCGTCCATGCCCCTGCGCCGGCGCCGACCCGCCCGGCCACGTCCGACCCTCCACGGAAACGGGAACCTCGTTCAAGGCGGAAGGCTCGGAAGGCTCGGTTGCAATCACTTGCTTTGGACCAACCGATGGGTCGGCGGATCGCGGAGCCGGGACTTCGGGCCGCCGCAGACGCCGTGGTTCGGCGACCGCGACGGCGACCGCCACCGGCGGGGCGGGGAGCGCAACCGGCGCCGGGGCCGTGGCCGGCGCCGCCACCATCACGGGCAGCTCGGGCGCCGACGCCGACGCCGACGCCGACGCGGGGTCCGCGGTGGGATCCTGGGCCACCGGCGCGACCCCCCTCGGCGCCAGGTTCGACGAATGGCCCCGCGGCGCCACCCTCCGCTCTCGGCGCAAGGGGCGTCGGGCCGGAAACAGCGTCTCGGCGACGGTTGACGCGAGCCGAACCAGCTGCCGTCTCGCCACCACGACGCCAGCGCCGGCGCTGGTGCCCATCAGCATCAACACGACGACCATCAGCCCCGGCAGCGCACGGCGCCGCCCCACCGCCTCGACACGGCCGAGGCGCGACAGGGCGAGGTCGGCTGCGGCCGCCACCACCGCCTCGTCTCCCGACCGGACATCTCCCAGCGGATCCACTGCGGCATTCAGGCGCGCCATGGCCCGACAGTCGTCACACGACGCCAGGTGCTCGTCGTACCGGCGTTGCCGCTGCCGCTCGGCGAGCGACAGGGGCCCGCGACGACGGCCGACCGCGAGATCACACACGCGTCTCCCTGGTACGTCGGGCGTCAAGGTTCCCTCGCGAACAGATCGCGGGCCGAACCATCGGCGGCGATCCGGCTTCGCAGCGTCGCCTTGGCCAGCCGCAGGCGGCTCTTCACGGTCTCCATCGGACAGCCGCTGGCCGCGGCGATCTCGTCGATGCTGAACCCCTCGATGCAACGCAGCGCCAGGGCCTCGGCTTGCGCCTGGGGCAACTCATCGAGCAGCCTCCACAGCACCGCCCGGCGGGCAGCCGCCTCCGCCTCGGCGGCAGGATCCGGCGCGCTCGACCGGACGCCATCCAGATCCGAGAAGGACACGGCTGCCTCGTCGCCCACCCGGCGACGCAGCTGTCGTCGCGCCGCCAGCGCCGTCATCACCGAGATGCGACACGCAAAATGGGTCACCGAACACTCCTCGCGAAACCCGGCGAGGCCCTTCATCAAGCCGAACATCGCGTCCTGGAGCACGTCCGCAGCGTCGGCGGGTGACTCGCCGACGACCTTGCGAATCACGCGCAGCATCGAGGGACCGAGGCCGTTCAAGAGCGTCCGCGCGGCGCGAACGTCCCCCGCGCGGGCGGCCCGCGTCAGCAGCTTGATCTCGTCCCGTGGCTCCCCGCTCGGCCCCACGTCGTTCGCGGGGAGGTTCTTTCGTGCGAAGCCGAGCACCACCCCTCCAGTATCCACCAACCGAAAACGGGGTCAGCGAAAACCAACAAAATGCGATCGGACGACCCAGACTGACTCGCTTTTCGGCAGATGGATACTGGGAGGACATGGACAATCGGACCTGCATCCTGGTCGGGACCCTGGCGACGGCGGCCCTCGGCGGTCTTGCCTGCAACGGCGCCCGCTTCAGCCTGCTCGGCGGTCGCCAGGACGGTGGTGGGGGAACCGGCGGCGTACCGGCTCCGGACGGAGGGGCGGACACCGCGGCGATCGGCGGAGCGCCAGCGGGGGCGGGCGGCCCGGCCGGGCAAGGAGGGCAAGCGGGACTGGTCAAATTCGTCCCTGTGGATCCGAAGATTTCGCGGTTGTGGCGCTGGCAAGCGTGCGGCTCGATCCCGCCGACGACGGCCAGCGCGCTGCAGGCCATCTTTCCCCCCACCGGGGACGCGCTGGCCGTCCTCTATGACGACGGACGGGTCTTGCTTCACCCCCGTCAGGAGGGCGCGGCCCCGAAGATGTTGCGTCCCGCCGGAGGTCGACCGACGAGCATCGCGTTCTCGCTAGATGGCGCCAACCTGGCCGAGGTCGCCGCCGGTGTGGTTCGCCTGCGCGATGTCGCGACCGGCGCGACGGTGCGCAACATGAAAGTCAACGGCTCTTGCACCGGTGACGCGGTGCGATTCTCCGCGGAAGGCACCCACGTGCTCGCATGGGACCGCCAGTCGCTCTGCGTGTGGCAAACCAGCGATGGAGCGCTCGTCGGTCAGTTTGCAGGGAACTTCAGCTCGGCGGGCATGAAGAACGGCCGCATTCTCACCGCGGAGTTCGGCAATCCCCCGATCGTGAAGAGCTGGTCGCTCGGGGGCCTGGATCAGACCCAGGTCACCCTCGAGGTGCCGGCGGGAAAGAGATTGCCCGACGTGTCCACGACTCCGGCCCAAGGCGGATTGTGGATCTCTCCCCGAGGCGACACATTTTCGGGCCCCCTGTCCGATGTCGTCAATGGGCTCTCTCCTGGTGAAACCTTCGCGACCCTGTGGTCCGCCGATGGCACGCTTCTCGGCTCGTTTCGCATCCCCGACACCCTGGCGTTCAACCCATACGCCTATTCCGGATCCGGTGCCCTGGCCTTGCTCGGCAACGAGGTGTTCGATGTCGCCTCGAACACGCACTGGACGAACACCGCGGTGGACGATGAGTTGCTCTCGTCGATCGACGAGACCGGAGTGCTCGTCGCCGGCCTGTCGTACGTCGACCAGTTGCACAACATGGCGGCCACGGGGGAAAACGGGAATCCCTCGGCAAGACACCTGTTCGGATCGCTGCTTCAATCGGCGGACACCCCGTCCATTTCACAGACACTTCTCTCGATCTCGCCGGACGGATCTCGCCTGGCGACCGGCACCGCCAACGCGGCCGGCTACCCGCTGCTCTGGCGCGTGGCCGCCGACTTCTCGGCATCGGCGCCCGTGCGCACCGTGGGACAGGCGCTCCCCATGGAAGTCAGTTTCTCCCCCAGCACTCGCGAGGTCCTGTTCTCCGGCGACGGATGGGGCATCTACTCCGCCGACGACGGCACGTATCTGTACGGCGTGCCGCCGCCGCCGGACGTACCGGAGACGGGCTGCTGGTCCAGCACCGCGCGCTTTTCCAGCAGCGGTCGCTGGCTGGCAATTGGCAAGCGTGGTGCCCAGATGGGTCTCGTCGCGCGGAATGATCTGCACGAGATCACGGTGTTACCGATCGCGCACTGCGAATCGCGCGCCAGCTTCAACCGAGACGACAGTCTCGTCGCGATGTCGGGACCCGAGGTTTACCGCACCAGCGACTGGTCGTTGGTTTGGCCGGCCCAGATCATCGCGGAACCGCCACGGTCGGGTCAGAACGGTATCCGGGACTTCTTCAGGGATGCCCAGTTCGCTCCAGGAGACCAGGCCCTGCTCGTGTCTCGATGCGACGTACCGGCAGGCGTGAGCGGCTGCGCGCACGAGCTTCGGGCCGTCTCGGACGGCGCGCTCATCCAGAAGCTTCCCGAGATCAACGGCACGCGTGCCCGCTTCTCGGGTGAGGGCAACTGGATTGTTTCCGGCAACACCGCGCTCCACGTCCCGACCAGCGAGACCGTGGTCTTCGACCCCGCCGCCACGCTGTCCACCTTCGCCCCCAACGGCGACATCATCGCCGTCCTCGCGGACAGCACCCTCGCGCGCTACTGTCGAACACCGTAGGGCAGACGCTGCTGTCCGCGGGATACAGTTGCGGGCCGCGGGGCTTTTGGCAAAGCTCGTCCCATGGGCGTGCGGCAGAATGGTCCCCTCGGTCTCTATCTCCACCTCGAAACCAGCTTGGAGCCCGGCTTTCCCCGGGTTCCAACCCCGCTGAGGCTGGTCCTGCCCGGACCGCTCGGGACCGCGACGTCGAATCTGCGGGCGGAAGCGCACCCGAGCGCGCACCCCCACCTGGGCGGGAGCAACCCGAGGCTCGAGACGTTCAAGAAGGCGCTGATCGCCATGCAGGTCCGCGCACGAGAGAGCGAGCATCCCCCGAAGCGCGCCGTGATCAAGCTGGAGGACAGCGAGCTTCGTCTGATCGACAAGGCCAAGCAGATGCACAAGGACGTGGCACCCCTCTTCCTGAAGATGTGGACGGAGGTCCACGCGGCCCACAAGGCTCGAACGAACTCAGCGGCCGCCGACTCGCTTGGAATCGCCTCCGCCTACCGCTCGGCAGAGGCTGACATGCTGGCGTGGCAGCGCGCCTTCCCGAAGTACTACAGCCACACCTTGGAAGCGCGACAGGCGACGGGCGACGAGTTCGGCACGCTGGCCCTGCGCATCATCTACCAGTACATGAACTGGAGGAAGGCTCCCCCTGGGTTCAGCGGGCACACCCGCGGTATCGCCGTCGATCTCACCACCAGGGACAAAGGCCAGACCTGGACGGTCAACAGCGACCACGGCCATCAGGTGGGCTGGCAAAAAACCTGGCTCTACGGCTGGTTGGTCGAAAACGCGTGGAAGCACAAGTTCTACCAGCTCAAGAGCGAGACGTGGCACTGGGAGTACCACCAAGATGATCCTCCCAGGCAGTGCTGGGGCGGCCACGTCAAACATCGGCCGGTGCCAAAAGAGAAGTGAGCTGACTACGTCACTTGCCAGCTTTGTGGGGGGCAGGCCGCAGGGTCAGACAGACGGCCGCGGCGAGCTCGGCGTCTGAAAGTCTCTCTAGGCCGGTCGCCACGCACGTGACTTTGAGCTTGGGACGCGAGACGATCGCGTCGTATCGGCGGCCGACTCCACTGAAGTTGTTCCGGTCGAGGATCATGTGGCCGTCCGCGGTCTCGACTGCACGAAGAAGTGTCGCCTCGGCATCGCTCCGAACGATCATGTCCCTGTATTCCGCCAGCGTGTAGAAACCCGACTCAGGGTTTTGGATGACGATCTCCATATCGGGGCTGACGAGATGAGCGCTGGGCAGCAGCTCTTCATTGCCTTCGTAGTGGAGCTTGAACCCGGGCGGAACCAGGATCTCGAGCGCTTCGACGTCCTCCTCGAGCTTGCGTATGCGGACGCGCCTCCCATCGGCCAGCGGGGCGAGCGGTGCCTGAGGGGGCGCGATCGTGGTGCCGGGCGTGCGCGCAGTCTTGGGCTCTGGCGTGGAGCTCGCATCTCCGGCCTCCGGCCGGGCCGCGGCCTGGGTCTGCCCGGCGAGCGCCTGCGGGAATGTCGGGCGGTCCTTCTTGGCGCACGCCGAAGAAAAGACCAGGAGTGCGAGCGCTGCTGAAATCGTCGCGGCCAAGGCCGGGAATTTATCCGCGGCGTCGGCCGCTCGCAACGTCAGGGGCCCATGCGCCAAGCACGCCTCTTCCCTACTTCGCGAGCCGGGCGGTGTCGATCACGCGGACGCCGGCGGGCGGCGTGAAGCGGAAGGTGCTGGCGGGGATCAGGGTGTTGGTGCGAATGTTCGAGAACAGCACGTCGTTCTGGTTGCCCTGCGCGTCGGTGATGACCGTCTCGCGCACCTCGAAGGTGTCTGGCTCGACCACGAACAGGATCGACTTGATCTGCGGCTGCGCCTGCCGCGGGTGCAGCGCCAGCAGGTAGTCCCTCGGGTTTCCGAACTTCGAAGAGTCGGGATCGGTGCGCGGGACCGTCTCGATCTCGAACTGCTCGGCCAGCTTGCCGGTCCCGGTCAGGAAGGCCAGCGCCGCCGGTAACTGGGAGGACTTGAGATCCTGCTTGAACGCCTGGGCGTCCTCCGGCTCGTAGAGCCACAGGAGAGCGCCGTCCGACAGGTACATGCGCGCCTCGGGGGTGCGGTAGTTCCAGCGCATGAGCCCGGGCTTCTTGAGCAGGACCTCGCCCGCCGACCGGGTCTGGCGGTTCATCGCCTGGCTGGTCAGCGTCTGGTTGAAGTCCGCCCGAAAATCCTGGGCCGCGTCGTACCGGCGCTGAACGCGGTCCACCACCACCGCGGTCGGCAGGCGCCCGGGCGGGGCCTGCTCCTTCGCCAGTTCCTTGGATCGACGACTGGCCGTCGTCGCGCCACCGGCGCCACCGCCGCCAGCAGCGGTCGCGACACCGACACCGACAGCACCGAAAAAAATGACCAGCAGCAGCGACGCCTTCCCGACCGACGCGGAGACTCTCGAGAGCATGCGCGGCATTGTATGGGCTTGGACGCCTGGCCGCGCCACCCGATTCAGCCGGCGTGCTGCAGGTACTCGCCCGCCGGAGCCAGCACCTCGCGCGGCTTGGCGCCATTGGCCGGGCCGACGATCCCGTCGCGCTCCATCTGCTCGACCAGCCGCGCGGACCGGTTGTAGCCGATCTGCAGGCGCCGCTGGATGTACGACACCGAGGCCTGCCGCGTCTCGCACACGATGGCCACCGCCTGATCGTAGAGCGCATCCGAGAAGTCCTCGGGGGGCGCCCCGCCCTCCTCGGCGTCCTCGTCGCGCGGCTTGAGGATGTCGAGATCATACACCGGCTTGGCCTGGGTCTTCAGGTGATCGACGATGCGATGGACCTCCGCGTCGCCGAGGAAGGCCCCATGCACCCGCCGCAGCTTCAAGCCCCGGTCGGAGAACAGCATGTCGCCGTTGCCGAGCAGCGTGTCGGCGCCCGGTTGGTCGAGGATGGTGCGCGAATCGATCCGCGAGGCCACCTGCAGGGCGATGCGGCTCGGAAAGTTCGCCTTGATGAGCCCGGTGATCACGTCCACCGATGGCCGCTGGGTGGCCAGGATCAGGTGCAGCCCGGCGGCCCGCGCCTTCTGCGCGATGCGCGCCACCGAGGTCTCGACGTCCTTCGGGGCCACCATCATCAGGTCGGCGAACTCGTCGATCACGATGACGATGTAGGGCAGCTTCTGCAATGGCGGCGGCGGCGCGGCGGCGCTGGACGAGTCGTCGGCGCCGGCCTGGTCCGCCGCCTGGCGCTCCGCCTGCGCGGCAGCCGCCTGGCCCGACACCTCGTCCGGATCGAGCGGCGCCGCGACCACGCCGGCGGCATCCTCCATCGGGGGGGGCGTCATGCGCGCCTGCTTGGCCCCGAGCTCGGCCTCGACCTTGGCGTTGAAACTGGCGAGATCCCGCACGCCGGCCTTGGCCAGCATCTCGTAGCGGCGCTCCATCTCGTCCACCGCCCAGCGCAGCGCCAGGTTGGCCTTCTTCGGGTCGGTCACCACCGGCAAGAGCAGGTGCGGGATCCCCTCGTAGATCGACAGCTCGAGCATCTTGGGATCGACCATGATGAAGCGCACCTCCTCGGGGGAGGCGTTGTAGAGCAGGCTGACGATCATGCTGTTCACCGCCACCGACTTGCCCGAGCCGGTGGTCCCCGCCACCAGCAGGTGGGGCATCTTGGCGAGGTTGACGCTGACCGGGGCGCCCTTGATGTCCTTGCCGAGGGCCACCTGCAGCTTGGAGTTGGCCTTGGTGAAGCAATCGTCCTCCAGGATCTCGCGCAGGTACACCATCTCGCGCGCCTGGTTCGGGACCTCGACCCCGACCACCGCCTTGCCGGGGATGGGCGCGACGATGCGCACCGCCTGGGCCTCGAGGGCCATGGCGAGATCCTTCTCGAGGTTGGCGATCTTGCCGGTGCGGGTGCCGGGCGCGGGCGCGAACTCGAACATCGTCACAACCGGGCCCATGTGGATCTCGCGCACCTTGCCGCGCACCCCGTAGTTCGACATGGCCTGCTCGAGGCGCTCGGCCATCTCGTAGAGCCCCTGCTTGTCGGTGTCCGTCCCCTGCGGGGGCAGGTACTCGAGCAGCTCGGTCGACGGGAGCTTGTAGGCGCCGTCCTTGAGCTTGATGAAGGTGGGGCGCTGCTGCTGGCGCTGCTCGTCGGCGGCGGCCTGGTGCTCGGCGTGATCGGCGTCGGCCCGGGCGGCCTGCTCTTGTCGCTCGCGCAGGCGCGTGCGCCAGGCGGGCTCGACGATGATGGGACCCGCCGCCGCGGCGCCGGCCAATCCCGCTGAGCCGACCGGGCCAGCGACCGGCTCCTCACCGATCACCAGCCCGTCGGCGGGGACGTCGCCCTGGTCCTGAGCACCACCGGCGGCCCGCGCCGACGCTCGAGCGGGGGCGCTGCGAATGACGGGGGGCGCGGTCCCGCTCCAGATGGACGCGGCGGCGTCGGCCTGTGCCATGGGATCGGGCCCGTCTTCGTCCGGATCGGCGTCGTCGTATGCGTCGTCGTACGCTTCGTCGCCGGCGTTCGCGCCGAGCAGGCCGTCGAGGTCGACCTCGTCCGCGCCGGCCACGGCGGCGCGGCCTCGCGGGCCGGGCAACCACCCGGCGACGGACCGGCTCCGGGCCTCGGGTGCGCGCTCGACGGCGGCGACCTCGGCCAGAACCGCGGACATGTCGGCGGACATGCCGTTCGCCCCGTTCGCCGCCCCACGCCGGGAGTCTCGGGTCCTCCCGTCGGCGGCCCGGGACTGGCCGACCCGAACCGCATCGGACGGATCGCCGTCGATCTCCGGCGGGATGGCGAGGCCCGCCGAATCGCGGTCGCCAGGGCCGAGACGCCGCCGGGACCGGCGACCGCCCCCGTCGAGGCCGGCGGCCCCCTCGCCCTCCCCGAGCAGGAGCTCGGCGGAGGTGGCGGCCGGGCCGTGCTCACTCGCGTCCCGTCTCGGGAACATCGCCACGACCAGGCGCCCCGCGGCACACGCCCCGGCCCAGAGCGCGCCGGCCGCCGACCGGGCGGCCCAGGCCATCACCAGACCAACCTCGCGCAGCCGCAGATCGGTGAGCAGGATGACGGTTGCAAACAGCAGCGCGGTCGCTGCCAGCGCGGCGCCCACGGTTCCAATGAAGCTGGCGGTCACCTCGGCCAGCCACTGCCCCACGAGCCCCCCCGGGCCGCGCTGCAGGAGCGCGTGCGCCCCGTGGCCGACGTGTCCCGCCGCTCCGCGCCCGCGACCGTCACCGAGCGACGACGGGGCGAACGGGAGATGGAGGAGCACCGTGACCGAGGCCAGCAGGCAGAGCGCGCCGAGCCCTTCCAGGACCCCCGCCACCAGGGGCTCCGCACGAAACGCCCTCCACGCCGCCACCAGGCTGCCCACCACCAGCAGGTACGATGCCAGACCGAGGGCACCGTACAGGCCGGCGGCGGCGGCGGACCCGCCCGGACCCATCATCCGGCTGTCTTTGAGGTGACTCGAGATCAGGGAGAGCCCGGAAAACACCCCGAGGGCGAGCAGGAAGATGCCCAGGATCTCCCGGCGTCGTCCTCCACGCTCGCCGCGATCGCGTGGCTCGTTGGAGGGCTGTGCTTTCGTCTTGGCTGCCATCGGTCGTCACCTGCTGCTTCGAGAAGGCCGTTCGGCTGGGCGCGCATCGGTCGAGGATCGATCCGAGGCGTCCGACATGTCCGACATCAAACTACCTATCAATACCTCGGACTACCTTTACCTTCTACCTCGACGGCGAGAGAGTCAAATTTCAGGGATCACGTCGGCCGCGCCCCCCACCCCCTCGGCCACGGGCGAGCCCTCGGCGAAGTCCGGGTCGGCCTCGATGGCGGCGAAGGCATTCTCGAGCGCCTCGTCGCTGGCCTCGTCCTCGGGAGACTCGGGCGACTCGGGCGACTCGGATTCTCGGGATACGGAGGCCGAGGCGGGCGGCGCGGAGGTCGCTGGTGGGTTCCCGAGATGGGCCAGCACCGCCGCCGCGGCCTTGTGCGTCATCCCCGGCACCGACTCCAGCTCTTCGATGGTGGCCTCCCGGATCTTGCGCACGCTCCCGAAGAAGCGCAGCAGCGCCCGCTGACGGGCCTCCCCGATCCCCGGCACGTCCGCCAGGGCCGACCGGAGGGTCAGCTGCCCGCGCCGGCGGCGATGAAAGCCGATGGCGAACCGGTGGGCCTCGTCGCGGAGCTGCTGCAGGACGAACATCTCGGCGCTGCTCGGCCGGATCGGGATCGCGTCCTTCGCGTGCGGCAAGAAGATGCGATCGGGCCGGCGCGCGTCGTTCGTCCCCGACCCACCCGGCTGCCTGGCCCGCGCCCGTCCCGCCGGTCGCCTCGTATCCGGGGGATTCGCGACGTCGGCGGAAACCTCGACCGCGCCTGCTCCCTCGACCGCGACAGCGACCTCGACCGCGCCTGCTCCCTCGACCGCGACAGCGACCCCGGCCTCGGTCGTCGCCTCCCCCGCCGCGGCGGGCTCCACGTCGCGCTCCTTGGCGAGACCGATGATGGCCAGGCCCTGCCCGGGGCGGGTGTCGATGTCGCAGTCGCGGGCGGCGGCGAGGGCCATGCCGAGCTGGCCCTTGCCGCCGTCTATGACGATGAGATCGGGGAGCTCCCAGCCCGCATCGCCTTGCCGCGCCCGCCGCAGCCGGCGCGAGAGCACCTCGTACATCGACGCGAAGTCGTCGTTCCCGCGCCGCCCCGGGGAGGTCTCGACGCCGCGCACGCGGTAGGTCCGGTAGCGGGAGCGCTCGGGGCGCCCGTCCACGAACACCACCATCGAGGCGACGGGCGCGTAGCCCTGGATGTGCGAGATGTCGTAGCACTCGATGACCCGCGGCAGCTTGGTCAGGCGCAGGCGCTTCTGCAGCTTGGCCAGCATCACCTCGCTGTCCTCGCGGGCGTTGCGCCGCGAGGCGAAGCTGGCGCGGGCGTTCTTCTCGGCCAGCTCCACCAGCCGCTTGCGATCGGCCCGCTGGGGCACCAGCACCTCGACCTTGCGGCGGCGCTCCGCGCGGCGCTCGCTCAGCCACTCGGCCTTCAGCTCGGCGTCCTCGATGGCGAAGGGGAGCAGCACCTCGTCGGGGATCGCCGCCGCCGGGCTGTCGTAGAGCAGCCCGACGAAGGACGACAGGAGCTCGCTGTCGGGGAACTCCTGGCCGCCGAACGAGAAGCCCTTGTTGCCCACCAGCTTCCCCTGGCGGATCACCATCACCACCATCTCGATGGCCATGCCCTCCCGGTAAAAGCCGATCACGTCCTGGTCGACGAAGTCTCGCGAGACCACCCGCTGCGACTCGAGGGTCACCTCGAGGGCCCGCAGCTGGTCGCGAATGGCTGCCGCCCGCTCGAACTCGGTGCGCCCCGCCGCCTCCTTCATCCGGCCCTGGAGGCGGGCCACCAGCTCGTCGTCCTTGCCCTCGAGGAAGTAGCGGACGTCGCGCACCTGATCGCCGTAGTCCTCGCGGCTGACCTCGAGCACGCACGGCGCCGGACAGCGCTTGATCTGGTATTGCAGGCAGGGGCGCCGCCGGTTGGCGAGCACGTGATCGGTGCAGGTGCGGAGCTGGAAGTGGCGATTGACCACCCGCAAGGCCTCCCGGCACGAGCTCGCCGAGTGGTAAGGCCCGAAGTAATAGGCGCCGTCCCCGGCGATCTTGCGCACCACCTCGAGCCGCGGCCAGGCCGCCTGCGGATCGAGGCGCAGCACGAGGTAGTTCTTGTCGTCGCGCAGGTTGACGTTGAAGCGCGGCTGGTGGCGCTTGATGAGGGTGTTCTCCAGCAGCAGCGCTTCCTTCTCGTTGTCGGTGAGCACCGTCTCGATGTCGACGACGATCCCCTCGAGGAGCGGGATGAAGTCCCGGTTGTCCCCCGAGCCGGGCTGGAAGTACTGGCGCACCCGGGCGCGCAGGTTCCCGGCCTTCCCGATGTACACCGCCTTCCCGCGCCGGTCCTTCATGAGGTAGACCCCGGGCGAGCTCGGCAGCCGGTCGAGGATCTCGGCGATGGTCTGCCGGGCGGGGTCGATCGTCGCGTCGCGCAGACCCTCGCTCGAGGTCGGGCTCGGGGCGGGCTCCTCGTCGGCTGCGTCGGCCGCGTCGAGGGTGTCGGCGGGCGCGGGCGCTGGCGCGACCGACGAGGGCACGACCGGTGAGAACTTGGGAGGCGACTCGGACATGGGCCGAGCAAGCATAGCGGATGGACCCGCGGGCCCCAGCGTCTGCTAGCCTGCGGCGCGCTCGTGCCAGCTCCATCTCCACCGTCACCTTCACCCTTCTCCGCCGCGCCGGACCCCGACCATCCCGCGCATCGCGCCCACGCCGCCCACCGGGCTCACCGGGTTCACCGAGCCTCCTGGATGCTGCTCGCGTCCTCGACGCTGTTCGCCCTGATGGCGGCGGGCACCAAGCTCGCGACCCGGCGCTTCCCCGGACCCGAGGTCGCGCTGGTGCGGTTCGTGACCGGCATTGCCGTCACCGCGGTGGCTGCCCTCGCCGGCCGCGCCCGCCTCCGCCCGCGCCGCCTGGGGTGGCTGTTCACGCGTGGCTTCTTCGGGGGCAGCGCGGTGGTGGCCTATTTCATGTCGATCCAGGCCATCCCGGTGGGCGTGGCCACGCTGCTCAACCAGACGCAGCCCGTCTACACGATGCTGTTCTCGTGGGGCCTGCTGTCGGAGCGCCCGAGGCGCATCGCCCTGGCGGCGCTGTCGCTGACCATGGTGGGCGTTGTCGTGATCGTCGGCGTCCGGCACCTCCAGTTCCATGGCTCGCGTGGGGAGCTGCTGGGGGTCTTCTCGGCCGTGGCATCCGGGCTGGCGGTCACCGCGATCCGGGCCGCCCGCCGCGGGGATGACGATGGCCATCCCCCCGAGACCGCGTGGACCGTGTTCCTGAGCTTCACCACGCTCGGCGCGCTGGTGACGCTGCCGTTCGTCTTCGCGCCCCTCGGGACCTGGATCGCGCCTGGCCCGAGCGGCTGGGCGCTGCTGCTCGGCGTGGGCGCGACCGGGGTCGCGGCTCAGCTCATCATGACCGACGCCCTCGGCCACGTCACCGGCGTCCAGAGCGGCATCATCTCCCAGTCCACGGTGCCCCTGACGGTGCTGCTCGGGATCGGGCTCCTCGGCGAGCGCCTGACGGCGAGCTTCGTGGTGGGCGCCGTCCTCGCCCTCTCGGGCGTGGGGCTGACCATCTGGGCCACCGCCGCCGCACGGCGCCGCGACCGGAGCGCTCCGGGCGAGCCCGCGAGGCTATAGTTGGGCGCTGCGGGGATCTTCTTCTTGCAAGCGACCATGCCTGCGACCATGCACCGACCAGAGCACGGCCGGGCCTCGGGGCCGAGCCGACGGGCCCTCCTCAGAGCCGGTGGTGCCGGTGCCGGTCTGGTCGTCGCGGGCCTGGTCTCGTGGCCGAGACCGCTTGGCGCCGCCGGTGGCTCGCGGATCGCGCTCACCTGGTTCGGGCAATCCTGCTTCCTGGTCGAGAGCGCCGAGGGCGTACGCATCCTGACCGACCCGCCCGGGCGGAACGCCGGGTACGAGCTGCCGACCGGCCTGCGCGTCGATGTCGTCACCATCAGCCACGAGCACCCCGACCACGACAACCTCGGCATGGTGGCCTCCCCGACGCGGGTGCGGGTCCTGCGCGGCCTCACCGCCGACCGGAAGGGCTGGACCAAGATCGACGTCCGCCTGAAGGATGTCGCCGTGCGCTCGATCGGCGTGTACCACGACGATGCCGGCGGCGCGAAGTACGGGCTCGACACCATCTTCGTGTTCGAGGTGTCCGGCATTCGCATCGCGCACCTCGGCGATCTCGGACACCTCCTCGACGACCGACAGCTCTCGGCGGTGGGCTCGGTGGACGTGGTGCTGGTGCCCGTGGGAGGGGCCACCACCATCGATGCGCGACAGGCCACCCGCGTGATCGACGCCCTGCGACCCCGCCTGTGCATCATCCCGATGCACTACCGGACGCCCACCGCGACCGCCACCAACCTGGCCACGGTGGACGAGTTCCTGGAGGGCAAGTCCAACGTCCGCCGGCTCGGCACCCGCACCCTGCACCTCACCGCCATCAAGTCTCGGCCCGCCGCCGAGATCGTGGTCATGACCACCTCGTGATCACGGCGCCAGTGGCGGCCCGAGGGGCGGCGCGCCGGCGTCCGCGCGGGGCTTCTTGCGGGCGCGGGATTTCAGGGCGGCGGCGCCGTCGTCGTGTATCAGGCGCTCGAGGAGCCTGTCGAGCTCCGCCGGCTCCGCCAGCTCGAGGATGCTCCGGCGAAGGACGCCTTCGGAATCGAAGGCGAACAGCGCGGGAATCGAGCCTTCCCAGCTCGGTAGCGACGTCCGTGAGAAGAGGCTTCCGAAGGTCGCCGGATCGTCGAAGTCGGCAATCACCGGCGTGAGGCTCGGCGCCCGCTCCCGCAGCGCGGACGGCACCCGCTCGTCGGAGTCGGCCGCCGAGTCGAGGGACATCGAGACCACCGCGATGCCGTGGCTGCGGGCCTTGCGGGCGAAGCTCTCGACGCTGGGCAGCTCCTCGAGGCACGGTCCGCACCAGCTCGCCCAGAGGTGGATGAGGAAGGGTCGTCCCCGACGCAGCTTCATCTCTCCGCGAATGCGGGCCAGATCCCAGTGCTCGACCTTGACGGGCGGCGTGGAGGTGGGTGTGGACGTCGGCGTCGGCGCCGGCGTCGGTGCTGACCCCGACGCCGACCGGACCGGCGCGGTCGGGGTCATCGAGCCAGCGGCCGCGGCCTGCGCCAGGGCACGCCCCGGCTCGAGCGGGCCCCAGGCCGGTCGAACGAGCCCCGAGGCGGCCAAGGCTCCGACGACCGAGGCGAAGACCGACGCGAAGTCCGAGGCGAAGACCGCTCGTCTTCGCTGCGACGCCCGCCTCCTCCGGCACGGCCTGCTGCCGAGCCCCGCCGTCTGCCCGCCCACCGGCTGTCCCCCGTCCGTTCCGAGTCGCGTCATCCCGCCCCCCGTTCGCTCATGGTGTCTCGGCCGGCGCGGCCACGGCAGCGCCGCGCGAAGCGGCGAGCTGACGCCCGAGCTCGGCCGGAACGTAATTGCCGCCCGAGATGAGAATCTTGAGGGCCACTCGAGCCGGAATGTCGAGCAGCACGCAGGCCCGCGCCGGCACGAAGTATAGCCGCCCGGCGGTCGGGTTCGGTGCGCCGGGCACGAACACACACAGCGTCTCGGGATCTCCCTCGATGGGCCGGCGGGTGGAGAACCCCATCATCTTCATGCGGCCGGTCTCGTCGGGGATGAGGACCACCCGCGCGAAGATGCCCTCGTCGCCCTCCGGCGAGAAGGCCATCTGCTTCCAGGAGCCGTACAGATCGCGCAGCCCCGGGATGTGCACCAGGAGCGCGTCGGTGCCCGACAGGATCCAGCGGCCAACCAGGCTGGTGACGAAGAGCCCGAGCCCGTAGAGGGCGAGCACCGCCAGCACGAGCCCGAGGAGCGGATAGCGGATGCCGAACAGCGACCGCGCGCTCGCGTCGACGTACCACAAGAGGAGCGCGGTCACCCCCACAGGGATGGCGGACAGGACCCCGGCGACCAGCTTGTTCCGGATGTGCGTTTGCAGGCGACCCATGGCTCACAGGGTATCGTCCCTCAGGCGGTCAGCAACCAGGTTCCGGCGGCCCCGGGATCGGTCAACGCCCGCTCGAGCTCGCCGGGCGCGACGATGTGGACGGCGCCCACCCCGGCCGCGAGCGGGGCGAAGGCCTCCTCGAGCTTGGGGATCATCCCGCCCGAGACGCTGCCGTCGGCGATGGCCTGGCGGGCCTCGCCGACGGTGAGGCGGGCGATGCGGGTCGCTGGATCGTCGCGGTCGCGCCGCACGCCGCCCACCGCCGTCACGGCCACCAGGGCCGCGACCCCGGCGGCGGCGGCCAGTTGACTGGCGACGACGTCCGCGTTGATGTTGAGGACCGCGCCGCTGCGTGGGTCCGCGCCGAGGCAGGCGATGACCGGGACGAGGCCCCGCTCGACGAGGGCCCCGAGCAGCGGCAGATCGAAGCCGTCGATGTCGCCCACCAGACCGAAGTCCACGGGCGCGCCCCCACTGCCGGCGACGGGCCGCGGGGGGCGGCGGTGGGCCCGGACGATGCCGCTCGCGCCGCAGAGCCCGATGGCGCGCGCGCCGGCCACGCGCAGGGACGACACCAGATCCACGTTGAGCCGTCCGGCCACCACCATCTTGATCAGATCCAGCGTGTCCGGGTCGGTGATCCGGCGTCCGCCCACGAGCTCGGGCGTCCGCCCGAGCGCGGTGGCGAGCGCCGTCACCTGCGCCCCACCGCCGTGGACCACGAGCACGTTCCAGCCCCTGGCGGTCGCGCCCCGGATGTCGTCGGCGACGCGAGCGAGGGCCACCCCCTCGAGCACGTCGCCGCCGAGCTTCACCACCACCCCGCGACCGCCGCGGAGCACGGCCGGCACGTCGTCGCCGGTGCGCGCGCCCGTCGCCGCGGTGTGAGCCGAGGTCAAGGCCAGGGCCCCGTGTCCTCGAGGGACAGGCTCTCCGGCAGGCCGAGGACCAGGTTCATGCTCTGGATGGCCTGACCGGCGCCTCCCTTGATCAGGTTGTCGAGCGCCGCGACCACCACCAGGGTCCGCCGACCGCCGGTCACCGTGGTCCCGAGCGTGAAGCCAATCTCGGCGTGGTTCGACCCGGCCACCGCCGCCACCTCGGGCAGCCGATCACGCACCACCCGGACGAAGGGCTCGTTCCGGTAGGCGGTGGCGTAGACGGCATCCAGCCGGTCGGCGGTCACCGCCGCATCCAGGTCGACGAAGCAGGTCGCCAGGATCCCCCGGGTGAGCGGGGCCGAGACCGGCACGAAGCGCAGCGCGAAGTCGGTCGCGCCCGCATCTCCCAGGCACTGCAGGATCTCGGGGGTGTGTTGATGATCGAGCACCCGGTAGGTCTTGAGGTTCACGGCGCGCACCGGATGGTGGGTGGCGGCGGAGGGCGCCACGCCGCTGCCGGACGAGCCGGTGATCCCCGTGACGTGGGCGGTGACCCCGTCGAGCAGGCCGGCGCGCGCCAGCGGCAGCAGTGCGAGCTCGATGGTGGTGGCGAAGCATCCGGGCGAGGCGACGGCGCGCGCGCCGCGGATGGCGGCGCGGTTCAGCTCCGGCAGGCCATACACGAACGCGCCGCGGGTCAGCAAGTCCGGCTCGGGGTGGGCGTGACCGTAGAAGCGCTGGTAGGCGGCGGGGTCGCGCAGCCGGAAGTCCCCGGACATGTCTATCACCCTGGCGCCGGTGGCCAGGACCGCGGGCGCCTTCTCGGCGCTGATCCGGTGGGGAAGCCCCATCAGGACGACGTCGCAGCCGGCGGCCGCCGCGGCGGGCGTCAGGTTCTCGAAGCGCAGCTCGGTGCGACCGGTGAGCGGCAGGTGGACGGCGCCGAGCGGCTCGCCCACGTGATCGACGCTGGCGACGCGCTCGAGGTGAACCTCCGGGTGCAGGAGCAGGC
Source organism: uncultured Myxococcales bacterium (assembly GCA_964540815.1). Classification (GTDB taxonomy): domain Bacteria; phylum Myxococcota_A; class Polyangia; order Fen-1088; family Fen-1088; genus CAZIOH01. The sequence continues at coordinate 63,748 of CAZIOH010000017.1, read as the reverse complement.
GCCGGATCAGCTCCGCGCCGCCGTACCCACTCCCGCCGATGACCGCCGCCCGAAAGCGCTTCGCAGACACCCCTCAATCATAGCTCAGGCATAGCTCAGGGGTTGCCCATGATGCTGGCTTCCTTGGCGTTCGGATCGCCTGCGTCTGCCGCGGCGGCAGCCGCCGCAGCAGCGGCCGCGGCTTGCTGGTCCATGTTCACCTTCACCTGCGCGCAGGTCATGTTCTCCTTGGCGCAGTACTTCTCTTCTGGACCACAACCCGCCATCCCGAGGCCCATGCCAGCCAGCGTCACGGAGAGACCGAGGGCGATCCGTAAGAACTTCATGCGTGTGCAGCTCCTTGGGGCAAGGGCGGAGGGGCGGACCGACGGGCGGGCCGAGGGAGGGAGAAGGACCGATCGAATATCCGCCAGTGACCCGTTGAAGTCAACGTCGACTGGTCCGTTCCGCCGCGCCCTGTTAGGGTGGCGCGCCTTGTCGCCTGCGCATCCTCGAGCGCCTCGATCGGCCGCCGTGCGCTTCGCGGCGGTCGGGTTCCTGTGCCTCGGCGGGCTCGCGGCCAAGCCCGCGAGGCGGCCCCCGTCCGAGGCGGCCCTAGCCCGAACGGACGCGGCGGGGACGACGTCGGTGTCGGCGCCCGTCCCGGTACGAGGACCGGCGCCGAACCCGGTGGCGAACCCTGTCCCGATCTTGCGCCTCGACGAGGTGCGCCCCGGGATGCGCGGGCAGGCGCTGACCGTGTTCGCGGGGACACGGCCCGAGCCCTTCGCGGTCGAGGTCGTGGCGATCCTGCGAAACTTCCTGCCCCGGCAGGACGTGATCCTGGTGAAGGCCGACGACCCGCGCGTCGCGTTCACCGGGATCGCCGCCGGGATGAGCGGCAGCCCGGTGTACATCGACGGCAAGCTGATGGGCGCCCTCGCCTACGCCTGGAACTTCTCGAAGGAGCCGCTGGCGGGGGTCACGCCCATCGAGGCGATGCTGGCGGAGGCGCGCCGGCCGCGCCGTCTGGCTCCACTCGAAGCCGCCGCGCCCGGCCCGCACAGCCCCGGCGACCCGGCGGTCGTGACGATCGCCGAGGGTGGAGACGGCGCGGAGGATGCGACACCGAAAGCGCGATCGACACCGACCGAGACGGCAGCGTCGGGGGGAGCGATGGAGCTTCGGCCGGTCTCCTTGGCTCTGACGGTGGCGGGGGTGTCAGGGAAGGTGCTGGGGGACTTCACCGAAGAGCTGGCGGCGGTCGGGCTCGCCGCCGTGCACGGCGGCGGCGGCGGCGGTGTGGGCGGTGTGGAATCGTCACCTCACGGGGGAGCGCGCAGCGACAGGGCCGCGGCGCCGGGCCGGCTGCCGGTTGGCGTGGCGGTCCCGGGCTCGGCGGTGGCGGTCGCGCTGATCCAGGGCGACATGAGCGCGGTCGCGACCGGGACGGTGACCTACGTCGGCGGGGGCAAGTTGCTCGCGTTCGGCCATCCCATGATGGGCGCCGGGGAGATGTATCTGCCGCTGGTGGACGCCGAGATTCACGCCATCGTGCCCAGCCTCTCGCAGTCCATGAAGCTGTCGTCGCCGCTGCACGAGCTCGGCGCGCTGGTCCAGGACCGGCAAGCGTGCATCGTGGGCGATCTCGGGCTGCGCGCCTCGATGGTGCCGATCACCGTGCGGGTGACGTCGCCTCGCGCCGAGCCCCGGATCTTCAGGGCCGAGGTCGCCCGCAACCGCCGCCTCACGCCCATGCTGGCCGGGCTGGTCGCCACGACCGCCGTCAGCGACGCCGAGCCGACGCCCGCCGACATGATGCTGGACGTGCACGCGCGGCTCGTCGTGCGGGGGTTGCCCCCCATCGAGCTCGACGATGAGCTCTTCTCCAGCGAGGGGGCATCGAAGCTCGTCGTGCTGCTGTCGCGCGGACTGCGCGCGGTCGGCGACCTGCTCTTCAACCCCTTCGAGCCGGTCGTCCTCGACGGCATCGACCTGTCCTTCGACCTCGGCTTCCGGCACGACGTCGCGGAGATCGTGGGCGTGTCGTCGCCGGGCGGAAGGATCCGACCGGGCGATACGGTCCCGTTGCGGGTGGCGCTGCGCCCGTATGCCTCGGGGGCTGAGCTGACCGAGACCCTGTCGGTGGTGATACCCGAGAACGCCGCGAACCAGGTGCTGCGCATCGAGGTGTCGGCCGGTGCCAGCGCGCGCCCCGACATCGCCCCCCCGGAGTCCTTGCGCGACTACGTCGAGAACCTGAAGAAGTCCTATTCGCCGCGCTCGATCGTGGTGAGCCTGGCCCGCCGCGAGGACGGGATCGCCCTGAGAGGGCGGCTGCTGCCGTCCTTGCCCGGATCGGCGTTCGATACCCTGCGACCGTCGTCCGAGACCCGGCGGGGCGAGCCCTACCGCATCAGCACGCGGTTCGTCCATCCGACCCGCGCGCTCATCGTCGGCAAGCAGGAGATCTCGATCGCGGTCGGAGAGGCGGAGCTCCCGTAAGGGCGTGTGTGCGGGTGGCGACATGCCTCCGTCGCCGGCAATCTCGGGTGGCGAGAGCGGCTCGCGAGATGTTGCCGACCCGACACGAGATTGTGCGATTCTGAACGGCGACCGGCCGCGGCTGGCGATATGCTCGTCGGAACGTGCGTATCGCAGCGCTGGATGTTGGATCGAACTCGTTTCACGTGCTCATCGTCCAGGTCCAGTCCGATGGACGGGTCGAGGTGCTGGCGCGGGCCAAGGAGATGGTGCGGCTCGGAGAGACCTCCCTGCGGACGGGCGTGATCCCTCCCGAGGTGTTCCGGCGTGGCCTCGAGGCGCTGGCGTCGCTGCGTCGAATCGTCGACCGGTACCGCCCGGACGCCCTCGTCGCCATCGCCACCAGCGCCGTGCGCGAGGCGCAGAACGGCGGGGAGTTCGTGCGCGCCGCGCGGGACGAGATCGGGATCGACATCCAGGTGATCCGCGGCCAGGAGGAGGGCCGTCTGATCTACCTCGGCGCGCGCGGAACCTTGAACCTCGATGGCCGCCGGGTGGCGCTGCTCGATCTCGGGGGCGGCTCGCTGGAGGTGATCCTGGCCGACGCCCGCGAGTGCTACTTCATCGACTCGCTCAAGCTGGGGGTGATCCGCCTGTCGGAGGAGTGGGCCGCCTCCGATCCCCCGAGCGCGCGCGAGCTGGCCAGCCTGCGGGCGCGCATCCGCCAGTCGCTGGCGCCGGTGATCGGACGCATCACGGCCATGGGGTTCGACTTCGTGGCGTTGAGCTCGGGCACGGCGTCGGCGCTGGCCGCGCTGAACAGCGCCCTCGCCGGCAGCGGGAACGGCGGAGCAGGGGGAGGCGGTGGCAGTGGCCGTGGTGACCGCGGCGACCGCGGCGACCGCGGCGACGGCATCCCGACGGTGCTCACGCAGGAGGCGCTGATCGAGCTCGAGCAACGGCTCGGTCGGATGACGCTGGAGGAGCGGACCCGCCTGCCGGGGCTCGACGCGCGGCGGGCCGACACCATCCTGCCGGGCGCGATGGTGCTGCGGGCCGCGCTCGAGCTGGCGGGCGCCACCGAGGCGACCATCGCGGACGGCGCCGTGCGCGAGGGCATCGTGGCCGACTACATCGCCACCCACCGGCCGGGGATCCTCATGGCCGAGGAGTTCCCGGATCTGCGGCGGCGCAGCGTGATGGCGCTGGCGCGGCGGTGTCAGTTCGACGAGGCCCACGCGCAGCAGGTGGCGCGCCTGGCGCTCTCGCTCTTCGACCAGACGCGGGCGCTCCACGGCTTGCCCGAGAGCGACGGCGAGCTGCTGGAGTTCAGCGCGCTCCTGCACGACACGGGCATGTACATCTCGCCCGACAAGCACCACCAGCACAGCCAGTACCTGATCGAGACCAACGAGATGGCCGGGTTCTCGCGGGAGGAGGTGGAGATCATCGCCCTCACCGCGCGCTACCACCGCAAGGCCGAGCCACCGAGCGAGAAGGAGCGCAAGTCGGCGCCGAGGCGGCACGAGCGTTTCTGCGCGCTGTCGCGAACCGCGCGCGAGAGGGTCCGTTACCTCACGGCGTTTCTGCGCGTCGCGGACGCGCTCGACCGGACCCACAGCCGTCTGGTGCGGGCCATCCGTTGCCAGGTCCACCGCAAGACCATCGACCTGCGCATCGAGGTGGACGGGGATCCCGAGCTCGAGCTGTGGGCCACCCGCCGCAAGGGCGATCTGCTCGAGTCCATCTCGGGCCTGCGGCTGCGCCTGTCGGTGGACTCGGTCGCGGAGCCCCGCCACGCGGTCCCCGGCATGAAGCCGGGCTCGGAGCCCGACGGGCTGGTCTCGAAGGTGTCGATGCTGGCGGAGCACCTCCCGAAGCCGAATGGCAGGGCCCCGAAGTCACCGCCGAGGCCCCGTGGCGTCGTCCGCCGCCTGCCCGGCCGCCGCGTCGCCGACGCCTGAGCCCGCGACACCTAGTCCCCTGGTCAGTGGATGTCGAAGGTGCCGCTCACCATCATCCCCATGGCGCAGCCGAAGGGCAGGCGACCGGCGGCGGCGGGGGTGAAGGTCACCTCGACGCCGTGATCGAGCGGGAGCTCGGTCTTGCCGGGCTGGCCCTTGATCACGAGCTCGCGCGCGCAGGTGCGGTCGGTCTTGCGCGTCACGACCAGGGTGATGGGCTTGCCGACCTGCCCGGGGATCGTATCGGGCACGAAGCCCGACTCGGTGACCTGGACCTCGACGCGGGTGGCCGCCCCGACCGGCGGCGCCGGTGCCAGCGACGGAGCTGGCGCCGCGGACACGGGGACCTCGGCCGTCGTCGTCGGCGGCGGCCCCACGTCCTTGCGACACGCCGGGGCCAATGCCACACCGAGGAGCAGACCCGCGATGACGGGCATCGCGGCGCCGAGCTTGGGTCGCCACATGATCTCGATCTCTAGCAGCTGGCGGTCGGGCTTTCCAAGGAATCCGCCGGCCGGCTCAGGAGCCGAGCGCCAGCGCGTTGAGACCGGCGGGGCGACCGCGACCGTTCGGCGCCGCCGCCGTGGCGCCGAGGCGGCGATCGATGGTCTCGGCCAGGTGCTCGGCGTCGGCTGCCACCCCCGAGAAGCGACCCGACCCCCAGGTGTGCAGCCAGGGCAGCCCCAGGAAGTAGAGCCCGGGCACCGCGGTCACCCCGCGGGCGTGCACCGGATAGCCGCTGCCGTTGAAGATGGGCGCCTCGATCCAGCGGTAGTCGGTGCGAAACCCGGTGCACCAGATCACCGTCGAGATCCCGGCCGCGGCGAGATCCAGGGTCTCTCCTTCACCGGGCACGGGCTGCCAGAGCGGCACATAGCGTGGCTCCGTCGGCGCATCGATGCCACGGGATTCGATGTGGCGATCGATCGAGTCCTTGATGCTCTCGCTGACCGCGTCGGCCTGATCGAGGTTCTGCTGCAGATCGCCGGCGAACTGCAGGACGCCGACGCCGCGCGCGACCCCGACCAGGCGGCCATGCAGGCGCATCCCCTCGCGGGCCCGCGCGCGCAGGTCGATGTCCCGCCCTCCGTCGCGTCCGGTCACGTAGTGGTTGGCCTTGGCCCGGACCCGCTCCTTGAGTGGATGCTGCTCGACGGGCAGGCGGTAGTACCCCATGTCCTCCAGCCACTCCACCACGTCCCTGCCACGGTAGCGGCGGGCGGTGCGCGGCGCGCTGCCGACGCTGAGGTGCGCGCGCCGCCCCGCCAGGTGCAGATCCTCGGCGATCTGACAGCCCGACTGCCCGGAGCCGATCACCAGGACCGCGCCGGGAGGCAGCTGCTCGGGGCGCCGATACTCCGACGAGTGCATCTGCAGGAGCGCGTCGGGCAGTCGCTCGCCGAGCCGGGGGATCTGCGGGATGTGGTAGCCGCCGGTGGCCACCACCACCTCGGACACCAGGCACATGCCGGCGGTGGTCTCGAGCTCGAACCCGCCGGTCGCCCCGGCGGTCGCGGCGACGGCGACGGTCCCGGAGCCCGCGCCGCCGCCGGCCGGAGGGCAAGGCCGCAGCGCCGTGGCGGAGGCGCCCTCGATCACCGGCAGCCCGAAGCCGCGGGCATAGGACTCGACGTAATCGACGATCGCGCCCTTGCCCATGAACCCAGTCGGCTCGGGGCCGGCGTATGGATGACCGGGCAAGCGGCACTGCCAGTTCGGGGTGACCAGGCAGAAGGAGTCCCAGCGGCGCTCGCGCCACTCGAAGCCCACCCGGTGCTTCTCGAGCACCACGTGGTCGAGGCCCCGCTGCTTGAGGCAGTAGCTCATCGCGAGCCCGGCCTGGCCGCCGCCCACCACCACCACCTGCCGGCGGGCGCCGAGCGCGTGCTCTGGCCGCCCGTCACCCACGCCGCACCTCCCCCGCCACCGTCGGCACCGTCACCGCCGTCTCGGCGAGCGCGGCCGACGCCGCCCCCGGCTCGGGGGCGCGGCGCTCGGACGCAGGGAGCTCGAAGGCGAGCACGCGCACCCACCCGGCCGCGTCCGCCCGGGCGGCCCGCGACTCGATCGCCGCCAGCTGGTCGAGCGCGGCGGAGCAGGCGAAGCCGTACCGGACGCGGACCCGCTCGGACGCGCGCTCGAGCAGGGTGCGGCAGCGCGCGGTGAACTCGGCGAGCGGGTAGGCGCGACCGACCTCGAGGTGCTCGCGCACGACCAGGGACGGGGAATAGCAGCGCATGTCGTCGCCCTCAGGCCAGCGAACCGTGAAGTGCATCTCGGGCATGACGGATGGTCCTTTCGTAGTGCACGCCGTGTCGGAGCGCGACCCCAGCCCAGCCGTGCGCGGCGGCGCGCCGGCGTCCGGCCGCGCGGCGGGGCTCGTCGTCGGCGCGAAGCGCGGTCAGGAGACCGTCGGCGATGGCGGCCTCGTCCTCGGGATCGACCAGGATGGCGCAGGAGGGGTCCAGGAACTCGGTGAAGGGGGGCCGCGCGGAAGCCACCAGCGGGATCCCCGCCGCCAGGGCCTCGAGCGCCGCCAGGCCGAAGCCCTCGTGCAAGGACGGCATCACCAGCGCATCCGCCAGGTGAAAGATGGAGGGCACGTCGTCCTCGCCGAGCACGCCGAGCTCGACCACCCCCGAGCGGATGTCGGCGGGCAGCGCCGCGTGCGCCTGCCAGAAGGCGGCGCGATAGGCCCCGTGGTCGAGGACCGTCGCGCCGCCGAGCAGCCAGAGCTGGGCCCGGGGATGGTGGGCCCGCACCCGCGCGAAGGCCGCGAGGACCCGGAGGCTGTTCTTGCGCGGCTCGATCCCGCCCACCGCCAGCACCACCGGACCTGGCGCCTGCGCGGCGCCACCGAGCAGGCGGTCCCGCCAGGCCCTGACCCGCTCCACCGCGGGACGCGCGAAGCGCAGGCAATCCACGCCGTTGCCGACCACCGCGCTCTGCACCCCGAAGCCGGCGGCGACGTCTCGGCGCGCGGCCGCGCTCACCGTCAAGCACAGATCCGCCTCGCGGATCGACCGGGTCTGGCAGGCGTCGAGGTCGGGATCGACGAAGCGCTCGACGTGGTGAACCGTGCGCACGATGCGCACGGGGAGTCCGCGCGCGCGGACCGCCAGCAGGCCGCTGGCGCTGAGGCAGTCCTGCGCGTGAAAGAGATCGTGCAGCGGTCGCGCGCGGAGCAGGTAGTCGGCCAGCTCCTCGGTCCGCTGCGCCACGAGCGCCGCGGTGTCGGCGCCCGGGGCCGGCCCCGCCGGCACCAGGCACTGCCGAGCCCGCGTCGGGCGAAAGAACCCCCGGCCGTCCTTGTCGAGCGCGTAGAGGGTGACGTCCCAGCCCGCCTCGACCAGCCCGTCGGCGAGGTGCGCCGTGTGCACCACGCTCCCGCGCGGCACCGTCGAGTAAGTGAAGAGTCCGACCGAGCCTGTCATGGATGTCATGGGCGTCATGGGCGCTGGCCCCCGACCGGGAGCACCGCGTGCCGTGAGACCACGTCGGCCATGAGGCTGGCCCCCCCGGGTGCACCGTCGGGTTGCTCGGCCCCCGCGCGACGCAGACGGAGCCGGGTCTTGATGGTCGGGCCACCCGCGCCGACGATGCGGTCCTCGAGCGCGGCATCGGCGTCGAGCTCCTCCTCGACCGCGAGGAGCTCGGTGCGGATGGACTCGCCGAGGGGCAGGTTCGCGTGAAAGAAGAGGTCGCGCCGCACCGGCGAGGTGGCGAGCGCCCAGTCGGTCGCGGCCCCCGCACGCGACGCCCACCCGCGCCGGTGCATCATGTGGCGCTCCGCCCCCGCGGCGATGGTGACGTACGACGCGAAGTACAGCAGGCCCACGCCGTTGTAGTCTGCGTAGGGCGACGGCTGATACGCCACCTGGTCGAGGGGAGGCCGCCCGGTGGCGAGGGCGGGCCCGCAGAACCCGTCCGCCATCGGTTGTCCCCGTCGGGCGGCCCGGGCCAGCTCCGCGAGGTCGACCGCAGGCTCGCGCGCGCCACCGAGGCGAAACCCGGGCTCGGGGACCGCGACCTCCCAGCGCGCGCCCAGCCGCGCGGCGGGGAGCGCCGTGCCCAGGGATCCGTCCTCCTTCCGCTGCGCGAAGGAGGTCAAGAGCTCGACCGAGAAGCGCAGCTCGCCCACCCGCGCCACCAGCAGGCCGCGGGCGCAGGCGCCCCCGCAGGGGACCACGTCGACGTGGCTCCAGGTGAGGACGTCGTTCTCGCGCACCGCCGCCAGCGGAGCCCCGTAACGGGCCCGCAGCGCGATGACCATCGGATACAGGCGCTTGCGGTCGGCGGTCTCGATCTCGTGGCTCGCCACGCCGAGGCGCCGGGTGATGGCCTCCCAGTGCAGATCACCCGCCGCCCGGAAGAGCCAGTTCTCGGACAGACCGCCGGCATCGAGGTGGGGCATGCCGATCCGGATGCGGCGGGCGGCCTCGGGTAGCCCGGGCGAAGCATGCCCGGGCGAATCCACGGCGGGCGGGCGCGCACCCCGTCGCGCGGGAGAATCGGCGGGAGCTGCGAGAGCGGAGAGCGGAGAGGCGGTCACGCGGCACGCTCCGGGGAGCCCGACGGCGCGCGACCGAATCCGGTGAGGGGTGTGGCCGCCAGATCCCACAGCGCCTCGCGCGCGCCCCCGTACGCGAGCGTGAGGCGGTGCCCGGCCTCGACGCCGCCGACCACCGCCGCCGCGATCCCTCGCGCGGCAAATCGGGCCACCACCTCGGCGCTGCGCGCGGGCGGAGCCGCCAGCAGGAAGCCGTGGCTCGGGAAGGCCAGCAGCCAGGTCGCCCAGGGGATCTGCCCGGCGTCCACCTCGGCCGGACGGGGGACCGCGCCGAGCTCGAGGGTCGCGCCCACGCCCGAGGCTTCGAGGAGCATGAGCGCGGTGCCGACGAGCCCTCCCATGCTGATGTCCTTGCCGGCGTGGGCGAGGTCCGCCTCCACCAGGCGCGGCAGGAGCTCGAGATCGGCGCGCAGGCGCTCGGCGGGCGCCTGGCTGGCGGCGTTCCAGAAGGGATGCCGCGGGTGCATCCGGCCGCGCAGGTCGACCGCCGCCACCAGGTGGTCGCCCGGGCGCGCGTCGAAGCTGGTGAGGAGCCGCCGCGCGCGTCCGAGGACCGCGGCGGCCAGGGCCGGGTACGGGCTGTGCAAGTTGGTGTGGCCGCCGACGATCGGCACCCCGAGCAGCGCCGCGGCGTCGCGCATCCCCGCCCACATCGGCTCGGCCGAGGCCGCGTCGGTGGCGAAGAGGGCGTCCACCACCGCCAGCGGCCGTCCGCCCATCGCATAGACATCGCTGACGTTCACCAGCACCGCGCAGAAGCCGGCGAAGCGCGGCTCGTCGCGGACCAGCTCGGGCAAGATCCCCTCGGCCGCCAGCAGCAGGTACCCCTCGCCGTCGGGAATGGCGGCCGTGTCGTCCCCGAGACGCACCTCGCCCGGGCCCCAGGGTCCGCCGGCGCAGGCCGCGCCGAGGTGGCGGCGGGCAGCCTGGATCTCGCGCTTTTGCTGGACCCCGAGCGCGGACCGCAGCTGGCGGGCGAGCTCGGCACACTCAGGCAGCATTCTCGGTCTCGTCCGCCAAGCTCGGCGGGCAACTCGACGTCAATGTCCGCGGGTCGGGGCGCGGCTCCGCCGTCGGGGGGTACGCCTCGAGCTCGGCCTGCATGAGGTGGTGTGGCTGCGCGAAGAGCACGAGCTCCTCGACGGAGCGCCAGCGCAGCCGCCGGAAGAAGGGCACGTTGGCGCGCTGGACCGTGGCCCGGAACCGGGTCGCGCCCCAGGCGCGCGCGGTCCCGACGGCGGTCTGCACCAGGCGCCGCCCGACGCTGCCCTCGGTGCGATACGCCGGGTCGACCCCGAGGCGACCACCCCACCAGTCCCCGGGCGCGTCCTCCCAAAGGCGAACGACGCCCACCACGCGCGGGCCGCCGGCGCCCGAGCCGGCGGCCCGGTCCTGCCCGCCCCCCTCGGCCAGGCAGATGACGGGATGCGCGCGCGCGTCGCAGTCGTCGCGGTCGTCGTCCCCGAACAGGCCTTGCTCCGCGCAGAAGATCGCGCGCCGCAGGGCGAAGTAGGCGGCCCGTTCCTCGGCGGTGCGGGCCAGGCGGCAAGACAGCCGGATCGCCGTCGCCGGGCCAGCGTTGGAGCTCACGTCCACCAGGCCCGCGTCGGCCTCGCGTCGCGGGTTCACGCGGCCCCCTCGTAGGCCGACAGCGCCGAGCAGGCGCCGCACTTGCCGCAGCCGGCCTTCATGTCGCGCGAGAAGACGCCGTGCCGGCGGATGAGCCGCCCCACCTGGGCGTAGATCGCCTGCATGACCTCGGCGGCGGGCGGCACCGTGGTGGCCGCCATGGGGGCGCCGGCGATGGGCACGAACGGCACCACGAAGGGGTAGACCCCGACCGCGAGCAGTCGCTCCGCCATTGCGATCACGCTGGCGGGGCGATCGCCGAGCCCGACGATGAGGTACGAGCTCACCTGGCCGCGCCCGAAGATCTCGACCGCCGCCGCGAAGGCCTCGAAGTAGCGATCGACGCCGACGGTGGCCTTGCCCGGCATGACCCGGGCGCGCACCGCCGGCTCCACCGCCTCGAGGTGCATCCCGAGCGCGTCCACGCCCGAGTCCTTGAGGCGCGCGAACCAGCCGAAGTCCTCGGGGGGCTCGAACTGAGCCTGGATGGGCAGCGTGGGAACGGCAGCCTTGACGGCGGCGGCGCAGGCGGCGAGGTGGGCGGCCCCGCGATCCGGGGTCGCGGGGGTCCCGGTGGTGAGCACCAGCTGCCGGACCCCATCGAGGCGCACGGCCGCCGCGGCGACCTCGGCCAGCTGGGCCGGGCTCTTGCGCGGGATGGTGCGCCCACCCTCGATCGAGGTGCCGATCGCGCAGAAGCCGCAGGCCTGTGCGGGATCGTTGTAGCGGACGCACGACTGCATGACGGTGGAGGCCAGCACCCCTGGCGCGTGGAGGAGCGCGATCTTGGGGTAGGGAATGCCGTCGCGGGTGGACAGGGCGTAGAACCGGGGCACCGTCGGAAGCGACACCTCGGCCAGGATCTCGTCCTGGCCATCGCCATCGCCATCGCCATCGCGCAGGAGCAGGGCGCGCGTGGCCGGGCGTGGCGGAACCGCCCCTCCGTCGCCGGCCAAGAACGCATCGGCGGGGAGCGGCGCCGCGCCCCCGTCCGCAAGAATGCGCAGGCGGAAGGGGGACCGGGCACCGGTTCGCGGGGGACCGAGCGGAACCATGAGCGCCGTGTCATCGACCACCATGGCCCGGTGATCGGATGGACCGGCCCCGCCGCGGCGCTGGAGCTCCACGTTCCCCGTGCCCTGCCCCGCTTCCATATCGTCGCTCGGCGAACAACCCAGGGCCTGCAGCTCGGCGAGGAGCTCCGGCGGCACCGCGGGCCTCGTGGCGTGGGTGGGCGCGTCCAGCACCCTCCGGAGCTCTCCCCTGCCCGAGTCCCTCATGCGACACCGCGGGTGGAGGTCGAGGTTGTCGCTGCCGTCCCGGCAGGGGAGGTCTGCGCGATGTTCGCGGTGCTGCGGGCGCGCGCGCCCACCAGGTCCACGGTGGCGTGCGGGGCGCGATCGATGAGCAGGCTGAGCAGCTCGGGGCGGCTGTAGTGCCCCACGCTGTCCATCATCCGCTTGCGCTTGGTGATGAGAGCCAGATCCAGATCGGCGTACAAGATGCCTTCTCCCTCGGTGATGGGCTGGCCGAGCAGGGTTCCCTCGGGGGACACGATGGCGGTGAAGCAGCCGCCGCTCACCGCCCGCTCGAGCCCGGTGGTGCCGGCGACGGCGGCGCGCTGCTCGGGCGTGAGCCAGCCGGTGGCGTTCACCACGAAGCAGCCCGACTCGAGCGCGTGGTGCCGGATGGTGACCTCGATCTGCTCGGCGAAGATCGGGCCCACCATCGAGCCCGGGAACATGGCGACGTGAATCTCCTCGTGGTCGGCCATGAGGGCGTAGCGCGCGAGCGGGTTGTAGTGCTCCCAGCACGCGAGCGCCCCGATGCGGCCCACCTGCGTGTCCACCGCGCGCAGCCCGGCGCCGTCGCCCTGCCCCCACACCATGCGCTCGTGGTACGTCGGGGTGATCTTCCGACGGTGCAGCGCGAGCCGGCCGTCGGCGTCGAAGATCAGCTGCGCGTTGTAGAGCGACCCGTGATCGCGCTCGTTGACCCCGAGCGCGACCACCACCCCGCCGAGGCGGGCCGCCTCCGCCACGGCCTCGACCGTCGGTCCGGGGACGGTCACCGCCTCCTCGTACAGCAGCAGGTGCTCCTTGCCCATGGCGGCCGGGGCCTGGATGAACGAGAAGTAGGGGTAGTACGGGACGACGGTCTCGGGAAAGACGACCAGCCTCGCGCCCTCACGCGCGGCTGCGCGGATGGCGGCGCAGATCTTCTCGGTGGTGGCGGCGCGGCTGCCCGCCCCCAGCGCTGGCGCGAGCTGGACGGCGGCCGCGCGGACCTTGCCGCAGGCGGAGGTGGACACGGCTTCTTCAACCACTTGCAAACCTGGTGCAATCGTGGTGCTCAGAGCGTCCAGGTGTTCAGGATGAACGCGTTCGCCTTGCGGTGCAGGAGCACGAGGTCGAGGACGTCGAGCGGGTTGATCGGACGGATGCCGGGGATGAGCGCGGCCTCCGTCTGGCCGTAGAGCGCGGAGAGCGCGAACCGACAGGCGTAGACCTTGCCGCCCTCGGCGATGAACCCGCCGATCTTCTGGTTGACGACCAGGTGCCCCGGGAAGGCCTCGCTGCCCAGCTTAGGAAAGCCGCGCTGAACCCCGAGCATCACGCCCGGTCCATACAGCAGCACGCTGGTCTCGAAGCCCTTGCGCATGAGGCGGGTGGCCTGCAGCATGTTGACGAGCCCGATGGAGCCCTCGAAGGGGACGGTGTGAAAGGTCACCAGCGCCTTCTCGCCGGGGGCGGCCTTGACGTCTTCAAAGACCTTTTCTTCGGCGTCGACCAGGAAGTCACCTTCCTTGTGCAGCGGATGCGTGATGGCGGCCATGCGATGTGTCCTCCGGCAAGAAGAGAGTTGGTTGGGTGCGACGCACGCGCGGCTGAGCGCGAATGCGGGGATGCGGTGCTGAGACCGGGCGAAGCGCGCGTCCCGGCGCGCTCGCCTCCGTGATTCGACAACGAGCGGCGAGCTCAGCAAGCGCCGAGCCAGCGAGGAGAAGGAGCCCCACCTTCGGGCGATCCCCTGGGGAATCGCGGTGGATCGATCGCGACGTTTCGAGACGTGCGAGCGGCGGTTTCATCCCGGTATCGAGCGCGCCAGCATCTGGAAAACGGCAGCGGTGTCGGGTGCGGCCCACACGAGCTTGCGTCGTTCTCGACCACGAATTTGCGTTGCCGAAACGAGCTTTCGCGTAGCGTGCAGGGGTGCTGTGGTCCGACGCCAGGGTGGCGGCCTCCGAGGCGTTCCGCGGGCTCTTGCTCGAGCTCGCGCACGAGCGCACGCTCGGCGAGCTGCTCCCGCTCGTGGCGCGGCGCCTGGCGGAGCACGAGGACGTGGCCCTGGCCCGAGTGTGGCTGCTCGAGCCGGGAGACGTATGCGCGAGCTGTCCCAACCACGTGGTGTGCACCGACCGCACCCGGTGCCTGCACCTCGTGGCCAGCGCCGCCCGCTCGCGCACCGGACACACCACCGTCCCCGACCGCCTGGACGGGGCCTTTCGCCGCATCCCCGTCGGGGCCTTCAAGGTCGGGCTGGTGGCGGCGGAGGGGCGCCCGCTGCTGGTCACCGACCCGGCGCACGATCCCAAGATTCGCCACCCGGCCTGGGTCGAGGCCGAGGGCATCGCCGGCTTCGCGGGGTTGCCGCTCGCGTGCCGGGGCGAGCTGCTCGGGGTGCTGGGGGTCTTCGTGCGCGCGCCCATCACGCCCACCGCGATGGATGTGCTCAGCATCGTCGCCAACCACGCCGCCGCCGCCATCGCCACCGCGCGCGCGTTTGCCCAGGTCGAATCGATGCGGCGCCAGCTGGTGGCGGAGAATCAGCAGCTCCGCCGGAGCGTCGAGTCGGATGCGCTGGCCGACATGGTGGGCACGAGCCAGCGCCTGCGAGAGGTGCTCGACGCGGTGTCGGCGGTGGCGTGCACCGACGCCACCGTGCTGGTGCAGGGCGAGTCGGGGACCGGCAAGGAGCTGGTGGCACGGGCGCTCCACCAGCGCAGCCACCGGGCCGCCGGCCCCTTCGTCGAGGTCAACTGCGCGGCCATCCCGCGCGAGCTGGCCGAGAGCGAGCTCTTCGGGCACGTGCGGGGCGCGTTCACCGGCGCCACCCGGGATCGGATCGGGCGCTTCGAGGCGGCGACCGGGGGCACGCTGTTCCTCGACGAGCTCGGCGAGCTGCCGCTCGAGCTGCAGGGCAAGCTGCTTCGCGTGCTGCAGGAGGGGACCTACGAGCGCGTCGGGGAGGGCCGGACCCGGCGCACCGACGTGCGGGTGGTGGCGGCCACCAACCGCGAGCTCCTCGCGGAGGTGGAGCGCGGGCGCTTCCGGCGGGATCTGTACTACCGGCTCAACGTCTACCCCATCACCCTGCCCGCCCTGCGCGACCGGCGCGACGATGTCTCCGAGCTGGCGCAGCGCCTGCTCGAGCGGGTGTGTCAGCGCCTGCGCCGCCCGCGCCTCGTGCTGAGCGCGGCCCAGCGCAATGACCTGGCGGCGCGCCCGTGGCCGGGCAACGTGCGCGAGTTGCTGAACGTGCTCGAGCGCTCGGTGATCTCGGCGGGGAGCTCCGACGTGCTCCATCTGTGGGACGCGGGCGACGAGGCGCCCGGGGGGCAGATGGGTACCGCGGACGGCGAGGGCACCGAGGGTGCGACCCTCACCGAGACGGCCGCGGGCGGGATCGCCATGGTCTCGGTGCCGGCGCTGGAGGGGCCGTTGCCGTCGCCCCCGGTCGACTCCGTGGTGCCTGGGGGCGTGGTCCCCGAGTTCGACGTGCGCCGCTTCGAGCGCGAGAACCTGCGACGGGCCCTCGCGCGGTGCCAGGGCAGAATCTACGGCCCGCAAGGCGCGGCCGCGCTGCTCGGCCTCAAGCCGACGACCCTGGCCTCGCGGCTGAAGCGCCTCGGCATTCCATCACAGCCTCCGTAGCTGAAGGCCTCGGCCCTCCCGCCCGGGAACGATCCTCTTCCCCCAATTGCCCGTCGCCGTCCTCGTCCTCGTTCCCATCGTCCCATCCCTCCCCCACCCGGCCGAGGGCACGGCGGTTCTCGGGTATGCTTCCTCCCATGCGCGGCCTGGCGACCAGGGTGCTGCGATGGCTGGCGGAGCTCCTGATCCGCCTGTATTACCCGCTCCGCAGCCTGCAGGGGGCCGAGCACCTGCCGGCGGGCGGCCCGACGATCTATGTCGCCAACCATCCGAACGGGCTGATGGACCCGCTCGTGTTGCGGGTGACCATCGGCCGCAGGGTGCGTTTTCTGGCCAAGAGCACCCTGTACGGAAACCCGTTCGGCCGCCTGGCGATGGATGCGTTCGAATGCTTCCCGGTCTACCGGCAACAGGACATGCGGGTCGCCGAGGGCGGTGAGACCGTCAGCCGGAACGAGGAGAGCTTTGCTCGGTGCCGGGCGGCGCTGGCCGAGGGAGCGGAGCTGGCGCTGTACCCGGAGGGCACCTCGCACTCGGATCCGCAGCTCAAGCCACTGAAATCGGGGGCCGCCCGCCTGGCCCTCTCGGCGGCGCAAGAGGCCGAAGACGGGTCCGAGGACGGGGCGGCCGGGCGCGCTGGCGAGACAGCAGGCGCCGGGCGGCCGTTCCCGCGCTTGATTCCAGTCGGTCTGTCATACCGGGACAAGGCCACCTTCCGATCGGCGGTGCACGTGGTCGTCGGAGCGCCCATCGATCTCGCGCCCCTGGTCGACGCCTACCGGGCGGACCCGCGGGCGGCCATCGAGGCCCTGACGGCGCAGATTCGCGATCGGCTCGACGAGCTGGTGCTGCAGGCCGAGACGCGCGATCTCCTGGCCGGGATCGCGCGCGTGGCGAGCTGGACCTCCCGGGCGCCCGACGACGACGCGCCCGACGCCCGCTACGTGCGGACCAGGACGTTGTTGCAGGCATACCCACGCCTGCAGGAACGCAACCCCCGCAAGCTGGCGGAGGTCACGCAGATCGCCGAGCGCTATGCCAGCGCGCTGGCCCGCCTCGGCGTCAAGGATCCCTGGCAGCTCGAGACCCCGCGCGTGTCCCCGGGGCGGCTGGCGCTGACGGCCCTCCGCGCGGTCCTGCTCGTGCCCGTGGCGGTGTGGGGAGCCCTGACCGGCTTCGTCCCGTACCGCCTGGCGGACGTGGCCGCCCGGCGCATGACCCGCGACGAGGACGTGTGGTCCACGCTGAAGATGATCGGCGGGGCCGCCTTCCTGACGGGCGCCTGGCTCCTCGAGGCGGTCGCGCTCGGGGCGTTCGGCGGCTGGGAGCTCGGGCTCGCGTCGCTGGTGGTGGCGCCCTTCGCCGGCTACGGTGCGCTGCGCTTCGCGGAGACGCTCGGGGACGTGGTGGAGGGCGTGCGCCATCTCGCCTGGCGCGCGCGGGGCTCGGCCGCGGCCGAGGACCTGGCGCGGCACCGGCACCAGCTCGCCGCGGCGGTCGCGGATGCTCTCCGGGAGCTGAGCCCGTGAGCGGCGAGCGGCGTCGGGCCGGTCGGACGGTCGAGCCGTCGGGGAAGCCGTCGATGCCGGCGCCGCCCCTCGGCGTGGCCGCGCGTGCCGCGCTCGCGCGCAAGTATCGCCAGCTCCTGCAATGGCGGCTGGCACGGGACGCGGCCGCGACAGGGACACCCGCCGCGCGCGCGGCCGGGTCGGCAGGGGCGGGCAACGAGCCCGCGACCCGGCCCGCGATGCGCGCGCTCGCCGAGGAGTTCCCGGGCTGCCTGCGCGAGCTCGACCGGCTGGGTGCGCCCGAGCTCGCGCGCCGGGCCGAGCTCCTCGCGGAGGCGACGACCGAGCCCACGGCGAAGCGAGAAGAGATCGGCGCCAGCGGCGTGGCCGGCGACGCGGAAGAATGGATCCGCTGGATCTGGACCTACCACCGCCTGGTGGCCGCGGCGTTGGTGGCGCGCAGCCGTCCGGCGGTGCCGGGCCGGCACGACGATGCGCTCCCGCCGTCGTTCCTTGCGGCGTTCCTCCACGCCAGCCGCGCCCGGGCGGGCGGGAGGTTGTCGCAGGTGGCCATTGCGTTCGTCGCGCGACACTCGGGAGCGACCCCGGCGGACGTCGCGGCGACGTTGTTCCCGTCGCGGCCACGTTGACGATGGGGCGGGACGCGCCGCCGGGAACGAGGACGGGACTTGGGCCCTGATCTCGGAGGCCGGTCACGATGGACGGACCAGAGCGGCATCATTCGGTGACGCCGGCGAGCTGGGCCTGGAAGGCATCCGGATCGTCGGTGGGCAACGCGCAGGTGCCTTGCCGGCAGACGTAGGCCGTGACGTGGTTCGCTCGGGTGAGCTTGCCTCCCACGAACGGCACCGTGTCCCCGAGGGCGGCCAGCTCGCTCGGGCTTCCGCCCGCCAGCACGAAGGAGCGCAGGTAGGTTCGGGCGAGCGCCGCGAGGAAGGGCGCGGCGGCGGACCGCGTCCGTGTCTCGGGCCACACGAGCGCGATCTCGCGCGGCTCGTCCCAGTAATAGTCGAGCGCCAGCAGCGCCTCGGTGAGCAGCACCGAGCGGTCGCCGAGCACGTGGGCGAGAGAACGAAAGCCGCGCTCGGCGATGCCCCGCCACCTCGAATCGTCGGTGTACGTGCCGAGCCGCAGGACGTTCATCAAGGCCACCGAGGCGCCGGACGGCTCGGCGCCATCGTAGGCCGGCCGCTCGCGCGCGATGAGCGCCTCGTGCGCGGCACCGGTCATGAACCAGCCGCCGCCTGGATCGGCGAAGTGCTGCTCGGTGGCATTCGCCAGCCGCAGCGCCTCGCGCAGGTAGCGCGGCTCGAACGTCGACTGGTACAGCTCGATGAGCCCGGCGGTCACGAACGCGAAGTCGTCGAGAAAGCCGAGGCCCGAAGACGTCGACGTCGACGTCCGCGCCGCCGCCGCCCGGGACTTGAAGCTGCGCACCAGGTCGCCCTGCGGGTCGCGCATGTGCTCGAGCACGAAGTCCGCCGCGCGCCGGGCCCCCTCCGTGTAGCGGGCCTCGCCGAGCACCCGCCCGGCCACCGCCAGCGCCGAGATCATGAGCCCGTTCCAGGCTCCGAGGATCTTCTCGTCGCGGGACGGGGGCACCCGCGAGAGCCGGCGCGCGTAGAGCAGCTCCCGCGCGCGGCCGAGGCGCTGCCACACCTCCTCGTTCGGCTTCGGCACCCGCAAGATGGTGGTGCCTTCCCAGTTCCCCTCGGGCGTGACGTCGTAGTGCTGGAGGAACGTCTCGAGATCGCCGTGGGGATCGAGCCCGCCCGCGATCAAGACCTCGCGGATCTCGGCCTCGGTCCACACGAAGAACTTTCCCTCCTCGCCCTCCGAGTCGGCATCGGTGGCGGAGAAGAAGCCGCCCCCGGCCGCGGTCATCTCCCGCAGCACGTAGTCGCAGGTCTCGCGCGCGACCCGGGCCAGGAACGGCTGACCGGTGAGCTGGTACGCCTCGACGTACGCCACCACCAGGAGGGCGTTGTCGTACAGCATCTTCTCGAAGTGCGGCACCAGCCACTCGGCGTCGGTGGAGTAGCGGTGGAAACCGCCCGCGAGCTGGTCGTAGAGGCCACCGCCGGCCATCCTCTCGAGGGTCACGAGGGCCACGTTGAGGGCGTCCACGTCGTGGGTGCGGTGGTAGTGCCTCAGCAGCAGCCGGATGGGGACGTTGGACGGGAACTTGGGCGCGCGGCGCAGGCCGCCATGGGTGGCGTCGAAGGCGCGCTTGAAGTAGTCGACCGCCCGCTCGATGGACTGCCGCCCCGGGATCGCGTCGAGCTCGCCGTCGCCCTCGCCTCTTCGTCCCGCTCCACCCTCCGGCGTCCCCTCCATGTCCCGCCGCACGGCCTCGACCAGGGACCTGGCGGCGCGGCCCACGCGCTCCGGCTCCTTTCGGTAGGTCTCGTCGAGCTCCCGCAGCAACGTCAGGAAGCCATGGCGCGTGCCGCGTGCGCCATCGCGCGGTGGGAAGTAGGTGCCGCCAAAGAAGGGCTCTCGCTCGGGCGTCAACCAGACGCTCATGGGCCACCCGCCGGACCCGGTCAGCTGCTGGACCGCGCTCATGTAGACGGCATCCACATCCGGGCGCTCCTCGCGATCCACCTTGATCGTGACGTAGTGGCGGTTGAGAAAGGCCGCGATCTCCTGGTCCTCGAAGGACTCGCGCTCCATCACGTGACACCAGTGGCAGGTCGAGTACCCCACGGACAGGAAGATCGGACGACCGAGGCGCCTGGCCTCGTCGAAGGCCTCCTCGCCCCAGGGAAACCAGTTGACGGGATTGTGCGCGTGTTGCCGGAGATAGGGGCTCTCCTCGAGCAGCAGCCGGTTCGTGAAGCGCGCGCCGCCGTCGGCGGGCGGCGGCGCGGCCGACAGCTTCTGCCGCAGAGCCTCGGGGAACGGCTCGGCTCCGGGCAAATCCAGGATCACGCTCGGGGTGGACATCTCCGACATCTTATATCTTGCATGCCGTGGTGGCGGTCACCCTCGCGCTGACGCTGCCGCTGCCGCCGGCGCGCCAGCACTCTCGCGGTCCGCGCCCGGGCCGTTTGAGGTATCGTCCGTATCAGCGTTGCTCGTGCGGCTCCCCTCTCCACCTTCTTTCGTGTGCATGCGCATGGGCGTGCGCCGGCTGGTCCTGGTGGTGGTCGCGGGCCTCGCGTGCGGCCTCCTTCCTTGCGCTCGCCGGGTGATGGGAGAGACCGGTGCGGGCGGGGGGCTCGAGCGGGTGCGGCGCTCGGGGGTGCTGCGTTGGGGCGCCGATCAGCAGGGCGGCGAGCCCTACGTCTTCGAGGATCCGGCCCGCCCAGGCCACCTCGTCGGGTTCGAGGTCGAGCTGGCGGAGGCGCTGGCCGCCGCCCTCGAGGACGATGTCGCCGCCGGTTCGACTCCGGGCTCGCCGACGCGCCAGCCTGCGCACATCCGCGCCGAGCTGGTGCAAAACGACTGGTCGACGCTGATTCCGTCCCTCGAGCGTGGTGACTTCGACGTGGCTCTCAACGGCATCGAGGTGACGCCCGATCTGGCCACGCGCGTGGCCTTCTCCGCCCCGTATTGCCTCTTCCACGAGCGCCTGGTGGCGCGCGCCGACGACGCGCACGTGCGCGACCTCGACAGCCTGCGCGGCCTGCGGGTCGGGACCCTGGCCGCCTCCCAGGCCTGGAACACCCTGCGCGCGAGCGGGGCCGTGCCGGTGCCCTACGAGGGCGTCGACGAGCCGCTCATCGACCTCGACAACCACCGCACGGACGCGGTGCTGCTCGACGACATCATCATCGACCGCTACCTGCCGAACCATCCGCACCTGCGGGTGGTCACCGACGTGGCCACCGGACGCTACGCCATCGCGCTCCGCCCGCGTGACACCGAGCTGCTCGCCGCCCTCGACCGGGCGCTGGCCAGGCTGACCGGCACGGGCAAGCTGGCCACAATCCTCGGTCGCTGGAACCTCGCCGCGCACGCGCCCGCCCCTGCCAGCGCCGAAGTCGGCGCCGGGGGGAGCCGGATGAACGGGGGGACGCCCGATGCCCATTCCGGCGTGGCGAGCGGGTCCGAGCTCGCGCCCGCCGCCTCGGTGGTCGCGGTCCCGGCGCGCTTCGGATGGCGGCACCTCCGGCTGTTCGCCGACGGGGCGCTCATGACCCTGCTGGTCTCGACGGGCGCGATGGCGCTGGCGGTCCCCCTCGGCCTCTGCCTGGCTCTCATCCGCCTCTACGGCCGGCGGGCGCGCATCCTCGCCATTGCGTACGTCGAGCTCTTCCGAGGAACCCCGGTCCTCCTGCAGCTCTATGTCCTCTACTACGGGCTCGCCCCGGTGCTGCGCCTCGACGCCATCGGGGCCGCGATCCTCGGGCTCGGGCTCAACTACGCGGCCTACGAATCCGAGCTGCACCGGGCCGGGATCTCCGCGGTCCCGCCTGGACAGACCGAGGCCGCCCTTAGCCTGGGGATGTCCGGTCGGCTCGCCCTGCGGCGGATCGTGTTGCCGCAGGCGGCCCGCGTGGCCTTGCCCGGGATCGCCAACGACTTCATCGCGCTCCTCAAGGACAGCTCTCTGGTCTCGGTGATCTCGGTCGTCGAGCTCACCAAGCGCATGTCGATCACCGCGGTCGACACCCGCGGCTGGTTGTTGCCGGGCCTGGCCTGCGCGGCGTTCTACTTCGCCCTCAGCTTCCCGCTGTCGCGGCTGGCCACCCACCTCGAGCGACGCCTGACCGCCTGAGGCCGGGACCAGATGGGGGCCGAGCGGCAGACCTCTCCCTTCGAAGATCTGGTGAGCGACCTCGAGCGTCTCTACCGCTGAGCGCCCGCCCGCAGGCGGCCCCCCTCGAGGGTGAGCACCTGCTCCCCGAGCGCGTCGCACACCCGATCGTCGTGGGTGACGGTGACCAGGGTCAGCCCGGTCGCGCGGAGCTCGGCGAGCAGGCCGAGGAGCTCGCCCGCACGCACGCCGTCGAGGGCGCTGGTGGGCTCGTCGAGCAGGAGCACGTCGGGCTGCATCGCGAGGGCCCGCGCGATCGCCACCCGCTGTTGCTCGCCCCCGGACAGGCGATGGGGGTACGCGTCTGCCCGGTGGTGCACGCCCACCCGCTCCAGCAACTGTCGCGCGCGCGACACGGCCGCCGCCGGGGCCTGGCGCGCGACGTGGATGGGCGCCTCGGTCACGTTGTCGAGCACCGTGCGGTGCGCGAACAGGTTCCACTGCTGAAACACGATCCCCAGGCGCCGCCGCAGGTCCTGCAGGGCACGGGCGGGGAACGGACCCGGCGCGACGAGGCGCACGTCGTCCACGCGGATCGAGCCGGCATCGATCGGCTCGAGCCCGTTGAGACAGCGCAGGAGCGTGGTCTTGCCGCAGCCCGAGCCGCCCCGGATCACCGTCGACGAGCCCGCGGCCACCGCGAACGTCACGTCGTCGAACACGACGGCGCCTCCCAGCACCTTCTTCAAACCGACGACTTCGAGCAGCAAGGCTCCTCCTGCGGGTTCCCGGGGTCTTTCTAGCGCGTTTCGCCGCCGCCCGGCGCGGAGAACGACGACCGGATCCACGCGGCGAGGCGCGCCGCCGCGGGCCCGTCGAGCACCGAGGCGTAGGTGGGCATCTGGCTGGCGGGGTGACTGGCTTCGGGGTGGCGGATCGCCGCCGCGATGGCGTCCACCGACGAGAGCCGGGACGCGCGCACCAGATCGGCTCGTCCCGGCGCCCCATCCCCGTGGCAGCTCGCGCAGCCGAGGGTCGCGAAGAGGCGTTCGGGCGGCGAATCGGGCCGGGGTGCCTCGCGCGGCGGACCGTCGGGCGTCCGTCGGTGCACGGGCGGCACGGAGCGAAGGAACGCGAGGAGCGCGCGGACATCCAGATCCACATGCACATCGCCGTCGCGGTGCTCGGGATCTCCGATGAACCGGAAGACCGGCATGGGCGGACGCAGGGGAAGCCCGCGCGCGCCGATGCCGGTGGACAGGATGCGTCCGAGCGCGGCGGCATCCACCTCGGGCGGCAGGCCGGTCTCGGCGTCGGCCGTGAGGTTGGCCGAATAGATGGGCTCGGAGCGGGGCGTGCGCAGATCGAGCCCGCCCCCGAGCAACGACGGCGAGCGGAGCTTGTCGCGCAGGGGCGCGTACCCTTCGGTGTGGCACTCCACGCAGGCGTAGACCGACGCAGCGAGGTAGCGCCCGTACGCAGGGGTCGCCGCGCGCTCGGGCGCGGCCACCACCGGGTCGCCGGCGGTGTCGATCCCCACCGAATACGCGAGCACCAGCATCCCGATCAGGCTGAGCCGCGAGCGCGGAACGGCAGCCGCGGGGGCCCCCCCCGGCGCCACCAGGGGATCATCCGAGTCGCGCAGGAAGCCGAGGAGCGCCGCCACCTCCGGATCGGCGAGGCGACCAAAGCGCGGCATGGCGGCGGCGTAGTGCCCGTCGCGCCCGACCCCGTTGCGCAGGAGCCGCGCCAGCTCCCCGTCGGTCCACTGGGCGATGCCCTCCCTCCTGTCCCGGGTGACGTCCGGCGCCCAGATCTCGCCCAGGAACTCCGGAGCGCCGAGGACCCGGGCCCCCGTCGGGCGGCCGCCCCCGGGCCCCGCGTGACAGCCGAGACACGCGGTGCGGAACAGGCGCCCTCCGCGCGCCACCTCCGCCGGATCCGTCGCGCGTGCGCCCGCGATCGGAGGGAAGGGAAGATCGTACGTCCGACGGACCCGCCCGACCCCGATGGCGGTCACGGTCCCCCCGACGACGAGGAACACGAAGAGCAGGAGCGCGAGCGCCCGGGCGAGGACCGACATTGGAGGCCGCGGCAGTGTAGCGCGCCTTTCGGCGCGCGCGGGGAGGCGCGGGGGCGATTGTATCGGGGACGTGGCTCGCTGCCGCTCGCACGTCCCCGCGCCCCTCTCGCTCCGCGCGGCAAAGCCGCGCTCCGCTCGCCCGGACAGCAGGAGGTGAACAAGACTTCGCGGTGTCGCCCACAGATTCCCCCGGGGAGCCGAATGAAATGGGGCCTCTCCCTGGGTGGCCCTTTCCCCTCGCCCCGCGGGGGGGCGCCAAGCGAATGCCGCGCCGTCGGTTGCCGCCATGGAGGGGGCGTGCGATCGTTGGGCGATGCCGAAGGACTCCGGCCCACGAGACGAGGGCCAGGCCGATGCCGCATCCGCATCCGCGTTGCCCGCCTGGCGGCCGGAGACGCTGAGCGCCCAGGGCCTCGGCTGGGAGGCGCCGCCTTTCCAGGAGCTCGCGCCCCCCATCCACGTGGCGACCACCTACGCGCGCGACGCGGACGGCGTGCTCCCCGGTGGTCGGGTGTATGCCCGCGACCAGAGCCCCGCCTTCGATCAGGTGGAGGCGTTGCTCGCCCGCCTCGAGGGCGGCCGCTCCGCCATGGTGTTCGCGTCGGGCATGGCCGCCGCCACCGCCGTGTTCCAGACGCTCGGCCCGGGACAGCGGGTGCTCGCCCCGCGGGCCATGTACTGGGCGCTGCGCGGCTGGTTGCTGGAGCAGGGCGTCGCGTGGGGCCTCGAGGTCGAGCTCTACGACAACGGCCGGCTCGACGATCTGGCGGCCCGGGCCCACCGCGCCCCGACCCACCTCATCTGGGTCGAGACCCCCGCCAACCCGGGATGGGAGATCACCGACATCGCCGGCGCCGCGGCGATCGCGCGGGCGGTGGGCGCCCCGCTGGTGGTGGACTCGACCGTGGCCGCCACGGTGCACACCCAGCCGCTCGCGCTCGGCGCGAACCTGGTGATGCACTCGGCGACCAAGTACCTGAACGGGCACACCGACGTGGTGGCCGGCGCGCTCGTCACGGGCGAGCCCGACGGGGCCACCTGGCAGCGGCTCCGCCGGGTGCGCTCCGGCGGTGGCGCGATCCTCGGCAGCTTCGAGGCCTGGCTGCTCCTGCGCGGGATGCGCACCTTGCACCTGCGCGTGCGGGCAGCCAGCGAGAGCGCGGGCGCCATCGCGGCCCGGCTCGCGCGCCACCCCGGGATCGCCGAGGTCCTGTACCCCGGGCTCGAAGGGCACCCCGGCCACGCGGTGGCGGCGCGCCAGATGCGCGGCGGGTTTGGAGGCATGCTCTCGGTGCGGCTCCGCGGGGGAGAGCGGGCCGCGCACAATCTCGTGGGCGAGCTGCGGCTCTTCAAGCGGGCGACCTCGCTCGGATCGACCGAGAGCCTGGCCGAGCACCGCGCCGCCGTGGAGGGTCCGGGCAGCATCTGCCCGCCCGACCTCGTGCGCCTGTCCATCGGCATCGAGCACGTGGACGATCTCCTCTCCGATCTCGAGACCTCCCTCGACCGGATCGCGAGCCGCTGAGTCCTCGGCCACGGACCTCGCCCCCGTCCTCGTCCTCCTCCTCGTCCTCGTCGCCGTCCGCGTTCTCCGTCGCGTCCCGACGCGGGACGACCACGAGGCCATCCTATGTACCGTGCCAGCCAACCGGGGCATCCTAGCTTCATGCAACCCCAGCAACCTCACAGCCGCATGCCCATGCTCTTCGTGGGCCACGGCTCGCCGATGAACGCCATCGAGGACAACCGGTGGAGCCAGGGCTTCCGGTCACTCGCCGGGCTGGTGCCCCGCCCGAGGGCCGTGCTCTGCGTCTCGGCCCACTGGTTCGTGCCCGGCACCTTCACCACCGGGAACCCGCACCCCGAGACCATTCACGACTTCGGCGGTTTCCCCGATGCGCTCTTCCAGGTGCAGTATCCGGCCCCGGGCGACGTGGCCCTCGCCGAGCATGTCACCCACCTCATCGGGGACGGGCGGGCGACGGTGCGGCTCGACTGGGGGCTCGACCATGGGACCTGGAGCGTCCTGCGCCAGATGCTCCCGGACGCCGACGTGCCGGTGGTCCAGCTCAGCATCGACGGGCGGATGCCCCCCGCCGACCACCTGGCCATCGGGCGCGCGCTCGCGCCCCTGCGCGCGGAGGGCGTGCTCATCCTCGGCAGCGGCAACATCACCCACAACCTGCGCTATGCCTTCGGCCACGCATCGCGCGGCGCGCTCGACCTCCCCCCGTGGGCGGCGAGCTTCGACGCGGACGTCGAGCGCGCCCTGCTCCAGCACGATGGGAAGTTCCTGGCCGAGGTGGTGGGCACCGAGGCGGGGCGCATGGCCCATCCCACGATCGACCATTACCTGCCGCTGCTCTACACGGTGGGCGCCGCCGAGGGACGGGGGCCCGTGAGCTTCCCGATCAAGGGGTTCGATCTCGGCTCTTTGTCCATGCGCTCCGTGCTGTTCGGCTGAGGAACGCGGCGGGCGGCGGGCCTCGGGCGGGGGCGATCGGGTGGGCGAGACGTCCGTCGTCTGGTCGCGCGGCGGCTCCGACGGTATGAAAGGGACGTGACGTCGTCGGCGTGCGCATCAGCGAGGACATTCGGATGGAGGACAGCTTGAAGACCGCGGTCCCGCCCGCGGACCGCCCGCCGCAGCCGCCCGGCCGCCGCCGGCGCTGGTTGCGTCGCCTGGGGATCGTGGCGGTGGTCACGCCCACGGTGATCGCGGTCATCGGCTTCTTCATCGTGCCCCCCATCGTGAAGCACGTCGCGGAGACCCAGCTCGGGACCGTGCTTGGCCGGCGCGTGACGGTGGGACGCGTGCGCGCCAACCCGTTCTCGCTGTCGCTCACCGTCGAGGATCTCCAGGTCTTCGAGGCCGATCGGCGGACGCCCTTCGTGGGATTTCACCGCCTGTACGTGAACGCCGAGCTGGCGTCGGTCTACCGGCGCGCCCCGGTGGTGCGCGAGATTCGCCTCGAATCCCCGCGGGTTCACCTGGTGCGGCTGGCCGCCACGCCGGCCGCGTGGGCCGATCCCAACGCTTACAACTTCTCCGACATCCTCGCGCGCCTGTCGGCGCCGACCGGGAAGCCCCAGCCACCGCCGCCGCCGGAGGGCGCTCCGCCCGCCCGCTTCTCGGTCAACAACATTCACATCTCCGACGGCAAGTTCACCTTCGACGATCGGCCGCTCGGCAGCACCCACGAGATCTCCGGGCTCGAGCTCGGGATCCCCTTCGTCTCGACCCTGCCAACCTTCATCGACACCTTCGTCGAGCCCGGTCTGCACCTGAGCGTCGACGGCACCCCGTTCGCCGTGCTCGGGCGCAGCAAGCCCTTCAAGGACTCCCTCGAGACCACCCTCGAGCTGCGCATCGACGAGCTCGACCTCACCCGCTACCTCGGGTACGTCCCGGTGCCCCTGCGCTTCGAGCTCGGCTCGGCCCTGCTCGCGGTGAACGTCGACGTGTCGTTCGTGCGACCAGCCGCCGAGGCGCCCCGTCTGACGGCGAAGGGCCGGGTGGCCCTGGAGAAGGTGGTGGCCCGGGAAAAGAGCTCGGCCCCTCTCCTTTCGTTCCGCGAGCTCGAGGTGGTGGTGGGGAGCGCGGACTTGCTGGCGCAGACTTTCAAGATCGATCGCATCGGGCTCGATGGGCTCGAGGTGCATGCGCGCCGGCTGGCGAACGGCACGCTCAACCTCGAGCAACTGGCGCCCGCGCCAGGGCCGGCGGCGGCCGAGGTCATTCCGGCGGGGAAGACTCCGGCGGGCACCGGGCCGGCCTCCACGGCCCCCCTGCGCGGCGCCCCCCCCGCGCCTCACCCGGCCCCGCCACGCTTCGAGATCGGGGTCGTCTCGCTGAAGAATGCGACGCTGCACGCGCGCGACGAGACTGTTCACCCGGCCTTCGACCTGCGCGTCGAAGATCTGACCGCCTCGGTGAAGGGCCTCTCGAACGTCAGGGGGACCAGGCCCGCCACGGTGGCGCTCGGCTTTCGCGCGGTGCCGGGCGGGGTGTTCACGCACGAGGGGACTCTCTCGCTCGAGCCGCTCGCCGCGAGCGGCTCCATCAAGCTCGAAGGAATCGAGCCCGCCCGCTTCGCGCCGTACTACCGAGAACGCATCGCCTTCGATGTTCGCGAAGGGCGCGTCGGCCTCGGCGCCAGGTACCACCTCGGCGCCGGCGGCGCCGGAGGCGCGCCGGCGGTGCAGGTGACCGATGCCTTCGTCGAGATCGCGGCGCTGGGGCTGCGCCGCGCGGGGGCCCACGACGACTTCTTCGCGGTCAAGGAGCTCGCGCTCCGCGGGATCGAGGTCAACCCGGCGCGCCACGAGGCGGCGGTGGCGGAGATCGCCACCCACGGTGGCCGGATCGCGGCGGAGCGCAACCAGGCGGGGATCATCGATCTGACGCAGCTGGTCCCACCGCCCCCGGCGCCCGGAGCCGGCGCCTCGGCTCAAACCGGCGCGGGCGCTGGCGGCGCGAGCACGCCAGCCCAGGCCGACGAGAGCTCCCCGTCCTGGAACGTCAAGCTCGGGCGGCTGGGAGTCGCCGACTGGGGCGCCCGCTTCGAGGATCGCCTGGTCAAGCCCAAGGCGACCCTCATCGTCTCGCCCATCACCATCGAGGCCTCCGGGTTCGGGACCGCCCCCGGTCCCCGCGGGACCTTCGACGTCAAGCTCGGGATCAACAAGCGCGGCCGCTTGTCGCTGGCGGGCACCGCCGGGCTCGCGCCGGTGTCGGCGGATCTCAAGCTCGATCTGCGCGGCCTCGAGATCCCGCCACTGCAGCCGTACTTCGCCGATCAGGTGAACCTGGTGGTCACCGATGGCGCGGTGTCGGTCAACGGACGGGTCAAGCTGGAGCTGCCGCCGGCCCCGGGCCCGGCCCCGGGACCAACGCCGCCGCCGCCGCGCGGGCCGGCGGCCGCCCCCCCGCCGGTGCGCTTCGGCTTCAACGGCGACATCGACGTCGCCAACTTCGCGTCGATCGATGGCGCCAAGCACGAGGAGTTCTTGCGGTGGAGGTCCTTCCACGTTGGCCGGCTCGTCTTCTCGACGGTGCCGGCCGCGCTCACCATCCAGGACATCTCGCTCACCGACTTCTTCGCGCGCCTGATGATCTTCCCGGACGCACACTTCAACGTGGAAGAGATAGTGACGCCGGCGGCCGCCGCGCCGGCCCCGTCCCCGGGCGCCTCGCCACCGCTGGCCGCGAAGGCGAAGGCGAAGG
>CAZIOH010000017.1:0-34544 GCA_964540815.1 uncultured Myxococcales bacterium | reverse complement strand
CCGGCCCCGTCCCCGGGCGCCTCGCCACCGCTGGCCGCGAAGGCGAAGGCGAAGGAAGAGGCGAAGGCGAACGCGGCCCCGGCGCCCGCGAAGCCCGCTGCCAAGGCGTCGCCGGGGCCGCGCATCAGCATCGGACAGGTGACCCTGCAGGGGGGACACGTCAGCTTCACCGATCGCCTGATCCGCCCGAGCTACGCCGCCGAGCTGACCGATCTCGCAGGCCGAGTCTCGGGCCTGTCGGCGGATGGTGCCACCCAGGCCGATGTCGATCTCCGCGGCAGCGTGGATCACTCGGGCGCGCTCTCGATCGTCGGCAAGGTGAACCCGCTCGCCAAGGATCTGTTCGTGGACCTCAAGGTGAACCTGAAGGACTTCGAGCTGCCGCCGACCAGCCCCTACGCGGGGAAGTACGCCGGGTACGGAATCAGCAAGGGGAAGCTGGCGCTGTCGCTCGACTACCACATCGCCGATCGCAAGCTGGACGCCAAGAACCGCCTGGTGGTGGACCAGTTCACCTTCGGGGACAAGGTGCCGAGCCCGGATGCGACCGGCCTGCCGGTGCGGCTGGCGGTGGCGCTGCTGAAGGATCGCAACGGGGTGATCGACATCGATCTGCCCATCGCCGGATCGCTCGACAACCCGGACTTCAAGATCGGTCGAGCGGTCCTCAAGGTGCTCGGCAACCTGATCGTCAAGGCCGCCACCGCGCCGTTCTCGATGATCGCCTCGCTGTTCGGCGGCGGCGAGGAGCTGTCGCGGGTCGACTTCCCGCCCGGAGCGGCCAGCCTGGACGCCAAGGGGAAGGCCAAGCTGCTGTCGCTCGCCAAGGCGCTGGAGCAACGCCCGGGGCTCTCGTTCGAGATCGAGGGCGGGGCCGACCGCGCGCGCGATCGCGAGAGCCTCAAGCAGAACCTGTACGAGCGCAAGCTCAAGACGCAGAAGTTGCTGGAGCTGGTGGAGAGCGGGGCCTCGGTCTCCTCCGATCCGGAGGACGTCCAGTTCGAGCTCGCAGAGCGGTCCCGGCTGGTCGACAAGGCCTACCGGGCGGAGAGCTTCCCCAAGCCGCGCACGGCCCTCGGCCGGCCGAAGGAGCTCCCGGTGCCGGAGATGGAGAAGCTGCTGGTCGCCAACACCATCGTCGACGACGATGCCCTGCGGGGGCTGGCGGAGCGGCGGGCCACGGTGGTGCGCGGAGCGCTCGCCAGGGCGGCCCCGAGCGGCGTCGAGCGCCTGTTCCTGGTCCCGCCACGCTTGAGCGCACCGTCCGAAGGCCCCGGCAACCGGGTGGAGTTCAAGCTCAAGAAGAATTGAGGTTTTCGCGCCGGGGGCCGGCTTCGCCGGCGGGGATGTGGCAGCATAGGCCCACATGGACATGGACTTCGACAAGCTGAACCGGATCCTGGTGGCGACCGACTTCTCGGAGGCATCGCAGGCGGGGTTGCGTGCGGCCATTCGCCTCGCGAAGACCTTCCCGACCCCGATCGAGGTGTTCCACGTCGACATCGATCCGTCGCTGGTGCTCCCGCCGCCCGCCGATCTGCTGTCGACGCCGCTGGTGTTCGAGCGCGTGGTGGCCGGCGCGGCGGAGCAGCTCGAGCAGGTGGTCGACGAGGTCCGTCGGGCCGGCGTCGAGTGCACGGGGGCCTCCGAGCTCGGCCGCACCCATACGACCATCGTCGAGCACGCGCGTCGGATCGGCGCTGGCCTCATCGTGATGGGGACGGCCGGCCGCCACGGCTTGAGCCACGCGCTCCTCGGGAGCGTGGCCGAGAAGGTCGTGCAGCACGCACCGTGCCCCGTGCTGGTGGTGCCGGCCGCCACCACGGCGACGCCCGCCAGCTCGAAGCCCTGATCCTGGCGCCGAGCGCGAGCGTCGGCCGTCAGGGGTCTGCGGTCTGCGGTCTTGGCTGGGGCTCCCGTGGCCGAACCGAAACCGCGGCGTGACGCAAGTTTGAACGACTTGTGTCGGGCGAGCGCCGGGCTTTGTCTCTCTAATGGTACCCGCCAGCGCTCATCTCGCCTCGCGGCGAAGGAGGTACCAACATGCTCTTCATGCGACCGAAGTCTCCGTGGTTCTCGTCGGCGGCGATGCTCCTGTCGGCGTCCGTGCTGACGTCCTTGGTCAGCGGGGGATTGGCAGGGGCCAATTCCACGCGGGAGGTCCTGCCCACCAACCAGACCATCACCCCCGGAGCCGCCCGTGGCGCGCAGCTGTCCGCGCTCAATCCGAAGCTCGTGGACAATCCGAGCTACGTGGCGGGCCAGGCCGTGACGACGGCGCTGAGCCCGGACGGAAAGACCCTGCTCGTGCTCACCAGCGGCTTCAACCTGGTGAACGACGCCGACGGGCGCGCGATCCCTGGCCAGTCGAACGAGTACGTCTTCGTGTACGACGTCTCCGGGCGGGCGCCGGTGCAAAGGCAGGCTCTTCAGATTCCGAACACGTTCATGGGGCTCGTCTTCGCTCCGGACGGCAAGAGCTTCTTCGTCTCCGGGGGGAGCAACGACAACCTGCATACGTTCAGGCTCGGCGCCGGCGGATGGGCCGAGAGCGGAGCCCCGGTCGAGCTCGGTCACGACGGGGCGGGCAATGGCCTTTACGTCAACGTCCCGGGCTTTGGCAGCGCGGTCAACGCGGAGTCCGCCGGGGTGGCCGTCACCTCCGACGGCAAGAAGGTGGTGGTGGCCAACTTCGAGAACGATTCCATCAGCGTGGTGGACGTGGCGAGCCACACCAAGACCGCGGAGCTCGACCTGCGTCCCGGGAAGATCGATCCCGCCGAGGCCGGGGTTCCGGGTGGCGAGTTTCCCTACTGGGTCACCATCAAAGGCAAGCGGACCGCCTACGTGTCGAGCATCCGCGACCGCGAGATCGTGGTGGTCGACATCGGGGGGAAGGCCCCCCGGGTCGTGACCCGCATCGAGGTGCAGGGCAACCCCAACAAGATGATCCTGGACCGGGCCGAGCGACACCTGCTGGTCGCCGCCGACAACGCCGACCTGGTCTACGTGATCGACACGCACACCAACCAGATCGTCGACGCCATCTCGACCACCGCGCCGACGGAGGTGCTGGCGCGCGGTCGGAGCGGTCGGGCTCCGGTGGGCAGCAGCCCGAACAGCCTGGCGCTCTCGCCGGACGAGCGCACCCTCTACGTGACCAACGCCGGCAGCAACGCCGTGGCGGTGATCGCGCTCGATGGCGACTGCCACGGGGGGCGGGTGAAGGGCCTGATCCCGACCGGCTGGTACCCGAGCTCGGTGAGCGTGAGCCGGGACGGCAAGACCCTGTACGTCGTGAATGGAAAGAGCAACGCCGGGCCGAACCCCACCGAGTGCGCGAGCACCAGCCCCAGCAACACCTCCGCGCCCGGCTGCCCGGCCTCGCTGCAGAACGGCAGCGGCAATCAGTACGTGTGGCAGCTGACCAAGGCCGGCCTCATGACCCTGCCGGTCCCCGACGACGGCGAGCTCGCGCGCCTGACCGAGGTGGTGGCGGAGAACAATGGCTTCAGGCATTCCGCGACGGGCGAGGAGCAGGAGGTGATGAGGGTCCTGCGGGCGCGGATCCACCACGTCATCTACATCGTGAAGGAGAACCGCACGTACGACCAGATCCTGGGGGACATCCGGGGCAGCAACGGCGATCCCAGCATCACCCAGTTCCCGCGCGCCATCACCCCGAACTTCCACGCCGCGGCCGACCGGTTCGTCAACCTCGACAACTTCTATTGTTCGGGTGAGGTCAGCCAGGACGGCTGGCAGTGGAGCACGGCCGCCCGCAGCTCGGACATCAACGACAAGGGGACCTCCGTGGACTACGCCGGTCGAGGGACCTCGTATGACAGCGAGGGCACCATTCGCGGCGTGAACAACGCCTTCGCCACCTCGGCGGAGCGTGCCGCCAAGGATCCCATCAACCCGCTCGACCCCGACCTCTTGCCAGGGCTGCGCAACGAGGTCGAGCTCGACGGCCCCGACGGCGAGGAGGGGGGAGGCTACATCTGGAACGCGGCGCTGCGCGCGGGCAAGTCGGTGCGCAACTACGGGTTCTGGCTGGACCTGACCCTCTACAGCGCGCCGGCCGCGCTCGGTGGAATCCCGGTGGTGCGCGAGCCTTTCAAGGCCGGGCTGAAGGTGGCGATCCCGTCGGGGGCCGATCTGCTCCCGATCACCGATCCCTACTTCCGGGGGTTCGATCCGAGCCTGCCGGACACCTGGCGCTTCAAGGAGTGGGAGCGCGAGTTCGATGGCTTCGTGGCGAGCGGCAACTTGCCCGAGTTCGAGATGGTGCGGTTCATGGAGGACCACACCGGGAACTTCGACACGGCGATCGACGGGGTGAACACCCCGGAGATCCAGCAGGCGGACAACGACTACGCCGTGGGGCTGCTCATCGACAAGGTGGCCCACAGCCCCTACGCGAAGGACACCTTGGTCTTCGTGCTGGAGGACGACGCGCAGGACGGCCCCGACCACGTGGACGCTCACCGCAGCACCGCCTACGTCGTCGGCCCCTACGTGCGGCAGGGCGCGGTCGTCTCCACCCGCTACGCGACGGTCAACATGCTGCGGACCATCGAGGACATCCTGGGCCTCGACCACCTGAACCTGCACGACGGCGGGGTTCACCCGATGGCGGACGTCTTCGATCTTCACGCCCGCGGGTGGACCTTCGAGGCCCAGCCCAGCGACATCCTCCGCACCTCGACCACCCTCCCCCTGCCTCCCAAGCTCGCCGGCCGCATCGCCCCCCTCAAGCCCACCCACCCCGCCGCCTGGTGGGCTGCCCGCACCCGCAACTTCGACTTCCGCAAGGAAGACCGAATCCCCGCCGCCGCCTTCAACCGCCTGCTCTGGTCCGGGCTGTCGGGGGGACGGGAATACCCGGGGCGGTAGCAACCGCCAGCGAACGAACCGAACGTCACACTCCCCCTGCCGAACACATTTGGGCTGGAGTACGTCATGGGAGCGGAGTATGCTCGCGGCCGCTTTTCGGCCTACTCCAGTGGATTTTCTCCACAGGTCCGTGACAGGGGGATAGATGCGGAATCTTCGGGTTACAGAAGTGGGCTTGGGAGTCGCCGCTTTCGTGTTCGTTGCGGGTTGTGTTCCCCGTGGCAAGGGTCCAGAGGGCCTGCCGGTGAGCCAGGGGCCTTACGAGAACCCACCGCTTCCCGAGACGGTGTGGAAGCCTCTCACCAGGACCTTCGAAAAGCTGGCACGGGGGATTCCGGTGGTGGCTCGCAAGGACCTCCTCGAGAAGCACTTCCCTTCCAGTCAGGTCCAGGTACGAGTCGCGATCATCGACGCTGCCGCGGAGGAGCAGGCAGATCCACGTCGGCCCCCAGTCCACGCCCGATCGGTTCAGCGAATCGTCGAAAGTTTGTACTGCGACGGCATTGGAAGTCCGCAGTGCCCGAAGCTCGTGGCTGTGCATCCCTTGGACGTCCAAAGCCGGCGGGCGGGGGAACCGACCGGCGCCGGCGGGATTGATTCGCTGAGCGTTGACAGTTTGGTCTCGGCGATCTCCAACGTCCTCGAGCATGAGCAGGGCGGACATGACCGACTCATCATCAACGTTTCCGTCGGCCTCGATCCGATCAAGATTGCTCTAAACAGAGTCAACCTCGAGCCACTGATCCAGGTGCTCACGCGCGCTTCTTGCCTGGGCGCGCTGGTGATTGCTCCGGCAGGAAACCTGACCGGCACGGACGGACCGATGATTCCGGCCGCCTTCGAGACCATGCCCGCCGCATCCGAGACCGCTTGCAAGGCGTTCGGAATCCCCTCCCGAGCCTCGAAGGCCGAATACGCTCCTTTGGTGTACGCGGTTGGAGGGTTGGATCCGCTCGACCGACGGGTCGCGCCGAACCGTCGATGGGGTCAACCCCGTCTGGCCGCCCTGGCCGCATCGGTCTCCACGGCGGGCCCCACCGCAGGTTCGTACAGCTACCCTCTGTCCGGGACTTCGGCCGCCGCGGCGATCGTCGCGGGTGTAGCGAGCGCCACCTGGGCTGCCCGTCCGGAGCTCGACGCCCACGAGGTGATGGGACACCTCTATGAGGGGGGGGTCGACCTCGATGACCCCCGCAGGAGCAACAGGGCGCAGACTGAATTTTGCCTCGGCAGACCCTTTGGTCCGTGCTCCTACAACGTCCATCGCGTGTTCCTGTGCGGAGCCCTCGACAGCACGCTCATGGCCGACCAGATGAAGGTACCCCGGAGCAAGCGGAAATCGGTGCTTGGCTGCGACAACCTGCCGTCAACTTCGTACGATGGTCCGCACTGGCCGCAATCCGACCAACCCCCGACTGCGAAGCTGGAACTGTGCGACGTGTCCGGATGCCGACAGCGAACTGGCCCCGTCTCCGCTCAACTGCCGCCCGGAGCGGTCGACCAGGGGGCCTACATTTCTGGCTGTCCCGGGTGTCGTTTCGAGAACAACCTCAGCCGTTTGTCGGGCACGCTGAATTGGTGGTTCTCGAATGCCTCGATCTCTCTGGCCTCGATCACCGCGACCTCCTATTCGTCACGCACCTTCGGTCCTGTGGGGAGTGATCTGCTGATGGACAATCTCCCTTCGACCCCCACGGCCGCCTGGTCGATGACGTACTCCCCGCCGACGGACCTTCTGTGGGTGACTCTGACAGTGAACTTTTGGTACACGGATCCTAACGGCCAGATGTCGCTTCAGACCGACTACCAGACGATCTTGCCATAGTTCCCCGGCAGCGGAGGCCAGCCGCACAGAGGGGCGAGTGCGCCTATCTACAGACTGGGCTCTCCGGGCCGGCGGCCTGACACTGCGCCAGGGAAGCCGTCCCCGCTGTCTGGAATGCGGCGAGCGCTGTCTTTGCCTGGTTTGCCCTGCAGTTCAAACTGTTCCCGGTGCTGTCCGTGGACTGCCCGCAATTCCACGTCGGGCAGGCGGCGATACAGGCAGTATTCTGCGCGGTCTGGTCGGCCCCAGGAAACTGGCTGTTGGCCCCCGTGCATGCGAGCCGCAGGCTGCCACAGTACAACCCGCAGGTGTTTGCGAGGGTCAATCCACTGCAAGGGATGGCTCCGGCTCCAGCCGCTCCACCGCCTCCAGCCGCTCCTCCACCCGCAGCCGCTCCACCGCCCCCGGCGACTCCTGCGCCCCCAGCGGCTCCTGCGCCCCCAGCGGCTCCTCCGCGCCCAGCCATCGCCCCGGCATCACCCCCGGTCGAGCTTCCGGCGAATCCCGCTCCCCCGCCTGAGGCGGCAAGTCCACCAGCGCCGGTCCCTCCGAACCCACCGGCCCCCGCGGCACCGCCTGCGCCTCCGGTCGGGGTTCCGCCGACCCCTCCCATCCCCGCACGGCCGCCGATCTCCCCGCCACCAGCGCCTGCGCCGCCGCCTGCGCCGCCGGCCCCCCCCGTCGAAGCTCCGCCGTGGCCAGCGATGGGCCCGGACGCGTCCTGGGGCCCCGTGCCGGCATCGCCGAGATTGGCCGGCTTGCTGATACCGCACGCCCCCATCATTGCGAGGACCGCCAGGCAGAGGCCAGAGGAGAGTGACCGCAAACTCGACGCGCATCGCATGGGTCTCGAGTGTAGCGTTGCCTTGGTCTGAATCCAAGAAGCCGACTCTTCCGCATCTTCGCCCTGTCCATGGGTCAGGGGCCAAAGAGCCTGAAGCTCTCCCATCCGGATCCTGAAACTGGTAGCGGCTTCGACGGCGCCGGCCCTCCGGCGGTCAGCGCGAGCACCGCAGCTCGATAGGCCTCTCCCGCGGCCGATCTCTCGCCACGCTTGTCTTTCATGGCCTTGACGAACGCTGGGTAGAAGGCGCTCACAAATTCCTGGGCGTCTCGATCGAGGATCGGACGATTGGGAGCGATGACGGCCAGTGATCCTGCCGCAACGAACGATTGTCCGAGCCCCATGAGCGAGGGTTGGACCCGCGAGGTGCCTGCCGCTTCACAGGCGGACAGGAAGACGAAGCTCGGAACCGATGGGGCTGCCAGCACGTCACCCACTTCAATTCGCGATTCGCCCGCCAGGACCAAGGCGGCACCAGCTCCTTCCCTCCCCGAGATCACCGCGTGACCGGCGTAATGAAACAGATCCACCCCCGGAAGCGCAGACAGCAACGACGCGCCGGTGGCTTGACCGCCCCGCAGGATGGTGATGGGCCATCCAGCGACCGCGGATGAGATCGAGGCCGCCTCGAACCTCGATGCCGGCAAGTCGCCAGTGGGATCGGCCATGACCAAGACGCGTGGTAACGCCTCCGATGCCGCGAACCGCTCGCGCCCGGACGGCGAGACGTCGGATCCGACGCGGGTGGGAATGTCCAGGCCGTACTCGACATTGAAGGAAGCGGACAGCGGGCGATCGTTCCATGGAATTGCGTGCCAGTCGACGCTGTCGGAGATGCCGTAGGGCAACAGGCGAATATGGTTGGCGGAGTTCAAGAGCGGACGAAACCGGGCCAAGATCTTGCCGGCATTCTCGAGAGAAGCGAAGTCTTCTTCTGCGATGGATTCCACCGTGACGCGGGTCGGACCAGCCGCGAAGGCATACCACTCCCGAACGCCGGGAAAGAACGCCAAGTACACTTCGGTCGGATTCGGTTCGGCGAGCACGAGGTCGCGCTGCTCATCCACGAGGACGCGGTAAGCGTCGTCGAGTACCGCGTGGCCCTGCTCCGCACGCTGCTGTCGAGCAGAGCGCCGTTGTGCCAGCTGCTCCTTCGGAAGCGTCCAATCCTTTTCTGCCTCGGCCTCGACCTCTCGTCGGATGTGCTGGTACCGACCAACCGCATCGTCCCACTTCCTTCGAGCCTCCACGGAGAATCGTGCCAGGCGATCGATTCGCGCCGCCTGCAACAGCTCCGCAGACCTGGCCTGGCGAGCCACCGCCAGCGCTTCCCGCGTGGCGCCCCCCGCGACCAAGGCCCCTACCAAGGTTCGGACCCCTTCGTCGTGACCATCGAGAAAGCTGCCGCGTCCCTCGCCGAGAGGGATCTGGCGCATCATTCGCATCAGGAGCGCCTGTGCCGACTTCAGATGCACGATCGACGCGGGGCGGTCCCGGAGGGCGAGGAGCGCCAGGCCCGATCCAACCTCGGCCCGGAACTCTTCGTCGAAGAGGCCGGCCCCGCGGGCTCTTCGAAGCTGATCCTCGAAGGCCGCGAGCGCGCGAGTCGCCAGGCCGCGCCGGAGGTACCAACGGCCAAGGACGTCCAGACGCCAAGCCCCGAAGAGAACGTCGGGATTGGGCGGCAGGGCCTGAAGGGCCGAGACGAGGCGCTCGACCTGCACATCGTCACCGCTCTCGAGCGCGAATTCCGCGCTGTTCACCAAGGCGAGGAGGTGTCGGTGGGGATCGGGGCATGCTGCGGTGGCCCGTTCGGCTTCCAGGAGCGCCTGCCAAGCATCGATGCCGGACTTGCCTCGGGTCT
Organism: uncultured Myxococcales bacterium; assembly: GCA_964540815.1. GTDB lineage: Bacteria > Myxococcota_A > Polyangia > Fen-1088 > Fen-1088 > CAZIOH01. The sequence continues at coordinate 25,112 of CAZIOH010000017.1, read as the reverse complement.
CGTGGCGGATACCCTGGAGAGCCATCCAGGCCAGGTTCAAGGACCAGGTGGCCTTTGCGCAGGCATCGGCTGGAACGGGTACGTCTCTGATGGATTCTATGGCCTCTCCGACCCGCCCCACGCGTGCCAGTTGAAGAGCGACCCCCATGGACGAATCTCGGCCAAGTCCCGAGCGATCGAGACGATGAGCCCCACGCTCTGCGGCTCGGTAGTTGAGCAGGGCAGTCCGGATATCGCCGGTCTGTTCTGCGAGCAGGGCCTGGTGGTAGTCGATCCAGATGATTCCTTCCGAGAATTGACTCCCGCACCGCCTCAGCGTGTCGAGGACGGTTCGCGCATCCCCGAACCGCTGCTCCAGCATGACCAGCGCCCAGACGAGTGCCGAGCTATCCCGTACGGCATCTCCCAGCCTTCCCTCCGCGATCGCCGCCTGAATCGCCGCGCGTAAGGCGGGCTCGGCTCTTCGCACATCTCCGAGTGCGAGGGACATCCGCCCGATGGCTGCATCGGCTGGTCCGCGCTCTTCGGGGCGCGCGTGCCCTCGGAGGTCATCGAGGGCCCTGAGGGCCGCGGCATATTCTCCCCTGTGGCCGAGATCGATGGACCGGTCGATCTGCTCGTGAGAGGTGGCGTCGCCCAGCCGGAGCTCCCAGAGGACATCGCCTCGCTCGTCCAGGATGCAGAGTCGACGCGTACCGGGACGGAGCACCAACGAGACCTGGGTTCCGCCGTCGATGACACGCTTCGACCGAATCTCGACAAGCTCGCGGTCCGCTCTCAGTTGCCACTGTGGAGGGGCCGCGCCGGGAACCCACAGTGTCAGGGTCCCATCCTTACCGATCTCGCAGATGGGTCCCTCTCGAACTCCGGCACACCCACCCCACTCGACAGACAATCGTGGTGCGGGTGCGACGTCGGAGGCGGGGTGCTGCCTGGAGCTCGGCCGACAGGTGATGGCCTGGGCCACGGAAAGCAGGGCCAGGAAGAGGCCAGCTCTGTGTATCACGTTGGTCGGTGAGCCCATGACCGTCCCAACAACCACGTCGGGCTTCGTGCAAATCCAAAGAGGGATCCCACCACTCGTTCACACTATCATCGCCCTGCGGCGCAAACACCCGCAGTGACCAAGGACGGGCGATCCGTACCTGCGTCCCCAGGCCGAGCGGTGCCCCGCCCCCTCAGCCCCCCTCCGCCGGGCAACCGAGCTCTTGGAGGCGGGCGCCGCCCTTGACCGGGCCCTCACGCCATTCCACCGGCGGGGGGCGGATCTTGCGGTCGATGATGCTGGTATCGGCGGTCACGTCGCGGTCGTGGACGGTGAGGCTGTGGATGGCGGGGGACAGGAAGAGCACGCGCTTCTCGAAGGGGTGGAGGGGGGCCGCCGGTCCGTCGGCGGTCGCGATGTCGAGGAGCGCCGGGCTGCCTCGGTGAAGGCCGATGGTCATCCGCAGGAACGGGTAAATGTGATAGTCGCGGTTTCCGAAGATCGCGTAAGCGTCGTCGGGGTGGGGGTAGGTGAGCCCGCGATCGTAGGCCATCGCCAGCCTCCCCTGACCGGCGATGAGAAAGAGCATGTGCGCCTCCTCGCCGCCCCCGGCCCCACCCCAACGCCCGCCCCCGCCCGCCCGCGCCACCGCCGGGAAGATCGTGTGCAGGTCGAATGCCCGCTCGAGAGCCCGGGAGGTCTGGCCGTCGACGAGCACGGTCAGCGAGACCGCCCCGCCGCGAAACAAGCCATCCGCGAAGAACTGAGCCACCCCCATGCGGCGGGCCGCGACCCTCCCGATCGCGCACTCGAGCGCCTCGATGTGCGCGATGCGGACATCCGCCAAGTGCACGCCTTCGACTCCCAGCACCCGCGGGCCATACGCTCCCAGGATCCGAAGCGTCCGCGCATCATCACGCTCGAGCCATCCACGCTGCTCGAGCACCCGCACGTCGGCGCCTGTCAAGATTGGCTCGCCCGCGGTCGAGGTTGGCCCCGCAGGCGCCGCGGCAACCGCCATCCGAGGGGCCCGAAGGGGGCCCCAGGCAAGAAACGCGTGCACCAGAGCACCGACGGTCGCTGCGCGGGCGATCGCAGCCTGGATCGCGGTGGCCCTGGTCACACGAGGGACCCCATCGGACATGCGGAGTTCTATCATGCCGGCCAGGCGTGTCAGGCGCTCCTTGCCTCGAAGGACGGCACGATCCAGGACACCGACCAGAAGCTGATGCTAGCCTGAGCCAACGGATGTGGCTCCTGCCTGGCGCACCCCCTCGACCACCGCCGGTTCGGCCGTTCTGGCGCCCACCCTGCCTGATCCTCGCTGGCGTCACCGCCGCGCTTCTCGCGCTGCCCACCACCGCCGTGTCTGCCACCACCACTGCCACTGCCACCACCGCCACGCCCGCCAGCACCGACCCCCTGGCCACGCCCCCGCCCTGCCGGGTGCTCCGCTTCAGCTTCGAGCCCGACTGCTTCGTTCGCGACGCCGCCGGGCTCTGCCACTTCACCGACTCCCACCCCGACCTCGGACCCCAGATCGCGGTGTGGGTCGAGACCGCCGACGGCACCCGCTTCGTCGACACGCTGATGGTCACCAACGCCGTCGCCCTGTACGGCATCGGGAACCGTCCCGGGCGCTGGGACTTCCGGTCGGGGCCGCGCTTCCCCTACGGGCGGCGCCCCATGGCCCTGCCGGTGTGGGCCCACCGCCGCGGCGTCGTCTACGCCGGGGTGGTCATGACCGATGGCCGAGACGACGAGATCGCCTCGCACCAGGAGGTCTCCTCACCCGAGCCCTACTTTTGCCGACCGATGATGGCCTCCGAGGTGGTGGACGCCATCACCTGCGCCAGCGGGAACTTTCGCAGCGTGAAGGGAAGCTTCGCGGCGCCCGCCCCCGGCGACACCACCACGGCCCCCACCACCGAGGTCGCTGCTCCTCCCTCCGTCTACCCACCCCGGGGCGATCTGGTCGACTGGGGCAACCTGTGCGTGCCGCTCGTCTCCGCCGAGGGTGCCGGCTGCGACTACGGAGATGCCCGCCAGTTCGGTCTCCTCAATGACGTCGACACCGTGGCGACCGCGACCCCGCGCTACGATCTCACCTTCTCGGGTAGCTGGACCGTGCCCACCTCCCTCCCCGCCGGGGACTACGCGCTCATGGTCGAGGTCGGAAAGGAGTTCGATCCGAACCCCTCCTTCACCCATACCTCCTTCCTCACACCGGTCGAGCTCACCTACTACGGCAACTACGGGTTCGACCAGAACGTGGGACAACCCTCGGTCGTCTACCGCCTGGCATTCAGCATCCCCGCCGACCCGGCAGCGCCGCTCGCGCCGGCCGCCGTCAGCCTGCCCGCCGGCTACGGTGACTGGACCGGAGCCTCGGGTGATCTCACCCCGATCGATCCGCGGATCACCTCCGACGTCGCGGGCAGCGGCGTCGCGCGCCTGCGTGACACCGATGGGCCAGGGGGCCTCGGGCGCGTCCACCTCGACGCCGCGACCTGTGCCCCTCTCGATTGCACGGCCGCCACCGCCCCCGACCCGCCGCGCATCAGCGAGCCAACCAGCACCGAGGACCCTGCCGCCGCGACCTTTCAGTTTCGGCAGAGCGACGATCACGGCCTCCCCGTGCTGGCCTACGAGCTCCGCTACGCGCCCGACAATCAGCGCCAGCTCGACGAGACGGCCTTCGAGCGCTGGGCGGCGGCGCCCGCCCCCACGCCGGGGGCTCCCGGCGCCATCACCGCGGTGACCCTGCCGACCCTCCAGCCGAGCTCGGGCTACGCGATCGCCCTGCGTGCACAGGGCACCTGCGGCTGGTCGAAGCCCGCCTTCATCCGGCTCTACGTCGGCAAGTCGAAGTACACGACCCTCTCCGGCTGCGTCGTGGCCACCGCCGCCTACGGCAGCGCCCTGCACCCCGACGTGACCCTCCTGCGCCAGGAACGCAATCGGGTGGTGGCCCGCTCCCCCGTGGCCAGGTTGGTGGCGATGCTCTACGCGCAGAGCGCTCCTCCCCTGGCCGACCTGCTCGGGCAATCGGATCTCGCCCGCGCCGTGGTGAGGAGCCTGTTGCGCCCCGCCCTGCTGCTCAATCGAGGTCTCCTCCACCAGGGCGGTGACCTCCCACCGACGGGCCAGTGAGTGATGCTCGCGGACGACGACGGATACGGCGACGACCCGGCACGCGCGGGCGCCCAACGACAGCGCACAACCTGCCATGCCCCTGGATGCCAACGGCAAGAATTGCACGGACCTCGGCCTTCGCCCCACCCTTGTTCCCGGGCCCCCCACCCTCCGTGCCCTCCACAGCGCCGGAAATTGGCCTGACGTATGCACACCCACCTGCACATGCGAAGCACACCCTCGTCATCCGACCGTACGGCTGGGTCAGCGGGAGGTCCCCGAACTCCTCCCGCGACGGATTCCGCTCCCTCCCCGGTGCGGGAGGCCATGCCGTCGAGCGTGACCGCTCCTCCGGCCGGCAGGTGGGAGGCCGACGCGGCTCGCTCCAACCTCCGCTTCAAGCTCCGCCACCTCATCGTCGCCGAGATCAGCGGGCACCTCGAGCGCTGGCGCGCCTCCGTGGAGCTCGACCCGGCCAACCCCGCCCGCTCGGAGGTGGAGGCCGTCCTCGACCCGGCCAGCATCGACACCGGCGAGCCCGAGCGGGACGATCACATCCGGTCGGCCGAGTTCCTGGACGTGGTCCGCTTCCCCGAGATTCGCTTCCGCAGTCGGAAGATCGAGCCCGCCGCCGGGCCCAACCGCTACACGGTCCTCGGGGAGCTCACCATGCGGGGAGTCACCCGCAATGTCTCCCTCGAGCTCGACGATCTCGGGCCGGAGCAGCCCCCCCGAGCGCCAGGCGCCGGCGCGTCGCGGGTCCTCCACGTTCGGGGACTCTTCAACCGCCAGGAGTTCGGCCTGCACTGGAACCAGGATCTCGCCACCCGCGGTCTCATCCTCGGCGACACCGTCGAGGTGACGGTGTCGCTGACCATCCGGCCCGTCGCCGCCAGCCCGTCTACCAGTACAGGTTCAGACGAACACCGACCTGCCGGGGCGCATTGAAGTAGCGCAGGTTCAGGTTCGGCTGGTTGATGAAGGTGGTCATGTAGGCCACGTTCGTCACGTTGCTGGCGAAGGCGCTGAGCCGTGCCTTGCCGTCCGGACGGGTGTACCCGACCCCGAGGTCGAGGCGGGTATAGCTCGGGACCACGTCGCTGAGGGACGGATTCACGTTCCCCTGCGAATCGATTCCATTTCCGTTGAAGACCGTCATGAAGTACTCGCTGCGGGTCTGGGCGCTGGCGATCCAGTCGAACCAGCCGATCGGCGTGCGGAAGTTCTGTGAGAGCGAGTAGTTGACGGTCAAGGTGGGTGCCCGTGGCAGGTGCTTGTCCTTGACGTTCACCTTGTCGGTGGGGCTGCCCGTCGGACCGTACGCCACGCGGTTGTCGAAGATCTGCCCCTCGTCGAAGCGCGCATCCATCACCAGCCCCGACACCCCGATCACGAGCCCGAGGGGCAAGCGATAGGAGGTATCGAAGTCCACGCCCACGATGTGCGACTTCCCGACGTTCACGCGAACGGCGGAGGAAGGCGGTGGCTGGGTGGGGTTCGGGTTCACGCCGACCTGCTGGATGATCTGGAAGACCTGGTCGCGGTAGATGTACAAGAAGCCTGCGGCGTTCACCCGCAACTTGTGGTCGAGGAGCTCGTTCTTGCTGCCGAGCTCGAAGGCATACAGGCTCTCGGGCTTGTAGGTCGGCGCGACGTTCCCGATGTTGTCGTTGAACCCACCGGAGGTGTGCCCGGTGGTGAAGGTCCCGTAGAGGAGCTGGGTCGGGCTGAGATCCATGTCGACCCCGGCCCGGTAGTCGAGGAAGGTTCCGCTGTAGTGCCCGAGCTGCGGGCTCACCGGTCCCGCCTGGAACACGCCAGGTCCTCCGGGCCCGAGGAAGCCGTTGAGGGTGTCGCGGATGCCGAAGCGGCTGACGCCATTCAAGAACACCGCGTTGGCATCGAACGCCTGTCCGGGCGCCGGGTAGAGGGTGCGCGCCCCGAAGGCGGGCTGGAACCCCTCGGTCCCGAAGCGGAAGTTCTGACCGCCCGGGTTCGCATTGTCGACCAGCCACACGGCGCCGAGCCCGGTTCGGTCCTTGGACTCCTGGGTGACCCGCAGGCCGCCGGTGGCGCGGAACCACTTGAAGATGTCGAAGACCGCGTCGAGGTACCCCGCCGTCGACTTGCCCCGCACGTAGGGCATGTTGAACTCGCCCCCGACGTAGGTGTTCGAATTGTCGGCCGTGTTGTAGAGGGTGACCTGCTGCTTCTCGTAGAAGAAGAACCCGCCGAGGGTGGCCCGCAGGCGTGCCGTGTCGGGGGTAAGGATGCGCAGCTCGTGGACCTGCGACTGCGAGGCGCTGTACCACCAGGAGGTCGACCAGTTGTCGAGATCGCCGTTGCCGACCACCTGCCCAGGGAAGGCCACCCCGCTGTTACCGCCGGTGATCTGTCGGTACGTGAGGTCGCGGTAGCTGCCGAGGTAGTTGACCAGCAAGGGACCGAAGTCGAGGGTCACGTCACCGTGCACGCCCCAGTGATCGAGGCTCTGCGAAGGCTGCGGTCCGCGGTACACCACGCTGCGCGGGTCGGGCACCTCGCTCGGGAGCAGCCCGGCCACGAGCGCGCCGTTGAAGTTCGCGCCGCTGTACCCGGTGCCGCGCTCGCGGGTGAGATCGTGCCCGATGTTCACCGTCACGAACGATGACGGCACCCACTTCAATCCCACCCGATAGGCCAGGTTGTCGGCGCTCTCCGCCGGGGTGATGGTGCTGATGGGCCCGCCGTTGTGAAAGAACGGATCTCGGTTCTCGGAGAAGGTCGCCGCCCGCAGCGCCAGCGTGTCGCCGAGGGGGATGTTGACCATCGCCGTGGTCAGCCGCTGGGCATAGTTGCCGAGCTGGACGCCCGCCTCGGCGGCGAACTGTCCGAGCTTGGGTTTGGCGGTGATGATGTTGAGCGAGCCGGCGGTCGCGTTGCGGCCCCGGATGGTGCCCTGCGGACCACGGTTGAGCTCGACCCGCTCGAGATCGAAGAACATCGAGCCCACCCCGCGCGGTCGGGGAATGTAGATGCCATCCACGTGGGTGGCGGCCGAGGGATCGCCGAGCTCGGTGTTGTTCGTGCTCCCGACGCCACGAATGAAGATCTCCGTGTTCCCCTCCTGGGTTCCGATCTCGAGCGCGGGGTTGACCTGCGCCATGTCGCGCACGGAGGTCACGCCCACCCGCGACAGATCGTCACCCGAGAAGGCGCTGGCAGAGCCGGCGTACTTCTGCAGGTTCTGCTCGCGCCGGTCGACGGTCACCTTGACCACCTCGACCGCGTTCGGGTCGTAGCTCTCGCTCCCGGGCGAGGGTGGCGCGCCGGGAGTCGCGGGGACCAGCAACTCCGGCGGGATCTGGTCTGGGTCGAGCGGGGCCGGCTCTCCGGGGGTGGCGCCAACCGGAGCTGGCACCACGACAGGAGACGGGGCGGCCACCGGCGCCGCGCCGGGCGGGGACAGCGCCGGAACGGGCGGCGCGGCCTGCGCGACCGGAGTCGCCCCGGCCGCCGGCGCCACCGCCGACCCCGCTGTCTCGCCAGGAGAGGCAGCAACCTGTGCGAAGAGGCCGGCCTTGACGGAGGTCGGCTGGTCGGACTTCTTGTCGGGCTTCTTGCTCGAGGAAGAGCCCGGCGCCGGTCTGTCCGATGCGCCCGGGGCACCGGAGGGCGCCGGCGCTGCCCCGGCCGGCGTCAGCAGCGCGTACGACATGAACACCGACAAACCAGCACCTGTTACCCGACCGGCTCTTCGAACGACGGCGTGTCTCGTGGTCATGAGGTCTCCCAAGGGTGAACGATTCTCAGATCCGAGGTATCTGCGTGGCTGGTGGGCGTGGGCCCGTCGCGAGACGAAGCAGAGACGTGCTACGCCGTGCCGCCGTGCCCGCCGGCCACGGAGTTGCCCGCCTGGCCCGCGACCCCGCCTGCCCCGCCATGCCCGCCAGCGGCGCCAGTGCCGGCCCCTGCAGTGCCACCTCCCCCTCCGTGGCCACCACCTCCCCCTCCTCCGTGGCCACCACCTCCTCCGTGGCCACCACCTCCTCCGCCTCCACCTCCTCCTCCGGCGCTGCCGCCTCCACCGCCGCCAGCCCCGGCGCCCGCGTCGGTACCGGCTCCCGCGTCGGTACCAGCTCCAGCGTCCCCGCCGCCGCCTGCGCCGCCCGCGCCGGTGCCGCCGTCGGGAACGTCGCGGGTCAAGTGGACCATGCCAGCGACCGCGCCGTGCTCACGAACATCGACGGTGGTCGTGGCGGTCAGGAAGGCTGTCCCCCCCTTGTCCAGGGCCTCGACCAGGACGTTCGCGTCTCCACCTGTCCATCCTCCGAGGTTGATCCGGCGGAAGAAGGAACCGGAGATCACCCCGGCATCATCGGCGTCCGGGGCGAAGGTGGTGACAATCGGCGCGGCTGGCGCGCGCGAGACCGTCACACGCAGCTCCGCGACCGCTCCCACGTTCGAGGCCGAGGTGATGGTCAGGGCGAGGATGGTGTCGCCCGAAGAGCATCCCGACAAGGTTGAGGCCACGGTCAAAGCGCATGCTGCGATGCTGATACGCGTGTTCAACATGGTGCGCATAGTAGTCATGTCGGGCACGCCGGCAAATAGAAATCTTCACCTGCCGATCTTCTTCCTCCGTGTTGCCTCCTCCTCCTCCCCTCGACCTCGCCGGGCGGCCCCGGGATTTGGTCGGGCGCCGTCTTTCGAGCGCGCCTCCTGGCGCGCCTCCTTGCCACCCCCCCGCGTGATTGTGTATGAATCGATCTCGCGCGCCCGCACCTCCTCTTCGGCCCTCGCTCCTCGCTCCTCGCTCCTCGGTCCGCGCGCTCTGGCTTTTCGTTTCGTGGCCCATGCCCTCATGAATGCTCTCGTCGCGCGCGGTGCGCGCCTTGCCATGCTGTTCTGTTGCTTCTCGGGGTGCTCCGAGCTCCGCGGGCGACGCCACGTCCGCGAGGGCAACCGCCTGTACCGGGAGGGCCACTATCCGGCCGCCCTGCGAGAATACCGGGAGGCCGAGGCCCTCTGTCCCGAGCTTCCTCTCCTGTGGTTGAACGAGGGCCTGGCCTGCCGTCAGATGATGATCCCCGGCTCGAAGAGCCCCGAGAGCCAGCAAGCCACCGATTGCGCGGTCCATGCCTTCGGGCGCATGCGGCAGGTCGCCCCGACCGATCCGCGCGCGGAACAGCTGTATGTCCAGACGCTCTTCGATGGTGACCGCTTCGACCTGCTGGTGTCGAGGTACACGAGCGCCCTCGAGGTCAACCCGACCGATCTCTCGGCCATCACCGGCCTCATCCAGGTCTCGACCCGGGCCAACCGCCCCGAGGAGGCCCTGAGGTGGTTCGAGCGAAAGGCCAGCCTGCTGCCTCGGGATGCGGAGGCCCAATATGCCGTGGGCGTCTACGCCTGGCAACAGCTCTATCAGCGGGGAGGGGGCCCCGACAAGGCTTCCTACGACCCGCGCGCCGAGGCGCTCCCTCCCGAGGAGGCCGCGGTTCCGGCGGGAGCGGCCCGGGCCGCCGAGACCCGGACGGGCGATGCGGGCAAGCGGAAGCGCCGGTCGGCGGTGCGCCCACCGGTCCCCGTTCGCAAGCCTCCGCCACCCTTTGCCGTCGGCGATCTCACCGGCGCCGCGCGCGTGAAGCTGGCCGAGCTCGGGATCGTCTACCTCGAGCGGGCCCTCGCGCTCCGCCCCCAGTATCAGGAGGCCATGGTCTACCTCAACCTCCTGCACCGCCAGAAGTCGATGGCGTTCCTCGACGAGCCCGCCCGCTGGCAGGCCGAGATCGACGCCGCCGAGATCTGGCGCAAGCGTGCCTCCGGGGCGAAGGCTCTCTGACCATGGCCTTCGAAGCGGTCCTCGGCGCCGAACGTCTCGCCCCCTCCGGCGCCCGCCGCGTCACCATCACGGTGTCGTTGTTGCTCCATGCGGTCGCCCTGGCGGTCGGGGTGGCTTACTCCTTCTGGCATGTCGACGAGCTGCCGCTGCCCACGGTCGCGGTCAGCCTGGCGGGAGGTGCCCCGCCGCCGCCGCCTCCTCCTCCCCCGGCGCGGCACCACGCCAGCACCACGCCGAACAAGACCCGGCCAACCGAGGTCCGACCGAAGACGGAGCTGGTGCAACCCACCGAGCGTCCCAAGGAAACGCCGAAGCCCTCCGCCAGCGACGACCGGGACTCGAGCGACGACGACAAGGAGGGTGGTGAGGAGGGTGGAGTCGAGGGCGGAGTGAAGGGAGGCGTGGTCGGAGGGGTGGTCGGCGCGCCTCCCGTCAACCAGGGACCGAAGATGCTGCCGCCCCAGGTGGGAGGCAAGCAGCTGCTCATCGATCCCAACAGCGATCCCTACAAGGTAGGGCTGCCTCCACCGCTGGCGCGCGGCGGCATGTCGTTCTTCGCCATCCTCCGCATCTGCGTCTCGACGGAGGGGACCGTCACCGACGTGAAGGTCCTGCGGGGCGCCGATCCGGCCATCGACCCGCAGATCCCCACGGTCCTTCGTCGATGGCGCTACCGGCCCTACACCCTCGACGGGCGGCCGGTGCCATTTTGCTACATGCTCCGCTACGAGATCTCGGCGCGTTGAAAGCGCGCGGCCGTCACCCTCCACGTCCCATCTCCCACCCAGCTTCCACATTCCACCAGCCACATTCACATTCCACCACTGGAGACAAGCGCGACATGGATTTTTCACTGATTGGTCTTTGGAGCCAGATGGGCATGGTGGCCAAGACGGTGGTCGTCATCCTGCTCGTCATGTCGATGTATGCGATCGGGATCGTCCTCGAACGCTTCCTCACGTTCCGGCGCGGGCGTCTGCGCTCGCTCGGCTACATCGCCGCGCTGCAGCCCCTGGTCATCCCCGGCGGCCGCCTCGGCGACGCGCTCCCCCTCGAGCAGCAGTGGAAGGACGCCCCGGCGGCCAGGGTGATCGGCCCCGGGATCGCCGATTTCCTCCGCGGAATGGAGGCCATCGGCCCGTCGGGTGCCGACCCGATCGACGTCGAGCTCCTGGTGCACGAGGTCAGCCGATCCATGGAACGGGCCAAGAAGCGCGAGGTCTCGAGCCTGCAGCGCGGCCTGCCGGTCCTCGCGACCATCTCGTCCTCGGCGCCCTTCGTGGGGCTGTTCGGTACGGTCTTCGGCATCATCACCGCCTTCCAGCAGATGGCCGACCCGGCCAAGGGCGGCGGCGGCGGGCTGGCCTCGGTCTCGGCGGGCATCTCGGAGGCCTTGCTCACCACGGCGGTGGGTCTGGCGGTGGCCATCGCGACCGTGTGGTTCTACAACTTCTTCGTGACCCGGCTCGATCAGTTCGCCGCCATCATCGACGACACGGCGGGGGAGATGGCCGATCGCCTGCTGCAGAGCACCCGGGCGCGGACGACCCACGGGCAGCCCAGGTGAAGGGCGAGGTGAGGTGAGGTGAAGGTGAGCTCCAAGCTCGAGCGAGCCAAGGCCCTCCGGACCCTGCGGGAGCTGCGCGGCGACGACCGGCCGTTGCCGCGGCCGGAGGTGCGCGCCGACATCAACGTCACCCCGCTGGTCGACGTGGTGCTGGTCCTGCTGATCATCTTCATGGTGGTCACCCCGCTCATCGCGAGCGGCGTGGCGGTCGACCTGCCGCGCACCACCCACCACGCCCGCAAGCCCGACGATGGCAAGGACATCATCATCTCGGTCACCCTCGACAAGCGGATGTACGTGGGCGCGACGCGCGCGCAGAGCGCCGCCGAGGTGGCCCGCGCGGTGGTCCTCGAACGCACCCGCAACCCCGAGAAGGGCGTCTTCATCAAGGGCGACGCCCGCGCGCCCTACGGAGCCGTGCGCGAGGTCATGGAGGCCTTGCACGAGGCCGACGTGCAGGACATCGTGCTCGGGACCGAGGAACAGGGGCGGCCGCGCTGATGGCCATGGACCTCGGAAGCAAGCGGGGCGTGCGCGGCGACATCAACGTCACGCCGCTGATTGACGTGGTGCTGGTCCTGCTGATCATCTTCATGGTGCTCACCCCCGCGACGCTGAAGCACCTGACCACGGTGGTGCCGAAGAAGGCCGACGAGACCACCCCACCTCCGCCGAGCGAGGCCCCGGTGCTGGTCGAGTACACCGCCAAGCGCGAGCTCAGCGTCAACGGTGAGCCGATCGCCCCCGAGGCCCTAGTGGACAAGCTCTCGGAGCGCCTGCGCTACGACCGGCAGAAGGTGGTCTTCTTCAAGGCCGAGGCCGACGCCCCCTACGGCGAGGTCGTGCACCTGCTCGATCTCGCGCGCGGCGCCGGTGCCCGCACCCTGGCCGTGGTCACCCAGCCGGGCGACAAGGGCGAAGACGGCGGTCGGGGCAAGCCCACCCACCACGACCGGGACCGACCCGGGCCATGACCGAGGAGGTGCAGATCCGGGCCGCCACGCAGGCGGATCTGCCGGACATCCTGGCCCTGCAAGCGGAGCTCGTCCGCCCCGGGGAGGACGCGACGCCGCTCTCCCTCGAGGCCGCGCGCGCCATCTTCCGCCGGCTCACGACCTATCCGGACTATGCCATCCATGTGGCGGTCGACCGCGATTCGGGCGCGATCCTCGGCACCTTCGCGCTGCTGATCATGGACAACCTGGCCCACGCCGGTCGCCCGTCGGCCATCGTCGAGGACGTGTGCGTCGATTCCCGCCTCCGCCGCCAGGGGATCGGCCGAGCCATGATGCAGGCCGCGATGGAGCAGGCCCGCCAGCGTGGCTGCTACAAGCTGGCCCTCTCCTCCAACCTGGCGCGCGACGCCGCCCACGCCTTCTACCGCTCCCTCGGCTTCGTCCAGCACGGCCTCAGCTTTCACGTGACCCTCCCCGGGCTCGGCGGGGGTTGCGGCGATCGGCAGCCAGGATAGTCTCGCGGCATGCAGCCCGAGGATGCCCAGAGGCCCACCCTGCCCACCCGCGTCCGGCCCATCGTCAGCATCGGGGCCGGCAGCATCGTGCGCGACGCGCACCTGCCCGCCTACCGGATAGCCGGCTTTCCGGTGGTCGCGGTGCACGATTTGCTCCCGAGCCGGGCCGAGGCGCTGGCCAGGGACTTCGGGATCCCCAGGGTCTGCGACTCGCTCGACGCGGCCGTCGCGGCCGCCCCGGCGGACGCGGTGTTCGACGTGGCCGTGCCGGCCGGCGCGATCTGCGGCGTGCTCGAGCTGTTGCCGGAGGGCGCGGCGGTCCTGATTCAAAAGCCGATGGGCGAGGATCTGGCCGAGGCCGTTCGCATCCGCGCGCTCTGCCGGTCGCGGCGCCTCCTCGCCGCCGTGAACTTCCAGCTCCGCTTCGCGCCGTGCGTGCTCGGGGCCCGCGAGCTCCTACGGCGCGGTGTGATCGGCGAGCTGCACGACGTCGAGGTGCGGGTGACCTGTCACATGCCCTGGGAGCAGTGGGGCTTCCTGTTCGGGATCCCCCGGATGGAGATCGTCTATCACAGCATCCACTACGTCGATCTGGTGCGCTCGTTCCTGGGCGAGCCCCAGGGGGTGTACTGCAAGACGGTCAAGCATCCGTTGCAGCCCCGGCTCGCCTCCACCCGGACCGCCATCGCCTTCGACTACGGGGAGATGGTTCGGGCCACCGTGACCACCAACCACGGCCACGACTTCGGCCCCCTGCACCAGGAGAGCTACCTCAAGCTCGAGGGAACCAAGGGCGCGATCAAGGCGCGCCTCGGCGTCAACCTCGACTATCCGCGCGGGCTGCCCGACGCCCTCTCGTGGGCCACCCGGGCGAACCCTGGAGGCGGCGACGAAGGAGGAGGAGGCGGCGGCTGGCGAGACATCCCGCTCGTCGGCAGCTGGTTTCCCCATGCCTTCGTGGGTACCATGGCCAGCCTGATGAGGCGGGCCAACCAGGAGACCGACCTGCTCCCCACCGGGGTGGAGGATGCCTTCGAGACCATGGCCGTGGTCGAGGCCTGCTACGCGTCGAGCGCCCGCGGCGCCACGCCCATCCCCACCGGCACCCCGTGACGACGGGCGGACCGTTTCGTCTCGACGGCAAGCACGCGCTCGTGACCGGCGCCGCCTCCGGCATCGGGCAGGCCATCGCGGAGCTCTTGGCCGCCGAGGGGGCCCGGGTCTGGGTGACCGATCGCGATGGGCGCGGCGGGCAGGCCACGGTCGAGGGCATTCGCGCCGCCGGCGGCCGCGCCGAGCTCGAGCCGCTCGACGTGACCGACGACGCCGGGATGTCGGCCCTCGCCGCCCGCCTTCCCCCCTTGCACATCCTCGTCAACAACGCCGGCATCGGCCACGTGGGCGATCTGCTGTCGACCAGCGGCGCGGATCTCGATCGCCTGTACGCCGTGAACCTGCGCGGGGTGTTCAACGGCTGCAAGGCCTTCGTGCCGGCCATGCTGGCGGCCCGCCAGGGCAGCGTGATCAACCTGGCCTCGGTGGGCGGGATCGTGGCGGTGCGCGAGCGCCTGGCCTACACCACCACCAAGTTCGCGGTGGTGGGGCTCACCAAGTCCCTCGCGCTCGATCACTCGCACACCGGCGTTCGCTTCAACTGCATCTGCCCGGGGCGGGTCGAGACCCCCTTCGTCAAGGCGCGCCTGGCCGAGTCCCCCGATCCCGAGGGGACCTACCGCGCGATGTCCTCCACCCAGCTCACCGGCCGCATGGCGAGGCCAGCCGAGATCGCGGCCGCCGCGCTCTACCTCGCCGCCGACGCGTCCGCCATGGTCACCGGCAGCGCGCTGATGGTGGACGGCGGTTGGAGCGCGGGCAAGTGACGCCGCCCCCCGGAGCCGGGATCGCGGGAAGCATCACCCGCCTGCGCGTGGCCGACGTGCGCTTCCCGACCTCGCGGCAGCTCGACGGCTCGGACGCCATGAACCGCGACCCCGACTACTCGGCCGCCTATGTGATCGTCGAGACCGACCGGCCCGACGGCCTCGAGGGTCACGGCCTCGCCTTCACCATCGGCCGCGGCACCGAGATCGTGGTGGCCGCCGTGCACGCGCTCGCGCCGCTGGTCGTCGGGCAGCCGCTCGGCGCCTTCCTCGAGGCGCCCGGGGCCTTCTGCCGCGCGCTCGCGGGGGACAGCCAGCTCCGCTGGCTCGGCCCCGAGAAGGGGGTGATCCAGCTCGCGACCTCGGCGGTGGTGAACGCGCTGTGGGATCTGCGCGCCAAGCTGGCCGGGCAGCCGCTGTGGCAGGTGCTGGCCAGCCTCAGCCCGACCCAGATCGTCGAGATGGTGGACTTCCGCTACCTGACCGACGCCCTCACCCCCGAGGACGCCCGCCGCGCGCTCGACGAGCTGGTGCCGACGCGCGCGGCGCGCGAGGCCGAGCTGCGCGCGACCGGCTACCCGGCCTATACCACCTCGGCGGGCTGGCTCGGTTACGCCGACGAGAAGATCGCGCGCCTCTGCCGCGCGGGCGTGGCCGCTGGCTTCACCCGCTTCAAGATCAAGGTCGGGCTCGACAGGGCCGACGATCTCCGCCGCGCCGCCCTGGTGCGCGCCGAGATTGGCCCGACCGCCGCCCTGATGCTCGACGCCAATCAGCGCTGGGACGTGGGCGAGGCCATCGACTGGGTCACGGCCCTGGCCCCGGTGCGTCCGCTCTGGATCGAGGAGCCGACCAGCCCCGACGACATCCTCGGGCACGCCACCATCGCCCGCGCGCTGCGGCCACTCGGCATCGGGGTGGCCACCGGCGAGCACGGCGCCAACCGGATCATGTTCAAGCAGTTCTTGCGGACTGGCGGGATGGCGTTCTGCCAGCTCGACTTTTGCCGGCTGGCCGGCGTCAACGAGGTGGTGGCGGTCCTCTTGCTGGCGGCCCGCTTCGGCGTTCCGGTCTGCCCGCACGCGGGCGGCGTCGGGCTGTGCGAGTACGTGCAGCACGCCTCGATCTTCGACTACATCGCGGTGAGCGGCGGGCTCGACGGGCGCTCGATCGAGTACGTCGATCACCTGCACGAGCACTTCCGCGCGCCGTGCGTGATCTCCGGCGGTCACTACCAGGTCCCCACCGCCCCCGGCGCCAGCATCGAGATGAAGCCGGCATCGCTCGCCGCCCACGCCTATCCCGATGGCGAGATCTGGCGGGAGCGCGGAGCGGCCGGCCCTCCCCAGCGGGCGCCAGCATGAGCACGCCATCCCGGCGCGTCCAGCTGATGGTGACCTGCCTCGGCGACGTGTTCTTCGACGACGTGGCCCGCGCCACCGTCGAGGTCCTCGAGCACCTCGGGTGCGAGGTGGAGTTCCCCGAGGACCAGACCTGCTGCGGGCAGCCGGCGTTCAACGCGGGCGACTGGCCGGCGGCCCGGCGGGTGGCCCGACATGCGCTGCGGGTGTTCACCGGCGGTGAGGGCGCCGCCCCCGGGCCCCCGGTGGTGGCGCCGTCGGGCTCGTGCGCGCGGATGGTGTCGCACGGCGCGCTCCTGCTCTTCGAGGGGGAGCGCGATCGCGCGCCGATCGAGGGGCTCGCCCGCCGGACCTGGGAGCTCGGGGACTTCATCGTGCGGGGCCTCGGTGTCGCGCGCTGGCCCGGACGCTGGCCGGGGCGGGTGGCGTTTCACCGGTCCTGTCACTCGCGCGGCACCCGCTACGCCGAGGCGGCGCTGACCTTGCTGCGCTCGATCGCCGGCGCCGAGGTGGTCGAGATCGCCGAGGCCGAGCAGTGCTGCGGCTTCGGTGGGACCTTCTCGGTGAGCTTCCCGGCGATCTCGCGCGGGATGGGCGATCTCAAGCTCGACCAGATCCTGGCGGTCTCGCCCGCCGCGCTGGTCTCGGCCGACGCCGGCTGCCTGATGCACCTCGAGGGTCTGGCCGCCCGCGAGGGGCGCGCCCTGCCGACCCGCCACCTCGCCCAGATCTTGCGCGATGCCCTGCACGCCGAGACCCCGACCGCTCAGCCGGCCCCGCCCAGCTCGGCGCCGGTCGGGGTCGGCTAGCGAGACAGAGGCCAGCGCCGATGCCCTTCAGCAAGCCCACCCAGCCCATCGATGCGTTCGCCGCCGCGCAGAGCCCGGAGCGTCGCGCCTCGGTGCGCCTCGGCAGCCAGGCCGGTCACGACAAGCGCACGGCGATCCTGACCGAGGACTACGCCGATCCCGACCAGCTGCGGCGCCTGGCCGGGGCGGTCAAGCAGCACGCCCTCGATCACCTCGATCGCTACCTCGGCGAGGCGGAGGCGCGGTTGACGGCGCACGGGGCGGTCGTGCACTTCGCGCGCGACGCGGACGAGGCCTGCCAGTCGGTGCGCGAGATCCTCGAGCGGCGCGGGGCCCGGCGGGTGGTCAAGGCCAAGAGCATGGTCACCGAGGAGATCGGCCTCGGCGCCTTCCTCGAGGCCCACGGCATCGAGAGCCTCGAGACCGATCTCGGCGAGTACATCGTCCAGATCGACGCCGATCACCCCAGCCACATCGTCAAGCCCATCCTCCACAAGAACCGCCGCGAGATCGCCCGCAGCTTCGAGGCCCACGGGCTCGGCAGCTACGACGACACGCCCGAGGTGATCACCCGCCGCGCCCGCGTCCACCTGCGCCGCAAGTACCTCGAGGCGGACGCCGCCATCACCGGCGCGAACTTCGTGTCGGCCGAGAGCGGTCGCCTGGTGATCGTCACCAACGAAGGCAACGCCCGCTTCTGCCTGGCCGCCACCCGCTGCCACATCGCGGTCGTCGGCATCGAGAAGCTGGTCGCGCGCGACGGCGATCTCGCGCTCCTCTTGAACCTGCTCGCCCGCTCCGCCACCGGACAGGCGCTGTCGGTCTACACCGAGCTCATCTCCGGGCCGCGCGCGGCCGGCCAGCCCGACGGGCCCGACGAGATGCACGTCGTCTTCCTCGACAACGGCCGCACCGGCGTGCTGGCCGACGCCTGCCGGGAGATCTTGCGCTGCATTCGCTGTGGCGCCTGCCTCAACGTCTGTCCGGTGTACCGCCAGGCGAGCGGCCACGCCTACCGCAGCGTCTACCCGGGCCCGCTCGGGGCCGTGCTGGCGCCGCTGCTGGCGCAGAACCAGGAAGCGAGCGGGCTCGGGGGCCTCGGCGCCTTCGCCGGCTTCGCTGGCCTGGCGGATCTTCCCAGGGCCTCGAGCCTCTGCGGCGCCTGCAACGACGTCTGCCCGGTCGACATCCCCATCCCAGAGCTCCTCCTGCGGCTGCGCGATCGCGCCCACCGCGCGCCGGCAGGTCAGACTGGCTCGCCTGGATCTGCCTCGCCCGGACCTGCGATGACGACCTGGTCGCGCATCGCCTCGGCGCCCGCGCTGTGGCGACGCGCCCTCGCCTCGGGGCGGCTCTTGCGCTTCCTCCCGCGGGCCCTCCGACCGGCACCTCTGCGGGCCTGGGAGCAGAACCACGTGCTGCCGCCCTGGCGCGGCGGCGCTTTCCGGGCGTGGATGTCGAGCAGGGCCAGGCCCGCACGATGACCGCCCGCGACGACATCTTCGCGCGAATCCGCGCGGCCCTGGCCAACCTCCCCGAGCGCCGCAGCCACCCGGAATTCGCCGCCGAGCTCACCTATCCGCGCTCCGCGCCCGCCGACATTGGCACCGGCAGCGCGCCCGGTGGGTTCGACGGAGCCGCCGCGATCACGGCGCTCTTCCGCGCGCAGATGCAGCGCGCGGGGGGCCGCGTCTTCACCGATCCGGCCGAGCTCGGCGCCTGGCTCCGCGCCGAGGGCGCCACGCACGGCGTCTGCGACCCGGCGCTGCAGCCAGCGCTCACGGCCGCCCTCGGCCCCGGGCTGCGCCTCGAGACCGCGCTCGATCGCACGCGCATCGACGACTATGCCTTCGGCATCACCCGCGCGAGCGGCGCCATCGCCGAGACCGGCACCGTCATCCTGCACGACGCGGACACCTCGAGCCGACTCGCCGCCCTCGCCCCCTGGATTCACATCGCCGTGCTCGACCCCGGCCGCATCCACGCCGGCATCCACGTCCACCTCGCCGACGCCGTCGCCGCGCTCGGCCCCGATCCCAACGTGGTGTGGTGCACGGGGCCCTCGAAGACGGCAGACGTCGAGGGCATCCTCATCCAGGGCGTCCATGGCCCCGGCGAGCAGGTAGCCCTGATCTCGGCCCTGTGAGCCGAGCCTGCGGAGGCCCCTCGACGATTGCGATTGCCGAGCGCTACTTCGGCGCCTGGTACCCACGCCACAGCCAGATCAGCCCCTCGGGCATGACCTGGTTGCGGGCGTTGTCGTCGCAGTGCCCGGCGCCCTTGGCGAACATGAAGCGGACGTGGTTGCCCTTGGCGGTGAGCGCGTTGAAGATGTTGGTGTTCGAGATCACCCAGTTGTCGTGGTTGGCTTCGGGCTCGGTGTAGCGGTTGTCGTGCTCGCCGACCTCGAGGAACACCCGCAGATCCGGCCGGAAGGGGGCCGCCGTGATCATCGCGGCGTACTCCCACGCGCCGAACGGGTGATCCATGGTCTGCTGGATTGCCACGTACGAGCCCGAGAACGAGAACACCCGGTTGAAGTCGCCGAACCAGGCCAGCCCCATCACCGCCGGGCCGCCCGAGCTGCACCCGTATCCGCCGCGGCCGTTGGGATCGCTCGTCAGCTTGAAGTTCGGATACTTGGCCTTGAGGGCGGCGTTGGAGAGCACCGCCGGGATGACCTCCGTGGTGACGAAGCGCCAGTAACGATCGGAGACCGTGTCGTACTCCAGGCTGCGCTCGCTGTTGGGATGAACGTCCGGGCCGTTCTGGATCCCGATGATCACCAGCGGCGGAAGGTGATGCGTCGGGTTCGGATCGTCGGCGGTGTTCTGGACCACCGACTGCAAGCCCCCATAGAAGCCATCCGAGGACACCATGAAGGGCGACTCGGTGCCATCGACGTACTGCGAGGGGACCCAGACCTTGATCTGACGGGAAAAGGTCAGCGGCGGAGTGAAGTCCGACCCCGTGAAGATCTTGCTCTGGGCCGAGGTGAGGGTGAAGCTCGCGGTGAAGCCCGCCGGGGCGCCGGCCTTGGGCTGCAGGTCCGGCGAGGGTGTGAACGTCGGGCCCACCATGAACTCACCGTCACCGGTGGTGCCGGGATCGATCCCCGAGCTGCCGGCCACCGGTCCGGCGGCCCCGCCCGAGCCCGCCCCGCGACCGCCGATGGGAGCGGCGCCGCCCGTACCGCCGGTCGTGCCTCCGCTACCGGTGGCTTTCCCCCCTGTCCCCGCCGTGGTTCCGCCCGTGTCTGCGGGAGTGACCCCGCCCGTGCCCGCGACAGTCGTAGGGGGCGAGACGACGACGGACCCGCCGCTGCCGAACGTGACGCTGCCGCCTGTCCCCACCGCACCGCCGCTCGACGCAGCAGCCTTGCCTCCGCTTCCGGTCAACGGGGTGCCCGACCCGCCCGATCCACCCGTGTCCGGCCCCGCCGAAGATCCCGAGCAGGCGCTCGAGCACGCCGCCGCGAAGAGCACCCCGAGCAGCACGGCTCGATGGTGCACGGCTCCAGGTGGAAGGACCCGAGGTGAGGGGGATTGGACCATGGTCAGTGTCTCCTTGCCTGGATGCGGCAGTGTTCGGGGCCAGTAGCTCGCCGTGTACTAGACCGTGACGAAGGGCATCTCGGCCTTACCCACTTTGCGCAGACAGATCGCCACGCCCGTGTTGGCCGCAGCAGGTTGGTGGTCGGACACGCTCCCGATCATCAAGGCGATTTCACCCGCCGCCGCCAACCGGCGCCCTCCGGGCGGCCGTTGCGACCCGACGGGCCGGCGGCCTCGCGGCATCCGCAATCTGCCGCCCGGCCTCAAGGTGTGGGTGCGATCTCCGAAGGGATCTCGGGATGGCGCGTCGGGGTGGTCGGGGCGAGAGCGGTGACGGGGACAACCCGCGCCGCAGGTCTGCCCGGCGCCGGTTCGATCGCCGCTTTGCCTATCCCGCGGGACTCGGGCTGGCGGGCGCCGGCGCCCTGTTCCTGACCCATGGGTCGGGCCTCCCGATGGTGACTGGCTCCGCGGCGACGCTGGTGCTGGCGGGCGTCCTCGGGGGCTGGGCTCTGGGCCGCGGTCCCGCCGCCGCCAAGGACGACGAGAACGCCGACGCCGACCACATCGCGGCTCGCGGACATGGCGACCCCGACCGTGACGCCCTCGGGCGCGGCGATCGCGCGCCAGCCGGCCCCGCGCGACAGTTCTGGGGAAGGGTCATCCCGGTCTGGTCTCGCCAGCTCACCTCGGCCAAGGGACAGATGGAGGCCGCCGTCCAGGAGCTGACCGCGCGCTTCCTGGGGATCGTCGCCAAGCTGGACCAGGCGCTCGCGGCATCGAGCCGCGCCGGCGGGACGCCCCTGCTCGCGGCCTCCCCGGCCGGCGGAGCGCGCGAGCCGGGCGATGGCCTGGTGACGGTCTTCTCGCGCAGCGAGGCCGAGCTCGGAAACGTGACCGCGTCGCTCAAGGCCTCGACCGCGAGCCAGGCGACCATGCTGACCAAGATCCAGGAGCTCAGCCGCTGGACCCAGGAGCTCGACAAGATGGCCGAGGACGTGCAGCGCATCTCCGGCCAGACCCGCCTGCTGTCCCTGAACGCGACCATCGAGGCGACCCGCGCCGGCGAGTTCGGTCGCGGGTTCGCGGTGGTGGCGGCCGAGGTGCGCGAGCTGTCCACGCTGTCGAGCGCGACCGGCGAGCGGATCGCCGAGAAGGTCGCCGCGATCAGCGCCGCCATCGTCGGGGCCTGCGAGAGCGCCGAGCTGGCGGTGCGCCGCGAGGGCAGCTCCGCCGCCGCCTCCGAGGCCACCATCGGCGGGGTGCTGGCCTCTTTCAGGGAGGTCACGGACGGTCTGGCGGAATCGGCGAGCGTCCTGCGGGCCAGCAGCGCCGGGATCAAGTCCGAGGTGGCCGAGGCCATCGTCCAGCTGCAGTTCCAGGATCGGGTGAGCCAGATCATGACCCACTTGCACGACAACATCGATCGCTGTCTCGCCCACCTCGAGGCCACCCCAACCTCGGGGGAGGACCCCTCGAGGGTGGTGGCCGCCCACGCCCGCGACGCCGAGCAGCTGCTCGCCGAGCTCGAGGCCAGTTACACCACCGAGGAGGAGCTCGCCCTGCACACGGGCGGGAGCTCCTCCAGCAAACCCAGTCGAGACGTCACCTTCTTCTAGCGAGAGCCGAACGCCATGCCGAAGACCATTCTCATCGTCGACGATTCCAGCTCGGTCCGCCAGGTGCTCGGCCTGCTCCTCAAGGGCGCGGGCTTCACGGTCGTCGAGGCCTCCGACGGGCGCGAGGCGCTCGACAAGCTCGGGAAGCTGAAGGGCGAGCGGATCCACCTCGTCATCAGCGACGTCAACATGCCGAACATGGATGGCATCGCCTTCCTGAAGGCCTTCAAGCTCCTGCCCGAGCACCGCTTCACCCCGATGCTCATGCTGACCACCGAGTCGCAGGAGGCCAAGAAGCGCGAGGGACAGGCCGCCGGCGCCAAGGCCTGGGTGGTCAAGCCCTTCAAGCCCGAACAGATGCTGGCCGCGGTCGAGAAGCTGGTCCTCCCATGAGTCCCACCGTCCCGACCCTGAAGATGGCTGGCGAGATGACCATCTATCAGGCCGCCACGATCAAGCAGGCGGTGCTCGAGAGCCTGGAGCCCGACCAGGCCGGCCATGCCGGCCATCCCATTCGGGTCGACCTGTCGGGGGTGACGGCGATCGACGGGGCGGGGATCCAGCTGCTGCTGCTCTGGCGGAGCCTCGCCCGCGAGCGGGGGGTCGTTCTTCGGCTGGTGGCCTGCAGCCCGGAGGTGGCAGAGACCTTGGCGCTCCTTCGGCTCTCGTCCAGCTTCGACCTCGGCGAGGCCGCGGCCGAGGCCAAGGGCATCGCCCCCGCGGAGACCGCGCGCCCATGAACCTCGACAGCCTCTTCCCGAGCTTCATCGCAGAGAGCCGGGAGGTCCTCGACGAGATGGAGACGGGCCTCCTCGGCATCGAGACGGCGCCGGATCTCTCGGAGACCGTCAACGCCATCTTTCGGGCCGCCCACACCATCAAGGGCTCGGCCGGAATCTTCAACCTCGCGGCCGTGGTGGAGTTCACCCACGTGGTCGAGAGCGTGCTCGACCGCGTCCGGACCGAGAGCCAGGAGCTGTCTCCGGATCTCATCGCGCTCCTGCTCAAGTGCTGCGACCACATCCGGGCCCTCGTGGATCGGGTCGCGCACGGCGGGGGCTTCGAGGCCGACGAGGCGGGTGCCGGCGTCGACGCCCTCGCGGCCGAGAGCGCGCGGCTGCTGGAGGAGCTTCGCCCGTACGTCGCGGCCACGGAGGCCGAAGCCGAAACGGGAACCAAGATTGCTCCGCCCGCGCTCAGGTTCCTCGACGAGGAGGATGCCTCGCCTCCCGTCGCCACGGCGCTCGACCACCGCCTGACCGAGGGCTGGTGGCACATCTCCCTGCGCTTCGGCCGAAACGCCATGCGGAGCGGGTTCGATCCCCTGTCCTTCATCCGGTACCTCGAGCGGGTGGGACGCATCTCGGGATTGGTGACCTTGCCCGACCCGGCCGGGCTCGTGATGGACATGAATCCCGAGTCCTGCTTCCTCGGCTTCGAGATCGCGCTCGAGAGCGCCGCCGACCAGGCCACCATCGAAGGGGTCTTCGACTTCGTGCGGGACGACTGTCGGATCACGGTGCTGCCGCCCGGCAGCGGTCCCGCGGCGCTCCGCACGCTGGCGGCCGCGCTCGGCGAGGACCCGGCGCGCCTGGCCGAGCTCTGGGTTGCGTGCGGCTCGGCATCCGCGCCCGAGGTCATCGCCGCGCCGCCACCGGCGGTGGCACCTGCGTCGCTCCCCACCGCGGCCGCGGCCCCGCCCCCGGGAATGCCCGGACAGGCGGGCCACACCGCGCCCGCCACCCCGCCCGACGCGCCGCCCGACGTGCCGCCCGAGCTGGCCCGCTCCTCCGCCCACCCGCTGGCCCGTCCCGCCGACGCCGCGTCCCTGCCTGAACCGACCCGGGCCAAGCCCGTGGCCGGCGGCTCGATCCGGGTGGACGCCGACAAGCTCGACCACCTCATCAACCTGGTGGGCGAGCTGATCATCGCGGCGGCACGCACCGATCTGGTCGGACGCCGCACCCACAACCCCGATCTCCAGGGGTGCACCTCCACCCTGTCCAGCCTGGTCCAGGACGTCCGTGACAGCGCGCTGCAGCTGCGGATGGTCAAGATCGCCGCGACGTTCAGCCGGTTTCAGCGGGTGGTGCACGATCTGGCGCGCGAGCTCGGGAAGGACATCGGCCTCGTGCTCTCGGGCGAGGACACCGAGCTCGACAAGACCGTGGTCGAGAAGCTCTCCGATCCTCTCATGCACCTGGTGCGCAACGCCATCGATCACGGCATCGAGGCCGAGGATCGTCGCCGGGCGCTCGGCAAGCCCCCGCGGGGGACGGTCAAGCTCAACGCCTTTCACGACTCCGGGAGCATCGTGATCGAGGTCAGCGACGACGGCGGCGGCCTCAAGCGCGATCGGATCCTGGCCAAGGCCGTGGAGCGGGGGCTGGTCGAGCCCGGTCGGCCCCTCGGCGATCCGGAGGTCTTCGCGCTGATCTTCGAGCCGGGTTTCTCGACCGCCGACCAGGTCACCAACCTCTCCGGACGCGGGGTCGGCATGGACGTCGTCAAGCGCAACATCCTGGCCCTGCGCGGCAGCGTCGACATCACCAGCGCCGAAGGTCGGGGGACGACCGTCAGCGTCCGGGTGCCCCTGACCCTGGCCATCATCAATGGCTTCCTCGTGGGCATCGGGGCCTCGGTCTATGTCATCCCGCTCGACGTCATCGAGGAGTGCCTGGAGTTCACCGCCGAGCCGGGGCACGACTTCACCAACCTGCGGGGCCGGGTGTTGCCCGTCGTGCGTCTTCGGGACGTCTTCCAGCTCCCGGCCGCCACCATCGCGGCCCGCCGCGAGAGCATCGTGGTCGTCAATTGCGGCGGGCGACGGACCGGGCTGGTGGTGGACACCCTGCTCGGCGAGTTCCAGACCGTCATCAAGCCGCTCGGCGACATCTTCGACCGGGT
>CAZIOH010000016.1:74853-86421 GCA_964540815.1 uncultured Myxococcales bacterium | reverse complement strand
GTCTGCCCTTCCTGCACAGCCACAAGGCCCTCGCCGCCGGCACCGGCGCCGCGCCGAGGAAGCTGATCATCGTCGCGGGGACCGAGGGCTTCCGCCAGACCAACTGGCGGCCCAAGGACGGGTCGCTCTTGACCCAGACCCTGCCCGATTCGTCGAGCCCGATGGAGCCGCACAAGGCCGACCTCATCTTCATGCCCGACATGACCAATCCGGCGTTCGCCGGTCCCCGCCACGGTGGGTTTCCGAACCACCTGGCCTGCGGGGCGAACAGCGGGGTCGGGGAGTACCAGCAGCCTTACACGGCGACGGTCGACCAGACCATCGGGAACGCGCTGGCGATGGCCAATCCGAGCCTGTCGCGCGCCACGCTCAACCTCGGGGTCCTGACCGCCCAGGGCGTCACCCCCGAAGGCAACAACTCGAAGTGGTGCATCTTCAAGGGCAAGGACCAGCCGGTGATGCCGGAACAGGACCCGTGGAAGACCTACGGGCAAATCTTCGGCGGGGCCATGGCCACGACACCCGGCACCACCACCCCGGCAGCGTCGAGCACGCAGAGCGCGGTGACCCAGCTGATGGCCCGCAAGCAGAGCATCCTCGACTACGTCGGGACGGACCTGCAGAAGTTCTCGGCCCGCGTCGGGACCGACTATCAGGCCCTCATCGGTGGGCACCTCCAGGCCATCCGCGATCTCGAGAAGGAGCTGCAGGCCCTCGCGACCACCACGGGGGGCACGCAGGCGCAGTGCGCGGTTCCGCTCGGCGCGGCGGTCACCGCCACCGATGCGATGCAGTATGCCGCGCTCGTCAAGGCCCAGATGGATCTGGCGGTGGTCGCGGTCAAGTGCGGCGTGACCCAGGTCGTGACCTTGCAGATGGTGGATGCGAGCGGAAGCCACATCCCCTTCAACTTCCTGCCCGGGGTGGCCGGGCCGGGCGATTCGGGCGGAGCCCTGGGGGGAACGGGCCTCCGCGGCTGGCACGATCTCGCCCACAACCCCGTCACCAACGGGGTCGACATGAAGAGCATCGTGGACAAGTGGTGCATGACCCAGTTCGCGTACCTGGTCGCGAGCATCAAGGCGATCCCCGAGCCAGGCGGGACCATGCTCGACAACAGCGTGGTCCTGATCACCAACCACATGCAGGATGGCGCGAACCACGACACCCAGAAGCTTCCGTGGATGCTGGCTGGGAACTGTCAGGGGTACTTCAAGACGGGCCAGACGGCGCTCAGCACGGGCAATCCCATCAACGGGGTGCTGGCGGACGTGAGCAATGCGATGGGCGTCCCCGTCACGTCCTTCGGGACCGCGAGCTTCGGGAAGCCCTGGGTCGGCCTGCGCGCCTGAGGTCGAGTCCCGATTCCAGGCTCGCTTTTCGACTCAACTCGCGCGGCGAGCTGACGATGAGGAAGCCATGGGAACCGTGTCAGCCAAGGTCGCACCAGGTCATCCCGAGCAACCAACTCTGCAGCCGCGGGCGCCCCGAGCGCCGCTGGTCCACGCCGCCATGTGCCGTTTCGCCGACGCGGTCGACTTCGCCGAGCTCACGACCCTCAACATCAGTCAGAGCGGCATGCTGGTGCGGTGTGCTGCCCCCCCGCCCATCGGGACGACCATGGACTTCAAGTTCCTCCTCGAGACGGGCTTCGAGATCCTGTCCGGCTCGGGCAAGGTCATGCGCCTCACGAGCGACGCCGAGCTCGGCGCCCTGGTCGGCATCGCCTTCGACGAGCTCGAGCCACCCAAGCGCCGTATCCTGGCCCGCGTCATCGAGCTGCACTCCGAGCCCCCGGCCGACGCGAGCCCGTGACCCGCGTCCCGCACGATTCCTGAAGGTTTTGGCCTCACATGGGCCCTTTGCATTCGAGATGATGAATGCTCTCATTGTGCCCGTGACACGCCCTCGCCAACCGTCTTCACTCCTCCCTCCGACCACCTGCTGCAGCCCCTCGCGCCAGCCGCCGATGCCCCCTACGGTGGGGTACCGAGCTCGTGCGTTTCAGCTCATCGGCGTGCTCGCCGCAAGCCTGGCGCTTGGCGGATGCGGCAGCGGCGGCGCCGCGAGCACCACGCCACCGGGCTCGGGGGGGGCCTCGACGGCCTCCGGCAGCGGCGGACAAGCGGTGGTCTCATCGTCGGGGGGGGCGACGGGCAGCGGCGGAGCCGTGGTCGCCACCGGCTCGGGCGGTTCGGTGGTCTCGTCGGGTGGCGCGGGTCCGGACCCGGCCGGATCGGGCGGCAGCGGGGATACGCAGGGTAGCGGTGGCGCCACCGTGACCGCCGGACAGAACGGACAGGGTGCAAGCCCGGGCACCGGTGGGATGGCCGCCGCCGGCGGTCGGTCCGGTGGCGGCGGAGCCTCGGGAGGAGCCACGGGGGCGGGCGGCACCAACCACACGGGCGTCTGGAAGGTCATGATGCTCGGTGACTCGGTCACGGGCAGCACCTGCTATCCGCAGCTCCTGTCGAAGACTCTGATCGCCGGAGGTCATACCAATTTCCAGTTCATCGGGACCGTGACCAACAACAATGGTTGCAGTGGGGCACCGAGCGTCAAGACCGAGGGGCATGGCGGTTACGGCGCCACCTACCTGCCCATGACGAGCACGCGACCCAAGTGCACCAAGCAGCCCCAGGGCTGTGGGAGCTACGCCGAGCTCATGACCTGGGCGGCCGAGAAGCCCGACATCGTTCTCATGCACTATGCGACCAACGACGTCTGGGACGGTGAGCCCACAATGCTGATCTTGCAGGCCTGGCAGGCGATCCTGGCCGAGTTCCGCAAGAACAACCCCAACGTGATCTTCTTCATCTCCAAGATCATTCCGCTGATTCCCGCGCCACAGAACGCCATTGCGCTGAACGCCGCCGTCACGCCGGCCTGGGCCGCCGCCAACGCGACCCCGACCTCGCCGGTGTACATCATCGACCACTGGACCGGCTTCGACGCCTCCACCGACACCATGGACGGGGTGCACCCGAACCCCGTGGGCGCGATGAAGATGGCGACGGCGTCCTACAACGCCCTGGTCGCCGCGGGCTACTTCTGAGGAGCCGCCCCCGCCGGGCGCGGGTCGTGGATGTGGGCCGCGTAGACGAGGTCGCGGTGGGCCCGGATGGCCGGAGTGAGGGAGGCGGCGACGGCGGGGTCGAGGTACTCGAGGGCGGGACGGAGCGTCGGCGCAATGGGGTGCAGCTCGTCGGGGAGCGGGGCCAGGATGGCGATGGTGGCCGCGACATAGAGATCGAGGGCGGTGAGCTCCCCGAGGATGTACGGGCTGCCCCTGCGGGCGCTGACGGTGAGCGCGGCGTCGAGCTCGGCGAGGCCCGCGATCAGGCGGTCGCGGGCCTCGGGGACCCGGTCGGCGTGGTATCCGTAACGCGCCGCGAGCAGGCGGGCGAGCCCGGGCGGAAAGCCCCTCCGGAGATGGCCTGGCTCGTCGGGGCGGAGGGATTCGTGCAGCACGAGCTGGCGACGGCACGCGGCAAGGCCGGACGGATCGAGGAGCGCGTGCATCCAGGCGAAGAAGCGAGCGCGGGTCGGCAGCTCCACCGGAACCAGCGCCGGCTCGGCACGCAGTCGTTCGGCGAGCGCCAGGATGTCCTCCCAGCCACACGCCGGTGGCTCGTCATCGAGCAGCACCGCCGGCGCGTTCGGAACGCCCGTCCAGGCGGCCAGCGCGGCATCCCCAGGGCGAAAGGCCACTCCGAGCGCGTCCACCCCCTTCAGGGCGAAGAGCGCGCGGGCCCCCTCGGACCATGGAGAAGGCAGCGCGGTGATCAGCACGAGCCGCAGCCCGCGCGCCGTTCGGGCCGCCTCGAGCTCCACGAACCGCAGGGATCCGCGTCGGGGCACTCCGGTCGAATCGATCGTCATCTCGGTCGATTGTGCATCCCAACCGGGCCGGAGTAGAAGCCCCATGGCATGAAGTCACCCGCCTCCGAGCCAGCCGGCGCGGCTCCCCCCGCGGCCGAGGATGACCCGAATGCCCGCGCCTGGCGCGAATACTACCGGCGCGCCCGCATGCCCCCCGCCCATCCCCAGGCACGCGACTTCTTGCACGCGGATCTGATCGAGGCCCTGAGGCGGCTGATCCCCGACGATGCGACGGTGCTCGAGGCCGGCTCTGGCTCCGGCCGCCTGCTGGCCGCGCTGCCGAACCTCCGCAAGGCGGGGATCGACTACCTGCCCGAGGCGGTCGAGGAGGCCCGCGCGGCCTACCCGGACATCGCGTTCACCGTCGCGGACGCCACCCGGCCCGCGACGGCGGCAGCCGCCGCCCTCGGCGCGGGCAGCCGCGCAGGATTGCCTCGGGGCTCCGAACAGCCGGCCCGCTTCGACGCCATCGTCTGCGATCGGCTGTGCCACAGCGTCACCGACATCCGCGCGCTGCTCGAGAGCTTGCGGGCCCGGCTGAACCCGGGGGGGCGCATCTACCTGTCCGCCTTCAACTTCCTGTGGGAGCTCCCGTCGCGCCTGGCCGAGCGGGCCGGCTGGAAGCAGGCGGCCCCCGAGGCGAACTGGCTCTCGGACCACGACTTCAAGAACCTGTTCGACATCGCAGGCCTCGAGGTCGTCCGCTACGAGGACCGCCTGCTGCTTCCGATGGAAATTCCGGGGGTGTCGCCCTGGCTCAACCGGTACGTGGCCCGCCTGCCGGGGGTGCAGACCCTGTCGCTCTACCGGATCTACGTGCTGCGCGATCGCGGCTTGCCGTCGGTGCGGCGGGCCGCGTCGGTGAGCGTGATCGTGCCGACCCGCAACGAGGCCGGCAACGTGGAGGCCGCCATCCAGAGGACGCCGGTGATGGGCGATTCCACCGAGCTCATCTTCGTCGAAGGCGGCTCGACGGACGGAACCTGGCAGACCATCCAGGAATGCCTGGCCCGCTACCGGGGCCGGCTGCGGCTGTCCGCGTACCAGCAGTCCGGCAAGGGAAAAGGGGACGCGGTTCGCCTGGGCTTCGAGCAGGCCACCGGGGATCTGCTCATGATCCTCGATGCCGACCTGACGGTGCCGCCGGAGGACCTGCCGGCGTTCTACGAGGTCGCCGTCCGGGGGCAGGCCGACTACGTGCAAGGCACCCGCCTGGTCTACCCGATGGAGAAGAATGCGATGCGCTTCCTGAACAAGCTGGGAAACGTGGCCTTCTCCCAGCTCTTCACCTACCTCTTGCGCCAGCCCATCCGCGACACCCTCTGCGGCACCAAGGTGCTCTGGCGCCACGACTACCAGCGGCTGGCGGCGGCCCGCCACTACTTCGGGGACTTCGACCCGTTCGGAGACTTCGATCTCATCTTCGGGGCGGCTCGCCTCAACCTCAAGATCGTGGAGATCCCGGTGCGCTACCGGGACCGCACCTACGGGGAGACCAACATCTCGCGCTGGAAGCATGGCCTCCTGCTCCTGCGCATGTCGGCGGTGGCGGCCCAGAAGCTGCGCTTCGTGTGAGCGGCTGCCGGGACCGGGCGCCTGGCCCGGCGAGGGCCATCAGATCGCCGGGGAGCGCCGGGCGCGGTCGGTCCACCGGCAAACCACCAGCAGCATCGCCAGCAACACGAGCCCCGGGGCCCAGTTGAGCACGTCAAAGACGTGGAGCCGCAGGTGAAGGCCAGACGACCCGCGGTGGACCTCGCCCTGGAGCTGGACCTTGGTGTTCATGCTGATGGCCCACGACCCTACGATCCCTGCGAGCAGGAGCAGCATCGCGGCCACCCCGGCCCTGTGTCGGCGGGCCTTCCACCAGGCCACGAGGGTCGAGCCCAGGATCGAGACTGGCAGGACGTAGATGACGGTGTAGTGCTCCCAGGTCCACTGGGAGGTGACCATCGACAGCACCACGAACAGCGCGTAGGCCAGGTCGAATCCGCCGCCGCGAACGATCCGACGCACCAGCCAGACGCCGGCCACCACCAGCAGTAACCCCAGCACCGACGAGATGATGGTCGCCTGCCGCAGGACCGGGCCGTGCCACTCGCAGACCGGGCGGAACATCCGCAAGACGATCCCGTGGATGCTCTGGTTCTGGATGCTCCCCATCCACAGGTCGGCGACGGGGGCCTGCTGGGCCAGGAAGAACCGCCAGCTCGCGAACCCCAGCTGCGCGGTCATGTATGCCGCCACCGTCGTGTACACCAGCACCGCGGCCAGCACGGCCCTCCAACGCATGGCCACCAGGAACAGCACCACCATCAGGCCCGGAAAGGCCTTCAATGTGCAGGCGACGCCCAGCGCGGCGCCTGCTAGCCAATCACCCCCGTCGCGCCCGGCTGCCCAACCGACGAAATAGAGGAAGCCTATCAACCCGGAGATCTGTCCGACCCCGACGTGATACTTCATGAAGGAGCAGCTCAACACGTAACACAGCACCAGCCAGGCGCTGGCCATGGGCGCCGGGTAGCGCAGCAGGCGGAAGGTGGTCGCGAGCTCGACCAGCAGGAGCAGGATGGTCGTCCAGGCGAGGATCGCGCCGGCGGCGTGCAGGCTCATGCGCGCGAGCGGGATGAACCAGAAGCAAGTGGTCGGGGGATGTCCGGTGCCCGCGGGTCCCGAAAGGGACAGACCGGACCGAACCGCCCCGGACCGCGTGAACGGGTTGTAGCCATCGAGGAATGCCCGTGCCGTGAGCTGGTCGACGTTGAGATCCCAGTGCATGTCGCCCATTGCTTCGTCGAGCTGCGGCACGGCTCGAAAGAGCAGGGCCAGGCCCACGAATGACGCGACCAGGACGTACGCGCGGCGAAGCTTGTCCGCGCCCGAGAGTGGCCGAGGCCGGGCAGGCCGGCTAGGTTGGGGAAGCTGGATCATGCAGACGCCCTCGAACCGGGTGATTCACGTGATTTCAAGACTTTGGCCCGGGGGAATTGTTTACAGAGGCGTCGGCTTTCTATCACAACGACCCGATCTTCTCCCGGTCCCCGACCGGGGTAGCTGCGAGACGGCCCGCCGGATACACTCTGCTGGTCATGGCCAAGCCCGCTCCGAAGAAGCGTCTGCTCGTGTTCGTCGTCGCCTATTACGCCGAGTCCACGTTGAGTGAGGTGCTGGCCCGGGTGCCGGCGACCCTCTTTCGCGACTACGACTGCGAGATCCTGGTCATCGATGACGGCTCGGACGACCGGACCTTCGCCATCGGCCAGGAGTACCGCCGGACCCATCCCGACATCCCCCTCACCGTGCTCCGCAACGAGCTCAACCAGGGATACGGTGGCAACCAGAAGGTCGGCTACGCGTATGCCAGCGCGGAGGGCTTCGACATCGTGGCGCTGCTGCACGGGGACGCTCAGTACGCGCCGGAGGAGCTGCCGCGGCTGGTCGCCCCCATCGCCAGCGGCCAGGCGGAGGCGGTCTTCGGCAGCCGGATGATGGTGCCCGGGGCGGCCCGTGCCGGCGGCATGCCCTTCTACAAGTTCGTCGGCAACAAGGTGCTGACCCGCATCCAGAACACGCTCCTGCGCACCAAGCTCTCCGAGTTTCACAGTGGCTTCCGGGTGTACTCGGTGCCCACCCTGTCCCGGCTGCCGTTCCGCTTGAACTCGAACGACTTCCACTTCGACACCGAGATCATCATCCAGCTGCTGAATTCGGGCGCCCGGATCACCGAGCTGCCGATCCCCACCTACTACGGCGACGAGATCTGCCGGGTCAATGGCATGAGGTACGCGAGGGACGTGGTGATGGCGACCCTGCGAAACACCGCGCATCGAGCCGGTGTCCTCTACCAGCGCCGGTTCGACACCCGGCTCGAGCGCGAGCCCTACGAGCTCAAGCTCGGGTACCCGAGCAGCCACACCTACGCCATCGGGGCCGTGCCGCCCGGGGCCAAGGTCATCGACGTGGGCGGGGGCTCGGGCGGGATCGCGCGGGAGCTCACCCGGAAGGACTGCGAGGTCTGCATCGTCGACCAGTTCGAGCCAGTCCACAAATCTCCCCGGATCACCTGCCAGGTCAAGGACCTCGACCTCGAGACCCCGGACATCCGGGGATTCTCCCACGTGATGATGCTGGACATCATCGAGCACCTGGTCGACCCCGAGATCTTCCTCGAGAAGGTTCGCGCGCAGATCACCCATCAGAAGCAGACCTTCATCATCACGACGCCGAACATCGCCTTCGCCGTGCAGCGGTTGCAGCTGGCGCTGGGGCAGTTCAACTACAATCACACCGGGATCCTCGACTTCACGCACCGGCGCCTGTTCAACTTCCGGGGGCTTCTGCGGCTGCTGCGGGACGCGGGCTTCAAGATCAAGGAGGTGCGCGGCGTGCCTGCCCCCTTCCCGAAGGCGCTGGGCGACGGTCCCCTCGCCCGGGGACTGCTGCGGCTGAACCAGGGCCTGATCCGGCTCTCGAAGCCCCTCTTTTCGTACCAGATCTACGTGGAGGCCGAAGGGACCCCCGACCTCGAGTTCCTGCTGCGCAGCGCCCGCGAGAGCTGCCCGGACTCCCGCAGCGCGGCGGCCCAGTGAGACCTTCGCCTCTATCGTCGCGTTGATTTTGGTTCCATAGTTCCCCGGGCGTGAAGAGCCCGAATATCCGCTACGTTCCGGCGGTGGATCACCTGCGGGCCTTCGCCGCGACGCTGATCGTTTTTTACCACGGCCTCCAGCTGTTCGGAGGGTACTTCCGCACGGGGGCGGAGGACTTCGACGGCCAGTGGATCTTCTCCCGCAACCCCCTCTTGACCCTGATCGAAGAGGGTCACTCCGCCGTCTCGCTCTTCATCGTGCTGAGCGGCTTCATCTTCACGTACGGCGCGACCGGCCGCGAGATCTCGTACCGGCAGTTCATCACCAACCGGATGTGGCGCATCGCCCCCCTCTTCTACCTGGTGGTCATCTTCGGCATTCACACCTTCGAGCAGGATTTCAGCCTGCTGGCCCTGGTCCAGACCCTGGCCTTCCTCGGCGATCTGCCGGGTGCCCTCGGGGGCGGGCCGTTGCTCGGGATCGCCTGGGCCATCGCGGTCGAGTTCCGGTGCTACCTGGTCTTTCCCTTCCTGTTTCGCCTCGGGGAGCGATACGGGCTGCGCTACCATGCCGGCATCCTGGCCGTCACGTTCGGCTTCCGGACCTTGCACTTCATCAGCTTCCATACGGTCCGGGACCTGTCGTACATGACCATCGTCGGCCGGCTCGATCAGTTCGTGATCGGGATGGCGGCCGCCACGCTCTTCTGGCGCCTCGAACGCCACCGGCAGGCCCTGCGCTGGTCGTTCGCGCTCGCGGCCAGCCTGGCCGTCGGCTGGCTCTGGTGGTTCAACCAGGACGGGGGGTGGCAGGCCGACAAGCTCAATCGCATCTTCTGGCCCACCGTTGAAGGCGGCGTGTGGGCGCTGGTGATCGTGACGTACGTGGCCTTCGATCGGGGCACCGGCCAGCCCGCGAACCGGTTGTCGCTGCTGGTGGCCAGGCTCGGGCAGATCAGCTTCTCGACCTACCTGCTCCATTTCACGATGATCAGTTTGCTCATGCACCTCAAATGGCTGGTGCACCCGTCCTCCGACCCGGTCCGGAACGCTCTGCTCTGCACCGCGCTCGAGGCCTGGCCTTTGACCGTGGTGGTTTCCATTGTCACGTACAACGTGATCGAGAGGCCCTTCATGGGCTTTCGGAAGCGTTACCTGGCTCCCGTCCCGGCCCCGGCCGCGGCCAGCGCGGCGACCCGCGAGCCCTGACCCGGGAGCCGTCGTGGGCCGGCAATCCTGCATGAGGTCGGCCGCCCGGTTCCGGCCCCTCATGTGTCCAGCCGGTGTCCGTTTACACGAATGCGGCACGCTCGGTTACAAGGGCCTGGCAATCGACGGGCCAAGCCCGATCCGAGCAGACCTTCGGTCTGGACGCCGGGAGGGCGAGTGTCTATTGTCACGAAGCACCCTTCGTCCTCAGGACTTTTCCTCCCATGACTTGGTAACGAGCAGGCCACCGTGAACGGAACGACCACCCTCGAGGAAGACTCGACCCCGACCCCATCCACCCAGACGGCGAGCGCGCCGGTCATGGTGCTTCTGCACCTGCTGCGAAGGCCCTGGCTTCGAATCGAGTCCATCAGCCGCGCGGATCTCCTGATTGGCATCGGCTTGCTGGGCTTGCTCGGCCGCGTGGCCCTGGCCGTGCGCTCGATCGGTTCCAACGACATCATGACCTGGGCCGTCTTCGGGTACTCGATCCGGACCAAGGGACTCGGCCACGTCTACGATACCATCCCACTCTTCAATCATCCCCCGCTCATGGGCTGGATGGCGGCCCTGGCCAACCAGATCTCCACCGGGTTGCACCTGCGCTTCGACATCCTCTTCAAGCTACCGGCGATCGCGGCGGACGGCGTGGGTGGTCTGCTCGTCTATCGAACCTGGAGGAGCCAGAAAGGCCCCGCCTACGCGGCCCTGGTGTTCTGCCTGTTCTGCTGGAATCCTGTCTCGATGTTCGTGTCCGCCTACCACGGCAACACCGACTGCCTCTGCGCGATGCTGATCCTGCTTTCGGCCTTGCTGGTCGATCGAGGTCGCGCCTTCCTCGGCGGCCTCGCGCTGGCCGGGAGCATCAACGTCAAGCTGATCGGTCTGCTCATGATCCCGGTGTTGCTGTCCTCGGTCCGCACCTGGAGGGATGTCCAGCGCTTGCTCGCGGGCCTCGCGCTCGGAGTCATCCCGTTCCTGCCCTTCATTCTGTTT
Source organism: uncultured Myxococcales bacterium (assembly GCA_964540815.1). Lineage (GTDB taxonomy): Bacteria > Myxococcota_A > Polyangia > Fen-1088 > Fen-1088 > CAZIOH01. The sequence goes on along the minus strand of CAZIOH010000016.1, from coordinate 75,746 downwards.
CACTGGGCCACCTTCAGCTCCCATGTGATTGGCTATCGCCCGATGCCCAATTACTGGGGAATCACCCTGTTTCTCACCGGCCTTCAGCAGACGGCACGGTGGGCATCGGTCGGCCCTTGGCTGGCGTCGGACTACACGAAGCTCGGCGTGCGATTGATCCTGGCGGCTCCCGTCGTGCTGGGCCTCTTCAACTGGAACTGGACCACCCGGCAGCGCCGGTGGTCGGCGCGACAGATGGCGGCCATCGTCTACGCGCTCTTCCTGGTCCTCACCCCGGGCTTCGGAATTCAGTACACGGTGTATCCGGTCCTGGTGCTCTTCGCGGCCAGCCCAGCGCGCGCGGCCGCCTATGCCCTCGCCGGGGGGGCCTACGTCGTGCTCGTCTACTTCAGCCTGTGGACGGGAACCTTCCCGGCCTTCTCGGACTTCAATGCGGCGTACCCGATCGCGCCCCAGGGCCTCGGCTACATCGCCTGGGCCAGCCTGGCGCACGCGGCCATTCAGCTGTCGTTCCATCGCCCGCGCGCGCGGGTACGGATCGGCGTGTAGCGGGCTCGGCTCGCTCGGGCCAAGGCCCATCAGCTGACGAAGCGGGCGGTCCCGCCTCGTCATTTCTCCTCGAGGTACTGCTCGACGAGCGGTCGCACCTCGACCGTGGCCCGGAGGGTCGCGAGGAAGAAGAACAGGCCGCCGAGCTTGCGGTCGAGGAAGATCATCTCCCGCGGAGGCGTCCGCAGCCGGGCGCGAAGGGCGAGCTCGCTCCCCTGACGGAGCACGCGGCGGGGAAGGTCGCTCTGCCCCCAGCGGTAGCGACCATCCCCGGTGAAGAGATGCGCGTCCTCGGAGGTCGGCGGTCCGAGTGGCTCCGCGATGCGGAGGGCCAGCCGGACGAG
>CAZIOH010000016.1:0-74753 GCA_964540815.1 uncultured Myxococcales bacterium | reverse complement strand
CGAGCCCGCCCGCCGCCCGCTCGATGTGCGCGGGATCTCGCCGGGCGGCGCCTCGCGCGAGATCGAGGTAGCGCGGCAGGAAATCATCTCCCTCGAAGATCCGCACCGCACCGAAATCCAGCATGACGATGCGGTCGGGCGCGCCGTCGACCCCCAGCCTGACGCGGTAATTGCCGAAATGCGGGTCGGTCTGGACCCGTCGCCAGCGGGTGAGCTCCTTCAGCGTGAACTCGAACGCCGCGAGGCCGAGGGCGTCACGTCGCTCCTGGGGCAGCGCCGCCACCTCGGGGCCGTCCACCGCCAGCCCCTCCTCGAACCCGGTGGTGAGGACCCGTGGACTGCTGAGCTCGGGGAAGGTGCGGGGCAGGACGTAGCGTGGATCGTCGCCGACCAGGGCGCGGTGCTGGTCGGTGAGCGCGAGCTCGCGGACGTAGTCGAGCTCCTGCGTCATCATGACCCGCACCTCGTCGAAGAGACCGTCCACGGACAGGTCGCCTGGCAGCAGCCGTGCGATGCCGAGCAGGCGGCGCAGCACCCGCAGATCGGAGTCGACGGCCGCACCGACGCCCGGGTACTGCACCTTCATGGCCAGCACCGCCCCGTCGGCGCGCCGGATCGCCCGGTGGACTTGCCCGAGCGAGGCGCTGGCCACCGCGACGGGGTCGATGTCGACGGTGGCCAGCCGTTCGGAGCCGAGCTCGGCCCGCAGGACCTGCGCGATGCTGGGCCAGGGCACGGGGGGGGCCTGGCTCTGCAGCGTCTTCAGGAGCAGGGTGGCCTGGGGTGGCAGCACGCCATCCCCCACCATCGAGAGCATCTGCCCCACCTTCATCGCGCTGCCCTTCAACAGGCCGAGCTCTCGAACCACCGCGGCGGTCTGCTCGGTGAGCAGGGTCTTGAAGCGGGCGGCGCGGACCTCCTCGGTGGCGAACAAGCTTCCGACGTTGAAGCGGGCGGCCCGCACCCCGGCGGCGACCGACATGCGCGCCAGGGAAAGCCCCCGGGCCATGGCGCCGGTCTTGAGGGTGCTGACCGGTGGTTTGGGCTCGCGCATCGCCACGGGCGAAGGCATGGACGCGGGGCACCCTCGGCGCAACACATTTCGCCGGCAGCAGCGGCACCGGCTCAGCGGCACCGGCAGCAGCACCCTCGAGCCCTCGTTACCAGAGGAGGAGCGCCGCGGCTCCTCCGCCCAGGACCACCACGAAGCAAAGTCCAACGCGCCGGCCGAGCGGCCATCCCCCGACGACGAGGGCCATCATCCCCTTGGCGAGGGTGTTGGTCAGCGCGGCGAGGGTGATGCCCGAGGCCGCGGCCGCCCGGGCGGTGGCTCCGGCTCGGTGGAGCTCCGCGAGCGAGATGGTGATGGCATCCACGTCGGCCAGGCCAGCCACGACCGCCGACGCGTAGATCCCCCAGCGGCCGACGTAGACCTGGGCGGCCTTGGCCACGAAGAGGACCAGGCCATAGAAGAGACCGAACGCCACCGACCGACGCAGCTGAAAGGGGTTCTGCAGGGGCAGATCCTCACCCGCGCCGCCCTGGCGCAGCTCCCGCCGGTAGAGCACCACCGACAGCGCCACCCCGATGACGGCCATGCCCCCGAGCGGCACCGCGACGGCCCCGACGAGGGAGCGATCGACCAGGCCAACCACCGTCAGCATGCGCGCGAACATCACCGAAGAGGCGGCCACGATGGCCACCGCCGACAAGGGCACGAGCGGGGGGGTCTCGCGGGCACGCCCGGCGAAGGTCAGCGTCACGGCCGTCGAGGAGACCAGGCCGCCGAGCAGCCCCGAGACCAGCAGCCCACGCCGGCTGCCGACCACCCGGGCCGCGACGTACCCCGCGAAGCTGATGCCCGCCACCAGCACGATCATCAAGCCGATCTTGAAGGGATTGAGGACGTCGAGCGGGCCGTAAGTGCGGTTCGGGAGCAGCGGGATGGCCACCAGCGCCAGCAGGACGAACTTCGCCGTCGCGTAGACGTCGTCCTCGGAGAGCCGGGCCACGAAGCCATGCAGCGGGCGCTTGAGGGCGAGCAGCCCCATGGTCGTGGCGGCCCCGGCTGCCACCAGCAGGAAGCGCGGGCCATCGGGCAGGAGCTCGTGGCTCCCCGCCAGCGCCCCGAGGACCAGGGTGACGATGGCGGCCATCTCGGAGGACACGCCGGCCTCGGCGGCGTCGCGGGCCCGGGCGTGCGCGACCGCCAGCAGGCCCACCACCCCGAGCAAGATGGACCCGAGGAGCCAGGCACCGAAGACCGGGCGCAGCAAGGCGCCGAGCGCTCCGGCCAGCGCGACGAGAGGGAAGGTGCGGACCCCACCGAAATCCGAGCCTGGGCGGCCGGCGTGGGCCTGCTGGCGCTCGGCGCCCACCAGCCCACCGGCCGCGATGGCCACCGCCAGGGCCAGCAGCGCCGATCGCAAGGTCATGGTCGCCGCGCGCGCGTCAAACCGCGGCCAGACCGGGCAAGGGCTGCTTCATGGCGCCGGTCAGCCCCGGATCGCCGAAGCCCGCGTAGCTGGTGATCCCCACCGCCTCGCACAGGTTCAAGAGGACGCGCTCGTGGCGCTCGGACGAGGTCAGGTAGCGCCCGCCCGGCGCCGTCTTCAGGTACCCGCGGTCCCCGCTCGCCAGCACGAAGCGCATGGACTTCTGGTCGTGGTTCTGCGCATCCCCCATGTCCCGACACCAGGCGAGGAGGGTCGTGTCGAACAGGGTCTTCGACGCGTCATCCGGGTCCTGGAAGCTCTTGAGCTTGCCGATCAGGGCCACGAACTGCTCGGCCAGGTACTTCTCGAATTCGATCAGGTTCTTGTAGCCGGAGGCGGCGCCGCTGTGGATGAAGCCGCCGTGCTCGTCGTCGTAGGGGACCCGACCGGGCAGGTTGACCTTCAGCATCTGGTCGTTCCCGTACTCCAGCGCCGCCACCCGGGTGATGTCGCACGCGAAGGCGCTCACGATGATGTCCTGGTGGATCGCGTTGGCCGCGATCGCGTCCATGGCGTTCATGTACGTGTACGTGCCATCGCCCGGCGGCTCGGCGGGTCGTACGCACCCGCCTGCTGGTGCCACCGCCTGGGACAGCTTCCCTTCGAGCTGGCGGATGGAGTCGAGGTGAATGTCGAGCTTGGCTCCCTCCAGGGTCCCGAGGGTGGCCTTGAGGGAGGTCGCCTCGGCAGCCACCAGGTCGAGGATGCTCTTGCGACGCTGGAGCAGCGCCTGGGAGGTCACGCCGGCTGGCATGGCCCCGCCGAAGACGGTGGTGAAGGCGGACAGGGGCGAGCCGATGGTGGGCAGGTTGTTGCCGCCGCTTCCCCCGTAGAACATGGTGCGCCCTCCGGAGGCGTTGGTCTCCGCCCCGAGGAGCAGGGAGGCGATGGGGCGCTTGACCCCCGAGGCCACCAGCTTGCTCGCGACGAACTGGTCCACCGAGATCTTGAGCTGGCCGTCGTAGTACCCGAAGCCGAGCCCGGTGATGCCGTCGGGGCTGCCGTGGTTGTCGCCGGGGTTGCCGCTCGGCAGCCCCTCGATCAGCACCACGCTGTCCTTCACGGCGGCGAGGGGAGAGGTGCTCGCGCTCCAGGTGGTGATGCTCTCACCGTCGAGGCCGGTGGGGGTCCAGATGGGTGGGTACGTCCCCATGGTGCAGAAGAGCAGGATCCGCTTGGCCCTGGGGGCCGCGGCGGCCACGGCGGCACGCGCCCCGAGGCCGCCCTGATGGCGCGGATCGAACGAGAGAAACGGCGCGAGCAGGAGCCCCGCGCCCAGGCTGCCCGCGAACCGCCGGCGGGTGGGCGTCATGGTCGTCTCACGGGCCGATTCACGAAGGCGCTTCGCGGACCCTCGTCCGCCTGGATCTGGCTCACGGATCTTGAACCCGGGTCGTGAAATTCGGGGCATGCAAGATGCCCATCAGCACCCCGCGCAGCGAAAAACCCTGGGCGGTCGCCTCGGTGGCGATCGCATCGTAGGTGCACGCATCCTCCGCCCATCCGCTCGAGCCGAAGGCATAGTAGGTCCAGTACCGCACGAGGCACTGGTTCACGTCGGGATCGCTCGCCAGGTAGGCGGCAAGGCCGCCCGGACCACCGAGGCCATCGAAGGTGGGGCTGCCATCCCGCGGGTTGGTGTCGAAGACCGTCCCGGTGGCGTCGATGGCCACGCCGTTCTCGTCGTCGCGGTAACGCCCGAAGCCGTCGTAGTGCTCGAAGCCGAAGCCAATCGGGTCCATCAGCCGATGGCAGCTGTCACACGCGCCGAGGGAGTGCTCGTTCTCGATGCGCTGACGGGTGGTGCGCGCGGTGGCCGCCGGCTGCAAGGTCGTGTTGACGTTGGCGGGTGGGGGGGGAACCGGCTGACACAGCAGCCGCGAACGCACCAGGTGCCCGCGCTGGGTCGGCGAGGACGCGTCGGGGCGGGCATAACCGTTGAGCAACGTGCCGTGCGCCAGCAGGCCTCGGTCCCGCCGGGTGCTCGAGGTGAACACGACCCGGGTGAACGCCGACGTGAGGCCGGTGGGATCGAGCCCGTAGTAGCCCGCGAGATCCTGGTTGAGGTACGAATGATCCGCGGTGAGCAGGCTCGCGAAGGACCCCGCGGACGCTGCGGACCCTCCGGAGATCGGCCCATCGAACGCCTCGAGGATCAAGTTACGGGTCTCGGCCGCCATGTCGTCGCGCATGGCGGTGGTCAACGTCGCGACGGTGTCGTCCTTGGCCGTCGTGTAGAGGCGATCGAGCCCGAGCCAGCCACCCATGAAGCCGAGGATCGCCGTGCTGTGGCTCGGGCTCTCCGCCGCGAGCAAGCGCGAAGCCTGCGCGTCGAGCATCGCGCCGAGCCCGAGGCTCCCCGAGGCCACCGCGTCGGCCGCGGCCAGCAGCGGATCGTCCGGCATGCTGCCCGTCAGCAGGTAGCCGAGCGCGCTCGCCACCTCGAAGGGCGTGAGGGCGAATGCTCCGGGCGTCCCGAGGGTCCCGCGCTCGCTGCGGTAGAGGAAATACGGGGATTGCAGCATGGCCGAGATCACCGATTCGGCCGCCCCCTCGAACGAGCTTTCAGCCAGGAACAATTTGCCGTAGGTCGCGATGCGAGGGTCGGAGTCGGCAAGGGTGGTCCGGAAGGCGCGGCGACCGAAGGCCTGGATGAACTGCTGGGCGCAGGCGGCATCCACGCTGGTGCAGGTCGCGAACTGCGACAGCTTGCCGTTCGCGACCGCCCAGCTCGCCACCGCCTCGGCGTTGTCCATGAGCTGGGAGGCGTTGAGGCCCTGCACCAGGAGCGCGTTGGCGTCGACCGAGAAGCCGAGGACCGATGGATCGCTGAAGACGGTGGTCACGGGGGTGGTCGGGTCATTGAAGATGGCCCGAACGCTGGCGGCGAACTCGGCGGCGCTGAGGCGTCGCATCCGGCGCGGTCCCGGGACGCCACTCCGGCAGGGATCGGCCGCCGGGATGCTGGTGGGCGACGGGGGCAAGGCGAAGGTCGCCGGGGCGGTCCCTGCGCCGGCTGAGCTTGCGCCGCCCGCCCCCGCCGGGCCTGCCACCGGCCCCGAAGATCCACCGATGTGACCGGTGCAGCCCGGAGCGATGAGCCACGCCGCGAGAGCGACGGGCGCGTAGGTGCGCTGGATCATGGCGGCTTCGGTCAGAGAAGGGGGTGTCTGGGAAGACTAGTGCACCGCCTTCGAAATAGCATCATATTCGGCCGACGATCCGAGCCCGGCGACGGAGCGTCACCGCAAATGCTGGTGCCCGACCGGGCGCGGCGGGTTAGCTTTCGCCCGTCCATGATCGCGACGCTCGGCCTGGCCAAGGAATATGGCGCACGCACCCTCTTCGAGGGTGTGGCGTTGCAGCTCAATGCCGGGGCGCGCTACGGGCTGGTCGGTGCGAATGGGTCCGGCAAGACCACCTTCCTGCGCATCCTGGCCGGGGACGAGGCGGCCAGCGGCGGCACCTTCAGCCTGCCGAAGAGGGCCCGGGTGGGGGTGCTGCGCCAGGATCGGTTTCTCGACGACCAATCGGTGATCCTCGATCTCGCGATGCGCGGGGATCCCATCGTGTGGAATGCCTTCGAGGAGCAACGCCGCCTCGCGAGCGCGAGCGCGGACGCGGATGGGCCGACGAGCGGCGGCGCCGGCGTCCTCCTCGATGCCGGCCGGCTCGGCGATCTGGAGGACCTCATCGCGGCGCACGACGGCTACACCCTCGAGGCGCGCGCCAGCGAGGTGCTCGAGGGCCTCGGCATCCCGATCGCCGTGCACCGGGCGCCGCTCGGGACCCTGTCGGGGGGCTTCAAGCTGCGGGTCCTGCTGGCGCAGGTGCTGATCGGCGGCGCCGACATCTTGCTGCTCGACGAGCCCACCAACCACCTCGACATCCTCACCATCCGCTGGCTCGAGAAGTTCCTGGGGCGTTATGCGGGGTGCGCGGTGGTCATCTCGCACGATCAGCGCTTCCTCGACAACGTGACCACCCACACCCTCGACGTCGACTACGGGACCATCACCGCCTACACCGGCAACTACTCCACCGCCGTGCTCGAGAAGCAGGCGGCCCGGGGCCGGAAGGAAGCCTCGGTGGAGCGCGCGGAGGAGGAGATTGCCCGCAAGCGGGCCTTCGTCGATCGCTTCGGGGCCAAGAACACCAAGGCCAGCCAGGCGCAAAGTCGCCTCAAGCAGATCGAGCGCATCGAGGTGGAAGAGCTGGCGGCGACCTCCCGGCGCACGCCGGTCTTCCAGATCGCCCCCGAGCGACCGAGCGGACGTGAGGTCCTCGAGATCCGCGGGGTCGGGAAGTCCTTCGGGGACAAGGCGGTCCTGCGCGATGTGTCGCTGGTCGTGCGCCGCCAGGAGCGGATTGCCATCATCGGGCCGAACGGCCTCGGCAAGTCGACCCTGCTCAAGATCCTGGTCGACCGGCTGCCCCCGGACCAGGGGCAGGCCCGCTGGGGACACGAGGTGCGGGTCGGGTATTTTCCGCAGGATCACCGGGAGGTCCTGCAGGATCCGACGGCAACCCCCTTCGAGACGCTGGCCGCCGTCTGCCCCAGCGAGGGGCCGACCTTCGTGCGCGGGCACCTCGGGCGGGTGCTGTTCTCGGGCGACGAGGCGAACAAGCCGGTGGGCCTCCTGTCGGGAGGCGAGGCGGCGCGCCTGATCTTCGCCCTGCTCGTGGTGCAACGGCCGAACGTGCTGGTGCTGGACGAGCCCACCAACCACCTGGATCTCGAGGCCATCCACGCGCTGGTGGAAGCGCTCGAGGCCTTTGCCGGCACGGTGATCTTCGTGTCGCACGATCGCTGGTTCGTCTCGCGGCTGGCCACCCGGATCATCGAGCTCACCGCCGGCGGGCCGCGCGATTTTCCCGGTACCTACCTCGAATACCTCGCGCGCTGCGGGGACGATCACCTCGACGCCGACGCCGTGATCGGGCGGGCCAGGCGCGCCGTCGCGGCCGATCCGGACGGCGGCGGCGCGCGCGCAGCCAGCCTCCCCGGCAAAGCCGGCCAGAACAAAGCCGGCGAGAACAAGGCCGGCGACAGCTGGGAGGAACAGAAGCGCCGCCGCAACCGGGCCGCCCAGCTACCGAAGCGACGCGATCAGCTGCTCCGGGACATCGAGCTCGTCGAGGCCCGCAAGCATGCGCTGATGGCGAGCTTCGCCGACCCGGCGTTCTACGGCTCCAGGAGCCCGGCCGAGCGCACGGCCCTCGAGCAGGAGGAGGCGGCGCTCGGCCCGCGCATCGAGGCCCTCATCGCGGAGTGGGAGACGGTCGAACGCGAGATCGCCGCGCTGACCGAGGCCTGATCCATCGACCCGGCTCCCAGGTGCCGGCCCGCTTGCCCCCGCGGGGTCCGTCGGCGTAGGGTGAGCCCCATGTGCAGGGCCGGCTGGCGCCGACGGTTGGCGGGGGCATGAAGTTTCGCACCCTCGGTCTCGACCAGCTCACGATCGGGGATGAGGCCTCGTTCCGCCACGTCGGCATCTATGCGCGGCTGCGCGCGGCGGTCCGGAAGGCGCAGCATCGCTTCCAGGTCCCCGAGGCGGGCGAGCGGGCGAGCTGGGATCGGGCGCTGTTCCTCAACCTCACCTACTGGTCACAGACCGCCGAATCCAGCGTGCTGTGCGACGCGCACATCACCCCCGACGTGGTGGCCCACACCGCGTGGCACCACCTCGCGGGCAAGTTCCTCGGCGCCGGCCCCGGACCGCTCTCTACCCGTGCGCTGCTGCTCGGGGAGGCCATCGCGAGCGCCTTCGATCTCTACCTGGTGGGGCGCCTGATCTCGGTCGTGCCCGAGTCGGACTTCATCGTCTCGCAGGTCCCGATCATGGCCGAGGCGGCCGAGCAGGCCGGGCTGTCGCCCGCAGGCTTCGAGGCGTTGCTGGCGAGCGTGTCGGCCGACCCGGAGCGCGCCTTCGAGGAATTGCGCGCGCTCCTGTTCGAGGCGGCCGTGGCGCTCACCGCCTGTCCCGGGACCGACGAGGCCCAGGCCGTCCTCGAGAGCTACGTGGGGCGGCGCTTCGAGCCGTTGCTGCACCATTTTCAGCTCTCGAACTGGGTGCTCTACGCGCGCGCCTATGCGCCGGCCAGCCCCACCCCGGAGCCAGACGCGTCCGAAGCGGCGGCGCGGGCGCTCGATCTCACGCTGCGAACGACCCCCGTCTCTCTCGACTGGCTGGATCGACACTGGCTGGGCCCGGAAGGCTGAGCTCGAGCGATGGGACGGTGAATCGGGACGGGCCGGCTATACTGATCGGTCCATGTCCACCCTGTCCGACCCGGACGCCGAGCCTCCGCGCGCCGTCCTGATTGCCGTCCAGCTACCCGACGCCGACGACGGAGCCTTCCGCTCGTCGATCGCCGAGATGCACCGGCTGGCGCGTACGCTCGGGATCACGGTGGCGGCCACCATCACGCAGAAGCGGCGAACCCTGCACGCCGGCACGGTGATCGGCAGCGGCAAGCTCGAGGAGCTCCAGGCCCTGACCGGCTCCGGCGAGCAGAGCGCGACGCCTCCGGAGGACGGGGAGGGGCAAGGGCATGAGCCAGAGGACGACGACGACCGGCACCGGGAACGAGACGACGCTGCGACCGCCGAGGCCGAGCACGAAGACGATACCGAAGCCGAGGACGAGGACGAGGACGAGGACGGCGCCGACCCGGAAGGGCTCGACGGCGCCACCCGCGCCGCCTGGGAGGCCGCCAGGTCCGCGCTGGCCTCCGGTCGGCGCGGGCGCGAGGACCGGGCGAACGACGATCGCCCCGCCGGCGCCGAGCCCGCGGTGGGGTTCGTGCTGGTCGACCACGACATCACGCCCTCGCAGGCCCGCAACCTCGAGCGCGCCACGGGCGCCGAGGTGCTCGACCGGACCGCGGTCATCCTCGAGATCTTCCGCCGCCACGCCCGCTCGCGGATGGCCAAGGCCCAGGTCGAGATCGTGCGGCTGCAGTACCTGGTGCCGCGGCTGCGCGAGGCCGGCAAGGGACGTGATCGGCAGCGCGGGGGCATCGGCGGAAAGGGCGCCGGCGAGTCCAGCCTCGAGCTCGACCGTCGAAAGATCCGCGACCGCATCGCCGAGCTGACCCGGGAGATCGCGTCCCTGGCCGAGGAGCAAGGGACCCAGCGGGCGCGACGGCGGGACATGAACCGCGTCGCGCTGGTGGGCTACACGAACGCCGGAAAATCGACGCTCATGCGCGCGCTCACCGGCAGCGAGGTCTACGTGGCGGACAAGCTCTTCGCCACGCTCGAGACCACCGTGCGCGCCCTCAGCCCGGAGGTTCGGCCGCGCATCCTGGTTTCGGACACCGTGGGGTTCATCGACAAGCTCCCCCATGGCCTGGTCGCCTCGTTCAAGAGCACCCTCGACGAGGCGCTCGAGGCTGGCCTGCTGGCCCACGTGGTCGACGCTTCCGATCCGAACTTCGAACGCCAGCTGACCGTGACCGCCGAGGTCCTGAACGAGATCGGCGCCGGGGACGTGCCGAGGTTGCTGGTCTTCAACAAGATGGATCGGGTGGGCGACACGGCGGCCGAGGAGGCCCGCCGCGCGGATCTCCAGGCGCGCTGGCCCGATGCGGTGATCATGTCGGCGCGCCGACCGCACGACATGGCCTCCCTGCGCGCGCATCTGATCGCGTTCTTCGCCCGCGATCTGGTCGAGGGCGAAGTGAGAATCCCCTACAGCCGGCAGAGCCTGCGGGGCGAGATCTTTGCCCACTGCGAGGTGCTGGGGGAACGCTACGACGAGGATGGCGTGGTCTTCGATGTCCGGGCCCACCCGACCGTCATCGAGCGCCTGCGCGCGGCGTGAGGTTGTCTATGACATCGGGGACTCGGCTCGCTGCCGCTCGCAGGTCCCCCCGCCTCTCTCGCTCCGCGTGGGAAAGGCGCGCTCTGCTCGCCTGAACAGATGCGCCAGGCTCACCAACCGAGCCGGACGGCCAGCCACAAGAGCGCCAGGACCACGGCCGCGACGATCAGCATCGGCACGACGGCCGGGACGAAGTACGGGTAGACCAGCAGGGCGACTCCCGTCAGCGCCTGAGGCAACCGGCGCATGCGCCGACCGTACTCGAACAAGACGAACCCGATCCCCGAAACCACGAGAGAACCGAGAATCCAGCCGGCGTCGAGGTTCATCGGCTCGAGACTCGCACGAACGTCGACCTCCCCGGATCATCCTCGTGCTCTGCGGCACGATGCGGAGAAGGCCACCAAGGAGGCATGGGCGCCACCGACCAAACCAGTCAGGGCGCCCTCACCCAATGAACTACCAGCGACCCCCGCCCCCGCCGCCGCCACGACCACCACGGCCGCCGCCGCCGCCGCCGCCGCCGTAGCCACCGCCACCACCACCCCCGCCGCCACGGTAACCGCCACCGCCGCCGCCACCCGAGCGCTCGCGCGCCTCATTGACGGTGATGGGACGCCCCTGCAATTCGCGGTTGTTCAGATTCGCGATCGCCTTCTGGGCACCTTCCTCGGTGGCCATCTCGACGAACGCAAAGCCACGCGGACGGCCCGTTTCTCGGTCCATCACCACCTTGACTTCGCTGACTTCGTAGCCTTCTGCGCTGAAGGCGTCGCGAAGATCAACTTCCGTTACCGAGTATGCGAGATTCCCTACGTAGAGCCGTTTTTCCATGTGACTTCCTGTTCTGTGATGGATCGTTGGTGAGTGATGAGTCGAGACTGGGCATTCTTGCAACCGGGCCCGGAGAGGTCGTCGGCGGCCGCCAGACTGGCATCAATGACTGGCTGGCTTCGACGACTGAGCGGGGCGGCTGGGGCTGGAGATTCGAGGTGGCAAGAAAGGCGCAAGAAAGGGAGATTGGCGGGAGATGCGACGGGTTAGGCTCGGGCGAAAGGCGACAAGATGGGAATTCTGGGTGAGGTCGGCATCCGGCGCTTAGCAGACTTTCTTACCAGTCTACGCACCCACTTGCACTCGGATTTCGGCGAAGGCGCCCCCGCGGTTAGGTTCGCAAAGCCAGTTACCGATCCTGAGGATGTCGGGAATGGTCTCAAAAACAGCATAAATCCTAGCGGATCGGCGCCAAAAGACAATTTTGACCCCGCCCGGTGAGTGGATCCAAAAAACGACACTCCGCCCGCGGTCCCGAGGCCAGGGACCGGTCGGTGGCGGTTCGGCTGTCCGGCTGGGCGGGGAGATCTCCATCCCGCCCAGCCGTTGGTGGAGCCAGTCGATACCCCCTTGATTTCAGCCGATATCAGGGCTTGGCGGCCTTCACCTTGGCCTTGTGGACCTCTTCGTCGGCCTTGACGCCGGCCTTCTCGACCTTGTTGCCGGACTTCTCCATCTCCTCGGCGGCGTCGCCTCGGGCCTCTCCCGCCTTGACCAGCGCCTTGCCTTTCTTCTTCATGTGCTTGCCGCGGGCCTCGGTCGCTGCATCGTCGGCCTTGTCGCCGGCGGCTTCGACGGCCTCCCCCTTCTTCTCGAGGACCTTGCCACGGGTCTTCTCGGCGTTGGCGGCCTTCTCCTCGACATTGCCCTTCCGTTCGAGCGTGTTCCCCGCGCTCTGGGCGGGACTCTCCGCGCGGGCGATGGCGAGGGGCAACAGCGCCAGTCCAGCGACAAGGAGTCCGCTGCGGATCACGCGGGCGGTGCAGGTGGAGGTGCGGGTGGAGGTGCACGGCTGGGTCCAGGGGCGTGGTTTTGTCATGTCGAGAACGTGGGGATGACCCGCCGGGAGTCAAGGCCGTGGGTCGAGGCCGGTGCTGGTGACCGCGAGGATCTGCAGGCTGCGAAGGTCCTGGACGAACGCGACGATCTCCATCTGTCCGGCCTCGAGCTCGCGGGGGACCGTCAACAGGACCTCGACCGGCCGTCCCTTGGCATCGGCGAGGGCCAGCCCAGCGGACAACCGGCGAACGACGGCGGCCTCCTCGAGGGTCTCGCCTCCGTTCTCCCCCCGTGCGACCGCGGTTCGCGCCGCGCGCTGCACGACCGCCACCCACAAGCGCCAGGTGGCGGGAAGGCGATCCTCTGGCCGGACCACGTCGCGCCTCGCGTTCCCGTCGGTCGAGGAGGCGAGCGCTGGCCGATCCGGCCGCGAGATCTCGACCCGCACCTGGACCCCAGCGTCGGTCACTCCGTTTGCTCCGGCTGCCACGGTGGGCAGGAGCGCCGCACGCGCGACGAGAACCACCCTCGGGGGACTGGCGGCCGCGCGCTCGATCTCGGCGATTGCGCGCTGCCTCTGCTGGCCAGAAAAGTGGACGTGGCCATCGATGATCATCTGGGGGGTGTAGGCCCCGGAGATCGCCCTTTCGCCCTCGGGCCCCACCAGCATCCCGGAGCGGACGTAGGCCCTCTGTCGGGCCGAGAAGGTCGGGGACGCGAACGGATCGTGCCAGCCGAGGTCATCCCAGTCGTCGACGTGGAAGGCGAGCGGCACGACCCGATCCCGTCCGTACCCGAGCGCCGGCAGGGCGCGCACGAAGGCGTCGGCGCCCGGGCACGCGCTGCAGCCCTGCGACGTGAACAGCTCCAGCATGACCGTGCGCCCCGGCTGCCCCGCCGTCGGGCCCGTCGCGATGGCAGCACCGGCACCGGCGCTGGCGCTGGCCTCGACGCGCCCGACAAGGAGCAGGAGCAGCGTTCCCTTCACCGTCGCATGCACCGCTTGCCCGAGGAGATCCGCGGCGCGCGGGCGGGCGCGTGCAGCGAGCACGGCCGCGCCCCCCGGCGGCGGCCGCGACGAGATGCGGAGTTTCATACCCACGATACGGTCCCCCGCGAAGAAGGTTACCGCCGTGCACGCACGCACGCGCGCGCCCGCGCACGCGAGTGTCAACCCGGGATCACGGTCGGCCTGCGAGGTGCAACACCTCGTCGCGCACGGTCGCCCCGGCGGTCATGAGCCGATCGACGGCCGCGCGCTCGTCCGAATTCACGAGCTCGAGCACCAGCTGGACGTGGTCGAAGCCGGGAAGCGCGTGGGCCTTCAACGCCTGCAACAGGGACGCGAGGACCCGCCCATCTCGGAGCCGAAAAGGGAACGCCCTGGGGAAGCTCGGGGAGCTCAGATCGAAGGACGCAAACCCGACCGGGGCCTGGTGGTCGACCGGCTCCGAGATCGCCTCGACGAGCAGCCGGCCCTGGCGCGCCGCCGCCTCGAGCTGTCCCCTCGGCAACGCGAAGCCCCCTTCGACCAGCGCGAAGCGCTCAGGTGTGAGGAGCCGCACCACGAGGCCGTCCGCAGCGGACGGGGCGCCGAGCGCCGCCATGGCCGCCCACGGCAGCCGCAGCACGACCGCCGGGTAGGCCACCTCGAGGCCGAGGCTCTCGTAGAGCCCGAGGGCCGCCAGGTTCCCCGGCTTGACGTTGAGACACCAGCGGCGCCTTCCGGCCTCGCGCAGCGCATCGCCCACGAACCGCATGAGCGCCCGTCCCACGCCGGCGCGACGAGCCTGGGGGTCCACCACCACGTGGCGCACATAGCCGGTGTCCTGATACTCCTGGCAATAGAGGTAGCCAAGCGCCGAGGCGCCCCCAGGGCGTCCGCCGGCCACCTCGGCGATCCAGGTCCAAGGCGCGAGCCCCACCTCCCACACCACCCGCTCGGGTACGGGATCATCCACCTGCAGCTCGGGGAACAGCCGCACGAAGGTGGGGTAGTCGGATCTCTCCGCGCGGCGAACGATGAGCCCACCCGGTGCCGGACCCATGCGCAGGCTCAGGCCCTGCCGCGGACCTTCGCCAGCCACCACCGCAGGCCCACGAAGACGAAGCGCCAGTCCTTGAGAAATTCGGGCGGCTTGCCCTCGAAGGCGTGGCCAACGAACTGGAAGATCCATCCCGCCACGAAGAGCCCGATGGCGACCGGGAGCAGGCGGTGCAGGCCGAGGGCGGCCCCGAGGCCGAGCAAAATGGAACCCGCAATCGCGGGGATCCCGATGGTGTGACAGACGCGGTTCACGGGGTGCTGGTGGCTCTGTCCGTAGAGCCGAATCCATTCGTCCCAGGTGCGGGTGCTGAGCAGCGACATCGAAGCGACCTCCCCTTCTGCCCGCGCGCGTTGGGAGCCGCGGGCGAGCGTCGAACTTGGACAGCGAACCTGCCGGCCATAATCCCACACATTCCCGGCCGCCGCACGGCCTCGCGCAGTCGAGGTGGTGGACATGGTGGGCTCACATGGCCCCGCTGGCGGCCCCGCCCCGGGCGGGGGTAAGGTTGCCCGGTGAGCGAAATTCTGGAGATACGAGATCGGGCCCAACCCGCGACCGACGACGCGCGGACATCGACATTGACCATCGATGTTCCGACCTGGGCGGACGAGCTGGCCGCCGCGGCGGGCCCGCTCGATTCGGACGATGCCCGGATGAAGCTCGCCATCGGGCTCGCCCGCCGCAACGTGGACACCGGGGGCAGTCCCTTCGGCGCCGCGGTCTTTCACGAGGATCGCCTGCTGGCGGTCGGGGTCAACTGCGTGCTCTCCAGCGGTTTTTCCATCGCGCACGGCGAGATCGTGGCGCTCATGCGCGCCGAGAAGGCGGCCGGACGACGCGCGCTGCCCGGCACCTTGCCGCTGACGCTGGTCACGAGCACCGAGCCGTGCTGTCAGTGCTTCGGGGCCCTGGTCTGGGCAGGGGTCACCCGCCTCGTGTGCGGCGCGACCACCGAAGACGCCGAGGCCATCGGGTTCGACGAGGGACCGAAGCCCGACGGGTGGGCCGCGGTCCTCGAGCGGCGCGGGATCGCCGTGACACTGGCCGTGCGTCGCGACGAGGCCGCCGAGGTCCTGCGCGCCTACCAGCGCACCGGCGGCGCCATCTACGGTGGCCCACGGTCGACGTGAGCCACGAGCCGCGACGCGGAGCAAGTCGGAATCAGCGGTCGGGTCTTCGGAGCTCTTGAACCAGGTCGATCACGCCCGCGGGGGCGTTCCCCACGTGCACGGAACGTGCACGGCCACGATCACGGGTTCGACCACGGCCACGACCACGGCCGCGATCGCGATCGCGATCAGGGGTTTGACGGCTCGCTTTGACGACGGCGCTCGTGTCCGCGGCGACGCCGCGAGGCCAGCAAAGCCAGCCCGGCCAGCAGGCCGAGCCCGCCCGCACGGGTCGCTCGTCCACCGTAGCTGCAGCCGCCGCCGCTGCTCGAGCCGCTGCCGCTCTGGTTCGGGCCCGAGGCCGCACCCCCACCGGTGCCCGCCGTCGCGACCCCCGAGCCACCGGTCGCCGCCGCACCCGGAGCCGTCGATCCGGGTGCGCCCGGTGCGCCCGGCGCGCCCCCGGACGACGACGATGGAGTCGGAGCCGCCCCGCCCGTGCCGGCCAGCACCTCGCCCCCGGTGCCAGCCGGTGTCGTCCCGGAGGTGCCTCCGCCGGTGCCGACATTGCTGGAGCTCCCGGTGCCGACGGCACCGACGGCGCCACCAGCTCCCCCACCCGGCTTGCCGCCGGTGCCCGAGGGCACCGCCGCCCCGCCGCTGCCACTCCCGGGCGCTCCGGCTCCTCCGCCAGCAGTGCCGGGGGCGCCCCCGAAGCTGGTCGGCAGGTTGGCCGGCGGCATGGTGACCGGCTGGTTTGCCGTCAGGGTCGCCACCGGGGTGCCGCCCGTGAAGGGTGCCACCGGCGGCTTGCTGACGGTCCACCAGGGGATCCCCAGCCGCTGCGCGTAGATCCACGGCACGAACTGCGGATCCGGGTAGACCCACCGCCAGCTGTCGTGCCCGTGGCCCGCGAGCTCGGTGTAGATCGGGTTTCCGCCGAGCTTGCGGATGGCATCGACGGCGTCCCGCTCCCCCTGCACGATGGGATCGACCTCGCCACAGATGGCCCAGATGTTCTGGTTCAGGAAGAGGGCGGCGTCGTCCGGTGAGGCCGGTGCCGCCGCGGGAGCTGCAGCCGCGAAGAGGGTCGGGTACCGGCGCAAGATGTCCCAGGTCCCGCGGCCGCCCATCGAGGGCCCGGTGATGTAGAGGCGGTTGGGATCGATGTTGTACTTGGTCATGACGTCGGACTTCAGGACCTTGATGGTCAGTTCCCCCTCGAACTTCTCCGGCGTCGAGATGGGCTGCGTCGCCTCGCCCCAGCCGCTCATGTTGGTCTGCGAGATGGGGATCATGAAGAACGACGGGTCGGTGGCCAGGTAAGGGGACTTGAGGAAGGTGCCCGTCCACCCGACCCCGTCGCTCGCGAGGGTCCGCGGCGGGGGGATCTGGTTGGTGTTGGCGGCATGCAGGAAGACCATGAGCGGGTACTTCTTGGTCTGGTCGTAACCGGCGGGAACGTACACGTTGTATTCGAGGACCTGTCCGGTCGTCGGATCCGTGTACTTGTTGCCGACGTAGTCGGCCTTCGAAACGCCAGGCCACAGCGCACCGAGCGCCGACGTCAATGAGAACACCAGGGTCGAGACCTGACGTCGCCAGCAATTCCTCATCGGGTTGTCTCCTTCTGGTGCCTTGCGGGGCCGAGAGAGGGCCAAGGGTGGGCCAAGACCCGAAAGTTACCCCGGCGGTCCCGGCACCACCCTTTCGTGGGGCGCGCGCATCGCGCCCGGCTGCCGCGGCAGCGGCCGCGGCCGCGAAGGGCCGGCGAGCGGCGGGCGCATTCGGCGGGCGCGATCAGCGCGGAACCACGTCGAGCTTGGCCTGCGGCGCGCCGACGCTGCTGCCCCCCACCATGACCTCGAACCTGCCGGGCTCGACCGTCCGGTGCATCTCGATGTCGTAGAAGGCCAGCTCCGCCGGTCCGAGGGCAAAATCGAGGTGGGCCGCCTCTCCCGGCTGCAGGTGGACCCGCTTGAACCCCTTCAGCTCCTGCACCGGTCGCGTCACGGACGAGACGAGATCGTGCACGTAGAGCTGCACGACCTCGTCCCCGGCCACGGGGCCCGTGTTGGTGACGGTCGCCGAGATGGTGGTGTGCCCGTCGGTCTGAAAGCGATCGGGGGAGGCCTTCACGTCGCTGTACTGGAAGGTGGTGTACGAGAGCCCGTGCCCGAAGGGCCACTCGGGCCCGGGCTCCTCGAAGAGGTAAGCCCGGCGCGCCGAAGGCTTGTAGGCGGCGTACATCGGAACGGTGCCGGTGTGCCGCGGCAAGGTGATCGGGAGCTTCCCGCCCGGGCTCACGTCCCCGAAGAGGATCCCGGCCACCGCGGTGCCAGTCTCCTGGCCGAGGTAGAAGCCCTCGAGGATGGCGGGCGCCGTCGCGGCGAGCTCGGAGATGGTCACCGGACCGCCGCCGAGCAGCAGCACCACCACCGGCTTGTCGTGACGGCCGAGCACCGCCCGCGCCAGATCCATCTGTCGCCCCGGCAGCTCGAGATCGAAGCGATCGCCGCGGTGGGTGTCTGCCCAGCCCTCGCGCGACAGCTGCTCGTTGAGCCCGAGCACCAGCACCACGGCGTCCGCGGCCCGTGCCGCCTGCGTGGCCTCGGCGATGAGGCGGGCGTCGACCGCCGCATCCGCCGGAACGACCAGATCGTCGCGCCAGCCGCGACCGCCCTGGGTCAGCCCGCACCCCTCGGCGACCAGCACCTTGATGGGAGCTCCCGCCAGGCGGGCGCGAATGCCGTCGGCGACGCTCACCTTGTGCAGCGGGGTCCCGCTGTAGCCCCCGAGGCGACAGACCGCCGCGTTCGGGCCGACGACCGCCAGGGTGCGGATGCGACGGAGATCGAGCGGCAGCACCCGACCCTCGTTCTTCAGGAGGACGATGGCCTCCTCGGCGGCACGCCGGGCGAGGGCCCGGTCGGCGGCGGTCTCGGCCCCGAGCTGGTCGGGACCGGAGGCGACGGTCACGTAGGGCGACTCGAACAGCCCGAGCAAGAACTTGGCGCGCAGGACCCGCCCGACCGCCACGTCGATCGCCGACGCCGACAGCATCCCGGACGCGACGTCCTCGGCGAGGTGCGCGAAGCCTTCGGCCTCGGGCAGCTCGAGATCCACTCCGGCCAGCAGGGCGCGCCGGCCGGCCTCGCGCAGATCCGCCGCGACGTGGTGGCGGCGCTCGAGCTCCGCGATCCCGAAGTAGTCGGACACCACCAGCCCCTTCCAGCCCCATTCCCAGCGCAAGACGTTCATCAGCAGGTCGCGGTTCACGTGCATGGGGATCGCGTCGACCTCGTTGTAGCTGGCCATGACGCTGCCAACCCGGGCCTCGCGCACCACGGCCTCGAAGGGCGGCAAGAAGACCTCGCGCAGGACCCGCGGCGAGAAGTTCCCGGGGGCCGTGTTCCGCCCAGCCTCGGGGGTGCCGTGCCCGACGAAGTGCTTGGCGGTGGCGAGGACGTGCTCGGCGCCGATGGGCGTGTCATCGGAGGAGCGGCGGCCCTGCAGGCCCTGGATCGCGGCCACGCCCATGCGCGCCGCCAGGAAGGGATCTTCGCCGTAGGTCTCCTCGATCCGGCCCCAGCGGGCGTCGCGGGCGACGTCGACCACCGGGGCGAGCGCCTGCGTCGCCCCGCGACCGCGCATCTGCCGGGCGGTGGCGGTGAAGACCCGCTCGACCAGCGCGGGATCGAAGGTGGCGCCGAGCGCGATGGCCTGAGGGAAGCTGGTGGCGCTCGGCCCGACGAAGCCGTGGAGCGCCTCTTCGTGCAGGATGGCCGGAATCCCGAGGCGGGTCTCGGTGACCAGGAAGCGCTGGATCGCGTTGGCGAGCTCGGCGGCCCCACGGGCGTCGTGGGCGTCACCGGGGCGGGTCACGTGGCCGATGCCGAGGGCGATGAGGGCCCTGGCCCGCTCGGGCGAGAAGAGCCGGGTCCTGTCATCGTAGAGGCGGGTGTGCTCCCAGTTCACCGACTGAAGCTGGGCCACCTTCTCGGGCAAGGTCATGCGCATCAGGAGATCGCCCACCCGCTGATCCACGGCGGCCCGGGGATCGCGGAAGAGCGGCACCGCGGGCGGTCCGCCTTGGGGGGTGACGGGGGCGGAGACCGGCGCCGCGTCGGCAGCGGGAGCGGCAGCACGGATTGGAGGGGGGGATGCGCCTGGCAGCGGGCCGGGGGCTGGGGCGGCGGGGGCGGGGGCGGCCACCGCGGCCGAGCCGAGGCAGCTCCCGACGAGGAGCGCGCACCGGATCGCGCGCGACCCACGCACGCGGGGAATCGAGGAAGCTCTGGCGAGGAATCGGCACATGCTGGCGTGCCACCCTACACCAGGCGGCGGTGCTGCGAGGTGCCGGGCGCGCGCCTCGTCGCTCGAAAATTCGGGGTCCGCGCCGGGCCCGGGGCCGAGCCGGTCAGGGCTTCGAGCCGCCGTCTGCGCGGCCACCCATTCCGAACTCGTCGAGCTTGGCGTACAGCTGCGCCCGGCTGATGCCGAGCCGGCGCGCGGCCTCCGATCGATTTCCGCCCGCGCGCTGCAGGGCCTGGACCACCAGCCGGCGCTCGAGCGCCGCGACGGCTTCGCGCAGCGGCAGCTCGTCGAGGGGATCGTCCGGGCGCCCCGGCTGCCCCGCGCTGCGGATCGCCTCGGACAGGTCGTCGACGTCGATGATGTCGCCCCCACACAGGACCGCCGCCCGCTGCACGCTGTGAAACAGCTCGCGCACGTTGCCCGGCCAGCGGTAGGCGAGCAGCCGGGCCATCGCCTCCTCGGAGATCGCCCGGGCGGGTGTCACCTGGAGCGCGTGCGCCGCGAGCAGGGGGATGTCGCTGCGGCGCGCGCGGAGCGGTGGCACGTCGATCTCGATGACCGATAGACGGTAGTACAGATCCTCGCGCAGGCTGCCCTGGGGGCCCGGCGACTCGCCGCCGGGCGCCTCGCGGTCCGGACGCACCGGCTTGTTGGTGGCGGTCAGGATCCGCGCGTGGTTCTGCAAGGCCTCACCCCCCCCGACCCGCTCGAACCCGCCGTCCTGCAGGACCCGCAAGAGCTTGGTCTGCAGCGACAGCTCCAGATCCCCGATCTCGTCGAGGAACAACGTCCCGGCCCCGGCCAGCTCGAACCGCCCGTGGTGGCGCTGGGCCGCGCCGGTGAAGGCCCCCTTCTCGTGACCGAAGAGCTCGCTCTCGATGAGGGCGGGCGGCAAGGCCGCCAGGTTCACGGCGACGAACGGCTCGGCGCTGCGCTCGGAGTAGTCGTGGATGGCGCGCGCGACCAGCTCCTTTCCCGTCCCGGTCTCGCCGGTGATGAGCACGGGGGCGGTCGAGGCGGCCGCACGCCCGATGAGCTTCCAGATCCCGAGCATCGCCATGCTGGCCCCCACCAGACCACCACGCTCGGGCAAGGCCGGCGGCGGGGAGACGGGCAAGGTCCGGGTGAGGCGGTGGTGCCTGACCGCGCGCTCGACCACCGCCTGCAGCTTCGGCAGGTCGAAGGGCTTGGTCACGTAGTCGAAGGCCCCATCCCGCATTGCCCGGATGGTGCGCGCGCTGTCGCCGTAGGCCGTGGCCACGATGACCGGCAGGTCGGCATGCGGCCCCGCGCCGACCTCTCGCAGGTAGTCGAGCCCGTCACCGTCGCGCAGGCGGATGTCGAGCAGCATGCAGTCCACGGCGTGCGCGCGCATCAGGGCCCTGGCCTCGGTCAGGCCGGCGGCGGGCAGGGCCTCGAGCCCGAGCGCGCGGACCACGCTGGCGAGGCCCTCGCGCAGCCCGTCGTCGTCCTCGACGATGAGGACGCTGCCCGGCTCGGGGGCGGTCATGCCGCGGGCGTCCCGAAGCCCGACGCCGCGTCACCCGACCCGTCGACCACCACCGCCGCCTCGCGGCCGGCCGCGGCCGCGGCCGCGGCTGCGGCGCCAGCACGCGCCGACGACCAGCGAGCCACCGTCAGCTCGACGCAGGTGGTGGCGTCGTTCTGCCGGCGGGTGAAGGTGACGTCGCCGCCGTGTGCGCGGGCGATCGAGCGGCAGATGGCGAGACCGAGGCCGGTGCCGTTCGGCTTGGTGGTGAAGAACGGCTCGAAGAGCTCGGGGACCCGTGCCGCCGGGACGCCAGCGCCGTGGTCCTCCACGCGGATGGTGGCCGCGTCGCCGCGGAGCCCCACCGCGATGTGCACGCGTCCATCCGGGGGCGAGGCCTCGACGGCGTTGCGCACCAGGTTGTCGATCGCGCGCGCCAGAGCATCCACATCCACCGAGGCCAGGGCCTGGCCCTCGACCTGGACCGCGACCCCGCGCACGGCGGTCCAGGGCGCGAGCGCTTCCACCCGCGTCCGCACCAGGGCGCCGATCTCGGTCGACACGGGCGGGCCTATCCCCGGACTCGCCACCACCAGCAGGTCGGCCACCAGACGATCGAGGCGGGCGATCTCACCCGAGGCGTGGGCGATGGCCTCCACCACCACCGGGGGAAGGCGGGGGCCCGCCCCGCTCACCGCCAGATCGAGGCGCAGCTTGATGGACGCGAGCGGATTGCGAACCTCGTGGGCCACCCCGGCCGCCACCCGACCCAGCGCCGCCAGCCGATCCTTCATCGCCAGCTCGCGCCCCATGTCGTCCTGCAGCTCGCGCGACCGGGTCAGGCGGTGCGCCAACCGGGCGATGCCATCGGCCACGTCGCTGAGCTCGCGCAAGCGCGGACGTGGGACCGGGGTGGTGAGATCGGTGGCGAGCCCATCCAGAGCCTGGTTGAGGGCCGCGGCCCCGCGCTTCACGGTGATGACCGCGGCCACGGCGCTGGTGACCAGGAGGGCCGTGGCGAGGGTGAGCGCCACCACGATGATCTGCCAGGTGCGGAGCCAGGTGGGGGGAGGAACCAGATAGGCCGCCCAGGCGATCCCCCGAGCTGCGGGCCCAGCCGCGGCCGCGGCCGCGACGACCAGGACCCCGCCTGGAAGCTGAGCTTCCCGTATCACCCGCGGCGAAGCTCGGGATGGGGATGGCCGGGAGGCCTCCTCCACCGCGGCTCGAATCGCCGCCTGCCATTCGTCGGGCGTCTCGCCGGATCCCTCCGCGTCCGTCCGCTCTGGCCCGTCTGGCCCGCCCCGCGGAGCCCATCCCGCGCGCAGGCCGACGAGCGCGGGCCGTGGGAAAGAATCGCGCCGGGGCGGACCGGGCGGGCTGGGCGGCGACGCCAGGAGCGCGCTCAGCTCGGCCTCGACCCCGGCGCGACCGCGCTCGACGCGCTGACCGGTGGTCGAGGAGATCACCCGGACCAGCGCCACGAGAGACAGGGCCGAGGTGATGACCCCGAGCAAGATGACGGTGACCAACCTGTGTCTGATGCGCCTGCTTATAGACACCGCCCCAGGCTCAAGCAAGCCGGGCGCCGGGCGGTGGCGACCCCGAACCATGCCCGACCCGCCACGCCGAGGCGGCCCACGGACCGACGGCCCGTCGAGCCACGCCAGAGGGCCCCCTGGGTGTTGGCGCCTCCGCTGACACCTGTGTGGATCTCGGACACCCCGATTCGGGGTGCGCGCCTGGCGGCCCCTCCACGAATGGCCGTCCGGGATGGCCCGCTTGTTGCCTCGCACGGCCGGCTTATACGTGTGGTCCATGGTGCGTCCCGTCGCGATCCCAGTCTTCGTCTGCGTCCTTTCGCTCTCGGGCTCGGCCGCCGGAGCGATCCCCGATGTTCCGGCGACGGAACGGGTGCCCGCCACCCCGCCAGGAGACGACACGGGCGAGCTGCGGCCTGCTGCGCTTCCCCAGGCCCTCGAGCCCCCGGCCACCCGGGCCAACAACCACGTCCTGACGCTGGAGCGGGCGATCCAGACCGCGCTCGCGAACCAGCCGACGGTCCGCCAGGCAAGGACGGCGACCGAGGCCGCCGCCGGGCGGGTCGACCAGGCGCGTTCGGGGGCCCTTCCGCAGGTGAGCATCGGCGCCAGCTACCAGCGCACGACCGGCAACTTCTCGCCCCGGCCAGGCGCCACCGCCGCGGCCGTGCAGGCCGCACCGCCCTGGTCCTCCACCACGTTCGACTACTTCAACTTCGGCGTGACGGCGAGCCAGCTCATCTACGACTTCGGTCAGACGGGTGGACGCTGGCGATCGGCGGAAGCCGCGCGGGACGCCACCCGATCGGCCGAGCGGACGGCCGCGCTCACGGTGCGGCTGCAGGTCGAGCAAGCCTTCTTCCGGGCGCGCGCCCAGAAGGCGCTGATCGCGGTGGCCGAGACCGCGGTGGCCAATCAGCAGAAGCACCTGGAGCAGATTCAAGGGTTCGTGCGCGCGGGCATGCGCCCCGAGATCGATCTCGCCAGCGTGCGCACCGATCTCGCCAACGCGCGGGTCCAGCTGATCACGGCGCAGAACGGGTACGATCTGGCCAAGGCCCAGCTCAACCAGGCCATGGGGAGCTTCGCCACCGGCCCTTACGACATCGCCGACGACGATCTCCCGGCGGTCGAAGGCGAGGACACCGCCACCGAGAGTCCCGCGGAGGATCGGATGGTCGCTGCGGCCCTCGACCGTCGCCCCGAGGTCGTGTCGCTGCGTCTCCAGCGCCGGGCCGAGGCCGAGACCCTGCGCAGCCTCGATGGCACCTACTGGCCCATCTTGAGCGCCACCGCCAGCGCGACCGAGACCGGGATCTCGGTCGAGCACCTGGTGCCGAACTGGCTGGTGGGCGGGACCTTGTCCTGGTCGATCCTGCAAGGTGGGCTCACGCGCGGGCAGGTGCGCGAGGCCAGGGCGACGCTGGCTGGGCTCGACCTGCAACTCGATGGGCTCGGCTTGCAGGTGCGCCTCGACATCGAGCAGGCGCTGCTGTTGGTCCACGCCGCCAAGAGCAGCATCCAGGCGGCAGGCGAGGCCGTCACCAATGCCAAGGATCAGCTCCGCCTGGCGGAGGGCCGCTACCGGGCCGGCCTCGGGAATGCGGTCGAGCTCAGCGACAGCCAGCAAGCTTTCTTCACGACCGAAGCGCAGGCCGTCCAGGCCGCGTTCAATCTGGCCTCCGCGCGGGCGCAGCTGTCGATCGCGCTCGGCGCCTTCGGCGCCGTCGGCACGGCGGGGCAACCTGAAAAAATGGGGCAACCATGACGATGTCTCCGACGAGCCCACCTCCGCCCCGCGTCCCCCCCGGCCGCACGCCGCCCCCACCCGTCCGTGCCAGTTCAGCGCGCGAGGACGAGCCGCCCCCGGTCCCGCGGCGCGGGCGTGGGCGCCTGATCGCCGCCGGGATCGGGCTCGGTGCGGTGGCGGTGGTCGCCGCGTGGTGGTTGGTGCGGCGGGGGCATGGCGACGCGTCGGACGGAACGACGCCCGGGGCGACCGCGGCAGGCTCCGCCGCCAGATCCCCGGCGACCGCCGGCACGTCCGCCGCTGCGGGGGCTGGTGCGGCCGGCAACCCGAACGAGCGACCGGTGTCGGTCCTGGTCACCGCCGTCCGGCGCGAGGACGTTCCGATCTTTCTCGAGGGGATCGGCTCGGTGACCGCGCTGAAGACCGTCACGGTGAAGACCCAGGTCGACGGGCGTCTGGATCGCGTCGACTTCCGGGAGGGCCAGGCCGTGCGGGCGGGTGCCCTGCTGGCCCAGATCGATCCGCGCCCGTTCACCATCCTGCGGCACCAGGCGGAGGCGGCGCTGGCGCGCGATCGGGCGACCTTGCAGTCGAACCGTCTCAACCTCGAGCGTTACGTCGCGGTCCGCAAGGAGAACCTCATCGCCCAGCAGCAGGTCGACGATCAGCGGGCCGCCGTCGCCCAGCTCGAGGCGGCCATCCAGGCCGACCAGGCGCAGCTCGAGCAAGCCAACCTGCAGCTCGACTATGCCCACATCCGCTCGCCCATTGATGGGGTCACCGGGGTGCGGCTGGTGGACCCCGGCAACGTGGTGCACGCCGCCGACCCGGGCGGGCTGGTGGTCGTGGCCCAGCTCGATCCGGTCGCCGTGCTCTTCACCCTGCCACAGGACGATCTGCCGCGCATCGCGGCCGAGATGTCCAAGGGTCCCTTGCGGGTCGATGTGTCGACCCGCGACGGGGGGGCGCTGCTCGGCAGCGGGAGCCTCGAGCTCATCGACAACCAGATCAACCAGACCACCGCCAGCATCCGGCTCAAGGCCATCCTGCCCAACCCGGGCCGGACCCTGTGGCCGAACCAGTTCGTGAAGGCGCGCCTCCTGCTGTCGGTGCGGAAGCAAGCCCTGGTGGTGCCGGCCGCGACCATCCAACGTGGGCCGCAGGGGACGTTCGTGTACCTGGTGGACCAGGCCCAGAGGGCCAGCGTTCGCCCGGTGAAGGTGGATAGCCTCGAGGGCGAGACCGCCGTCATCGGGCGCGGACTGGCGGCGGGGGACAGCGTGGTCATCGAGGGCCAGACCCAGCTGCGCCCGGGCGCGCGGGTGGCGGCCAGGTCGCAGGACCTCGGGTCCGAGCATGGGCCGGCGCTGGCGCCGGACCACCCGGCACGAGGAGGGGGCGCTCCGGGGCGCAGACCCGGTGATGGCCCCTCCGGCGCCGGCGCCGGTGGCGCCGCCAGTGGACCGCCCGCGCACCCCAGATCGGCTCCGACCAGCGCGCCATGAGCATCTCGGAGCCCTTCATCCGCCGACCCGTCGCCACCTCCCTGTTGATGACGGGGCTGTTGATGTCGGGTTTGCTCGCCTACCAGGAGCTTCCCGTGTCCGCGCTGCCCCAGGTGGACTACCCGACCATCGTGGTCTCCACCGGATTGCCGGGCGCCAGCGCCGAGACCATGTCGTCCGCGGTGACCACCCCCCTCGAGCGGCAGTTCGGTCAGATCCCCGGGCTGGCCCAGATGACCTCGGTGAGCAGCTTCTCGAGCTCCCAGATCACCTTGCAGTTCAACCTCGACGAGGACATCGACTCCGCCCAGCAGGACGTGCAGGCCGCCATCAACGCCACCTCGAACCTGCTGCCGCGGACGCTGCCCTCCCCGCCCACCTACAGCAAGAGCAACCCGGCCGACGCGCCCATCCTCACCCTCAGCATCAGCTCCGACACCTTGCCGCTCTACCAGGTGCACGACACCACCGACTCGATCCTGGCCCAGAAGATCTCCCAGGTGTCGGGGGTGGGGCTCGTCACCCTGAACGGCGGTCAGAAGCCGGCGGTGCGGGTGCAGGTGGACCCGCGAGCCCTGGCTGGACGCGGCCTGACCCTCGAAGACGTTCGCGCCGCGCTGGTGGTCGCCAACGTGAACCAGCCGAAGGGCAACCTCGACGGCCCCCGCCAGGACTACACGCTGGCGGTCGACGACCAGCTGATGAAGTCGGCCGCCTACCGCCCGATCGTCATCGCCTACAAGGACGGCGCACCGGTTCGCCTGGCGGAGGTGGCGGACGTGATCGACGGGGTGGAGAATGCGCAGCTCGCCGGCTGGGCCAACCGCGATCGCGCGGTGATCCTGAACGTGCAGCGGCAGCCCGGCGCCAACGTCATCGACGTCGCCGACCACGTCAAGGAGCTGCTGCCGCGCCTGCAGAGCGCGCTACCGGCCGGGATCAAGGTTGCCATCCTCAGCGACCGTACGGCGACCGTGCGGGCTTCGGTGGACGACGTGCTGTTCACCCTGGTGCTGACGGTGTTCCTGGTGGTGGCGGTGATCTTCCTGTCGCTCCGCACCCTGCGCGCCACCATCATCCCGGGCGTGGCGGTCCCGCTGGCCCTGATCGCCACCTTCGGCGTGATGTACCTGCTCGGCTACAGCCTCAACAATCTGACCCTGATGGCGCTCACCATCGCCACCGGTTTCGTGGTGGATGACGCCATCGTCATGCTCGAGAACATCATGCGCCACGTGGAGGACGGGCAACCCCCCTTCCAGGCCGCGCTCGACGGCGCCAAGCAGATCGGGTTCACCATCGTGTCCCTCACGGTGTCGTTGGTGGCGGTCATGATCCCTCTCCTGTTCATGGGGGGGATCATCGGGCGGCTGTTCCGGGAGTTCGCGGTCACCTTGAGCGTGGCCATCGCCATCTCGGCCGTGCTGTCGCTGACCCTCACCGCCATGATGTCGGCCCACATCCTCAAGCCCACCGACAAGGCCAAGCCCGAGGCCGGCCGGATCGCGCGCGCGCTCGAGCGCGGGTTCGACGGGCTGCTGGCCTTCTACGACCGGGGGCTCGTCTGGGCCCTCGACCACAGCCGGACCATGCTCTTCCTCACCCTCGGGACCGCGGCGGCGACCGTCTCGCTGGCGGTGCTGATCCCGAAGGGATTCTTTCCGCAGCAGGACACCGGGCTCATCATCGGGGTCTCCGAGGCTGCGCTCGACATCTCGTTTCCGCGAATGATGGAGCGGCAGCGGGCCCTCGCCGACGTGGTCCTCTCCGACCCGGACGTGGAGGCGGTCGCGTCGTTCATCGGCGCCGACGGCACCAACCAGACCCCCAACAGCGGGCGGCTGTCCATCACCCTGAAGCCGCGCAAGCAACGTGCCGGAGTCGAGGAGATCATCGCCCGTCTGCAGGACAAGCTGCGCGACGTGGAGGGCATCTCGCTCTTCCTGCAGGCGGTGCAGGACCTGCAGATCGACAACCGGGTGAGCCGCACCCAGTTTCAATACACCCTCGAGGACGCCGACCCGGACGAGCTCGCGGCCTTCGCCCCGCGCATGCTCGACAAGCTGCGGAGCCTGAAGGTCCTGCGCGATGTGGCCAGCGATCAGCAGGCCTCCGGGCTGGAGCTCTCCATCACCATCGATCGCGACAACGCCGCGCGGCTCGGGGTCAGCCTGCAGGCTATCGACGACACGCTCTACGACGCCTTCGGACAGCGCCAGGTGTCTACCATCTTCACCCAGCTGAACCTTTACCGGGTGATCCTCGAGGTGAAGCCCGAGTTCCAGCAGAGCCCGGACGCGCTGGCTGGCCTCTACGTGCGCTCGGCCACCGGCGATCCGGTGCCGCTCTCGACCATCGCCCGCCACGCTCCATCGGTGGCGCCGCTGGTGGTGGCGCACCAGGGGCAGTTCCCGGCCGTGACCCTCTCTTTCAACCTGGCGCCCGGCCACTCGCTCGGCGACGCGGTCACGGCCATTCACGCCGCCGAGCGCGAGCTCGGCCTTCCGCCCGGGGTGCACCCGGATTTCCAGGGGGCCGCCAAGGCCTTCCGCGAGTCGCTCCAGAGCGAGCCGGCCTTGATCGTGGCCGCCCTGCTCACGGTCTACATCGTCCTCGGCGTCCTCTACGAGAGCTACATCCATCCCATCACCATCATCTCGAGCTTGCCGTCGGCCGGCCTCGGGGCGCTCGCTGCCCTGATGCTCACCGGCACGGATTTCAGCATCGTGGCCCTGATCGGGGTGGTCCTGCTGATCGGGATCGTACAGAAGAACGCCATCATGATGATCGACTTCGCCCTCGAGGCCGAGCGCGAGGAGAAGCTCGCCCCCCGGGACGCCATCTACAAGGCCTGCCTGCTGCGCTTCCGCCCGATCATCATGACCACCCTGGCGGCCCTCCTGGGGGGCGTGCCGCTGGCCCTCGGACGCGGCACCGGGGCCGAGCTCAGACGCCCGCTCGGTATCTCGATCGTCGGCGGGCTCTTGGTCTCGCAGGTGCTCACGCTCTACACGACGCCCGTGATCTACCTCTACATGGAACGGCTGCGCGCCTGGTTCACGGGGCTCGGCGGCGGCCGAGCGCGGGTCACGACCACAGGGAGCGCGCCCACGACCTCTGGAGCCGAGCGCTCGCCCCGGCAAGTGGCAGCTTCCGATGGCGCCGCCCCACGCCGAGCCGGGCTCACGCCGCCATGAACATCTCCGCCCCGTTCCTGCGCCGCCCCATCGCCACCTCCCTGCTCGCGGCGGCGGTCTTGTTGGCGGGCGCGGCCGCCTTCGTGCAACTGCCTGTCGCGCCCTTGCCCCGGGTGGATTTTCCGACCCTGGCGGTCTCCGCCAACCTGCCCGGGGCGAGCCCCGAGACCATGGCCTCGGCCGTCGCCACCCCGCTCGAGCGGCGCTTCGGCCGCATCGCCGGCCTCACCGAGATGACCTCGACGAGCTCGCTCGGATCCACCCAGCTGACCCTGCAATTCTCCCTCGACCGCGACGTGACCGCCGCCGCGCGGGACGTACAGGCCGCCATCAACGCAGCCGGCGCGGAGCTGCCCACCAACCTCCCCACCCGCCCCAACTATCGCAAGGTCAACCCGGCCGATGCGCCGGTGCTGATCGTGTCGATGACGTCCCAGACCTTGCCGCTGGCGCAGGTCTTCGACGCCGCCAACAACGTGGTGGCCCAGAAGATCTCCCAGGTCGAAGGGGTGGGTCAGGTCACCGTGGGGGGCGGCCAGCAGCCCGCCGTGCGGGTGCAGGTCGACCCGGCCACCCTGGCCGGGATGGGGCTCAGCATGACCGACGTCCGGACCGCGCTGGCCGCTGCCACGGTCAACTCTCCCAAGGGTGGGCTCACCGGGCCGACCCAGTCCTGGGCCTTGTCGGCCAACGACCAGCTCTACGGCGCGGCGGCCTTCCGGCCCATGGTGGTCTCCTACCGGGGCGGGGGGGTGGTCCGCCTCGGCGACGTCGCCAAGGTCACGGATGACGTCGAGAACAACCGGGTCGCCGCCTGGACCAACGACGCCCGCGCCGTGCTGCTCATCATCCGGCGTCAGCCGGGTGCGAACATCCTGCAGACCATCGACCGGGTCAAGGCGGTCCTCCCCACCCTGGCCACCTCCATCTCCCCGGCCATCGACATCCAGGTGGCGATCGATCGCGCGCGCACCATTCGGGCCTCGGTGCACGAGGTCGAGCAGACCCTGGTGATCGCCATCGCCCTGGTGGTGCTGGTGGTTTTGATCTTCCTGCGCAGCTTCCGGGCCACCGCCATCCCCAGCGTGGCGGTGCCGCTCTCGCTGGTCGGGACCTTCGGGGTGATGTACCTGCTCGGGTTCAGCGTGAACAACCTGACCCTGATGGCCCTCACCATCTCGACCGGCTTCGTGGTGGACGACGCCATCGTGGTGACGGAGAACGTCTCGCGCCACCTCGACCAGGGAAAGACACCGCTCGAGGCGGCGCTGATCGGCGCCAAGCAGGTCGGCTTCACCATCGTGTCCATCACGGCGTCGCTGCTGGCGGTCTTCATCCCCATCCTCTTCATGGGCGGCATCGTGGGCCGTCTCTTTCGGGAGTTCGCCGTGACCCTCAGCATCGCCATCACCATCTCGGCGGTGGTCTCCTTGACCCTCACCCCGGTGATGTGCGCGCGCATGCTGCGGCGGGAATCCCAGGAGGACCAGGGGCGTCTGTCGCGGGCCCTCGAGCGTGCCTTCGATGGGCTGGTGCGCTTCTACGATCGCGGCCTGACCTGGGTGCTCGACCACCGCTTCGTGATGCTGGCCGTGACGCTCGGAACGCTCGGGTTGTCGGTCTACCTCTACGTCATCGTGCCGAAGGGCCTCTTCCCGCAGCAGGACACTGGCATGTTGATGGGGTTCTCCGAGGGCCCTCAGGACATCTCCTTCCCGGCCATGGCCACCGCCCAGGAGAAGATGCTGCGGGACGTGCGTACCGACCCCGACGTCAGCGACGTGGTGGCGTTCATGGGCGGACAGGCCGGGACCACCAACACCGGGACCCTGTTCGTCTCGCTCAAGCCGCGCGACCAGCGCAAGTCCACCGCCGACCAGATCATCGGAAGACTGCGGGTCAAGCTGGCCACGACCCCCGGGATCAAGCTCTTCTTGCAGTCGAACCAGGACGTGCGGGTGGGAGGGCGCGGCTCGCGCACGCAGTTTCAATACACCCTCGAGGACGCCGATCTCGACGAGCTGCGCGCCTGGTCCCCGCGGGTGTTGCAGAAGCTCCGCACGTTGCCCCAGCTCAAGGACGTCAACACCGATCTGCAGAGCGCCGGCCTGCTCCTGTCCCTGGCCCTCGACCGCGACACGGCCTCGCGGCTCGGGGTCACGCCGCAGGCGGTGGACGACGCCCTGTACGATGCCTATGGCCAGCGGCAGGTCGCCACGGTGTACACCTCGACCAACTACTCCCGGGTGATCCTGGAGGCCACCCCGGGACTTCAGACCGGCCCGGAGGCGCTCGACAAGCTCTTCGTACGCTCGATCGCCGGGGATCAGATCCCGCTCTCCGCGGTGGCGCACTTCGAGACTGGGGCCACCTCCCTGTCGGTGACCCACCAGGGGCAGTTTCCGGCGGTGACCATCTCGTTCAACCTCGCGCCGGGGGTCTCGCTGGGCGATGCGGTGAACCTGGTCCGCCGCGCCGAGACCGAGCTGCACCTGCCTGCCAGCCTGCGGGCCGGGTTCCAGGGCACGGCGCAGGTCTTCCGGGCGTCGCTGCAGAATCAGCCGGTGCTGGTGCTCGCGGCCTTGATCGCCGTCTACATCGTGCTCGGCATCCTCTACGAAAGTCTGATTCATCCCCTCACCATCCTCTCGACCCTGCCATCGGCGGGGGTGGGGGCGCTCATCGCCCTGCTCCTCACCCGGACCGAGCTCTCGATCATCGCGCTCATCGGCATCATCCTGCTCATCGGGATCGTCAAGAAGAACGCCATCTTGATGATCGACTTCGCGATCGAAGCCGAGCGCGAGCGCAACCTGTCATCCCGCGACGCCATTCATGAAGCGTGCCTGTTGCGGTTTCGGCCGATCACGATGACGACCATGGCGGCGTTGCTCGGCGCCGTCCCGCTGGCATTTGGCAGCGGTGAAGGCGCGGAGCTGCGCGGCCCGCTCGGGATCACCATCGTCGGAGGCCTGATCTTCTCGCAGATGCTGACCCTCTACACGACCCCGGTGGTCTATCTGTTCCTCGACCGCCTGACCAGGCGCCGCCGCCACCTCGGGGTGGTGGGCGGTGGAGACCCCGTCGAGGCAGGCGCGCTCCCCTCGCCTGCCCCAGCTCCCTCCGGCTTCTGAACCGCGAAGCGTCCCGCTGCGCGGACGGAATCCGGACGCTCGACCGGTGCTCCGGCCGCGGTGGCCGGCGGGCCGGCCAGGCCCGCTGGCGCAGATGAGGCGTGGCGAGGCGCGTCTCCGCGGTCCGTCTCTTGCTGAGCTCCCTGCCGAGTCTCCGCAGGCGGCAGGACGGCAGGCGAGGAGACCGCAGGCGAGAAGGTCGCGGGGGCCGCGGAACTGGCGACGAACAAGGGCAAGGAGATCGTCATGATGCAAGGGCGTCGGGAGTGGAAGTGGGACCGGAACAAGAGGTCGAAGTCGGGAGGTACGACGGCGGTCGCGCAGGCGCTGATCGCGTGGATCGGCGCGACGGGAGGGCAGTTCGCACTGCTCGGGTGCGACGCTGGACGCGCTGATGTCCCATCCTCCGCCGTCGGGGAGGACACGGGCGCGATCGTCGGGGGCGAGGCCGACACCGGGGATCCCAGCGTGGTGGCGGTCTACGCGCAGGAGCCCGGTCAGCCGGGTGGATTCCTGTGCACGGGCTCGGTCATCTCGCCGACCGTGGTCCTCACGGCGGCGCACTGCGTGTCCGAATCCGAGACGGGACCCGGCGCGATCTTCACGGTGCTGACCGGCCCCAACATCAACCGGGACCGCTCCCACGCGCTCGCCGTGCGCGAGGTCCACGCCAACCCGCTGTGGAGCCCCCGCCGTCTCGAAGCAGGCCACGATCAGGGCGTGGTGATCCTTGCCGAGCCCTCGACCCTGGCTCCGTTGCCCCTCAACCGGCAACCGCTGGCCGCGGCGTTGCGCGGAGCATCGGTGCGCATCGTCGGCTATGGCCTCAGCGACGGCGCCGCCCAGACCGGCGCCGGGGTCAAGCGGCAGACGGTCACTCTGCTCGGCGCGGTCGGGACCAAGCTCGTCGCCGTCGGCGACAGTCGCCATGGCACCTGCAACGGCGACTCCGGTGGGCCCGCCTTCATGAGCTTGAACGGTGAGGAGACGATCGTCGGAACGACCTCCTATGGCAACGTGGATTGCTCCGACGGAGGATACGACGCCCGGATCGACACCGACCTGGCGTTCGTCGACATGTACGCCCAGGCTGCCTGCGCGCCCGCTTGCTCGGGACGCGCCTGCGGCAGCGATGGTTGCGGTGGGATCTGCGGGACCTGCGTGGCGGGCGAGCTCTGCGGCTCCGACGGTCGCTGCTCCGCTCTCGGGGATACATGCACCGGCAGTGGTGCCACCGAGCAGGAACCCAATGATTCGGCCCTGCAGGCCAATCCCTTGTGCCCAGGTGGCGTCGCTCGCGGGGGCCTGTCGTCCACTTCGGACCAGGACTGGTTCACCTTCACGGTGAATGCCGACTCGATCTACGACGCCGTGCTGTCTGGCACGAGCGGGACCGCGGCGCTGCGGATCTACAAGCTGTCGGCCACGACGGGCCGGCTGTCGTTCATCGGCGACGGCCCCGAGATCTCCCGACACACCGACGCCGGGGGCACCTACGTCGCCCGGATCACCGAGGCCACCGCCTCGGCTGGGAGCTATGCCCTCGGCGTCACGTTCACGCCCTGAGGGGAGGGCGACCTCCGCTCTCCCTTCACCTCGAGGACTCCTTGGGGATCGCCAGGAGCTCGAGCTTCACCCGCTCGGGCTCGAAGGGAGGCGGCAGGTAGATGGAGACCAGGCGATCTTGCAGGACTCCCTTCCAGTAGTCATTCTGCAACATCAACGAGAAGTACGTGATGCCGGACTTGACCGGGATCTCGGAGGGGGGACGGAAGGTCACCTGCACGGGCACCCCTCGGGTAGACGCCGAGCGGATCAGGCGAGGCAGCTGGGCCACCGACGCGATCTTGCACAGTGGGGGCAGGCGCTGCGCCAGCTCCGTCTCGGGGATGTCGGAGCGGACGGCGAGCACGTACTCGGTCGAGGTGAGGAGGCGATCGTCGTCGAGCCGGCCGACGTGGACGCCGTCCCTGACCTCGAGCGGCACGCTGATATAGGACTCGCGGATGGTCGTCTGCAAGAGCTGGGTCACCCGCGCGAAGAGCTCCTCGAACGTGGCTCGCAGGTCGACGTAGGAGTAGATCGGCAGCTTGGAGGGGTCGACCTCCGTTGAGAAGGTGGCGAGCTGTCCCGCCACCTGCGCCAGGACCAGATAGAGCTGGCTCGGGGTGATCTCGCCGTTGGAGGTCGCATAGGTCAGGATCGGAATCGCCGAGTTGATCGTGCTCAGCTGGACGAAGCGGGTGATGTCCGCGGCGTTGAACTCGATCCGGGCACCTTCCCGCTGGCGGCGATCGCCCGCCAGCGCACGTTGCTTGGTGACCATCAACCCGAGCAGGCGCCGCACTCCTCCCATCAGGAAGGGAGCGCTGTCGATGCGCATGGTGGGCGGAATGTAGGTCTCGTTCACCAGCAGCGCGCCCCGACCGTCGCGCACGATCTCGGCGACCTTGATCGCGTCGAAGTCGTCCCGCGCCTCGTCGCCGAACAGCAGGGCGGTGTTCCGCTGGGCGAAGGTCATGGAGAGATCCGCGACGTTGCGGGTGAGATCCCCGACGTTCCTGCTCACCGAGCGGAACCTCGCCCGCGAGGCCTTGGTGGACGATGTGCTGGCGGTGGTCGGCGTCTGATCGGTCGAGATGCTCGGAACACCCTCGCGTTCCTTCGGCAAGCCCAGGTAGACGTCACAGTGAGGCGACGTCGGCGGAAAATGGGTTCCGATGGGGCGTGCGGCAGGACACTCGGGATCGCCCGACTCGAACGCGACGTACGAGCCGTCGGGCAGGATCCCCACGAAGGTCGTCAATCGGACCTGGTCGCTCCCGAGCGCGCCCGCGTCGACCTCGACCGACACCACCCCCCACCGGTAAGGCGCCAGCGCGGCGATTCGCTCGTCGAGGAGCCTCTCGTGATACAGGTCCTGTTGCTGCAAGTGCTGTGGGGCGACCAGCATCCCTTCGGACCACACGACTCTCTGGGGCGGTTTCATCAGTCCTCGTCGTCAGCTCGGGCGATTTTCATCCAGGAGGGCACCGGGGAGATCGTTCTTGGTCGCGCATGGCTGCACACCCCGACTCCCCAGCTCGTCGTCGCTCACCCGTTTCAAGCGCCGAGAGCTTGCCAGCAAGTGGTCCGCCGGCGCAAGCAGGTCTGAAAGGTCACACGAAGGTCCAGAGGTTCGGCTCGGCTCCGGCGCGGGTCGGGATCGCGATCTCGAAAATCGTGAATGAAGCCGAGGCGATACTCGACCGGAAAGCCCCAGCGAGTGGACGAAATCGCCCGCAAGCAACTTCGTTTGACAACGCGCCGATGGTACAGGCTAATACGTTGTCAATCTCCGCCGTGTCATCCCAGCCATGCCATCCCAGCCATGCCATCCGTTGACGTGAACGCCATTCTGCAGCCCATCAGCGCCGATGCCCCGTGCGGCGTGGACCTCGAGGAAGGGAACAAGTACGACCCCGAATTTGCGGAGCTCGAGCGCGCCGCGGTCGGTAAGCCCGAACAGCAGATCGGCAACACGCTGGTCCCGGCCGAGAGCCCCGACTGGAAGATTGTCCAGCGAAAGTCGATGGAGGTCCTCGCCAGGAGCAAGGATCTGAGAGCAGCGACTCACCTGGCAAGGTCCTTGCTGCACACGGAGGGCTGGGCAGGGTTTTCGCGAGGGCTCGAGGTGCTGGCGGGGCTGGTCAACCGGTACTGGGACGGGATGTATCCTCGACTCGATCCGGAGGACGACAACGATCCAACGATGCGGATCAACATCCTCATGAGCATCACGGAGCCAGCCGTGCTGTCGGTGGTCCGCGGAACGCCGCTGGTGTCATCCCGTTCCCTCGGGCGCTATTCACTCAAGGATCTGGAGAGCGCCGCGGGGGATTCGGCCGCCGACCCGAACGGAGACCAGGCCTCCGCGATGGCTTCGATCGAGGCGGCCGTGATGGACGCCGAGCTCGCCGCCCTGGAGGAGACGACCTCGGCGGTTCGTGGCTGTCGGGCGGCGCTCGGCGCCCTCGAGGCGGCGATCGCGAATCGGGTGGCTTCGCCCGATTCGCTGAGCTTCACCAAGCTCTCGGCGATTGTACGGAAGGCCGAGACCTTCCTCTCCGCGCGCCTCGCCCAGCGCACGCCTGCGGAGGCAGCGGTGAGCGCGAATGGCGCCGGGGGGACCGGCCCCGGGGGGACCGGTCATGGATCGGGGGTGGACATGGGCTCCGTGAATGGAACAGGTGCCGGGCCCGACCCGGGGACCGGCCAAGCTGGTTGGTCGGGCGGAATCAGGTCGCGGGACGACGTACTGAGGGCCTTGAACGCAATCTCCGGGTATTACGAGAAGTACGAGCCGTCGAGCCCAATCCCGCTCTTCATGGCGCGCTGCAAGCGGCTCGTCACCATGGGCTTCGTCGATATCGTCAGGGACCTGGTCCCGGATGCCCTCGCGCAAGTTGATGTTCTTCGGGGGCGCGTGGAGTAAAAGTTAAGGATCTTTCCTTTCCGGTCCAATTTCAGGAGGCAGGTGGTCACATGGCTAGCAGTCAAAAATTCATTGCACGCAACCGCGCTCCACGCGTCCAGATCGAGTACGACGTCGAGCTCTACGGAGCGCAGAAGAAGGTGCAGCTGCCGTTCGTGATGGGTGTCATGTCGGATCTGGCCGGTAGCCCAAAGGAGCCGCTGCCGGCGGTCGCCGACCGGAAGTTCCTGGAAATATCGGCGGACAACTTCGACGACCGGCTGAAGGCGATGAAGCCTCGGGTGGCGTTCCAGGTTCCGAACACCTTGACGGGTGAGGGGAACATGAACGTCGAGCTCACCTTCGAGAGCATGGACGACTTCTCCCCCGCCGCCATCGCACGGAAGGTCGGGGCCCTCAATGAGCTGCTCGAAGCCCGCCAGCAGCTGACCAACCTCGTGACCTACATGGACGGAAAGACTGGAGCCGAGACGCTGATCGCGGACGTGCTTCACGATCCGACCTTGTTGAAGTCTCTGGCGAAAGCGCCCAAGCCGACCGAGCCCGTCGTCGACCCCCTGAAGAAGGATAAATGACCATGCCAGAGCTGGAACAGGTCAAGCAGGCGCAAACGGGCGAGGCTGGCGAGGCCGCCGAGGCGAGTGGATTCGCCTCGCTGCTTCAGAAGCAGTTCAAGCCCCAATCCGAGCGTGCGCGCGAGGAGGTGGAGGCGGCGGTCCGCACGCTGGCGCAACAGGCGCTGGAGAAGACCACCCTGATCGGCACGGACGTGGTCGAGTCGATCAACGCTATGATCGCCGAGATCGACAAGAAGCTGAGCGCCCAGATCAACGCCATCGCCCACCACCCGTCGTTCCAGGCGCTGGAGAGCGCCTGGCGCGGTCTGCACTATCTCGTCAACAGCACCGAGACCGACGAGATGTTGAAGATCCGCGTCATGAACATCTCGAAGAAGGAGCTGCACAAGAACCTTCGCAAGTTCAAGGGGGCGGCCTGGGACCAGAGCCCCATCTTCAAGAAGCTCTATGAGGAAGAGTTCGGACAGCTCGGTGGAGAGCCCTACGGTTGCCTGGTGGGCGACTACTACTTCGATCACAATGCCCCGGACGTCGAGTTGCTGGGGGAGATCTCCAAGATCTCGGCGGCGATCCACGCCCCTTTCATCTCGGGGACCTCACCTTCGCTGCTGCAGATGGAGTCCTGGTCGGAGCTGTCGAATCCCCGAGATCTGACCAAGATCTTCACCACCCCCGAGTACGCGGGCTGGCGGTCGCTTCGCGAATCCGAGGACGCCCGATACATCGGGCTCGCCATGCCGCGGTTTCTCGCCCGGGCTCCCTACGGCGCCAAGACCAATCCGGTCGAGGAGTTCAACTTCGAAGAGGACACCTCCGGAGCGGACAGCAGCAAGTACGGCTGGGCCAACGCCGCCTACGCCATGGCCGTCAACATCAACCGGTCCTTCAAAGAGTACGGCTGGTGCTCCCGGATCCGGGGCATCGAGGCGGGGGGGGCGGTGGAGGGACTGCCAACCCACGCCTTCCCGACCGACGACGGCGGGGTGGACATGAAGTGCCCGACCGAGATCGCCATCAGCGACCGCCGCGAGGCCGAGCTGGCCAAGAACGGGTTCATGCCGTTGGTCCACAAGAAGAACTCGGATTTCGCCGCGTTCATCGGGGCCCAGTCGCTGCAGAAGCCCGGGACCTACGACGATCCCGACGCCACCGCCAACGCGAACCTGGCGGCCCGGCTCCCCTACCTCTTTGCGACGTGTCGGTTCGCGCACTACCTCAAGTGCATCGTCCGCGACAAGATCGGATCGTTCAAGGAGCGGGACGAGATGCAGAGCTGGCTGCAAAGCTGGATCCTGCAATACGTCGACGGGGATCCACAACATTCGAGCGAGGACGTGAAGTCTCGGAAGCCTCTGGCCGCGGCGGAGGTGATCGTCGAAGAGGTCGAGGGCAACCCGGGCTACTACACCTCCAAGTTCTTTCTGCGGCCGCACTACCAGCTCGAGGGACTCACGGTTTCCCTCAGGCTCACATCGAAGTTGCCATCGGCCAGAGCGGGGGGGTGAGCTCACCTGGGATCGTCGGGTTTGGTGCAGTTTGGTGGTCAGATAAACACGGAGAGTAAAGGAGATAGGTCATGGCCGTAGATATGTTCATGAAGATCGACGACATCAAGGGAGAGTCGACCGACTCGAAGCACGCCAACGAGATCCAGGTGCTGTCCTGGAGCTGGGGGATGACTCAATCGGGGACCACCCACACGGGCCCGGGCGGGGGCTCGGGGAAGGTCAACGTGAACGATCTGACATTCACCAAGTATGTCGACACGTCCACCCCGAACCTGATCAAGTTCTGCTGCAGCGGCAAGCACTTCGGCCAGGCCCTGCTCACCCTGCGCAAGGCCGGAAACACCCCGCTCGAGTACATCAAGATCAAGCTGTCCGATCTGATCATCTCCTCCATCTCGACCGGGGGCAGCGGGTCGGAGGATCGGGTGACCGAGACCGTGGGCCTCAACTTCGCGAAGTTCGAGGTCGACTACACGCCTCAGAAGGCCGACGGGAGCGGGGGGGCCGCCATTCCGGTGACCTGGAACATCCCGGGCAACGCCGAGAAGTAAGGGACAAAGCAGGATCCGGGCACCAGGACCTGCCACACCGGGGGCGGTCCTGGTGCGAAACCATCGCGGGCGGTGAGAGAATGAGAGGCGCACCATGAGTGCCGAAGAGAGCGTTCTCGCGGGGCGTCTGGCCGACGGCCTGGCGGAGCTTCAGGGACAGGTCCGCAAGCAGCCGGCAGATCCGCGCCTGCGGGTGTTCCTGTTCCAGCTCCTCGCCGTGCTGGGCCAGTGGGACCGCGCCTTGACCCAGCTCAAGGTCGCCGCCGATCTGGATCCGTCGGCCTTGGCGATGCTCCGGACCTATCAAGAGGCCCTCCGCTGCGAAGTCCTGCGCACCGAGATCTTCGCAGGCCGCCGGACCCCGCTCCTCTTCGGCGAGCCCTCCGAGTGGATGGCGCTGATGGTCCAGGCCCTCGGTCTGTCCGCGGCCGGAAAGTTCGAAGAGGCCAGCCAGCTCCGCGAGCGGGCCCTCGAGAGCGCCCCGGTCACGGCCGGGAGGATCGACCAACAACCATTTTCCTGGGTCGCCGATGCCGATTCACGCCTCGGCCCACTCCTCGAAGCCATCGTGAACGGCCGCTATTACTGGATCCCGTTCAGTCGCCTGCGCGAGGTGCGGATCGAGAAGCCCTGCGATCTGCGGGACATCGCCTGGACCCCGGTCCAGCTGACCCTGGAGAACCAGGGGAGCACCGTGGCCCTGATCCCCACGCGTTACCCTGGCACGGAGGGCGCAGCCGATCCCCGACTGGTCATGGCCAGGGGGACCGAGTGGATGGAGCGGCCGGGCTCCACCTTCCTCGGGTTGGGACAGCGGCTGCTCGCGACCGACCAGGCGGAATTCGCCCTGATGGACGTGCGGGTCATCGAGCTCGGCGGGGAAAGCGTCGCGGCACCGTGAGGATGCCGACGCCGCCCCGCATCATGGCATCGACCTCGAGGCCGCAGCTGGTTCGAGCCGGGAGCTGATGTCATGGCGGATCTGACCAAGAACGAGCGCCTCCAGCCTTCGCTGCTCGATCGGCTGACGGACGACGAGCCCCAGGCCCGGCAGGAGTCCCGCGAGAAGCGGGTGATCTCGCCCGCCCGCCTCCGGGACTGTGTGCGGCGGGATCTGACCTGGCTGTTCAACGCGACCAACCTGGCGGCGGTCGAGAACCTCGAGGGCTACCCCGAGGTGCTGCGGTCGGTCCTCAACTACGGGATGCCCGATCTGGCAGGGCGAACCGCCTCCAGCATCGACACCCGCGCGCTGGAGCAACTCCTGCGACAGGTGATCTGGGACTTCGAACCCCGCCTGATCAAGCGCTCGGTCAAGGTTCGCATCTTGACCGACGATCGGGTGATGAATCACAACTCGATGTCCTTCGACATCGAGGCCGAGCTGTGGGCGCAACCGCTCCCCTTGCGGTTGTTC
Source organism: uncultured Myxococcales bacterium (assembly GCA_964540815.1). Lineage (GTDB taxonomy): Bacteria > Myxococcota_A > Polyangia > Fen-1088 > Fen-1088 > CAZIOH01. The sequence goes on along the minus strand of CAZIOH010000016.1, from coordinate 33,978 downwards.
CTGCGCACCGAGATCGACCTCGAAAACGGAGGGGTCAACGTTCAGGACCTCGGCGGTCAGGGCCGCTGATGGATCCCCGGCTGCTCCAGTACTACAGCCGCGAGCTGCAATACGTCCGTGAGCTCGGCGGGGAGTTTGCCCGTGAGTACCCCAAGATCGCGGGGCGCCTGGGGCTCGAGACCTTCGAGTGTACGGATCCCTACGTCGAGCGACTGCTGGAGGGATTCGCCTTCATGGCGGCCCGCGTCCACCTCAAGCTGGATGCTGAGTTTCCGCGGTTCACCCAGCACATCCTCGAGATCGTCTACCCACACTATCTGGCGCCCACTCCATCGATGGCGACCGTGCAGCTGCAACCGAGCCTCTCGGAGGGTGGATTGGCGCAGGGGTATCAAGTGCCGCGCGGGACGGTGCTCCGAAGCGTCCTCGGACGGGGCGACCAGACCGCCTGTGAGTACCGGACCGCGCACGACGTGGCGCTTTGGCCGCTCGAGGTGACCCACGCCGAGTACACTGGGTACCTGGGAGATCTCGGCGAGCTGCGCCTGCCCGGCCGGCCCCGGGCGGGGCTGCGCTTGAAGTTGCGGACCACGGCGGGGCTCAAGTTCTCGGATCTGGCCCTCGACGAGCTCACCTTGTTCCTGCGGGGCAGCGACGAGCTGCCGATGCAGATCTACGAGCAGCTGATCGGGCACACGGTGGCGGTGGTCGCCCGCCCCACCGCGCGGCCGGTGCCCTGGCAGCACGTGGTCACCGACGGGCCGACCGCGCCGGTCGGGTTCGAGGACGAGGAGTCGCTGCTGCCCTACGGACCCCGATCCTTCCAGGGCTATCGCCTCTTGCACGAGTACTTCGCGTTTCCGGCGCGGTACCTCTTCGTCAAGCTGCGAGGGCTCGCGGCGGCGGTCCGTCGCTGCGTGGATCAGGAGATGGAGATCCTGATCCTGACCGATCTGCACGACAAGGGCCTGGACGGCGTGGTCGGTGTCGACAACCTGGCGCTCTATTGCACCCCCGCCGTGAACCTGTTTCCGCGGCGGGCGGATCGGATTCACCTGACCGAGGCCGACACCGAGTACCACATCGTGCCGGATCGGACCCGCCCGATGGACTTCGAGGTTCACACGGTCAAGGAGGTGGTCGGCTTCGGCTCGAGCTCCGAGGTGAAGCGGACCTTCCATCCGTTCTTCGCCATGAACGACTATCTCTCCTCGGACGAGGCCCCGGCCTATTACACGATCCAGCGCCAGCCTCGGATGCTGTCCGCCCGTCAGCGCTCCAAGGGCGCACGCTCGAGCTACATCGGCAGCGAGGTGTTCGTCTCGCTGGTGGATGCCGATGAGGGCCCCTACCGGTCGAGCCTGAGACAGCTCGCGGTCGAGACCATGTGCACCAACCGGGATCTCCCCCTCCACCTCACGCTCGGACAAGGCCGGACGGACTTCACCCTGGAATCCGGCGCTCCGGTCGAGGCCATTCGATGTGTCTCGGGGCCCACCGCACCCCGGCCCTCGCACGGATACGGGGACATGAACTGGCGGTTGCTCAGCCACCTGTCGCTCAACTACCTGTCGCTGGTCGACGGCAACAACGGCGCCTCCGATCGGGGCGCCGCCTTGCGGGAGCTGCTGTCGCTCTACGCCGACCTGGCCGAGCCCGGTCATCGCAAGCAGATTGACGGAATCCGGGCGACGTCGTGTCTCGGGATCACCCGGGCCCTGCCCGTTCCCGGGCCCACCACCTTCGGCCGCGGGCTCGAGATCCAGGTCACCTGTGACGAGACCGCATTTCAGGGGAGCGGCGTGTTCTTGCTCGGGGCGGTGCTGCAGAGGTTCTTCGCGAAGTATGTCTCCATCAACTCCTTCACCGAAACGGTGCTGCGCACCGTTCAACGCGGCGAGATCATGCGATGGCCGGCGAGATCCGGGCTGCGGCAAATCCTCTAGAAGCCGAGCCAATCGAGGCCGCGCGGCAAGGCGACGCCGAGGTGACTGCCGGCGCCGAGGCGGATGCTGGCGCCGAGGGCGAGGGCGAGGCCCTGCCTGTCGTTCATTCGCCATTGCCCATGCCCTTCCTGCCCCTCTCGCCCACGCCAACGCCTGCGCCTGCGCCACCGAGCGGGACATCGCGGAGCGCGCCCCTCGATCCCCGGCGGGCGGACGCAGCCGCGCTGCTCATCGATCTGCTGTCCCGCGCCCCCGGGCGGTTCGACTTCTTTCAGGTCATGCGCCGGCTCGAGAGTCTCACCTGCGATCGTCCCGAGCGGCCGCTCTTCGGCTCGGCGCTGCGCCCCGTCGACGAGCCGATCCGGCTCGGGCAGGAGCCGACCATGGCCTTCCCGCCGAATGCCCTCTCCGGGGTGGAGCCCGGCCGGAACGGAGTGCCCCCGCGCCTCGCGGTGAACTTCTTCGGCCTGCTCGGCCCGAACGGCGCGCTGCCGCTGCACCTGACCGAGTACGTCCGCGATCGGGTGCGGAACGCGGCCGATCCGACCATGAGTCGGTTCCTCGACGTCTTCCATCACCGGATGCTGATGTTCTTCTATCGGGCCTGGGCCAGCGCGGAGCCAACGGCCAGCCACGATCGCCCCGAGACGGATCGATTCCTGACCTACGTGGGCTCCCTGCTCGGCCTCGGGCAGCCCTCGGTGCAGGGGCGCGACGAGGTCCCCGACGACGCCAAGCTGTTCTATGCCGGACGGTTCTCGGTGCACGCCCGCAACGCCGAGGGGCTGGCGGCGGTGATCGGGGACTTCTTCCAGATGCCGACCGAGGTCGAGCAGTTCGTGGGAGACTGGCTGGACCTCCCCGTCGAGCACCAGTGGCACCTCGGGCAGCCTGGCGGCCTCGGGTTGCTGGGGATGTCGACCACCCTCGGCTCGCACGCCTGGAGCCGCCAGCAGAAGTTTCGGGTGGTGATGGGCCCCCTCGAGCGCGGGCAGTTCCAGCGCATGTTGCCCGGCGGTCCGAGCCTGGCCAGGTTGGCGGCCCTGGTGCGCAACTACATCGGTGACGAGCTGCGCTGGGATCTGCGCCTGTTCCTGGAGGAGCGCGTCGACCAGCCCTGGCGCTTCGGGGAGTCTCGCCTGGGGTGGACCTCCTGGCTGGGGCGCCCCGGCTGGGGGCGCGCCCAGCGGGAAGATCTGATCCTGGATCCACAGTGGGAGAACCGGTGGGCCACCTGAAGCGGTCCCGGCCATCATCTGGTAGACGAGCGTCGAGTCGATAGAGAGAGGGGAGCAAGCACATGTCCGAGATCAGCCGCGTGGCCCTGTTCGGGAAGCTCAACAGCCTGGGGTACAAGTCCATCGAGAGCGCGACGGTTTTCTGCAAGCTGCGCGGAAACCCGTACGTGGAGCTGGTGCACTGGTTCCACCAGATCCTCCAGCAGCCAGACTCGGACCTGCACCGGATCGTTCGGGAGTTCCAGCTGGATGCCTCCCGATTGGCCCGCGACATGACCGACGCGCTCGACCGGTTGCCCCGCGGGGCGACCTCGATCTCCGATCTGTCCGCGCACGTCGAGGAGGCGGTCGAGCGCGGCTGGGTCTACGGCAGCCTGATGTTTGGCGACAAGCAGGTCAGGACCGGGCACCTGCTCATCGGCATGCTGAAGACCGCGGGTCTGCGCAACGCGCTGCCCGCAATGTCGCGGGAGTTCGACAAGATCAAGATCGACCGGCTGGCGGAGCAATTCGACGCCATCGCCGGCGGATCGCCGGAGACGTCGCTGACCTCGTCCGCCGGGAGCGCCGGCCCCGGCGAGGCGAGCGGCGCCATGCCGCCAGCCGAGATGGGAAAGCAGGAAGGCCTGAAGCGGTTCTCGGTCGATCTGACCGAGCGGGCCCGCAAGGGGGAGATCGATCCCATCGCGGGGCGCGACGAGGAGATCCGTCAGATCGTCGACATCCTGATGCGGAGGCGCCAGAACAACCCGATCCTCACCGGCGAGGCCGGCGTGGGCAAGACGGCGGTGGTGGAAGGGTTCGCGTTGCGCATCGCCTCGGGCGACGTCCCCCCGCCCCTCAAGGATGTCAGCCTGCGCGCGCTCGACGTCGGATTGCTCCAGGCGGGCGCCAGCATGAAGGGCGAGTTCGAGAACCGGCTGCGTCAGGTGATCGACGAGGTTCAGTCCTCGCCGACGCCCATCATCCTCTTCATCGACGAGGCCCACACCCTGGTCGGGGCCGGGGGTGCCGCCGGGACCGGCGACGCCGCCAACCTCTTGAAGCCGGCCCTGGCGCGCGGAAAGCTGCGGACCATCGCTGCCACCACCTGGGCCGAGTACAAGAAGCACATCGAGAAGGATCCGGCGCTCACCCGACGATTCCAGGTCGTCCAGGTGCCCGAGCCCACCGAGGACAAGGCCTTGCTCATGATGCGCGGCATGGCGTCGACGCTGGAGGCCCACCACCGCGTCCAGGTGCTGGACGCAGCCCTCGAAGCGGCCGTCAAGCTGTCGCACCGCTACATACCGGCGCGACAGCTGCCCGACAAGGCCGTCAGCCTGCTCGACACCGCGTGTGCACGGGTGGCGATCAGCCAGCACGCGGTCCCGGCGGAGGTGCAGGACAGCCGCAGTCGCATTCAAGGCCTCGAGACCGAGCTCGGCATCCTCGGGCGCGAGCACGCCGCGGGGTGGGACGCGACCGCGCGCAACGCCGCCGTGCGCGCCAAGCTGGACGCCGAGAAGACCCGGCTCGGCGAGCTCGAGGCGCGCTGGAAGGCCGAGAAGGCACTGGTCGACCAGATCCTGGACCTCCGCAAGACCCTGCGGGGCCACACCGAGGCGGTGGAGGGGACCGCGAGCAAGCTCGAGAAGCGAGCGGAGCTGTCCCCCGAGAAGGGCGCCGTACCGGCGGTCGCGGACAAGGCCACCGCAGCGAGCGCCACGCAGCGACCGGCCTTGCTCGAGAAGCTGCGGGGGCTCCAGGAGCAGCTCGTGAGCCTGCAGGGTCAGCACCCCCTGATCCTGCCCATCGTCGACGAGCAGGCGGTGGCCTCGGTCGTCGGCGACTGGACCGGGATCCCGGTCGGTCGCATGGTCAAGAACGAGATCGAGACGGTGCTCAAGCTGGCGGGCACGCTCGGGCAGAGGGTGATCGGCCAGGGCCATGCGCTCGAGATGATCACCCGGCGCATCCAGACCTCGCGCGCCGGCATCGAGAACCCTGGGAAACCCATCGGGGTCTTCATGCTGGCCGGACCCTCGGGGGTGGGAAAGACCGAGACGGCCCTGGCGCTGGCCGAGACCCTCTACGGCGGCGAGCAGAACCTGATCACCATCAACATGAGCGAGTTCCAGGAGGCGCACACGGTCTCGACGCTGAAGGGAGCCCCCCCGGGATACGTCGGCTACGGGGAGGGTGGCGTGCTGACCGAGGCGGTGCGACGACGCCCGTACAGCGTGGTGCTGCTCGACGAGGTCGAGAAGGCGCACTCCGACGTCCACGAGATCTTCTTCCAGGTGTTCGACAAGGGGTTCATGGAGGACGGCGAGGGCCGGCTCATCGACTTCAAGAACACCCTCATCATCCTCACGTCGAACGTGGGCAGCGACCTCATCATGAACATGTGCAAGGACCCCGAGCTCCTGCCTGAGCCCGAGGGGATCGCCAAGGCGCTGCGCGAGCCGATGCTGAAGACGTTTCCGGCGGCGCTGCTCGGGCGCATCGTGACCATCCCGTACTATCCACTCAGCGACGAGATGGTCGGCAACATCGCGCGCTTGCAGCTGGGCCGGGTGGCCCGTCGGGTCGCCGAATCGCACCGGATCCCGTTCACCTACGACGATCAGGTGGTCAAGCTGATCGTCAGCCGCTGCACCGAGCTCGAGAGCGGCGGGCGGATGATCGACGCCATCCTGACCAACACGTTGCTGCCGCGCATCAGCCTCGAGATCCTCACCCGCACCATGGAGGGCCGCCCGATCGCGCGGGTGGCCGTCACGGCGCCGGACGGCGACTTCCAGTACGCCTTCGAGTAAGCGGAGGCGACGGCGACGGCCGAGGAGATCCGGATGGGCAGGAGATGACCAACGTGGGAGGCGACGGGGCCGAGGTGGTGAGCACGGGCGAGCGTCCGGCGGCGGCGCTCAGCCTGGCCGAGGCGATGGATCTGGCGGTGGGGCTGCACAAGCAGGGCTTTCTCGACGCGGCCAGCGAGATCTACGAGCGTGTCCTCGGGGCGGAGCCGGACCATCCGGATGCGATTCATCTCCTCGGCCTCTCCATGCATCAGCAGGGACGACACGGCGACGCGCTCGAGCTCGTCGGGCGCGCTGTCGCGCTCACCCCGACGAACGCAGACGCTCGGAACAACCTCGGAAACATGTTGCTCCACGCCGGTCGCCTGGCCGAAGCCGAGGCCGAGTACCGGCAGGTGGTGGCCCTTCGTCCCGACTTTGCGGGCGCCCACGCCAACCTCGGGGTGGTCTTGCGGCGGCTCGGCGATGGGCCGGGGGCGGAGGCCGCCCTGCGGCAGGCGCTGAGCCTCGATCCCGGGCACGGCGGCGCTTACCACAACCTCGGGAGCTTGATGCGAGACGCTGGACGCACCGGCGAGGCCCTGACCGCCTACCAGCGGGCGCTCGCGCTCATGCCCTACGACGGCGAGTCCTACCGACGCGTCGGCGCCACCCTCTACACGCTGGGGCGGATCGGCGATGCCCGCGAGATCTACGAGCGCTGGCTGGCCCTGGAGCCGCAGAGCGCGGTGGCCCGCCACATGGTGGCGGCCTGCTCTGGCCGGGAGGTGCCGATTCGGGCCTCGGACGAGTTCGTGGAGCGCACCTTCGACTCCTTCGCCAACAGCTTCGACCTGGTCCTCGAGCGCCTGAAGTACCAGGCACCCGCCCTGGTCGCCCAGGCCGTCGCCGCCGCGCTCGGCCCACCGGCTGGCACCCTCGACGTGCTCGACGCCGGCGCCGGCACGGGCCTCTGCGGCCCTCTCCTGCGCCCCTTTGCCCGCCACCTGGTGGGCGTCGATCTGTCGAGCGCCATGCTCGCCAAGGCCGAGGAGCGCGCCACCTACGACGCCCTCGACACCGCCGAGCTCACCGCCTACCTGCGCGCCCACCCCGCCGCCTTCGACCTCATCGTCTCCGCCGACACGCTAGTCTACTTCGGCGATCTGGCAGCCCCCCTCGCCGCCGCCGCCGGCTCCCTCCGCCAGGGCGGCCACCTCGTCTTCACCGTCGAGCGTGCCCCGGACGTCCCGCACGAGGGTTACCACCTCAGCCCCCACGGCCGCTACAGCCACAGCGAGGAATACCTGCGAGCCGCTCTCGCCGCCGCCGGTCTCGCACCGCGGGCCATCAACCCCGCACACCTGAGAATCGAAAACCTACAGCCGGTCGAAGGTTACGTCGTCACGGCCGAGAGTCCGATTCACGGCTGATTTTCGAAGGGCACCCGTGGCCCGGAGAGAAAGCCAAGGTGCTTGGGGGGCCGATCCCCGAGATGCAGTCTGTGGCGGCGCTCTACGCTTGCGCTCGCCTGCGAGGTTCGGCAATAGTTACAACATGGGTGTTCGGCAGGTCGGTCCTCTCGGTCTCTATTTGCACCTCGAAGAGCCGACGTTCGGATTCCCCGTGGCTCCGGCACATCGGCATCTGGTCTTGCCGGTTCCACTCGCCGGAGGGAATTGGTTGGCTTCCTTTCACACCACCGGAACCAGGCATCTGACTCCACGGCGACGGCCTCCGCCTCCGAGGTACCACGCCACCGCCGCACCGGTATTGGACGCGTCCCTCCGACGGTCCTTGGAACGCGAGGCGGTCAATGGTGGGTTGACCGTCCCCCTGCTGAGACAAGCCATGGCCGGCGTGAGCGGGCCGGTCGCGAGCAGGTGGGTCGAGCCGCTGAACGTCGCCTGCCGCAAGTACGAAATCACCCTCCGCCCGGCGCATGGCCGCCTTCTTGGGACATATTGCGCTTGAATCAGGCGGCTTGCATCGTCTCGAAGAAGACCTCCATTATAGGAAGCCGGAGAGGATCAACCACCTTTTCAAGGCCATCAAAACCGACAAAGAGGCCGAGGCCTATGTCAACAAGCCAGAGGCCTTGGCCAACAAGGTCTACGCGAACAAGCTTGGCAACGGAGAATCAACCACCGGAGATGGCTGGAAATACCGGGGACGTGGGCTCATCCAACTGACTGGAAATCCAACTACGCCGAGCTTGCAAAGGAGCTCAAAGTGGATTTCGTCAAGCATCCCGATCTCCTGGCGACTCCCGAATATGCGCTATGTCGGCGGCTTGGTACTGGAAGAAGCGCGGTCTCAACGAATTGGCCGACGATGCCAGGTACAAGGGGGTATCGTTGCGCGTAAACAAGACGCTGGATAGCTTCCCAAAGCGGGAGATCTACCGCAAGCACGCGCTCGACGCCTTGTGTCGTGGAATTTTGGTAGACCTGACCATGTCGTTGTCTGCGGCTCGTCTTGGCGGCTGGTTCTGACGTCACTGATTGAGTCCCATGTTCGTCAGCATTTTTTTGACCTCGGCAACAGTCTTGAACTTGGCCTTCTCTCGGCCAGCGACCTTGCCGCGTACGTCGACACGAACCAAGTCGGCAGTCTCGAACTTCGCGTTGAGATCTTTGATTCGGCTCCACGACCATTTCCGATCTCGTTCCTTGAATCGGTAGAACTCGGCGCCGTAGTCCGTGCCATCGACCTCGAGGTGTCTAACGTCCCAGCTGCAGAGCACCGCCAGGTCGCGGCCCCCGCCCTTGGTGGTTCGGGCGAAGAACACAGCCAGGAGGGTCGGCCAGCCACCCTCTTCGTCACAGCTGGGGAACTGCACATGCCTGTACCTACCTGACGCGATCTCAATCAAAATGTGCCCGACCAATGATTGATCTTCGGCTGCTGCGAACCCTATGAGGGTGACGTTGCCGTTCGCGAGCTCGGTGGAGCGGACCACCTTCTGGGCCAACTCCGACGAGCCTCCCAGCACGCGGACCATGAAATCATCGTCTGATTCAGACGAGTTGCGAGCAAACAGGTCCGTGAGTGCGACACCATCTCGCGGTAAGACAAACACGCCAAGAGCCAAAAACAATCACCGTCCGCGAGGCTCGCAAGTCGTCCCACGATCCCCCGCAAGGCCTCGATGCCGCTCGGCCGATATCAGCCAACGATTCAACACCGGGCCCGTTGCATTGCCGGGCGTTTGCGGCCTGCATCCGGGCAAGTTGGTCCGTACGCAACTTCACCCCAGATCGATCCGAATACATGAGCCATGGCGGGTCTCAGTGGGCGGTGCTTCACACACGGTGGCAAATCGGATAGTTAAGGGAGCGCGTGATTCTGATGGCGGGGGAGTGCGCTACTGGGACACGTGGGGGAGCTCATGACGAACGAACGGAACATCAAGATCACGACGCCGCTCGGGCCAGACGTGCTTCTCTTCGAGCGGTTGGAGGGTCACGAAACCCTGGGGATGCCCTTCGACTACAAGGTCACTCTCTCCAGCCTCAAGCCTGATATCGACCTGTCAGCTCTGCTGGGCCAGACAGCGACGGTCGAGGTCGCGCAGTCGGCGGGAGGGATGCGGTATTTCAACGGATACGTCACGTCCTTTTCCTACGTGGGGTCGGCGGGCGACTACGCGCGCTACGAGATGAGCCTTCGACCCTGGTTCTGGCTCCTGTCCCTTGGCTCGAACTGCCGGATCTTTCAGAACAAGACGGTCCCCGACATCGTCAAGCAGGTCTGGCGGGAGGCGGGGTTCACCGACTTTCGCGAGTCGCTGACGGGCTCGTATCGGACCTGGACATATTCCGTCCAGTACCGCGAGAGTGATTTCAACTACACGAGCCGGTTGCTCGAGCAAGAGGGCATCTACTACTTCTTCGAGCACAAGGAAGGCAAGCATACATTGGTGCTCGCGGATTCGGTCGGTGCGCACGCCCCGGCACCCAATTACGAGACCATCCCGTACTATCCGCCCTACAACTCGGACCGCCGAAAGCGCGACCACCTGTCGACTTGGTCTGTCGGCCGGCAGATGCGGCCGGGTGGGTATGCCACCACCGACTACGACTTCACCAAGCCCAAGGCCGACTTGACCGCCAAGCTCCAGATGCCGGCTCCGCACAGTCTGGCGTCATTCGAGACGTTCGAGTACCCGGGGGAGTACCTCACCAGCGCAGATGGCCAGACCCAGGTCAAGGTGCGCCTCGAAGCGAACCAGGCGGACTACGAGGTGGGCACTGCGGGAGGGAACGTCATGGGGCTCTCGGCGGGCGCGCTCTTCACGCTCAGCCTCTATCCACGCGAAGATCAGAACCAGGAGTACCTGATCGTTTCGGCGAGCTATCACCTCGACACCAACGCCTACGAGTCCGGAAGCGGACAGGAAGAGGAGTTTGGGGGCGAATACACCTTGATCCCGAGCAAGACGCCGTATCGCCCGCGGCTCACGGCTCACAAGCCGAGGGTGGATGGTCCCCAGACGGCGTTGGTGGTCGGCAAGAAAGGCGAAGAGATCTGGACCGACAAGTATGGCCGGATCAAGGTCCAGTTTCCCTGGGACCGGGAGGGCAAGGGGGACGAGAACAGCTCGTGCTGGGTGCGGGTGGCTCAAAGCTGGGCCGGCTCGCGCTGGGGAAGCATCTACACCCCGCGCATAGGCCAAGAAGTCGTCGTCCACTTCCTGGAGGGCGACCCCGATCGCCCGATCGTCGTCGGGCAGATGTACAACGCCGACCAGATGCCCCCCTACGAGCTCACCACGAACCAGACCCAGAGCGGGATCAAGACCCGGAGCACCAAGAGCGGGTCACCCGACAACTTCAACGAGATCCGCTTCGAGGACAAGAAGGGCTCCGAGAGCCTGCACGTCCAGGCCGAGAAGGACCAATCGACGCTGATCAAGAACAACCAGACCATCATGGTCACCAACCAGCTGACCGAGACCTACGGAGGCGGTCGGGAGACCACGGTCCAGAAGTTCGATGACACGACCGTCAAGGGCGGCAACAAGAACATCACCGTCGAGCAGCAGTACAATCTCATGGCCGACGTCCTGAACCTCAAGGCCAAGAGCGACATCTTCATTCAGGTCGGAAGTGCCATCATCCACATCGACAAGACCGGGAACATCACCCTCCAAGGCGCCATGATCAAGCTCAACTCGCCGTAGGTCCAAAATGGCGGACGAAGAGAGGAAGTCGAGCTTTTCCGCGCCCGACCCCAGCGCAAGTGTCAGCAAAGAACGAACCTTTGGGCAGAAGGAAGTTGGGATCGGAAGCCTCACACCCAAGGACGGAGCCTGATAGCAAGTCGGAGGGTCCCGAAAAGAAGAATCCACCAAGCCCATCGTCACAGCCAAGACCGAAGGCGAGGTCTGGAAGAGCAACGAGGGTGGTGGAGAGGAAGGTCAGTTCCTCACGGTCCTGGCGACCAAGGCCTCGATAGAGGCCGGCGCCTTCTCGCACGACCTGGCCAAATCCAAGGCGAAGGTGACCGTGGGCAATCGTGCTGTTCATGCCGTGGGCGGCCATCTCTACGAACATCGAGAGGGACACCGAGCCCTCTCCATCGGGTAATCCGCGAGCGAGGGGCTAACGAAAGGCCACCGATGCGCGCGGTCCTTCGCCGCACCGGCGCCGGCGCTCATGGCGCGGGCCTCAGGGCTTCGACGACGTCGAGGAGGCTCGAGTCGGGGGAGGCGAGGGCTTGCCGGAGGTCGGGGGCGATGTCGCGCAACGCGGATTGACGGGCGGCGGGGATCTGCGTGGCGAGGGGCCAGAGGCGGGTGGAGCTGGCCTCCGGGCGTGTCAGGTAGGTGAGCAGGGAGGATGGGGGGCGGCCAAGAGCGATGAGCATGCGGCCGCCATGACTCGCCGACCAGAAGAACGACGGAGCCACGGCAGGCACGGCGCCGTTCCAGCCCGCGGCCGCGACGGCCGGAGGTCCTGCGCTGGCTCCCCCTCCCCCGCCGTTCGCCCCACCACCAACACCACCACCGCCGCCCAGAAGTGCCTCGACCGTGGCCAGCCAGAACAGCGCGGCCGGCTCGTTGGGCGTCGGACAGTCGAGGATCACGCCCGTGCCGGCGCTGGCCCGGGCGCCCGCCGAGTCACACGCCAGCTTGGCCGTGTGGACCGCGTAGGCCGCCGACGGCAGCGGCTCGTCGGGAAACATCGTCTGCCAGAGCCACGCGGCGCCCGTGCCATCGAGCAGGCGTCGCAGGGTCTCGCCCCCCGCCCCGTCTTCCGACAGCCCGGGGAGATCGCGCACGCGGCTCGCGATGGCCGGCGCCCCCAGCGACTCGGCCTCGGCGAGCAGCTCACCTGCCGCCTCCATGAATTGTCGCGTGACGATCGGGAGCGCCGCGACGTCTCGCGCCGAGGCCAGCGGCGCGAACACGCTCAGTGGATACGACCGCCCCACCGAGTCTCGGCTGGGCGCGAACACCCCGCAGACCCCGGTCCCACCGCTGGCGTCGAAGAAGGCGAAGCGCACGGGCTCCGGGACCAGGTCGCCACCCGTCCGGCGCAACCCATCCAGCGACTCCTGAAGGAAAGCGTCGAAGGCCAGCGCCGCCGGAGTCGATGCGTTCAGCCGGACGAAGTCGCCCTGCGCCGGAATCTTGCCGAACACCCCCGCTGCCGGCATCAATGTCCCCCCGCGCAGGGGCTCGGGCCGTTGGCGATGTCACGTGGAACCGAGAACCCCCGGAAGAGCTCGAAGAACCGCGCCGGCCTGACGTCGATGCGCAGGTCGGTGTCGGTGGTCTTCAGCTTCCAGCTGGCGGACAGGACGTCCCCCTCCTCGTGGGCGATCCGGGCCATGGCCAGCAGGCGGGGAAATCCCCACTCCCCCTCGCTCGGAATCAGCTCCTCGCCGCGCTGTCCGTAGGCACGGATCGACGCGCCCGTGTGCTTGTCTCCTGGCCACTTCAAGGAAAGCCACCGCTCCGGCTCGTTGCGGTAGACGATGGTCTGCCCATCGACCTCGAAGACGATCTTCGTGACGTTGGGCGACGGCTTCAACCGCACCTCGAGCGGCACCCCGAGCTGCCCCCCACCCCCAGGGAACAGCGCATCGGTGATCTCCTGCGCCCGGTCGAGGAAGGCCCCGATGTCCTTCCGGTAGGTGGCGGAGGCCCCGCCTTCCCGAACCTTGTAGTGCATCCCCACCCGGTTGATGTCCTTCCGCAGGAACGCGTCGTAGTGGGCCCAAAGGGCCCCTTTTCCAGGGGCGAAGAATTGCATCACCGCGGCCATGTCCGCCTCGCGGCCGCTCTCGGTGAACGGGAACTTCTTGCGAAGGTCGTCGAAGGGCCCCACCACGGCCTCGCACCAGGCGGCGTTGGTTCCCCCGCCGTGATCGCCCTCGGCCGCGACATCGAGCGATCGAATGGGGGGAAGGAGCCAAGAATCCAAGATCAGGTCCCCGCCATCCTCGTGGTTGTGTCCGACCCAGTCGTTCACGGTCGCGAGGCTGGTGCGGACCAATGCCTTCAGCTTCTCGTACTCCTTGTCCTGGCGGTAGAGCTCCGCGGCCTGTCGCAAGCGCTCGAGCTCGCCGTGGTAGGTGTCGAGCAAGGGCTTGGCCGTCGCATCACCACCACCCCCCGCGCCTGGCGTCCCCCCACCCGCCGCTCCGGCTGCTGTGCTGACGGCTCCGCCGAGCCCACCCAGCTTGAGCAGTGGAGCGAAATGCCGCACGACGTCCTCGGCCGTATAGAGATCGCCGCCTGCCGAATGCGGCTTGACCGTCTCGGTCGCACGAACGGCGATCTTTCCAACGCTCGTGCCCCGGATACCGTCGACCACCTTCTTGAGGCGGCTGGTGGCCTCCTCGGTGACCACGGCCGCCACACCGCCAGCCGGCGCGGCCTCCGGCAGCCTGCTGTTGTCGTCGAGCGACTTCAGCAACAGAAAGAACGGCCGCGGCTTGTCCGTCAGGGCGGCCAGCAGCGCGACCCCCTTTTCCAGGTTGGGCTGGACGTTCACGCGGATCTGGCGCAGGAACTTCTCCCACTCGACGATGTAACGCTGGAAGTACGCCGAACGGAGGCGCGCCAGCTCGGCGTTGCTGGCCTGGGGTCCGGTGTTCTCGAGGACCCAGGTCTCCCCCTGCTTCTTCGACTCCGAGAACCTGGCGCGGACCTGATCCTCCCAGCAGCCCCGGGTGTACGCCCCGGGCAGCGTGACCTCCTGCTTGAACCAGATGGACGCGGCCCCCACGAGCTGGGCCAGGGACACGTCGAAGCGGTGACAATCGAGATCGGAGACCAGCTGATCGATCCCCGTCCCCTGGTTCGTCGAGGCCCGCAGCCCCTTCCGCGCCGAATCGACGATACCCTTGTCCCGCCGGGGGAACAGATCCTCGTCCTCTTCGGCCTGAAACAAGAACATCCGCACCAGCTTGTCGATCGCCCGCTTGCTCGGACCACTCAATCCGGCCGGCGACCGCCGAGCCCAGCGGTCGCGCAGCGACACCACCGCCCAGCCACGGGCGGTCTTCCAGTCCGATGCGCTCGCGGACGAGCTCCCATCTGGCTCGGGCTCGGCCGCCCCAACCTTCGGCTGGGTGAGGATGAGATAGAGCTTGAGCGCGTCGTAGGATCGATCCGTCCCCCGCTCGAAGTCGTCGATGAAGGGACGAATGAGCGATTCTCGAATGGTCTTGCCGAGCGGGGGCAGGATTTCATCACCCTGGTACATTCCGAACCGCGCGCTTATCGGCGGGCCCTCGATGGAAGTTTCCGCCACCAGATCCACCGCCGGCCCCACCACCTCGAACGCCTCGTCCGCCAGCGGGCCACTCGGTCGGACCGGTGCGGCGGCCGCCAGCGCGTCCGACACCGCGCGCGTGGCCGCGATCAGCCGGCGGTTCTTGACGTACGCGCCGAGCGGAAGCAGCGACAGCAGCAACGCCCCGAGCAGAACCCCTCCGATGGTGGCCGTCCGGATGGCGAGCTCGCGCCGGCTGAGGCTCCCCACCGTAGCCGCGGTCTTGTCGGGGAAGACCACCCGCGAGAAGACATCGTGCAGGAAGTAGCTCCGCGCCTCGCCCGGGGCGCTCGACTGGGCCACCTGGGGCCGCACCCCGAAGGCCTCGGACATCTTCTGCATGACCCGGTCGATGGGCCTGCCCTCCTGGGTCCCGCTCGTGAAGTACACCCCGCGCAGGACTGGCGTCTCCTGGTACACGTTCGGCGCGAACGCCTGGCTCACGAACTCGACCAGGCCGGCGCGCAACGCCGAGAGCTGCTGCGGAAATTCATAGATCCGCGGCCGAACGTCCGGACGACGCTCGGCGGCGATTCGAACCAGCGACCGCGCCTCGACCACCCCCAAGAGCTCGTCGAACTTGGCCGCGAACGCCTCGCCCGGCTCCGCGCCGAGATCCTGAAATGGGAACGTGAAGCCCCAGATCTGCCCGCGCTCGGTCTTCTTGAGCTCGCTGAAGGTCTCGACGAAGCCCGGCACCAGGTCGACCTTCGTGCACAGGAGATACACGGGGACGACCACGTGCAGCTGGGTCATGACCTCGTCCACCCGATCTCGAATCCGCTTGGCGAGCTCGACGATCTCCTCCTCGCTGGCCCCCCCGAGCTCGGCCACGTTGATGGCGACCAGCACGCCGTTGATCGGCCGGCGGGGACGGTTGCGCCGGAGCATGTCCAGGAACGCGAACCACTCCTCCTGGTCGTCGCCCTCGGTGGCGTAGCGCCCGGCGGTATCGAGGATCACCGCCTCGTTGGTCAGCCACCAGTCGCAATTGCGCGTCCCGCCCACGCCCCTCACGCCGCCGCCCCGCGCCGAGAGGTACGGGAACTGCAAACCCGAGTTGCGCAGCGCCGTGCTCTTTCCCGCTCCGGGAGGGCCGATCATCACGTACCAGGGCAAGACCGTCAGGGCGTCGCCCCCCTTGCGCGCGAGCCGCGAGGACCGGAGCGCCCGGATGGCCTTGCTGAACTCGGCCTGCATCGCCTCGATGTCGGCGCGCTGATCGGGGCGGGCGTTCTCGGAGAAGCTCGCGGCCTGCTTCGACAGCGAGCTCTCGATCTCCTGCGAGGCCCGCTTGGTCTCGATCCGCCGCCAGACGATCAGGGCGACCACCAAGGCCACCGCGAGCGCCGACATGACGATCCCGACCCAGATGGGCGCATCGAGGACCAGGACGGTGGCCCAACCGACCGCCACCAACAGGAGAGCGATGAGATACTTCAGCATGCGCGTGACCCGTTGCCGACGGCGCTGCCGCCGATGGCGATGCCGATGAACCCGAAGGCCGTGAGTGACGCAGATCTCATTGGCGGGGCTCGACGACGTCTGCCACGGGCTCGCGCAGCGCGCTCGCCTCCTTGACGATGGATACGCGCAACGCCGCGTAGAGGGCCACCGTCAGGCTCAGAGCCCCGAGGCTCACCCAGAACAAGGTCCGGCCACGCGAGCGGCCAACCGCGTCGTCCGGCCGATCCGCCGACGGCGACAGCTCCTCCGGCACGTCGAGCGCCTTGCCCATCTCCGCGCGCAGGACGTCGATGAGGTTGGCCAGCTCGATGTCTCCTCCCCGTATCGCGTACTTGCCCTGGAAGCCGAAGAGCAGGCACAGGTAGTACACCTCGAGGACCTCGATCCGCCGCGAGTCGCGGCGCAGCCCCTCGAGGCGCGTGAAGAAGCCCTCTCCCGCCACGTTCTCGTGGAAATACCGCAACTGGAGCATGTTGGTCATCCAGAAACGCCGAACGTTCTCCGACATGGCCAGCGCCCGCTCGTCCGCCAGGGCCACGAGCGCGTAGACCACGTCCTGCACATCCCGCCCTTGCATGGCCAGCTCTTCGCCCTGCTGCATCGTGCTCTCGACGAGCGCGCGCAGCTTCGAATGCATCAGCTCAGCGGACAGCTCGGCTCCGGCGCTGGTGCCGTCGGACGCCGCCCCCCCAGCTCCGCCATCCAGCGCGCCCCTGCGCAGCTGGTTGACGACGTTGAAGAAATCCTTGGTGAGCTCCGTGATCCTTCTCATCTCGAGATCCCGCTCACGACCGGACCTCGATCCGATAGTCCTCGACCAGGAACTCGAGCGCTATCTCCTTGGGAACTTTCTTCATCGCCTCCTCGCCTCTGCAAACCGTCGGAATCAATCGTATCGCGCGCCAGGCAATCCCGTCTGGCCGCCGAAAAAGCCCGATGACCGCCACGTACCGCGCCTCGTCCGAGCGCTTGACGCGAATGACCCGCACCTCGGTCGGAGCCAGGGTCACCTCGTCCGCGGATATCACGTCATCGGCAAGACTCTCGCGATCGTGCTGCCAGATGTGATCGAATTCGGCATCCTCCAGCGTTTTTGCGGTCCTGAGCTGGTAGACCCGGACCACCACCGCCAGGGACTGGCCGAATTCATCCACGTTCATCCGGTCCGAGCCTCGGAGCACGACCTTGCGCTCCGGCTCCTTGCAGGGCTCCGTGGGGATTGCCTGCGCGGTGCGGGCAGGCGCGCGCGCGGTCCGGGTGGGCGTGCCACATCCGACGCCGACGCCGACGCCGACGCCAACGCCGACTGCGACGAGCAGGGCGAGCAGGCCCCCCACCGCGGAGCATGCGCGAGAAGGACCCAGGGACCGCGAGAGCTCACGCCAGCTTTGACCACCGGTCCCGAAAGACATAACTGCGTGTTTTTGTACCGCACCTCTCGTCGGAAAGCGACGCGCTTGACACGCCGATTCAATCTGAGACGATCCACCGGTTTCAGGCCCACGCGCGCGCGGTGGACCCTGTGGTTGGCTGGGCGAGCGTCGTCCCACGCCCGCCGGATCTCATGCCGATCATCATCACCATCCGCAACCTCGACACCGGAGCCAGCACCCGGTTCGAAGCCACCCAGTCACCGGTGCGCATCGGCCGCAACGCGCTCAACGAGCTGGTGCTGGAGGCGGGTTTCGTGTCGCAATTCCATGGCGTGGTGCGGTTCGCCGAGGACGGGATCCACTACAAGGATCTCGGCTCGACCAACGGGTCGACGCTGGCGGGCCGGCGGCTGGCCCGCAACGTCGAGGTGCCCCTCGACCCACAGTCAGACCTGCGGATCGGGCCGCTGCGCCTCGAGGTGGAACGCCGGGGTCCCACCCCGACCGCCGGTCGGCGGACCCCGGCCCGACCCGGAAGCGCGTCCGGAACGAAGCACGTTCGAACGCTCTACGGAGTGTCCCGACGATCCGACCGGGATGCCGATCTCGGGACCGAGCATGTCTCGCCCGCGGTGGCCGACTCGGTGACGGTCTCCGCCACCGGGCCGGTGCGCTCGGGCGGCGCAACCGGTGCACCACCCTCACCACCGCCTTCACCCTCCTCTCGCGAGACCCTCCCCGTCGCGCGCGAGCTCGCCGAGCGGTTGCTCCCGGCCGGCCGCGAGCCCGTCGATGAGGCCGGAGCCCAGCGGCTGCTCGAGGGCATCGCGGTGATCCTGGATGCCTTCGCGCACTCGTTCGTTGGCCTGCGCCGGGGCGTCGAACAGACCGGCGCGGAGCTCGGGGTGCGCAGCGTCCCCAGCCGTTCCCCCCTCTACCTCGCCAAGGATCCGCAAGAGGTCCTCGCCCACCTCATCGATCCCACCCGTGAGCCGCAGGAGGCGGCTCAGGAGCTGGTGGGGGTCTTCGCGGATTTCGGGGTGCATCAGGTGGCCCTGCTGAACGGCATCACCGAGAGCGTGAAGGCCCTCCTGTTGCGGATCGCGGGCGGCGACCCCGAGGGAGAGCGCGCGGGTCGTGGAAAGCGGTGGCGGTTCCTCCGCGACGGAGCAAAGGTCGAGGAGACCATCCGCGAGCTGCTGGAAGACGACCGACACCTCCACGCCGCGATCTTCGGCGAGGAATTCGGGCTGGCCTACGCCGCCGGGACGCTCGGTGGCCATCAAAAAGGAAAACCGTGAACGCGCTCGGACATCGCCCTTCCCCTCGGTGGGACACCTGTCGGTTTCGCAGCATCCTGGCCGCCGCTTGCCTGGGAGCGCTCGCCGGCGCCGGGGCCTGCGCCGCGCCGCCCAAGCCGGCACCGGCGGCTCCCGCGGCCCCGGTCGAGCGGCCGCCGCCCATCGTGTGCAGCTACAACGCCCGCGGGCTGTGGGCCACCGCGGACATGCGTGATCTCCCCGCCATCACCTGGTTCACCTTCATGCTGCCGGGGTTCAAGCCCACCACGGGTGAGGTGGCCCGACCGGTGATCAACTGCACCGGACAGTCTGTGCGCTGGGGAGCCTTGCCAGCCTCCGAGTGTCCGATGACCGAGGCCGAGCAAGCCTATCTGCCCCCACCCCCGACCCTCGGTCCCCAGGATCTGGTGATCGCCAGCTCGTCCCAGACCACGCGGCTCGTGTGGTCCGTGACCGACCACCTGGCGGACGGCGAGGCGGAGGGCCCCGTCGCCCTGGCGGAGTTTCGCCCGAACAGCGTCGAGATTCGGGCCATCGGAACCCTCAGGGCCTTGCCCGAGCGGGCGCACCTGCGCCTGGTCAAGGTCGAGGGTCACACCTTGCTGGTCGCGGAGGGCGAACACTGCGACAACCTGGAGGCGACCCGCTGCTTTCGCGGAACGCGCCTCATGGTGCTGGCCGACACGCGCTTCGAGCCGCAGTCCGTGCGGCTCGAGGATGGGCGCTGCCTCGAGCCGGCCTTCTTCGCCACCGAGCACACCCAGTCCGTGACCGGAAGGGATGGAACCCGTCGATCCATGACCGCCAACGGGCGGCTCGACTTCGCCCCAGACGGCGTCTTCATCCACGAGGAGATCGCCGTGCGATCGATCGATCCCGACGGCAAGGGACCGGGCCGGTTGCTGCGAGAAGCGCGGGCCGATCGCCGCCTGCGCGTGCAGAGCGGCCACCTGTACGTGTCCGATGGCGCGTTGTGGGAGCGGATGCTCCAAGAATGGTAAGTGAAATGGGAGCTCGCCCATCACGAGGGTGAGCTGGCGCGCCAGCGCAGCTTGAGGTTCAGCCAGAAATTCCACAGCGTGACCACCCCGACGGCCACCGCGTTGGCCACGTATCGGTCGAGGTGCAGCCCGTTGTACATGGCGTTGAGGAGGAGCACGTTGAACGCGAGGCCCATCGAGCAGATCGCGTTGAACTTGGCGAAACGGCGCAGGGCTTGACGCAGCCCCGGCTGCGCCCGCGCCAGATCGCGAAAGGTCCACAGATCGTTCCAGACGAAGTTGTTGACGATCGCGACCTCGGCCGCGAGCAACTTGCTCCGCGTGAGCCCCCAGCCGAGCCGGCTCGGATCGCTGAGGAGGTAGAGCAAGCCCATGTCCACGACCAGGCCCGAGAGCCCGACCACCGCGAATCGAAGCAGTCGGCCGAGCGGCAGCTGGCTGCCGCGCAGGCGCAGGAGGTGGCGCAGGTAGTCGAGATAGATCCGCCAGCTGACCTTGCTCTCGCCCTCCGACCGCTCGCGGAAGACGTAACCGACCTCGGCCAGCCGCGCGATCCGTCCGCGCCCGATGACCTCGATGAGGATCTTGTACCCGACCGGGCTGAGCGGAACGTCGGCGATCACCGCCCGGCGCAGCATGAAATAGCCGCTCATGGGATCCGAGACCCGCCCGAGGATCCCGGGCAGGATGAGCAGCCCCATGACCTGGGCCCCACGCGACAGGAGCCGCCGGCGGAGGCTCCAGTTCGAGACGCCTCCGCCCTCGACGTTGCGGCTCGCGAGCGCGAGATCGTTGCCCTCCCGGAGGGCCTCCCACAGTCGAAGGACGATCTCGGGGGGATGCTGAAGGTCGGCGTCGATCACCGCGAGCACCTCGCCGCGCGCCACCTGCCATCCACGGATAACCGCGGTGGACAGCCCGCGCTCGGCGGTGCGGCGAAGAACCCGGAGCTGGGGATGGGTCCGACCAAGGGAGAGCCCGAGCTCCCAGGTCCGGTCGGGGCTGTCGTCGTCGACCAGGATCAGCTCGTAGGCCCCCGCCAGTGCCGGGTCGAGCAACGCGACGAGCCGCGCCACCAGCTCGCCGACATTCCGAGCCTCGTTGTAGGTCGGGATGACCAGCGACAGGCGCACCGTGGACGCCGCACCCGGCACGGTGGAGGGCACCACCAGGGCCCCGGTGGGGACCGCCACCAGCGCGGGACCAGGACCGGCGGGACCCGGGCGATCGAAAGGGCTCTCGCTCCCAGGCATTGAGGTGGTGGCACACTAGCAGTCCGGGGGGCGGTCCCAAAGCCCCCCCGGAATCCCCGGGCTGCGGCCGACGGCGCGGTCCGCAACAAAAATCGAAGCCATCCGATGAACCCCAAACGAATGATCAACCCCATCCGTCCCTACGCCTGGGGGTCGCGTCACTTCATTGCGGCGCTTCAGGACCGGCCGGTACCGACCTCCAGCCCCGAGGCCGAGCTGTGGCTGGGGGCGCACCCAGCCGCCCCGTCGGTGGTCGTCAGCCTCCCCGCCGAGACGGCGGAGGAGCGGCGGGCGTCGCCCCCCACTCTCGCCCTCACTCTCGATCGCTGGATTGCCGAGAACCGCGCCGAGACCCTGGGGGCCGACGTGGCGGCGCGGTTCGGGGGCGAGCTGCCGTTCCTCATGAAGATCCTTGCGGCGGCCCAGCCGCTGTCGCTGCAGGCCCACCCGAGCCGCGCCGAGGCCGAGCGCGGCTTCGACGCCGAGGAAGCCGCCCACGTGCCCATCGACGCGCCGGAGCGCAAATACAAGGATCGGCACCACAAGCCCGAGCTGATCGTGGCGCTCACGCCGTTCGTCGCCCTGTGTGGGTTCCGTCCGGTGGTGGAGACGCGGCGGCTCCTGGCCGAGCTCGGCGGCGAGGCGCTCGAGCCCTGCCGGCGGCTCCTCGACCGGGACCCTCCCGAGGAGGCGCTCCGCGGGGTGTTTCAGTACCTGCTCGGTCTCCCGGCGACCGAGCAGCGTCACCTGACGGAGGCTGTCCGTCGCCGGGTATCGCGAAATGGGGTGGCCGCGACGGCCGAGCACGCGCCCGAGCTTGCCTGGGCGGAGCGGCTGGCCGATCTCTACCCGGGGGACGTGGGGGTGGTCGGCGCCCTCTTCCTCAACCTGGTCCACCTGGCACCGGACGAGGGTCTCTACCTGCCGGCAGGCAATCTGCACGCCTACCTGGAGGGGGCGGGCGTGGAGATCATGGCGAATTCGGACAACGTCCTGCGCGGTGGACTCACCCCGAAGCCGATCCATGTCGCCGAGCTGCTGCGAATTCTGCGTTTCGAGGAGGCAAGGCCCAAGCCGTTGCGCCCGACGCCCATCGACGCTGGCGAGGCGGTCTTCGAGACGCCGGCGGACGAATTCCAGCTGTCCCGGCTGCGGCTCGGGGCGGACGGCCCGCCGCTCGAACGGGTCCCGCTCGGACCGGAGGTGTTGCTCGTGACCGATGGAGAGGTCGAGCTCGGCTGGGGCTCGGATGCCGTCCGCCTCGCCCGCGGTGGGTCGGTGTTCGTTCCGTCGAGCTCACCACCTTACCGACTCTCCGGGAAAGGGAACGTCTACCGCGCGCGGGTGCCCGCCACCCCATGACGACCGCGGGTCAACAGCAAAAGCCGGCGGCTTGCCGTGGTTCCCCATACGACGTTATGGTTGGGGGCTCATGAGCATGGGCGACCTGGAAGACATCGTGGAGGAAGGTGAGCCGAGGCTGGCGCCCGGAACCCGGCTCGGGAAGTATGCCATCGTCCGCCTGCTCGGCGCCGGGGGGATGGGGGCGGTCTACGAGGCCCTCCACACCGAGATCGGCAAGCACGTCGCGGTCAAGGTCCTTGGACCGGCGGTCGCCGCGATCCCCGGGGCGCGCGCGCGCTTCCTGCGGGAGGCACAGATCACCTCGCGGGTGCGTCACCCGAACATCGTCGACGTCACCGACATGGGCAACGAGGGCGGCCAGACGTACATCGTCATGGAGCTCCTCTCCGGCGAGGATCTGGCCCACCGGCTCGGACGCCAGGGTCGGATGGCCGAGAGAGAGGTCGCCGACATCATGTTGCCCGTCTGCGCGGCCGTGGCGGCCGCGCATCAGGCGGGCATAACCCACCGCGATCTCAAGCCGCAGAACATCTTCCTCGCCACCCACCAGAACGGCGTGCAGCCGACCGTCCTCGACTTCGGGATCTCGAAGGGCAGCGACATCCTCGGGGCCGGCACGTTGACCGGGACGGGCGCCATGATCGGCACGCCGTTCTACCTCGCCCCCGAGCAGATCCTCGACAACCGCTCGGCCGGGCCGGCGAGCGATCAGTACTCGCTCGGGGTCATCCTCTACGAGTGCCTCACCGGACGTCGCCCCTACGAGGCCGAGAATCTCTTCGTGGTCTTCCAGGCCATCGTGGCGGGTAACCCGATTCGACCGCGGGATCTCCGCCCCGAGCTCTCTTCCGCCTTGGAGGAAGTCCTGCTGCGGGCCATGCACGTGAGTCCGAGGCACCGATTCGATTCGAGCCACGCGCTCGGCCGGGCGCTCCTGCCCTTCGCCACGGATCGGGCCCGGGTGCTCTGGGAGGAGGCCTTCAGCGCCGATCGACCCGACACCCGCCCCCTTCCTTCCGCGACGGCGGACGGGACGCCCACGCCGGGAGGCATCCCGCGGACGCCGCTGCCGCCCGGTGGCTCGTCCACTCCCTACCCTCCCGACGGCCAGTCGGGAAGGGCGCTGAAGCCGGCCTTGACCACCCCCTTGCCGCCCGCCACGTTCCCGCCCCCCGATCCCGCGGAGTGGCTCTCGTTCAGCGCACCCAAGTCGCCCGCTTCGGTCTCGGGAACCCGGGTCATGCTCCCCCACACCCCGAGCTCACCCCGCCCGAACGTCACCTCGCCGGGGCAGGAGAAGGTGCCGGAGCCCCTCCCCGAGGTGCGCCTCGGACCGAAGACCAGCGGGCGGTTCTGGGTGCTGGCCGGGCTCCTCGGGTGCGTGGGCGTGGCGGCGGTGTTCTACGTGTGGACCCAGGTCACCGGGCCGACCGGACCGATCGTCGACCCGCGCGGGGACAGTCCGGCCAACCCTCCCCCTGGCGATCCCTCCTCGTCGCCCCAGCGCAAGGGGCCTCCGACCTTCGAGAGCTTTCGAGTCTCGGTCGCGACCGTGCCGGAGGACGCCACCGTGGAGCTCGACGGGACGGTGGTGGGCTCGGGCAGCGTGGAGCGCAAGATGCTCATCGACCATGCCCCACACACCCTGCGTATCTCGGCCGATGGCTTCGAGCCGAAGACCATCGAGTTCACCGACACTCCGCCTCCCCACCTGGTCACGCTCGCGCGGCGTCCCGTGGCACCGCCGACGCCCAAGGTCGAGGTCGCGGACCCGACCGATTCAGCGTCGCCGCCTCAGACGGCGAGCGCGAGCGAGCCCGGCCCCGGGCGACGGGCGCGATCAAGGTCGGCTCGCGGGGCCAGCGCCAGTTCGGGGAGCTCGGGGACGCCGAGGGGGACGGGGCGGACGCGGCCCCGCGGGGCGACCCTGCGGGGCGATGATGCCCAGCCCGTGCTCAATCCCAACGGCGCCCCCATCATCGATTGACACCTCCGCGGGGGACGGGCGTCGACCCCGAGGCGCCACGGGGGCCGGAGGCGAAGGCGACGGCGAAAGCGACGCGCCATCCGTCACCCTGGGCGGCCGGGGCGAGCGCGATTCGCCAGTTCGCCCGCCCTTTCGTGCTCATCCAGTCGCTGGCCATCGGCCTCGTCATTGGTTACCACCTCAGCCCGGAGCTGCGCCGAGGTTGCGCGACGCTCGCCGAGGTGCGCGTCCGCGGAGGGGTGCTGTTCTCGGCCCTGGCCGGCGCGGCGGCGGGTGGTCTGCTGCCCGAGCTGATGCGGTGGGTGGCGCGGCCCCGCAGCCACCGCGTGGCGGGCCGAGCCGGCGAGATCGGCTTCAATCTGGCCTTCTTCGCGCTGAACGGCGTGGTCATCGATGGCTTCTACCGCTTCTTGACCTGGCTCCTCGGCGGTCAGGCCTCGTCGGGGGTCGTCCTGGCCAAGGTGGCCTTCGATCAGTTCGTCTTCACGCCGGTCTGGTTGCCCGTCATCGTGGTTCTCTATGTCTGGCGCGGAGCTGGCTTCCGCCTCTCCCCGACGCTGTCGGTGCTCCGCGACCGGTTCTACCGGGAGCGGGTGGTCCCGCTCCTGCTGCCGAACTGGGCCTTCTGGTTGCCGATGACCTCGGCCATCTACGCCCTCCCTGGCCCCCTGCAGTTCCTCCTCTTCACCCTGGCCCTCGCCGCCTGGAGCCTGATCATGGTCTTCATCGCCCAGGGCAAGCGCTGAAGCTCGGGACCTCGGTGCGGCCAGCGAGCGCGGCCGTGTGAAGCCCCGCGCGTCCCGATGGCTCGGTCCTGAGTCCGGGTCGTCGATTCCATCCGCGCCTTTGACTACAATGCGATCCCATGGGTGGGGGATGGCGCGGCGACTCGTGGGCTCGTGACAGGGCGTCGTTGTGGTTCGGGGCCGCCGTCGCAGCCATCGGCGTCGTCGTCCTCGCGGCTCCCACGCTGCTCATCAAGCGCTTCGTCTTCGCGGGCGAGCATGCGCCGGCGGTGGCGCAGACCCTGCGCGCCGCCGCACCGGGCTTGATCGCGATGGGCGTCGGTGCCTGGCTGCCCCGGGTCCCCTGGGCCGAGTCCCGGCCTCACGCCCACCTCGCCGCGCAGGGCGCCCTCGTGATGCTGGGGTTCGTCGCCCTCACCACCTGCCTGTGGAACTGGATCATCGACGATGCGGCGATCACCTTCGCGTACAGCAGGAACCTGGCCGCCGGCCATGGCATCGTCATACGCCCGGGCCACCCCCCCGAGGAGGGTTATTCCAACACGCTGTGGATGCTGCTCCTGGCGATGGCCGGGCGCCTCGGCCTCGACATCGCCGCAACCGCCAAGTGCGCCGGTGTGGCCGCGGGTGCCCTGGCGGTGGGCCTTTGTCACCTGGTCTGTCACGCGGGCAGCGGGAGGCCGCGAACATTTCGCTTCGGCCTGCACGCGCTGGCGATGACCGTTTGCCTCGGCGCCCCCTTCATCGTGTGGTCCGCCTCCGGCCTCGAGCACGGGCTGCAGGCGCTGGCCCTCATCGCCGTGGTGGCCGCACCCATGGTCCCCCGCATCGAGCGGCCGACGATGGCGGCGGCCCTGTCTGCCCTGGTCCTCCTGCGCCCTGAAGCCCCCCTGGTGATCGCCTCCGTGTGGGCGGCGCTGGCGTCGCGCCCCGCGGACACGCGCGCTGGAGCGACGGCGACGGCGGCAGCCGCCGGCCGGTTGCCAGGGCCGGAGGGTTCCTGGGTCGCACGGCCGCCACGCCTGGCCATGGTCCGCCAGAGCGCTCCGGTCGTGCTGGCACCGATGCTGACCTGGCTCACCTTGATGGCGTTCCGACTCGCGTATTTTCGCGAACCGCTCTCGAACCCGTACTACGCCAAGGCGCGGGACGCGAACTGTCTGCGGCTCATCAACTTCGTGGGCGGCGGATGGTCCTACCTGACGGGCTGGCTCGGCGACGCCCGGACCTGGCTCGTCGTGCCGCTCGTGCTCATCGCCCCCCTCTCCGGGGCGCCTCGGTTCCTGCGGCTGGCGGTGGCCGTGTGCCTGGCGCAGCTCGGGTTTCTGCTCTTCGCCGGAGGGGACTGGATGGGCTGCCACCGCTTCGTCGCGCCGGCGTTGCCCGTGCTGGCGGTGCTGGTGTTTCACTCGGCCCGTCACGCGGAGCGGGCGTGGCAGCGGCTCGGCTCGGGGTGGAGCATGCTGGTGCTGGTTTGGTTCCTCGGCCTTGGCACCCTCGGCCAGCTGATGGTGTTCCGTGACGCGCCCACCACGCCGACCGCGGTGGTGGGTCAGATCGCGCGAACGTTCGTCGAGGTGGGCCGGCGGCTGGGGATCCCGCACCCGAGCCTCGCCCACCACGACGCCGGCGCCACCAGCTACGAGACCGACCTCGACCTCGTCGATCTCGGGGGGCTCGGCGACCGCATCGTGGCCAAGCACATGAACGACCGGGCCTTCATCCGGCACTACCTGTTCGAGGAACGGCGCCCGACCTTCATCTTCGGCTCGAGCCACGCCTTCACCGCCGGTGACACCGAGTTCTTCCGGCTGCCCGAGTTCCGCGCCTACGTGCCCTTGCGGTTCCCGAGCCGCCCGTTCATGAAGGCCGACCTCTGCCACGTCCGGCGCGACGCCGTCCACGCGGTCCCCGGGATTCACCTCGTGACGGAGGGAGGCACCGAGGTCTGGGTGGTGGACTGAACGCGCCCCCTCTGCCGCGGATCGCGATGCGCCGGGTCATCATCCGCAGGTGATGACCGGACGCGGCGCCGTTCGCCGCCTCGCGACAATGGCTCCCGAGAATAGTTCCCAAGAATGGTTCCAATGATTGTCTGTCAGCAACCCCGCCCGAGAAATGGGTGTACCGTTGAAGTGTGCTCCTGCCCACGGGTCGAAGTGAGAGCTGCTCAGACGCGGGCGGTCCTCCAGGCAAATCATCCACCCGGTTGCCGTCGTTCGCGTGCGTCGGTCCCGTGCCGTGCCTTCTTCTCGGGATCTTCGCCTGGGCCTGCACGTCGACGGCGGTTCCGGCCTCCGGGGCGGGCGGCGGTGCGCGCGCTGGATCCGGCGGCGCGTCCGCTCCTGCGCACGGGAGCGGCGGTGGGCCAGGGCCAGCGGGTTCGTCCGCGCCCGACGCCGGGAATGGCTCCGCGGGGGCCGCCGCGTCCGAAGGCTGTCCAGCGACGGCCGCCCCCCAGGTCGAGCTCAGCCAGGGGCGCATCGTCGAGCTCGCCGTGCTGCCGCTGCTGAACGGAAAGAACCTGACGTTCGGAGAGCCGAACATGCTCGCCGACGGGACGATGGTCATGCCCCTCGACTTCCGCTTCTTCGTGTCGGAGGTGGCGCTCCTCGAGCCCGATGGTACCCAGCAACGGGTCGACCTGGTGACGGCAACCGGGGTGCGCGAGCCCTACGGTGTCCACCTCGTCAATGCCGAGGATCCGCCTTCGATGATGTTGAGGATCCTGGCGCCTCCCCGAGCCTATTCGGGGTTGTCGTTCACGCTCGGGCTCGAAGACGCGTGCAACGCAGGACCGGCGACGCGCGGCGATCCGTTGTCGGAGGCCTCCCAGATGACCTGGCCCCACCTCGGGGCCGGATACCTCTTCCTCCGATACGAGGCCTCGGTGAGCCCGCCGACGACGCCTGGCGCCCCGAGCGGGTCCGCCACCGTGACGAGCCCCGCGGAGATTCACATGGGAGGCGTGGTCGGGCAGATCTTTGCGCCGACCGTCCGAGCTCCCGGAGACTTCACGGTGTCCGCGACGAACACCGTCGTCAGCCTGCATCTGCGCCTGTCGGTGGATCAGATCCTCCAGGCCGCGGTCGCGCCGGTGAATCCCTCGCCGCTCCTCGGAATCCTGACCCCGGACGTCCTCGCGGGGGAAGCCCTGCGCCAGGCCATCCCGACCCTGGCCATCTTCAGTCTGGCGCCGTGAGCGTGCCCCGTGGGTACGTGGCCCTCCTCGGCGTGATGTCGGGCCCGGTGCTGGCGGCCTGCGCGGATCATTCGCTGTGTGTCGTCCAACCAGCGGCCCCTTTGACCTCCGCGCTCGCTCCCCCGGGGTTTCCAGCGGGCCCGGTGACGCTGACGGCGCCGCCCGACAACATCCTGACCGAGGAGCGCGCTCGGCTCGGCAAGCGTCTCTTCTTCGATCCGCGGCTCTCGCGCACGGGGCTCGTCTCCTGCAGCTCATGTCACGACCAGGCCCACGCGTTCAGCGATCCGCGCCCGGTCTCGCTCGGCGTGGATGGCCGCGCGGGAACGCGCAACGCGCCCGCGCTGGTCAACCTCGCCTGGGGCACCAGCTTCTTCTGGGATGGTCGCGCGCCCACCCTCGAAGACCAGGCCGGACAGCCCATTCAAAACCCGGTCGAGATGGACTCCACCCTGGAGGACGCCGTGAAGAGGGTGGCCGCCGAGCCGAGTTACGTCGATGCGTTCCGCAGCGCCTACGGGGCGGGCGCGGACACGGCCGCAGGGTCGATCAACGAAATGACGCTGCGGCAAGCGCTGGCCAGCTTCGTTCGAACGCTGGTCAGCGGTGACAGCCCGTACGATCGCTTCCTGGCGGGAGAGGCCTCCGCGCTCGATGCGCCCGAGCAGCGCGGCGAGAGCCTCTTCTTCAGCGAGCGAACGGGGTGCTTTCATTGCCACCCACGCGGGACCTTGACCAACGCCGGCTTCTTCAACGATGGGAGCTACACGGCCGGCGGAGACACCGGCCGACAGATGATCACCGGACGCACAGGCGACCTCGGAAAGTTCAAGGTTCCCGGGTTGCGAAACGTCGCGGTATCGGCGCCCTACATGCACGACGGATCGCTGGCGACGTTGGCCGACGTCCTCGCGCAATACGATCGCGGCGGTCGCGGCCATCCCAGCACCGATCCTCAGATCGCTCCCCTTGGCCTCACGGACGATGAGCGGGCCGATCTCCTGGCCTTCCTCGGGGCTCTGACCGACGTCGAATTCCTCGACGACCCGCGCTTCCGCCCATGAGCCTCCCCGGCGCGGAGCTGACGAGCTCGCGGGGACCTGTACTGAGGACCCGGGCCAAAATTACTCAGGCACGCTGGCCGCGGATCCATCCCGGCGCCTCCGCAGCCAGAACTGCATGATTAATTTTGATCCGGGTCCTAAGCTGCGCGCCGTGTCCACCCAGCAGAGCACGAGCTCCTCGAACGCGGTCCACGCGACCGTGACGGTCAATGCCCGCGGGCTCGGCCGCATCCGCGCGGGGCATCCCTGGATCTACCGCCCCGACATCGTGCGCGGCCCCGCGCAGGACGCGGGACAAGGAGGCCCGGCGGTGGTGGCCGTGGTGGATGCGCGCGGGCATCGGGTGGGCACCGCCACCTGGGCCGCGACCGCTCGCCTGGCGTTGCGCATGCTCACCCGCTCCGGGGATCCCGACGACCCTCTCGGCCAGCAGGCCGAGGCCCCCGGGCGGCCCCTTGGCGATCTCGAGGCGCTCATCGCCTGCGTGCGCGACCGCTTCGCCCCGGCCCTCGCGCGACGCGAGCGCGCGCGCGCCGCGGGCCTCCTCGACCGCGATGCGTACCGGGTGATCCACGCCGAGTCCGACCGCCTCCCCGGGCTGATCGTCGACCGCTACGGCGACACCGCGGTCATGCAGACCACCTCGGTGGCGATGAACGCCGCGCGCGCACGGCTCGCGCCGATGGTGGCGGAGTGGCTGGGGGCGCGCCTGGTGGTGGCGCGCGACGACGGCAGCGCCCGCGATTTCGAGGACCTGCCGCGGACCGCGGGCATCCTGCTGGACCGAGGCACCGGACGTGCTGGTCCCGGACTTGCTGGCCCCGGATCTGATCCGAGCCCCACGCACGTGCGCTACCGGATCGGAGACAATCACTTCGAGGCCGACCTGCTCACCGACGGGAAGACCGGCGGCTTTCTCGATCAGGCCGACAACCACCTGGCGCTGGCGGCGCTGGCGCCGCCCGGCGGACGGGTGCTCGACGCCTTCACCTATCACGGCGGGTTCGCGCTGGCGCTCGCGCGGCGGGCCGCCTCGGTGGTGGCCACCGACGCCTCACCCGAGGCCGTGGCGCGTACCCGCGAGAACGCCGCGCGCAATGGCCTCGCGAACGTGACCGTCGCGCAGGCGGATGCGTTCGAGCTCCTGCGCCGCCTCGAGTCCGAGCGAGCCTTCTTCGACGTGGTGGTGCTCGACCCACCCGCGCTGGCCAAGCGGGGGGCGACCGCCGGCAACCGACCGGGCTCGACCGCGCTCACGGCCGCGGACCGGGCCTATCGCGAGCTCTTCCTGCGCGGGGCCCGCATCACCGCGCCCGGCGGTCTGCTGGTCGTGTGCAGCTGCTCCGGGCGCGTCAGCCGCGCCCACTTCGAGGAGCTCGTGACCCTGGCAACCGCGGACAGCGGCCGCGCGGCCGTGGTCGTCGCCCGCCTCGGCGCCGCCATCGACCATCCCGAGCTGGTGGGCGTCCCCGAGACCGGTCACCTCAAGTGCTGGATCCTCCGCGTGCTGTGACCGGTCGGTCGGTCGGTCGCCCTCCGAGGGCGCGCGCCCCCGCGGCGAGCCCAGCCCACAGCGGAAGCATGGCCGCGATGAGTGCG
Organism: uncultured Myxococcales bacterium; assembly: GCA_964540815.1. GTDB lineage: Bacteria > Myxococcota_A > Polyangia > Fen-1088 > Fen-1088 > CAZIOH01. The sequence continues at coordinate 2,867 of CAZIOH010000016.1, read as the reverse complement.
CCGTTGTCCTGGTGCGCGACCACAGCCGCCGGGAGCAACTTCAGCCCGAGCGCCACGGCCCCGAGCGCCCCGCCGGCCACCGCCAGCCCGAACGCCTTCCGGGCGGCCCCCGTGCGCCCGAAGCCGACGCCGATCCCCAGCACCCCGAGCGCCAGCGCGAACGGCGCGAACAACAGCGCATTCTGGTTGCGGTAGACGACCGCATGGGGCGTGAACATCCAGGCCCCGACCAGGAAGCTGCCGACGAAACCCACCAGCAGCCCGAGGACCGCGCAGACGACTCCATACGCGATCCGGGCCGAGACGGCGACGGAGCGCCGCCGACCCGGCCGCCCGCGCACGCCCGCGCGCGCGCCCACCGTACCCAGCCACCACAGCATCCCGCCGAGACCGGCCCCGACGGCGAGGAAGCGCCCGCCCCACCCGGGCGGATGCTCGGGGACGGGCGCCCGCGCCGCGCGGAACGACACCAGCTCCGCCTGGACCAAGGGGTGACCGTGGGGGTCGCCCGGGCCGCCAACCGACACGGCCCGCAGCATGCGCTGCAACCGCTCCGGCAGGAACGCCTCGGCCCAGGCGTCGATCGGGCGATCGGTGGACGGGCCGAGCACGACGAGCAGCGCCAGGTACAGCCATGGCTCCTCGGCGGTCATGCGGAGCGCGTGCCCCCGCAGCGTCTCCTGCCCCGGGCCGTGCGCGCTGGCGCGCACCGCGCCCCCGAGCACCCCCTCGGCGTCAAGCGCGTCGCGGACGCGCGTGGAGCAGTTGTCGGCGAAGTAGTCGTACCGGTAGTCGCGATGGGCGGGCTCGGCGTTCACCACGAGGTGCTCGGCCAGCGTGCGTTTTTGCGCGGGGGTCAACGCCAGCCGCTGGATCTCGATGGTGCGATTCTCGCGCCGGTACAGCGAGGCCATGGCGCGGGTGCTGGCCGCAGACAACCAGTAACGCAATCGACCCTGCAGAAAATCTCCCAGGAGATCCGCCGAGCCGAAGGCGAAGGTGCCGAAGTTGTACGAGACGTCGAGCCCGGTGCGACGGTTGGCGATGCGGATCGCATCGTGGCCAAAGCGGGTGAAGGGATGGTCCCCGGGGCCAAAGGTCCAGATCTCGACGATCAGGGGATCGTCCAGGGGATCGTCGACCGAAGCGCCGGAGGGACCGCCGCCTGCCCCCGGGGCCTGCGCACCGCTCCCTTCCATTGCGAACGCTCGCGCCCATCCTCCAGCCACCGGCCCGATCAGCAAGGCCCCGAGCACCGCCCATGGCAGGACTCCGGATCGCCGCGCCCACCCCCGGCGCCGCGGGGCCGACCACCGCCTCATCGGATCCGTCGCAGCACCGCCGCGAAGAACCCGTCGGTGTCGTGGCGGTGCGGCAGCAGCCTGAGGTAACCGTCCCCCGCCGGGCCGGTCTCGAGGCCGAGCTCCTCGGCGCGCGCCTTGCCCCAGATCTCCTTGACGGGCACCCGGGCGAAGTCGCTGCGCTCGGAGCAGAATCGCTCGATGACCCGCTCGTTCTCCTCGGCGAGGACCGTGCAGGTCGCGTAGATGAGCCGTCCCCCCACCGCCACCAGCGGCGCGTAGGTCACGAGCAGGGCCACCTGCCGGGGCGGAAACTCGGCCACGATGGCCGGCGACAGTCGCCACCTGGCCTCGGGGTTGCGCCTCAGCGTGCCGAGGCCCGAGCAGGGCGCGTCCACCAGGACCCGATCCCAGCTGCCCGCGCGGGCCTCTTCGGGCAGGGGGTCCCCCTCGCGCGCGATGGCCCGCGCGGCCACGTCGTTGAGGCCTGCCCGCCGCGCCCGCCGCCGCAGCTCCTCCAGCTTCTTGCCGTCCACGTCCAGCGCCAGGACCCGCCCCTTGCCGCCGAGCGCGGCGGCGAGCGCCAGGGTCTTGCCGCCCGCCCCCGCGCACGCGTCCACGATCCGGCCACCGGGCGGCGGCGCAACGAGCTCGGCCACGAGCTGACTCCCCTCGTCCATCACCTCGAATTCCCCGTCCCGGAAGCTCGACAGGCCAAACGCGTTCACCCGGGTCTCGAGCACCAGCGCGCTCGGCGACCAGCGCCCGGGCACCGCCGTCACGCCCTCCTCGGCCAGCCTCGCCACCAGCGCCTCTCGGGTCGTTCGCACGGTGTTGACCCGGATCGCGAGCGGCGCACGCTGGTTCATGGCCCCGAGCAGGGGCGTGGCCTCGGCCTCCCCCAGCTCCGCGAAGAGCGTCGCCGTCAGCCAGTCCGGCATGGAGAGGCGCACGGCCTCCCGCGGGATCCCCGACGTGCCCTCCAGCCCCGCGTCGTCGGCGGTCACCCCGGCGAGCTCGAGGTCGACCCGCAGCAGGCGCTTGACGTCGGCGCGCACGGCCTCGACCGGGACCCCCTCGCGCAGCTCGTGGACGATGAGCTTGAGCTCGTCGCGCGCCACCGGAGAGACGACGTCGCCCCGACGAACCGCGCGCGCGATCAACCCATCCACGATGGCGCCGAGCCTGCGGTCGGCGCGGATGAGGGCGTACACGGTCTCCGAGATCCGCCGGCGCTCGGAGCTGCCGAGCTCACGGTGGGCGCGGAACGTGCGGGCAATCAGGTCGCTTGCGTAGCCCCACTCCGAGCGCGCCTCGGCCGCCACCTGCAAGGCGAGGGCCCGGGCCGGCCCCGAGAGCCGGACCGCCTGCCGCGGCGGCAGCGAGGAGGCCGCTGGCCTCTGCGGAGCAGGCGTTTGGGGGGTCAAGGCGCTCCCGATCTGCCCCCTCGGTGCCCCGCGGTCAAGCTGCTCCCCACAAAAAGACCTCGCCGGGTCGACGCGCGGCGACTCGAATGTCAGGAATGGGAGTCAGAGGGAGGCACCAGACACCGAAACAGCCCACGCA
>CAZIOH010000015.1:0-88636 GCA_964540815.1 uncultured Myxococcales bacterium | reverse complement strand
CCGCGTTGAAGCCGAAGGCGCCCTTGCCGTTGCGCACCTTCTCGACGACGATCGATCCGTCGACCCCGGCGTTGGCCGCGATCTGACGCAGCGGCTCCTCGGCCGCGCGACGGATGATGTTCACCCCGTACTGGCGGTCATCGTTGAACTTGAGCGAGTCGAGGGAGGCGATGGAGCGAATCAGCGCCACGCCACCACCCGGGACGATGCCCTCTTCCACCGCCGCGCGGGTCGCATGCAGGGCGTCCTCCACCCGGGCCTTCTTCTCCTTCATCTCCGACTCGGTGGCGGCGCCCACCTTGATGACCGCCACCCCGCCGACCAGCTTGGCCAGCCGCTCCTGCAGCTTCTCGCGGTCGTAGTCCGAGGTGGTCTCGTCGATCTGCACCCGGATCTGCTTGACGCGGGCCTCGATATCGGACTTCTTGCCGGCGCCCTCGACGATGGTGCTGTTGTCCTTGTCGATGGTGACCCGCTTGGCGCGGCCGAGCTCCTTCAAGGTCAGGCTCTCGAGCTTGATGCCGCGGTCCTCGGTGATCGCCAGGCCCCCCGTCAGGGTCGCGATGTCGATCAGCATCTCGCGCCGACGGTCACCGAAGCCCGGCGCCTTGACCGCTGCCACGTGCAGCGTGCCGCGCAGCTTGTTCACCACCAGGGTGGCGAGCGCCTCGCCCTCGATGTCCTCGGCGATGATCAGGAAGGGCTTGTTGGTCTTGGCCACCTGCTCGAGCAGCGGCAGCAGGTCCTTCATGTTCGAGAGCTTCTTCTCGTGGATCAGGATCAGCGCGTCCTCGAGCACCGCCTCCATGCGATCGGCGTCGGTCACGAAGTAGGGCGAGAGGTAGCCGCGGTCGAACTGCATGCCCTCGACCACGTCGAGGGTGGTCTCCATGGACTTGGCCTCCTCGACGGTGATGACCCCCTCCTTGCCGACCTTCTCCATGGCCTCGGCCAGGATGTCGCCGATCACGGTCTCGCCGTTGGCGCTGATGGTGCCGACCTGGGCGATCTCGGTCTTGCCCTTGGTGGGCTTCGACTGATCCTTGAGGTGCTCGACGATCTTGAGCACCGCGGCGTCCACGCCCCGCTTGATGTCCATCGGGTTGTGGCCGGCGGCCACCAGCTTGGAGCCCTCGTTGTAGATGGCCTGGGCCAGCACCGTGGCGGTGGTGGTGCCGTCGCCAGCGATGTCGGAGGTCTTGGAGGCGACCTCCTTGACCATCTGCGCGCCCATGTTGGCGAGCTTGTCCTCGAGCTCGATCTCCTTGGCCACGGTCACCCCGTCCTTGGTGACGGTGGGCGAGCCCCAGGACTTCTCGATGATGACGTTCCGGCCACGGGGTCCGAGGGTGACCTTGACCGTGTTGGCCAGGATGTTGAGGCCCTGCGCGATGCTGGCGCGGGCGTTCTGCGAAAATACGATCTCTTTGGCTGCCATGTTGATACGTCTCCAGTCAGGGTTGATGAATCGGTATGCCGTACGTCGGGCGCTGCGTGCCGAGCCGGATCAGTCCAGGACGGCCAGGACGTCGTCCTCGCGCAGGATCAGGTGCTCGACGCCGTCGATCTTGATCTCGTTGCCCGAGTACTTGCTGAAGAGGATCTTGTCGCCCGCCTTGATCTCGAGCTTGCGCAGCGATCCGTCTTCCTGGATCTTGCCGTTGCCGACTGCAACGACCAAAGCCTCCATCGGCTTCTCCTTGGCGGTGTCGGGGATGTACAGACCGCCGGCGGTCTTGTTCTGCTCCTCGAGGCGCTTGATGAGAATGCGATCGTAAAGAGGACGAATTTTCATGGCGAATGCTCCTTGTGTCGTGCGTGGGTTTCAGGTTCGGACTTGTCGGCCCGCGTCGCCTCAGGCGGCGCGGGTTTCAGATTTTTTTGGGCTGCTGGCCTTCGAGTCTTTCTTGCTGCTCGTGTCGCTGGACTTGGACTCGGACTTCGGCTTGGAATCCGACTTCGACTCCGACTTGGAATCGGATTTGGACTCGGACTTCGTGTCGGACTTGGCGCTGGGCGAGTCCTTCCCGGTCGACTTCTCCCCGCCGGCATCGCTGCCCTGGCCGCCTTCGCTCTTGCCGGGCTTCGAGGAGGAATACAGGTCCGCGTACCAGCCGCCGCCCTTGAGCTGAAAGGCCGTCTGGCTGATCAGTCGCTCGACCTTCTTCTTCTTGCACTTGGGGCAGGTCCGGACTGGCGGGTCCGACATCTTCTGCCATTCCTCGAACTCGTGCCCGCAGGCGCCGCAGGCGTATTCATAGATGGGCATGTCACTCCTCAGGGGCGAATCAAGGGCGCGCACACCATAAGCACGCCACGAATCCTGTCAAGCGACTGAGGAGAGTGCCAAATATTTCCTGGAATCATGAACCATATTGAATGGTTGCAGTACGATTCCGCCTTGGCACCCGCCGGATCGGAGTGCGAATACGGTCCTAGTGCCGGAGCTTGTAGCCGGTGGCGAGCATCCAGGCGGCGAGCGCGAGGGAGAGGCCGGCGAACCCAAGCGTGACGCCGAGCCCCGTCCAGGGGGAGGAGCTGGCCCGGCCCACGATGCCGTACCGCAGCCCCTCGACCATGTAGAGGATGGGGTTCGCCCGGCTGACGTAGCTCCAGGGCGCGGGCAGCATGCGGGCGCTGTAGAAGACCCCGCCGAGGAAGGTGAGCGGGGTGATGACGAAGGTCGGGATCAGGTTCAGCTGCTCGAACTTCTCGCTCCAGATCGAGACCACCAGCCCGACCAGCCCGAAGGTGGTGGCGACCGCCACCGCGAACACCGCGACCCACGCGGGGTGGCTGACGCCAAAGCCGGTGAACAGCGCCGCGATCAGCCACACCACCGTGCCCACGATGAGCCCCCGCAACACCGCCGCCGCGATGAAGGCCACCAGCAGATCCACCACCCCGAGCGGCGCGACCAGGAGATCGACGATGGTGCCCTGCACCTTGGCGATGAACATCGACGACGAGGTGTTGAGAAAGGCGTTCTGGCTGATCCCGAGCAGCATCAGCCCGGGCACGATGAAGCGATCGTAGGGGATCCCCTCGACCTCGTGGACGCGACCACCGAGCGCGTAACCGAACACCAGGAAGTAGAGCGCGGTGGTCACCACCGGCTGCGCCAAGGTCTGTCCGGAGACCCGCAGGAACCGACGGGTTTCTTTGACGAACAGGGTCCGCATCCCGATGGCGTTCATGGCAGATCCCCGATCCCGGTGCGGGTGAGCCGCAGGAACACCTGCTCGAGCGAGGGACTCGCGACGTCCACATCCACCACCCTCGGCTCGAGCGTGGCGAGGCGCCCGAGCAGGGCGGGGAGCCGGGGCTCCGTCACCGGGCAGGTCAGGATGCGCCGGGTGAGATCGAGGGACGGCGAGAACTCCCGCAACGCCGCGGGGATGGCGTCGGCCGGGGTCAGCGAGGGGGACGTGTCGAGCGGCCCGGCCAGGGTCACGCGGATCTGCTTCTGCCCGAACTGCGCCATCAACCGCCTCGGGGCGTCGACACAGATGAGCCGGCCCTTGTCGATCACCGCGACGCGGTCGGCGAGGGCCTCGGCCTCCTCGAGGTAGTGGGTGGTGAGCACGATGGTGGTCCCCTCGGCGCGCAGCTTGCGAACGTACTGCCACAGATCCCGGCGCAGGCCGACGTCCACCCCGGCGGTCGGCTCGTCGAGGAACACCACCCGGGGACGGTGGATCAGCGCCTTGCCGATCAGCAGCCGCCGCTTCATCCCACCCGACAGGGCCCGGGTGTTGGTGTCGGCCTTGGCCGTCAAGTCCATCGCGGCCAGCACCTCGTCCACCCGCCCGGCGTCCGGGCGCTGCCCGTAATACCCCATCTGGAAGGCCAGCGCCTCGCGCGGCGTGAAGAATGGGTCGAAGTTCATCTCCTGCGGGACCAGCCCCACCAGGCGGCGCGCCGCGATGGCGTCCCTCGCCACGTCGTGGCCGAACACCCGCGCGACGCCTCCCGACGCCCGCACCAGCCCGCAGACGATGGAGATCCAGGTGGTCTTGCCGGCTCCGTTCGGACCGAGCACCGCAAATATTTCGCCGGCCTCGACGGACAGCGACAAACCGTCCAGCGCCGTGACGTCCTTGTAGCGCTTCTCGAGGGCGTGCGCCTCGACCGCGAAGAGCGGCGCCGGATGGGGGGTGAGCTCGGCCATGGCGCTGCCTACCACACCGAGGGTGATTTGCAGTAGAACGTCACTCGATGCCGAGCGCGCACAGGTGGAAGTTTTTTCGAGCTGGTGGGTTCGATCAGGTCGAGCTCGAGACGGGCGAGGACTTTGCCCACCTCGAGGATCTCGACCAGAAGCTCTGGGTCGCGCTGGCTTGCCCGGCCGAGGGGTTGCACTTCGATCGGCGAACGATCCAGCTGATCGACACCGACAAGGATGGGCGCATCCGGGCGCCGGAGCTGCTGGCGGCGGTCAAGTTCGCCTGCGCCCACCTCCAGGATCCAGGCGATCTGATCAAGGGGAAGAGCACGCTGGCGCTCGGGGCCATCTCGGATGCCAGCGCCGCGAGCAAGACCCTGCGCGCGGCGGCGCGCCGGATCCTCGACAACCTGGGCAAGAGCGAGGCCAGCGAGATCGCGGTGGAGGATCTGGCTGACCCCGTCAAGATCTTCGCGAACACCGCCTTCAACGGGGACGGGATCATCACCGAGCTCAGCGCCAGCGCCGACGCCGCGGCCCGCGCCGCCATCACGGACGCGCTCGACTGCTTCGGCGGCGAACCGGATCGCGCCGGGATCGCCGGGGTGGGGCAGCCCACCATCGACGCCTTCTTTTCGGAGCTCGAGATCTACACGATCTGGCACGCCAAGGCCGAGACCCCGGACGGCGCGGCCGCGATCCTGCCGCTCGGCGAGGAGGGAATGACCGCCGCCCTGGCCGCGATCGGACAGATTCGCGCCAAGGTGGACGATTACTTCGGCCGCTGCCGACTGGCGGCCTTCGATCCGCGCACGGTGACCCTCCTCAACCGGAAGGAGGAGGAGTACCTCACCATCGCCAGCCAGGATCTCAGCATCACCGCCGAGGAGGTCGCGGCCTTTCCCCTGGCCCAGGTGGCCGCCGGTCGTCCGTTGATCCTGGCGGGGGCCATCAACCCGGCGCACGCCGCGGCGGTCGCGGCGCTCGGTCGCGATGCCATCGGACCTTTGCTTGGAGAGCGCAAGGAGCTCACCGAGGGGGACTGGGCGAGCCTGCTAGCCCGGGTCGCGCCCTACGAGGCCTGGAGGGCCGAGATGCCCGCGCTCAAGGTGAGCAAGCTCGGAGCCCCGCGAATTCGCGAGCTGCAGCGGTCGGGGCTGAAGACGACCCTGACCGAGCTCGTGCAGGCCGACAAGGCCATCGAGGCCGAGGCCACCGGGGTCGAGGACGTCGAGCGGCTCGTCCGCTACCACCGGGATCTGGCGCTGCTGTGCTCGAACTTCGTCAACTTCAAGGACTTCTACGACGGCAAGGATCCCGCGATCTTTCAGGCGGGGACCCTCTACCTCGATCAGCGCTCGTGCGGGCTATGCCTGCCGGTCGAGGACGCGACCAGACACGCGACCCTGGCGGGGCTGGCCGGGGCGTACCTCGCGTACCTCGATTGCACCCGCAAGTCCACCGGCGAGAAGCGGCAGATCGTGGCGGCCTTCACCAACGGGGACAGCGACAACCTGATGATCGGGCGAAACGGGGTGTTCTACGATCGTCAGGGCCGGGACTGGGACGCCACGATCTCCAAGATCATCGACAATCCCATCAGCGTCCGCCAGGCGTTCTGGTCTCCCTACAAGAAGTTCGTGCGCTTCATCGAGGAGCAGGTGGCCAAGCGGGCGGCAACCGCCGACGCCAAGTCACACAGCGTGCTGTCGACCACCGCGACCACGGCCGTGAACGTCGACTCGACCAAGGCGCCCGAGCCCAAGAAGGTGGACGTGGGGACCGTGGCGGCCCTCGGGGTCGCGGTGGGCGCGGTGGGCGCCTTCGTGACCGGGCTCATCGGTTACGCGACCGGGCTCTTCGCCCTCGGCGTGTTGCCCACCGTGGGCGCCATCGTCGGGGTGGTCCTCCTCATCTCCTTGCCCTCGGTGGTTCTGGCCTACATGAAGCTGCGCAAGCGCAACCTCGGCCCGATCCTCGATGCCAACGGCTGGGCGGTGAACGCCAAGGCCAAGATCAGCGTTCCGTTCGGGACCACCCTCACCGGCGTCGCCAGGCTGCCCCCGGGCTCGCGCCGCGATTCGAGCGACAAGTTCGCCGACCAGGGGGTGCCCTGGAAACGGGTGGTCTTCGTGCTGGTGGTGGCGTACCTCGGGTATCACTGGTTCGAGGGCACCTTCGACCGCTTCCTGCCCGAGCCCGCGAGGGCCCAGACACTCCTCGGCCACTGGTTCCCGTCGCCCGCCGCCCCGGCCCCAGCGCAAGCCCCGAAGAAGTAACGATCACGGTTTTGGCCGCGATCACGATCACGACGGCGGGCAAGGATGAGTGCGGCATGGCTGGGCGACGCGGCGTTGCCGCGTTGACCAGCGGGGGCAAAGCGGGACGCAGAGGCGCCAGCTGCGCGGGCCAAGAGGGCCAAGAGGGCCAACGCGCGAGGCGCCGGGCGGTCCCCCCTTCCAAATCGCCCGGAGGTGCGGCGCAGCCAGCGAGTCGGATCGTCGCCCGTCGGTCGAGGGAGAAGTAAACCCCCCATTAACCCAGGCGGGCGAGCAGGGTCGCGCTCGTGGCGCGCTCGACGACGACGTCCACGAAATCCCCTGGGGCGAGCCCGGGAGCGGCGGGGAGGATCACCGAGCGAAAGGTGTCGGTCCTGGCCAGGAACTCGGCCTGCGAGCGCTTGGACGGCGCCTCGATCAGCACCCGTTCCCGTCGGCCGATCTGCGCCTGGTGGATCTCATGGGTGATGCGCTGCTGCTTCTCGATGACGGCGGCGAGCCGGCGTTGCTTGACCTCGGCGGGCACGGTGTCCGGCATCTTGCGCGCGGCGGTGGTTCCGGCGCGCTCCGAGTACACGAAGGTGAAGGCGCCGTCGAAACGCAGCTCGTCTTGCGCATCGAGGACCGCGCGGAACTCGTCCTCCGTCTCGTCGCAGAAGCCCACGAGCAGATCGGTGGTGATGGCGATCTCGGGCATCGCGCGCCGGAGCGCGAGCACGAGCGCCCTGTACTGCCCGTAGGTGTACCCGCGCCGCATGCGCGCGAGCACCGGATCCGAGGCGGTCTGCAGCGGCAGGTGCACGTGCTTGCAGATCTTGGGGGACTCGGCCATGGCGGCGATGACCTCGGGGGAAAAGTCGAGCGGGTAAGGCGAGGTGAAACGGATGCGCTCGATGCCCTCCACCTCGGCCACCGCCCGCAGGAGCTCGGCGAAGCCCACTCCCTCGTGGCGATACGAGTTGACGGTCTGCCCGAGGAGCTGGACCTGCTTGTAGCCGGCCGCGGCCATGGCGCGGGCCTGGCGCAGGACCTCGCGCGGGGGCGTGCCCCGCTCGCGGCCCCGCGTGTAGGGAACCACGCAGAAGGTGCAGAACTTGTCGCAACCGCGCTGGATGGTGATGTGGCCGGTCACGCCGCCGGTCATGCCGCGGGCCGGGTCGAGACCCTCGTAGGTCTCGTGGCGGTCGAGGACGGTGTCCTCGACGTGAGGTGCCGCGAGCGGCCCCGCGAGGGCGCTCGCGTGCTCGCGCGCCTGCTCTATCGTCCGCACGTGGTCGAGCAGCCGCCGGTAGCCGTCCGGCCCCACCACCAGGTCGACCTGCGGGGCGCGGGCGTGGATGCGATCCTTGAGGTGCTCGGCCATGCAGCCCGTGACCCCCAGCACGACGCCCGGGCGATGCTTGTGCTCGGCCAGCATGCTCACGCGGGCAAACACCTTCTCCTCGGCCTTCTCCCGCACCGCGCAGGTGTTGATCAGGATGAGATCGGCCGCGGCGGCGTCCTCGGTGCGACCGTAGCCCGCCCCGTGGAGCAGCCCGAGCACCATGTCGGTGTCCGCCACGTTCATCTGACACCCGTAGGTCTCGACATACGCCAGCTTGCGCACACCGGGCGCGGGCGCGACCACGGAGGGCGGGCGCGAGTCTCCCGGCCCGGGGGAGGGGCGTTTCGGGATCCGGATGTTCACGGTGTTGGGCACGACGGCGCAGTCTATCAGCCCCGGGCCTCGGGCCGAGCCCGACCGAGGTCGGCTCGCCCTGTCCGACGGAGGTCGGCTCAATGCCTGGACCGCGTCAGCCGATTGGGGAGAAATCGCCCGTCGGCGACGGTCCTTCGCGAGGCATCCAAAAACATCGATGGTCACACGCTCGGTCATGGTCTCAGGGGCGCTCATGCTCGCGCTGCTCGGTGCGTCGTCCGGCGCTGCCCAGGCGGCGCCCGTCTCGCCGTGGGACAACCCGGATGCCGTGGCCAGCCCGCCGGCCGCCGTTCCCGCGCCGTCGAGGCCGCCCGCCGCAACGCCGAGGCGCAAGAAGCCGCCATCCCACCCGAGGATGGTGCCGCCGTCCGAGCGGGCACCCGCCCCCGACCCCGATCGAACGCCCCCCCCGAGCCGCCCCGCCGCCACACCGCGTCCCCGTCCCGAACGCGGCACCAGCACCACCCAGCTGCCGGTGTCCGAGCGCGAGGCCACGAGCGAGGACGAGGAGCAAGAGCGGCCCGCGCAAAGACCAGTCCCGCCTGCGCCCCACCGCCGAAAGCTCGGCGCCGGGGACGACCCGGGTGGGCGCGCGGAGCCCCAGGCCGAGGCCGAGGACGAGGAGACGCCTCGCAGCCGGCGGATCGTCGCGCGACGCAAGCACGTGGCGGCCGAGGACGAGGAGAGCGGCGACAAGCCCGACGAGGACGAGGACGCCGACGATCGCGAGACCACCGACGGCGACACCGCCCCGGTCCTCGCTCCCCGGCTGGTCTCGCTCGCCCTCGAGGCCACCGCGCTCGGCCGGAGCTTCCGCTTCGATACCCCGCTGCAAAGCGAGAACTCGTTCCCTCGGGTCGGGGCGACCCTGCAGCTCGAGGCGTACCCGTTGCTGTCGCTCACGCGCGACTTCTACCGCCTCTTCGGTCTCGGGATCATGTACGGCCGCGAGATGGGGCAGGCGGCGGTGCCCCAGGTCAACGGTTCGACCATCAGCTTTCCGGTGGTGCAGAGCCGCTGGCAGCTCGACGTGCGCTATCCGCTGGCGGTGACCCCGAGCTTCGTGATCATGCCCGCGCTCGGTTACGGGGTGAGCGCCTTCAACCTGCAACGTGGGACGCCTGTCAATCCATCGGCCTGTCCGGTCGGCACCGCCGAGGCCTGCCTGCCCAACATCTCGCTCGCGTCCTTCGCCCTCGATCTGACCTTGCGCTACGCACTGACCAGCTCGGCGGCCATCTCGCTGCTCGGGGGTTACCTGCTCGGCTCGAGCGTGGGTCGCGCGCCCGGTAACATCGCCAGCGAGGCCGCCGCGACCGCCAGCGGATACCACCTGGCGCTGGGGGCAACCTACGCGCTCACCGACTGGCTGGCGATCGTGGCCGAGGGCGAGCTCATCCACCACGGCTACGCCTTCAGCAGCCCGGCGGTCACCTACCGGTCGGCCACCGAGACGTACTACGGCGCCGGGCTCGGGCTGCGGATCTTCACCAAGTAACAGTGGCTCACGGCCAGCGGGGATCCGCGGCGGGGTGAAGGCCGAGCTGCCGGGCCAGCTCTCGAAAGGTGGCGACCGCCGGGGTCGGGGTCCTGCGCAGCGTCGGATCGTGCTCGAAGTCGATGCTGAACAACCCGAACCGGCCTGCGTAGCCGTGTGACCACTCGAAGTTGTCGATCAGCGACCAGTGCAGGTATCCGATCACGTCCACCCCGCCGCGGCGGGCTTCGTCGACGGCGAACACGTGCGAGCGGATGAACGCCGGTCGACGCCCGCCGGCCGCGTCGGCCAGCCCGTTCTCGGTGACGATGAGCGGCCACCCGTACGCCGAGAACGCCCTCAGCTCGCGCAGCAATCCCTCGGGATGGATCGGCCAGCCGAGGTCGGACACCCCACCGAGCGGCCCATCGAGATCCTCGCCCCGGGGCGGGACCACCTCGTACGGAGATCCGCCGCCGCCGAGCATGCCGGACAGGCGGGCGTGCACCTGGTCGCGCGTGTAGTAGTTGAGCCCGAGCCAATCCAGGCTGCCCCGCAGCTCGGGGTCCGGCTCGTCGATCGAGATCGCGGTCGGCAACCACACGCGGATGCGTCCGGTGGCGATCGCGTCGGTGAGCGCCCGATTGTAGAAGCCATCTGCAAAATGCACGACCAGCCAGTCGAGGGGGTTCGCGCGCGAGGCCGGCTCGAAGACCCGGACGTTGTGCGCGAGCCCGATCCGGGTGGGTGGTCCGCCAGGGCGGTCGGCCGCGACCCGGTCGCGGGCGCGGAGCGCGCGCGCCGCCGCCCCGTGCGCCCGGATCAGGGTCGCGAGCACGCGGGCCGCGCGCGGTGGATCCCGGACACCGGGCGGCCACTCGGCCGACAGGAAGCCCTTGGTCGCGTACACGTTGGGCTCGTTCAAGGTGCACCACAGATCGACCAGATCTCCGAAGGCCTCCCCGGCGCGGCCGGCGAACGCCGCGAACGCCGCCACCGCGCCGGGCCATTCCCACCCGCCGCGCGCGGCCACCCAGCGGGGCAAGGTGAAGTGGTAGAGGTTCAGCATGGGCGTGATCGGCTGCGGGGTGGCCCGCCGAAGCGCCTGCAACATGTCGCGGTAGCGGTGGACCGCCTCGACGTTCCAGCTCCCCTCGCTGGGCTCGAGGCGGCTCCATTCGATGCCGAAGCGATAGACGTTCGCGCCGAGGAGCTCGAGCGCCTCGACGTCGCTCGGGTATCGGTTCCACGAATCCGCCGCGACCCGCGCGCTCGCGTGCGCGCGCACGTGGGGCCGGCCATCCGGGTAGCTGCCCGCCTCCCAGTCGGTCCAGTCGTTCTGGTTGCCGCCTTCGATCTGGTGGGCCGAGGTGGCCGCGCCCAGCAAGAAACCCGCGGGCGCGCCCGCGAAGGGCTCGTGCCTCTCGACCTGTCCGGGATCGAAGCGCTCGGTCCGGGCACACCCGAGGGGCACGAGCACGGCGATCGCCAGGCTCACCCCTGTCGGTGGTCGCCGTGGGCAGCAGCCTGACCTCGAGCGCGTGTGGAGCATCCTGTGGTCCAGGTAACGTCCCTTTGAGCCCGACCGCAACGATCTTCTGGAGTGAAGGAGACACTCTGGGGCATACTCCGGACCCATGCCGAAGGTTCCAGGAATCCGCGTGGTCCGTTCACCCATCGATGGATACGGAGTGGTTGCCACCAGAGCCTTTCAAGAAGGCGACGCCATCGCCGAAGTCGACGGCGTTCCCTGGCGAGATGGCGACGGAGTCGACGATCGCTACTCGCTGTGGATCGAAGACGGCTTCTACTTCGACATGGTCGATCAGACGCGCTTCATCAATCACTCGTGCGATCCCAACGCCACGCTCGACACGGGCATCACCGACACCGGTGAGGTGTGGGCCACGGTCATCGCGCTTCGTCCCATCGCCGCCGGCCAGGAGATCTGTTACGACTACGCCTTCCCGGCGCACCTGGCCGAGCCGTGTCGCTGTGGCAGCCCGAACTGCCGTGGCCTGATCATCGACGAGGACGCGCTCCCGCTCGCCGGCACCGCCGCCGGCGCCGCCGCCCGATGAGCGGCCGATTGCGAGAGGTGAGATCGGGCGAGCAGCGCCTCCTCTCGGGCCTCACGACGCGGAGGTGACCTCGGTGAAGGTGGTGTCCTCGATGCGGTAGCTCACCCGCCGCCCGTCGCGCTCGACCGTGCAGGCGCCCTCGGCCACCAGCTGTTGCAGCACCGCCTGGACGGTGCGCAGGGGCATGCGCAAGGACTCGGCCGCCGTGCTGGCGCTGGTGGTCCCGAGCGTGGCCAGCGCGCGCAGCACCCGATCCGAGGTGGGCAGGGCACAGCGCATGTCCGGCACCACGATCGGCTTGCCGAGGATCAGGACCAGCGAGGGCCCGGAGGCGCCGCCGCCGCCCGCGTCGGCCCCGTCTCGGCGCAGCTCGCCCGCATCCCCGAGCAGGTTGCGCATGCGGTGGCACAGGACATCCAGCACGGCCTGGTGCCGGTGCGGGACGAAGGGGAAACCGTACACGGTCCGGAAGAAATCCTCGCGCGACAGCCCGTTCGGTCCGGCCAGCGCCAGCGCCGCGATTCCGGTCTCGGTGCGGACGCCCGCCGCGGCGTTCTTGGCCGACTCGCGCGTCAACATGCGCGCCTCCGGGGCCAAGGTCAGGCCTGGCCGCAAGATCCGGCGACCCGACTTCTGTGGGCCCGCCAGGACGAAGGCGGTGGCGGTCTCGGTCTCGAGGTCCGCGCCCTGGGGAATGCCGATGCCGTGCAGCCCGCAGGGTATCGCAGTGGTCTCGCCGCGGCGCCACGGCGCGAGCCGCACCGGCGCGTCATCCTGAGCGACGTCCACCGCCGCGAGCAGGGTTTCGCTCTCCTGCGCCAGATCCCACCAGCAGGCGCTGGCCTTGCGGAGCGCCACCGCCTGCTCGGCGAACTCCTCGCGGTGGCCGTCGCGCACCACCTGCAGGAAGCCGAACAGGGCCCTCGCTGCCGCGGAGGCGGGGGTCTCCGGCAACGCGAGCTCGCGCGCGGCACCCTCGACCAGCCCGCCGGCCGGACGCATCCGCGGGACCGACGCGATGGGTGCGGCCACCGGCTGGGATTCCCCGGACTCGGCGGCCGGCGACGCGGATCCGCCGCCGTCGATCGCTTCGCGCGCGAACTGCGGATCGCGCGCGAACTGCGGCCTGCCGCCCGCCAGGATGACCTCCCACGCGATCCACCCCGACCACACGGGCGGCGCGACCCGGGACAGGGCCACCAGGATGTGAAGGGCGAGGTGCGGGCGGCCCGAGTACCGGCGCACCCGGGCCAGCGTCAGGTTGGCCAGATACTCGAGCTGGGGCAGGGACTCGGCCTGCGCCATGCGCGAAGCCCGCCGCGCCAGATCGACCGCCGCCTCCGTCTCGCCGGCCGACAGCGCCGAGAGCGAACGCAGGACCGTGGTCTCGATGACCTGCGCCGGTGCCCGGAGCCGGGCCGCCTCCTCGAAGATCTGCTTGGCCTCGCTGTCGGCCCCGGCCGCCTCCCCTGCGAGGAGTCGCAACCACAGGCGCGCCGATCGCAACGAGACATCGATCCCTTCGCCGAGCTCCACGGGCGGCCGCGCGCCGACCCCGTTCAGGGTCCCGGGGGCAGCGGCGACCGCCGGCCCGCCGGGCGGCGGCCCCGCCGGGGGCAAGCCCGCATGAACCTCGGTCCAGATGGCGAGCTGGGTCCCGTCGAGCGCGGGGATGCACGCCCGCTCCATGACCGAGCACACCCGCGCCACGGTGGCCGCGCTCTCGGGGGATTCCCTTGCCAGCTGGCGGGCTTCGCCGGCTACGGGCGGCGGGCAGAAACCTGGGTCGAATGACCAGCGGATGGCCTGCAGGGCCAGGCGCCACCCTCGGAGCGCCGTGTCACTGGCCGCTCGCAGCTCCTCCCATATCGCGTCGAAACCGCGGAAGTCGCCGTGTTCGCCAGCTCCGAACGCGGCGGTTGCTTTTGCGATAAGGTCCTGTTTCGCAATCACGATGACACGGGCTCGACCGCGAGCCGGTATACTGTGGAGGTGACTGTGGGTTCCCCCCCCCTTGCCGCTTCAGTCCCAGCGGCATCATACACCCGCGTTGCCACGATCGCCCAAGGTGGAATGGGGTTTGTCGAGCTCGTCTTCCGCAGGGAAGGACGGTTCTTGCGGTGGTGTGCCCGCAAACGCCTCCATGAGCAGCTCAGGAACGACCCCACATTTCGTTCCATGTTCATGGACGAAGCCCGCCTCGCCGGTCTAGTCCGCCATCCTAACGCCGTCGGCGTGCTCGACGTGGGCGAGGACGAGGACGGTCCGTTCTTGATCATGGACTTCGTCGAGGGCGTGCCGCTCTCGCGGCTCATCTCGGAGGCGGCGGCGGCCGGGCGCTTGATCCCGATGCAGGTCGTGATCCGGATCTGCGTGGACACGGCGCGGGGGCTCCACGCCGCCCACGAGGTCCGCTCCGAGGAAGGCCTGACGCTGGGCCTCGTGCACCGCGATGTCTCGCCCCAGAATGTCCTCATCGGATTCGACGGCACGGTGCGGGTGACGGATTTCGGCATCGCCAAGGCCCTCGGCAACGCGACCCGTACCAGCGCCGGCGTGCTCAAGGGGAACATGGGGTACCTGTCCCCCGAGCAGCTGCGCTTCGAGGAGGCCGATCGCCGCGCGGACTTCTTCTCGCTCGGCGTGACGCTGTACGAGCTCCTGTCGGGGCACAGGCTCTACTCGAACCGCGACGGGTTCGATGGCACGCGCCGCATCTTGACCGAGCCGCCCCCGGACATCGGCGAGGTGCGCAGCGACGTTCCACCCGAGCTGTGCGAGCTCCTGTTCGAGATGCTGGCCAAGGATCGCGAGAGCCGGCCCGCCACCGCCGCGGAGATCGCCTCACGCCTCGAGACCATGCTGGCGCCGCTGATCGGCGAGGAGGGCTTGCTCACCGTTGGCGACTACATGCGCCAGCACTTCCTCGTCGCGAGCCAGGAGCAGCGTTCGATGCTGGCCGCGCACCTGAAGAAGATCGAGTCCTCGCCGGTGACGTCGACCAAGTCGTGGCCACCGACGACCGGACCGGTCATCCCGGTTCCCAGCCTCGCGCATCAGCCGCGCCGGGCCTCGGCGCTCCGGACCATCGCCCTTGGTCTCGTGCTCGGGGCGGGGGCCACCGCCGGGACCCTCTACGCCATCAACTTCCGGCGCCCGGTTCACATCCACGTGCTGCCCTCGGGGAAGACCATCCCCACGGCGGCCGAGGAGGCCGAGGTCGACAACCGCGACGAGGCGGCGGTGCTGACCATTCCAACCGTCGCGCCGGCCGTCGCGGGTCCGGGCGCGACCCTGCCCGATCCCGCCCATCCCCTCGCGGAGGCCACGGCCGCGGCGGCGACAGTCGCGCCGGGGCGCGCGGAACCGGGGGTCACGCTGACGGCCGCCAACAATTCGGCCTCGAAACCAATTCGGGATTCCCAAGCCCATCGTTCCCGGCGTAAGGTCAGCAAGGTGACCCCGCGCCGGTTGCGGACCCCGGATGTCGAAAATCCCACCCCCACTGGATCGACCCATCTCTCCGTGCCCCTGTTCACACGCTGGCAGTGATTGCGAGGAATCGACCTGCGAGGAATCCATCTGGAGGAATCCATCTGAATGATAGGCGTGCATCGAACCCGGGTCGTGCTCGTCCTTCTGGGGGTGGCGGCCGGGACGGTGGGCGGAGCGGGCCCCGTGCGGGCCGCCGGGACCGAGGAGGATGCGCAGCGGGCCTTCCGGGAGGGCGTGGAGGCCGCGCGCCAGTCGCACTGGCCCGAGGCTCGAGCCTCCTTCGAGGAGGCCTATGCCCTGTCCCCGCGACCGGTTGTCCTCATCAACCTGGCGGGCGCGCAGGCCCGGACTGGCCGGCTGATCGAGGCGGCCAAGAACTATCACCGCATCCTCGAGGATCCCGCGTCGGGCGAGACCGCCCCGTTTCGAAAGGCGGCGGCCGAGGTCTTGCCCGAGCTCGAACAACGGATCCCGCGCATCCGGGTACACGCGACCGGCAACACCGAGGTCGACACGTTTCAGGTCGACGGCATGGACGTCCCGGTCGCCAGCCTGGCCGGACCCTTGCCCCTCGATCCCGGACAGCACACGCTGGTGGTGAGCCGGGCAGGGGTGGAGCGGGCGCGCGTGCTGTTCTCGCTGGCCGAGCGCGAGGAACGGGACATCCCCCTCGCCTTGCCTTCGCTCGTGGCCCTCTCGCCGCCGCTGGCTCTTCCGCAACAACCCGTGGCCCCCGATTCCGGTTTGCCCCTCGGTGCGACGCCGGTCGCCGAGGCCCCGGCGCGACGCGAACGACCCTGGTGGGCCTCGCCCTGGACCTGGGGGACCATCGGGGCGGTGGTGGTCGTGGCCGCGACCTCGGCGATCCTGCTGTATTCGTACGAGCACCGGGAGCGCCCGTTCATCGGGAACGTCCCACCGGGAAGCATCTCGGTGGGAGCCCTCCCGCTGGGTGCTGCTCGATGATCCTTGGATGATCATTGCTGGAAGATCGCTCCAAGATCGCTCACTGAACCAAACGACGGACCTCGGAGATCGCGGATTGCGGAAGAGCAGCCACAACCGGAGCCACGACCGACGCTGGCGGGCGACCGCCGCTCTGACCGCTCGCCTGGCGGCGGCGGCGGCAGGTCTACTGCTCGGGTCGACTGGCTGCCAGCCTCTGACCCAGATCGTGCTGGTCGTCTACACCGATCTGCCGATCCCGACCGGGCTCGACCACATCGATCTGACCGTCCATGGCACGGCGACTTCGGGATCCGCGACCGCGGGATCCGCGACCGCGACCAATCCCTGGGACGGTGGGGAGAACCTGACGAGCGCGGGATCGCAGCCGCTGACCCTCGGCCTCAGGCCCGCGGGGGGAACGTCCGCGGTGTCGGTGGTGGCGGTGGGCTCCCTCGAGGGCAACCCGGTGGTCCAGCAGCAGATCGATACCAACTTCGTCACCGGACAGAGCCGCCTGCTGCAGCTCCTCTTGCGCGGGGTGTGCGCGGGGGTGGTCTGCCCGAGCGGCACCACCTGTATCGATGGTGGGTGCACGGACCTGCACCTCGGCGGAGGGACGCTCCCCGCCTGGAGCGGTCGCCTGCCCGACCCGCCGGCGATCTCGCCCGGCGGCAGGAGCCTGTGGGCCTCGGGCAACCACAGCTGCGCGGTCGGCGGGAAGCAGCTCTATTGCTGGGGGCAGAACACCGACGGCCAGCTCGGAAACGGAAACAACATGGCCGAGCGGTTCTATGTGCAGGTGCTCGACATCGCGCAGCCGCAGGCCGTGGGCCTCGGAGCCGCGCACTCCTGCGCCTGCGACGGGACCGGCAAGGCGTTTTGCTGGGGGCAAAATACCTCCGGGCAGCTCGGGACCGGGAGCGTGGGGGGAACCCATTTCCGACCGACCCCGGTGGTGGGCGTCACCGACTGCGTGCAGATCTCCGGCGGGGGCCAGCACACGTGCGTCCTTCATGGCGACGCCGCGGCCACGGTGTCGTGCTGGGGAAGCAACAGCAAGGGCCAGCTCGGCATCGGCGCCGCCAGCGCCACGCCGCAGCCGACGCCCCAGCCGGTGAACTTGCAGGGGGTGGTCGAGGTGCAGGCGGGGGCGACGTTCACCTGTGCCCGCCTGAAGGTCAACGCGGTGTGGTGCTGGGGGGAGAACACCAGCGGACAGATCGGCGACGGCTCGAAGAAGGACCAGCCCCTGCCGGTGCCCGTGGTGTCTTTGCAGCAGGACATGGTCGAGCTGGCGGTGAGCCCACAGTTCGCGTGCGTGCGACGATCCACGGGCCAGCTCGCGTGCTGGGGGGACAACAGCGCCGGCCAGCTCGGGACCGGGGACA
Organism: uncultured Myxococcales bacterium; assembly: GCA_964540815.1. Lineage (GTDB taxonomy): Bacteria > Myxococcota_A > Polyangia > Fen-1088 > Fen-1088 > CAZIOH01. The sequence goes on along the minus strand of CAZIOH010000015.1, from coordinate 71,104 downwards.
TGCGACCCGCGCCCATGCCGGTGGACGTGCCGGGGATCTCCGACGCGCGGCAGATCGGCGCCGGCGGCCAGCAGCACCTGTGCATCGTGCGCCGGAGCGGGACGGTCGCGTGCTGGGGCGCGAACGCGAACGGACAGCTCGGCGTCGGGACCACCACCCCCTCCCTCACGCCCGTCGATGTCGGCTCGGGCGTCACCGACGTCACCACCCTGGCGGCGGGTTTCAACTACACGTGCGCGCGGCGGGCCAACCAGGTGAACTGCTGGGGCCAGGACAACCTGGCTCAGCTCGGCGCGGGCTACGAGATCGCCAACGACCAGCGCCCGACCCCCGTGACGGTGGTCGGCCTGCCGCTGTGAGCGCCGGGGCGGGGACACGACCCTCGCCCGGCGGTCACCCGATCCTCGGTCTCCCGTCTCGGTCACCTTCCTCGGTCACCCGCTCTGCCCGCCATTAACTTGGAGGGTGGGCGACTTTGCCGTAATCAAGACGGTACATGCGCGGCGCAGCCTTGGCTCTCGTGATCCTGGCCTTGCTCGGCGCTGGGACCTGGCTGACCGTGGGCTGGCGCCGGCGAGCCGCCACCGGGCGCCTCGAGACGCAGGTCGTGCTCGAAGTGGAGCGGGGTGGGCTCGACGCGCTCGTGCGGGCGCAGGGGGCCGGACGGCGGCTGGTCGCGGAGACCACGGGCGCTCGCACCGGGGCGACCGCGCTGGCCTTCGCCGACGCGACCCTGGCAGTCGAGTACGGGTTCGATACCATGGGTGAAGCCGAGCGGCTGCTGGCGCGGTTGCCGCCCGAGTCGGACGCCGAGGGACGCGACGGACGCTGGAGCATGGAGGCGGCCGCCCGGGCGCTGACGCTGGTGGAGATGGGCAAGCCGACGGCGGCCATCGCGCAGGCCACCCGGGCTGCGGCGGCGGCCCCCGGCACCGCGTACCCCCTGTACGCGCTCGGTCGGGCGCGCACCCGAACCGGCGATCTGGTGGGGGCGGGGCGCGCCCTCGAGGCGGGCATGGTCGCGGGCCCGGGGTTTGGACCGGTGCGGACCGCGCTGGCCGAGGTCGAGCTCGATCTCGGGGATGCCAGGGCCGCCCGCGCCACCCTGCAAGCGATCCTGCTGCAGACGCCGTCCGATCCGCAGGCCCTTCTGCTCCTCGACGAGGCGGAGACCGCTCTCGATTCGGACGCGCCAATCCCCGAGCCGTGCGGAAGGGCCGGGCGATCCGCCACGGCAGGGACGGATGCAGGCTCGGGCGCAAGCGCGGATACGGACGCGGACCACCTGACGGGAGACGCCGGTCCACGGGACGTCGGCGGGCGGCGCGAGACCGAATCGCTTCTGCCAGCCTTCTTCCGGGCGGGCTGTGCGCTCGGGGGCGCCGTGCGGGCCAGGCGGGCCGGCGACAGGGCGCGGGCCACGATGCTGGCCGCCGAGGCTGCGCGCCTCGTGCCGGACGTGCCTCGGCTCCTCGCTCGGGTCGCCGAGACGCTGGCGCAGCTCGGAGCGCTGGATCTGGCGGCCACCCTGCTCGAGCGCGCGCGTCCGTCGATCGACCCGGGCACGCCGGCCTACGCCTGGGCGGCGGCGGCGGTGGCGCTCGGCCGGGGCCGTGCGCCGACCCTTCCCGATGGTCCACGTCCAGCCGATCCGGAGACACGCCTGCTGGTGGCAAGGGCTGCGCTGGCCGCCGGTGGCATCGGCGAGCTGACGCAGGCCCTGGATGGGCTCGGGCCGGAGGCCCTGGCTCACGACGCCGACCTGCGTCTTTACGCGCGCCTGCGCACGCCCGGCCCGACCAAGGAGGATCCGGGCCGCACGGATTCCGACGCGACCGACGACCCCCTCGCCGCCTACGTGGACGGGCTGCGCGCCCAGCTCCGCGGAGATCTCCCGGCCGCGGTCGAGCGGTTCTGGCACGCGCTTTCAGGCCACGGTGACGCCTGCCGGGCCGTGGGCGAGTACGTCGCCACGCTCCGCGCGCTCAAGCTTCCAGCGGATCCCTCGGCGTGGCGCGCGCTCCCGGCACAGAACGCCGGCTGCAAGAACCTCCACTAGGGGAGCGCGGGGAGGGGAGGCCCCCTCCCCGCGGGCCCCTCCCGCAGACGACGAGAGTCCGCCCGGATCTGCTTTGCTGATGTCTTCTCCGGTTGGCAAAGCCAACCTCCGATGCACCGCATGGAGCCCGTGGCCTTGGGGCATGAGCGACCCAGGAGGACTGAGCCCAACCTGTTCCTATCCCCTCGCCCCGCGAAGCGGGGAGAGGGGACCACTTCGTTCCCGGGGCGGGACCGCGAAGGTCAGGTTCACCTCCCGCTGCTCAGGCGAGCGCAGCGCGGCGCTGCCGCGCGGAGCGAGAGGGGCGCGGGGACGTGCGAGCGGCAGCGAGCCACGTCCCCGATCTAATTGTGGGATTCTTCTTCGCCGAGGTCGGGGTCGGTGACCTCGCCCGGGGCCGTTCCGTGCTCGACCCGCTCGCTGTCGAAGCGATTCTCGCCATAGTCGATCCAGCGCATGCGGTTGTCGCGCACGTCGACGTGGATGAAGCCCGAGACCGGATAGTAGCCGAGCCCATGGACGCCCATGGATTCCGCCAGATCCCGCGCCATCAAGGCGGTCATGCCCGGAATCCGGATGTCGGCGGCCATCCCGCGGGTGTGATAGCTGAGCTTGGCCAGTGAGTACATCGGGGCGCGGAAGCCGGACACGAGGATGATCTTCTGCTGGGTGCGCTGGGCGATCTGGTAGAGCAGCTCGATGAGCCGCGGGTCGATCGGCGTCTCGGCGGTGGTGTGCAAGCACCGCATGAGGTGGCGAAAGCGCCGGTACGAATCGGCGTCGATCTCGCCGGTGCGCAGGTTGAGATCGATCCGCATCTCTTCTCCGGTGTTCGACGACTGGATCATGAAGTGGCCCATCTCCCCGGCGGGTGTCCGCAGGGGCGCCGCCGGCCGACGATTGGCCCAGGTGTCGGCCCGTCCACGCAACCAGCCCCCGTCACCGGCTGCCAGGGCGCGCGAGCCACCGATCGCCAGGCTGTCGGCCGCCTGGACCATCGCCCGGACCCGCCGCTCGAGGGCCGCGCGCGCGTCGCTCATGCGCCACGAGCCGCACGCGAGGAGGATCGTCGCGACCAGCATCAATCCCCCGCAGATGGCCACCGCGGTCGGAAGCGCGGCGGGCAGGGAGATGGTGCGGATGGGCCGCGAGGGATCGCCAGCGATCATGATCCGCAGCCGGGTCTTGGCGGTGCTCTTGCCCTGCTGCTTGCGAATCCGGCGCAGGTGGTCGGCCGGGTCGACGGTCACGCGCGCTGTTCGAGCCTCTGAAGACGCCATGGACGGTCAGCTCGCCGGGCTCAGCTCGCAGTGGTAGGGGGCCTCTTCCTTGCGCCCGACCAGGGCCACCGCGTTGCTGGGAGGCACCGGTTGCTCGATGCCCATGTGGCTGACCCCGCGAAAGACCCCGCCGGTCTCGATGCGGACACTCTTGGCGTCGATGTCGCCTTCGATCTTCCCGGTGGCCAGGATCTCGAGGTGCCCGGAGCAGCTCACGTTGCCCAGGATCTTGCCTGCCACGACGATGTCCGTACCACGCACGTTGCCGCGCACGGCCCCGCTTTCACCGATCACCACGGCGGAGCCAGATTCGACCGAGCCCTCCACCCACCCATCGATTCGATAGGCGCCGTCCGAGGTCAAGTCGCCTCGGCACAGGCTGGTGCGACCCAGGATGTTCTCGAACTGGTCCTCCGTAGCGCCTCGCTTTTCAGGTTTCGTTCGCCACGCCATCGGGGAGCCTCCTCTGCAGACACTCGAAGAATCGGGAAATGATCGGGCTCTTCCATCGGGCGGTCCCCGACCGAACTGAAGCGCGCCAGCCCCTCGTGGAGCGGGCACGACGCCTGCCCCCGGAGCCGGGGTCACGGCCGGAGCGGGCGGCTGTCAGTGTGGACGGGCGGCGCGGCTGGCAGCGGTCAAATATTCCGAGATCAGCGTCACCTGCTCGGTGGACAGGCCCGACTTGCGAGACATGCCGCGCACCTCGGCCGGCCAGGCCTCCGGGGTGAGGCGGCCGGGCGCCGGGAGGGCGTGGCAGCTCTGGCAGCGGGCTGTGTACAGCGTCCGGCCCTCCGCGAGCCGGGGCTCGTGGTCGAGCTCGAGAGTCCCAGATGACCCAGATGAAGAACCAGAGGAGGACCCAGAGGCGGCCCCGACACCGACGCCAGCCCCGGCGCTGACCACCGCCCCGGCCGGTGCCCCCGCGGTGGGGGCGGCACATCCCCCGATGACGATCGACGCAGCCACCGCCAGCCCGAGCGCGCGCCCGAGGGCTCGGTATCCCCGAGCCCGGGGTGAGAACCGCGGCGACGGCGCCGGCTTCAAAGGTCGATTCCCACGATGGTGCGAAACCAGAAGCGCCCGAGCTCGTCCCCGACCTCCCCCGTGCGACCCAGGTGGTCGACCCGGACGTAGGGAGCGGCCGCCAGCCAGACGCGGGAGGTCTGGAACAGGAACGTGGGGCCCACGTAGTGGTGCCACAACGAGCTGAACGGCGCGTCTCCCGACGCATCGAAGGCGTGCTCCACCCGCCCCCAGTACTCGGCCCCGATCCGGCACGCCGGGGTCACCTCGTACGACACCCCACCCGACGGGACGAAGACCAGCTCCCTTTCGCCCTCGTAGTAGCGCTCGTGCTCGCCGGTGAGGTTCACGATCCACTGCCAGGGGCCAAAGCGCCTCTCGAGGATGATCTTGGCTTCGAGCTCGAGCTCGCTCGACAGCTCGGCGACCTCGCCGTAGATCGCCAGGTTCACCGGCCAGGCGCCGGGGTCGGCGAATCGGTAGCGGAGGCGCTGCTTCACGCCGTCGAACTGCACGGGTTGCTGACCGGTCGAGCCGGAGAGATCGTTGGAGAACTGCAGGTAGAGCCCGAGCTCGAGCCGATCGGTGATGCCGTACTCGAGCTCGGTCACGAAGATGCCTTGCAGGCGATTCCGGGTGGAGCCAGAGCCCACCTGGGGGTTCACCACCGTGTGAAGCGGGGTCATGTCCACGTACTGCTCGAGCTCGGTGAGCCCGCGGGGAAGGGTGCTGTACGGATAGCTGAACGGGAGGGGATGGGGGTCGGCCCGGGCGGTCCGGGAGGCGGCCAGGCCGAGACCGAGGAGCCCGACCACGAGCCAGCGGGTACCGAAGGTGGAGGCGCGCGGGCCCAGAGGACCTGGCGTGCCGCGCGGTGCGATCCGAGCTCGAGCGCCATTCATCCCCGAACCATACTGATTTTGATTCTCAATATCCACCTCAATTGTGGATCACGGCTGATCGTCGCCCCAGGTTGAGGCGGGGAGGCGGGGGCCTCGGGCTTCGCTCGCTCGACTACGGAATCGTGCGGCTGGCCGACGGAAGGCCGTCGGGCGCCCGGCGCCGGGTCTGGAACACGTCGAGTGCGATGAGACCGACCCCGGCCACCAGCACCATGTCCGCCACGTTGAAGGTCGGCCAGGGATTGGCCGGCCACACGTCGAGATCGACCACGATGAAGTCCACCACCCGGGAGTAGATCATGCGGTCCACGAGGTTGCCGAGCGCTCCCCCCGCGATGAGCCCGAGGGCCACGTGCAGCCGGCGCTGGCCGCTCTCGGTGCTCTGGAGATACCGGAGCACCATCACCAGCGCCACGATCGAGAGGCCTGCCAGGACGAAGCGACCGCCCCGCAGCTCGCGGAACATGCTGAACGCGATACCCGGGTTCTCGGCGTAATGCAGGGTCAACGTCCGGCCGACGAGCGAGCGCATGCGGCCCGAGCCCTCGGGGCTGAGGGCGGCCCGCGCCCACTGCTTGGTCAGCTGGTCGGCCAGGAGAGCCAGGATCCCGGGAACGGCGAAGCGAATCCACTTCCCGACCCGGGCGCCGGCGGTCGAAGGTTCAGGCGGCATGGGTACGGGAGTGTCCATCACGCGCGCGCTCCCTGCAACGTCAGATTCGTGCCAGGCCGATCGGGCAGGCCACGCCCGTCCCCCCGTGTCCGCAGTAACCATCCGGGTTCTTGGCCAGGTACTGCTGGTGGTAGTCCTCGGCGTAATAAAAGGGGGGGGCATTCCCGATCTCGGTCGTGATCGAGCCGTGACCGCCCTGCGTCAACGCGCCCTGGTACGATGCGCGCGACGCGGCCGCGAGCGCGGCCTGGGCGTCGTTCTCGGTGTAGAGCGCCGAGCGGTACTGGGTGCCGACGTCCGCCCCCTGCCGCATGCCCTGGGTGGGGTCGTGGCCCTCCCAGAACGTGGCGAGCAAGCGGTCGAACGGCAACACCGCCGGATCGAACACGACCTGGACCACCTCGGTGTGTCCCGTCAGGCCCGAGCACACCTCGCGGTACGTGGGGTTCGGGGTGGGTCCCCCCGCATACCCGACCGCGGTGCTGTACACGCCGGGCAACGACCAGAAGGCCTTCTCGGCCCCCCAGAAGCAGCCCATCCCGAACCAGACCTTCTCGGTTCCCTTGGGGAAGGGCGCGACCATCCGGGTGCCGAGAACGAAATGGGTCTCGGGCACCGGCATCGGCTCCGCGCGACCGGGCAAGGCGGTTTCGGGGAGGCGGGCCTTGTGTGACATTCCAAACATGACGCGGAAGTCTGAACCGCGTGCCAGGATCACGCCACCCGATTCGGGCGACTGGGATCTGGCATCTTTCGCCGCCGCGCGCTCGCCCGTCCAGGAGACAGGAGACCCCCTCATGGCTGGTTCCGATACGACGCCACCCCGCCCTGCCTTTCTGTTCGCGCCCGGCGCGGGCGCGCCCTCGAGCTCGCCCTGGATGCGCGGGTGGACGGCCCGCCTCGCGACCCTCGGCCCGGTCACGACGCTCGACTACCCGTACACGCTGGCGGGGCGCAAGGCACCCGACCGCCAGCCCATCCTCGAGCAGGCGCATCTTCAAGCGCTGCGCGACGCCCGGGCCCTGCGCGACGCGCAGACCCTGCCCGGTCCGGGGAAACCCCTTCCGTGGTTCCTGGCGGGCAAGTCGCTGGGCGGGCGCATCGGCTGCCACGCGGCGGTGGCCGCACCGGAGCTGGTCCGGGGCGTCATCTGCTTCGGGTATCCGCTGGTGGCGGGGGGAACCGGGAAGGTCCGCGACGAGGTGCTGCTCGCGCTGCGGGTTCCGGCTCTCTTTCTGCAAGGGACCCGAGATCCGCTGTGCCCGATCGCGGCGCTGCGGGCGGTGAGCGCGCGCATGACGGCTCCGCACGACATCGTCGAGATCCCTGGAGGCAACCACTCGCTCGAGCTCGGGCGTTCGGCCGCCAAGGCCACCGCCCAGACCGCCTCGGACGAGCGCCTGCTCACGGAGATCCGCGCGTTCATCGAGCGCTGCCTGCGGCGGGCGCTGCCTGCGGCGCCGCCCTCCCCTGCCGTGACGTGATGTGACTGAGTGGAATGGTGCGTTGCGGGCCGAGGCCCTCGCTGCTAGCGTCGTCGACTCGAATGCGCCTGCTGGGACGGCTTTCGCGGGCCTGGCCGCTTCTCCTCGGGTCGACCACGCTCGGGCTGATGAGCCCGGCCGGGTGCGTGCAGATTCACGGCGGAGCCATCGAGGTCTCCTGGGCCATCTTCGCACCCGGCGGCCGCGCCATCACCGACTGCTCGTGCGTGGACCCCGAGATCGTCGAGATGCGACTCAACCTGTCGAGCGTCGACGGCACCGGGACCAACCCGTGCGGGGACCGGGCCGAGTGCCGCTTCGCCTGCGGACGGAAGACCGGGTCCACCCCCTTCGACATCCCTCCCGGCCGGTACGCCATGTGGCTGAGCGCGCTCGGAGCGGACGGCGCCGACCTGGAGCTGGCGCCCGGTTTTCGTTCGACGCCGCCCAGCACCTGGCCGGTGGTGTGGGGCCAGCCCACCGAGCTCGATGCCCTCACCATCGAAGCGCCCTGCGCCAGCGTTTGCAACGGGCAGTCCATGACGCAGCCCTGTTCCAGGCCGTGAGCGAGGGGTTTTCGCCGGCGAAAGTCGAGAAGGCCCGTCGATTTGGCACCCTTGAGCCAACTCCAGACCCGTGATCCAAGGAGCATGACCATGGCCCACCCGTTCCGACCCACCCACCCCATGAAACACGCGCCTTCCCTCGCCTCGAAGCGGGAGCGGCGCCATGGGACCAGTGCCGGGGCGCTGCTGCTGCTCGGGGCCGCCTGGCTCTTCGGAGCGTGCGTCGCCGATTCCAGCTCGAACGGTGGCGAGAACCCGCCCGGGGGCTCGGGCGGCGGCGCCGCCAGCCCCGGCTCCGGCGGGTCGGGCGTGCTCGGGTCGGGAGGCGCGCTCGGCACGGGCAGCGGCGGCGCGGGGACCAACCCACCGGGAGCCGGAACGGGGGGGGCCATCCCGAGCGGAACGGGCGGCGACACCGGAGCGCTCGGCTCGGGCGGCGGCACCAGCACCGGTGGGGCGGCTCCCATCTCGACCGGCGGCTCGGCGGGTGGATCGGCGACGAGCGGGGGCAACAGCGGAAGCGGCGGCGGCGGCGGCGGCGGCGGCGGGACGACGGCCGGCGGCACCGCGGGGACGGCTGGTCCCCCTGGGCCCGCTGGAGGAGGTTGCGGCACCGCCAAGATCTGCGACGACTTCGAGAGCTACGCCTCGCCGACCAACCTCGCGCCCTGGACCACCTCCGTGTCCGGCGGCTCGGTGATGATCGATGGGACCCACGTGTACAGCGGCAAGCAGTCGGTGCTGATTCACGCCGACGCGGGCGCCAACAAGAAGGCCCAGATCAACCGGATGGGCGCGCCCTTGTTCCCGGCCAACCCCAACCTGTTCTGGGGCCGCATGATGGTCTACATGGGGGCCTTGCCCGCCAGCAGCGTGCACTACGACAACGTGCAGGGCGACGGCACCGGGACCGGTCAGTACCGGATAGGCGGCATGGGCGGCATCCTGCTCAATTACGAGCCCCACGACTGCTACGACCACATCATGCCGATGTTGCCGCAGAACAAGTGGTCCTGCTGGCAGTGGCTCTACGACGGGACCAAGAACGCCATCCAGTTCTACGTCGACGGAAAGTTGCAGGCGCAGGTCATGAGCACCAGCCAGGGCTGCGTCGACGGCACCAACTCGGTGTGGGCGGCGCCCATGTTCACCGCGGTCCACCTCGGCTGGGTCAACTACCAGGCGACCACCACCGGCGTCGACCTGTGGCTCGACGACGTGGCCCTCGGCCCCGACCAGATCGCCTGCCCCGCGTTGGCTGCCGGCGCCCACTGACGGGACTGAATCCCAAGACCCGTCCTCGTCCTCGTACCGTCCGGTCGTGGGACTCGAGGGTCTCCCCGGGCCGATCACGATCGCGGGGGCGTTCACGTTCACGGCCACGATCACGGATTCGGCCAGGCGTCCGGTCGGCGTTGTGCGGCGCGGGTGCGCGTCGTATGGAGAGGGGGCCATGGATGATCAGCGCGCCATCGCCGTCTCGCCCCGGCACACGGTGCTGCTCGCCACCGAGCTCTGCTCGGTCATCGAGAAGCCGGCGTGGCAGGACTTCGTGGTGCGGACCGTGGCCAGGCGGGAGGCCAACGGCCTTCCCCTGATGACCGCGGAGCTGGTGATCGCCGGGATCCAGACCCGGCGGGCTTTTCCGGCGGCGGTCACCTATCCGCTGCACTTCCGCAAGACCTACTTCCCGGGACGCATGCACGGCGATCCCGCCGAGGAGTACGAGCACCAGCTGCTCGCCTCCCAGCTCACGTCGATCCCGCCGCCCATCGGCCACGGAGCGGACAACTTTCGCGCTTGCCTGATCCCGGGTCAGCCCTACGCCCGCCTCAGCCCCTTCGACGCCGAGCCGCCCGAGACCAACATCCCGAAGGCACAGAAGCTGGCGCTCGCGCCGGCCGCGGGGCTTTGGCGCCTGGCGGAGGAGACCTTCGCGCAGCTGAATACCCTGCATCGCGGAGGGCTGGCGCACGGGGACGCGGAGCTGCACAACTGCATCGTCTGTCCGTCTCCGCTCGAGCCCTTGCTCATCGACTTCGAATCGGCGCGGCGGCGGGAGGCGCTGACGCCCAAGGAGTGGCTGGAGCGCTGCCGGCTCGATCTCGAGCCGTTGCTGCGCGAAGCGGTCTACCTGCAGTGTGCGCTCGGCCGCCAGTCGAGCCCACTTGGAACGCTGGCCTGGGAGCAGATGGACCGGCTCTTTCGTTCGCCCGACCGCTTTCGCCGCGCCATCGAGACCCAGGCCGAAGTCTGAGCCGAAGTCTGACAGGAAGTCTGACAGGAGTCTGACACGCGGTGTGACGACGCATCGTCGATCCACGCCACGTGGACCGCCGACGACCGGCATCCGGGTCGCGATTTTTCGCCGCGGAAAGCTCGCCGAAAAGTGCAGGAAACATTGGGCCTTTCAAACGCACAAAATGCACCGCCCGAGGAAAAAAGCACTCCCGCTCGTAAGCGGATCGGAGCTAAAAACCCAGAAACACGTTTCGACAATCGGTGCGATCAACAGGAAAGAAGGAACCATGAGCGGAAGCACAGCACGGCGAACGGCGATCACCTTGGCCACCAGCTACAAGCACCAGGCGGCTCCCCTCGACTACAAGACGACTCCAGCCGAGGAGCTGTTCGGGATCAACGTCTTTGGCTTGTCGACCATGAAGACCCTGTTGCCCAAGGAAATCTTCAAGTCCATCAAACGCACCATCGATACGGGCTCGACGCTCGAGCCACGCGTGGCGGACGTGGTCGCCTCGGCCATGAAGGCCTGGGCCCTGGCCCGGGGCGCCACCCACTACGCGCACGTGTTCTACCCCCTCACCGGATCGAGCGCGGAGAAGCATGACAGCTTCCTCAGCCCGGACGGCGAGGGCGGAGCGATCACCGAATTCGCGGGCAAGACCCTGGTGCAGGGCGAGCCGGACGCCTCCAGCTTCCCGAACGGTGGCATCCGCTCCACCAACGAGGCGCGTGGGTACACGGCCTGGGACGTGACGAGCCCCGCTTACCTGCTCGAGACCGCCAACGGGACCACCCTCTGCATCCCGACCGCCTTCGTGTCGTGGACCGGCGAGGCGCTGGACAAGAAGACCCCGCTCCTGCGCTCCGGCCAGGCGCTGAACACCCAGGCGGCCCGCATCCTCAAGCTCTTTGGCCACGAGAACCCCGCCTGGGTGACCTCGTACGCGGGCGCGGAGCAAGAGTACTTCCTCATCGACAAGAACTTCTTCTACGCGCGGCCGGACCTGCTCAACGCGGGTCGCACCCTGTTTGGCGCGCGGCCCCCGAAGGGTCAGGAGTTCGAGGATCACTACTTCGGCTCGATCCCGGAGCGGGTCCTGTCGTTCATGATGGAGGTCGAGCGCGAGCTCTTCAAGCTCGGCGTCCCGGTCAAGACCCGGCACAACGAGGTGGCGCCTGGCCAGTTCGAGGTGGCGCCGGTGTTCGAGAGCGCCAACCTCGCGTCCGACCACCAGCAGCTGGTGATGGTCGCCCTCAAGCGGGTCGCCGAGAAGTACGATCTCGTCTGCCTGCTCCACGAGAAGCCCTTCGCGGGCGTCAATGGCTCGGGCAAGCACGTCAACTTCTCCTTCGGCAACAGCACCCAGGGCAACCTGCTCGACCCGGGGGAGACCCCGCACGACAACGCCCAGTTCCTGGTCTTCTGCGGGGCGGTCATCCGCGCCGTGCACAAGTACGCGGGCGTCCTGCGGGCGGTGATCGCCACCGCCAGCAACGACCATCGCCTCGGCGCCAACGAGGCCCCACCGGCCATCATCTCGATCTTCCTCGGCGAGCAGCTGGCCGACGTGTTCGAGCAGATCCGCGCCGGCGGCGCCAAGTCGTCCAAGATGAAGGGCATGCTCGAGATCGGGGTCGACACCCTGCCCAAGCTCCCGCGCGACGCGGGCGATCGCAACCGGACCAGCCCGTTCGCCTTCACCGGCAACCGGTTCGAGTTCCGCGCGGTCGGCTCGGGGCAGTCCATCGGCGATCCGCTGGTGGCCCTCAACACCATCATCGCCGAATCCTGCGACTACGTGGCCACCAAGCTGGAGACGGCCCTGGCTGGCGGGCGCAAGCTGAATGCCGCCATCCAAGACGTGCTGGCGGAGATCGTTCAGCAGCACGGGGCGGTGATCTTCAACGGGAACGGCTACTCGGCCGAGTGGCACGCCGAGGCCGAGAAGCGCGGCTTGCCCAACTACAAGACGGCGGTGGACGCGCTCCCGGTCCTGCAGCAGCCGGAGGTGGTCGCGGTCTTCGACAAGTACAAGGTGCTGTCGCCGCGCGAGCTCACCGGACGCTACGAGACCTACCTCGAGCAGTACAACAAGACCGTCAACGTCGAGGCCAAGCTGACCACCAAGATCGCCCGCACCATCATCCTGCCGGCGGCGCTGACCTACCAGAAGGACCTGGCCGAGAACCTGGCGGCGGTCAAGAGCGCCGGGATCTCGCCCGACACGGCGCTGCTCAAGCAGGTGAGCGATCTGGTGGCCAAGCTGCAGGGCAGCCTGGCCGGTCTGGACTCGGCGGCCGGGCACCACGGAGGGGACGGGGCCCTCGCGGAGTCGAAGCACTTCTGCAACTCGGTGCTGCCGGCCATGCTCAAGGTGCGCGAGGCCGCTGACGCCCTCGAGGCGGTGATCTCCGACGATCTGTGGCCGCTGCCCACCTACCAGGAAATCCTGTTCATGAAGTAGCGGAGGCCGAGCTGGGGGGGGCCGGCCCCCCCAGCGACTGCTCGACCTCTTGGCGGATCGCCTCGGGCACGAAGAGCCGAGGGAAGTAGAGCCGCAAGGAGAGGTTGTTGGCGATGCTCCGCGGATCGGACTCGATGGGTCGCGAGCCGCCGCTGGCGGTGGTGATCCGGATGGGCTTGGCGGTCCCGGCCGCGGAGTAGAGCTTGTACGACAGCCGCCCGGGCTCGTCGAAGTGGACGTAGTCCTGCGAATCGCGGTCGGGGAACCGGCGGGCGAAGATCCGGTGGGCGACCCCGGCCGCCGCCTGCCAATCGGCGCGCGACATGGACCGGTTTTCGAGGGGCAGGCGCACCATCTTGGGAAAGCGGCGGGTCTTGAAGCAAGTCACCAGCTCCGCCAGGGCCGGATCGTCCGCATCCCGCCACTCCGCCATCAGCGACATCACATAGGCCTCGTCGAGGCGCACGTAATCGTCGAGGGACACTCGATCTCCCAGCTCGAGCAAGGCGTGAAACGGATCCGGCCCCTCGGCGGCGGCCCGGCGGCCCGGGCGCGGCGGGAACAACGCCGCCGCGCGCGCGCTCGACTCGCGGGCGAGGCGCAGGGCGCGCCGGGTGATGGCCTCGAGCAGGAGCGACGCGGCCCGCACCGTCTTGTGGTAATAGGCCGTCCCGTACATCTGGTCGAGCGCCAGCAGGAAGGCCTCCACGTTGTCCTGCGCCCGGGCGTCCACCACCAGGTGATCGTCGATGACCACGAGCGAGCGGACCAGGCGGCGCAGATCGAAGGCATGGGAGGCCATCCCGGCCATCAGGCCATCGCGCGCCAGGTAGTCCAGCCGATCGGCGTCGAGCTGGCTCGACACGATGTCGTGGCGCCACGACCGGCTCGACGCGTGGTCGATGAAGGCGGACAGGCGGCGGGGCAGCTCCGGGCGATAGGCCGCGAGCAGGCGCTGGATCTCGGACTCGGGCGCCTCGAGGATCCGCACCGACATCCGCTCGTGCTTGAAGCCCGGTCCGATGATCTCCTCCATCGAATGGGAGAAGGGCCCGTGGCCCACGTCGTGGAGCAAAGCCGCAAGAACAATCTCCTCGCGATCGGCGGGACTGACGGGAAGACCGCTGTTGGCGGCGGCGGCGTCCACCATCATGCCGGCCACGTGCGCCGCACCCATGGAGTGTGCGAAGCGCGAGTGCTCCGCCCCGTGAAAGACCAGATTCATGACCGCGGTCTGTCGGATGCCCCGCAGCCGCTGAAACAGCTCGGTATCGATCAGCGATTCGAGCAGGCGCTGAAATGGACCCCGGGGGAAGGTGATGTCGCCGTGCACCGGATCCCGGAAGACGCGCGGGCGCGTCGGTGGGCCCGCGAGCACCGCCGGGAGGTTGGGGTTGTGAGGATTCATCGGCGCGTGTCAGAGATTAGCCGATATCCGTGCCCCCACGTGGGTAGGGACCCGCGCGTCAGATCCGACCGGATCGCGCCGCGCCCCCCCGTGCGCTCCCCTGGCCTTCGTGGGATAAACAGGGGGTTGGCAAACGGAGAGATATCCCGGCTCGCGAAGCTGACCGCGACCGCCGCGATGTGGCTGATCTGGCCTGGATCCTTCGCGGCGGCTGCGCATCCCTGGCCGGCCCGCCACCTGCCGGTGACTCCGCCCGCGGCCCACCAGCTGGCGGACATCGCACGCTGGCCCGCCGAGCCGATCGCGCCGCCGGTGATCGATCCCCTGCGCTTCGGGGCGGCCGTCGAGCACCTGTGTGGCAAGGACAAGCTGGTCCTCGACCGTGCCCCGGCCCACGTCGCGCCACCGACGCCAACCACCGACGTGGAGGTGGACGTGGACGCGGACGCGGACACCGACGTCGAGACCGGCCCGGGCGCGATCGACCTGCGGATCCGGTCCACGCGCGGCGAGGCGGCCTCGACCGACGGGCCCCTCTCCCTCGGATACACCGCTGCCGGCGGTCCCGTCCTTCCCGAGGTGGTCGCCCCGGCTCCTCCGCTGGCGCCGGGTGGCGGCGCTCCGCTGGTCCTCGATCGCGCCACCGGGGCTTCCCCCTCGGTGCTCGGTGACCTGGTGCTGTCCGCCGCGCGCGAGGCGGGGGTGGATGCCTTCATGCTGGCCGGGCTGATGCTGGAGCAGAGCCGCTGCCGCGAACGGCTGGAGACCAGGTGGGGATATGGCTTGCTCGGGATTCACCCGGGCCTGTACCAGAGCCCCGGCGCTCCGCCGCCTCCGGGACCGCGCGAGTGGTGGCGCAAGCCCGCCCTGCTCGACCCGGCCACGAACCTCCGACTCGGCGCCGGCCTGCTCAAGATGTGGCAGGACAGCCACGAGGCGCTCGACGCCGAGTTTCACGGGGTGCCCCATCGCGGGGGCGCGGCCCACTTCATCTGGGGCGACGTGGTGCGCGGAAGCGGCGGCGAGGACCAGGTGCTCACCGCCCGCCGTCGACTGCTCGCCGACTATGCGTCCCGGCCAGAGCCGGTGGTCGTGACCTCGCTCGGCCTGCCGCTTCTCTGCCCCCTCGAGGGGACCCCGCGGGTGGCGAGCAGCGGGCCCGGCGAAGATCGGGCCGGTGGCAAGCGCCAGCACCAGGGCATCGACCTCGGCGCCGCCATCGGCGAGCCGGTGCGCTCGGTCGCCGACGGGACGGTGATCTTCGCGGGCGTCAACCTGGCGTCGGCGCCCCGGCGTTCCTTGACCCCGACGGCTGCGGCCCGCTATCGCTGGAAGCGGCTCGGTGCGGGCGGGATCTACGTGTGCGTCGAGCACGCGCCCCAGCGCCACGTGGTGTCCTGCTACATGCATCTCGACTCGTACGTGGTCAACGAGGGCGACGTCCTGCGCGCGGGCCAGATCCTGGGGCGGGTCGGCCGCACGGGCGTGCAGGTCTCGCCGCCCCACCTGCACTTCGAGCTGCGGGTGGACGACCGCCACGTGAACCCGGTGCGCTATCTCGGCGACCTCATCATCCCGCCCAAGGCCACCCAGACCTACCGTTACGCCATCCGCGCCAAGCGAACGCGCCTGGCCCGCATGCAGGCCCAGCAGGTCGGGCTCGAGACCGCGGCCGTGCGTTGACGTCCGCACGTCGCCCGTGGCATGAGGGTTCGCATGCCGATGTCGATGTTTGGCTCTCTCAAGGATGTGATGGTCGGTCGCGCGATGCGGATCGTGAGCGACCCGAGGCTGACCAAGATGGTCAGTGATCCGCGACTCATGAACGCCGCGATGAAGGCCCTCAACATGACCGGCAGCATCCGCAACGAGCTCTCGAAGGCCACCAAGATGGCGGCCGGCGTCTTCGGGATCGCGACCCAGGAGGAGGTGGCATCGTTGCGCTCGACCATCCAGAACCTCGAGGACACCGTGGCCACCCTGGAAGCGCGCGCCGCCCGTGACACCGCGACCGCGCCCCGGGGCTGATCTCCAGCCACGGAGCCCAGCCCACGTCGCCCAGCGACGGAGATGCGCGGGGCGAAGTGGTGCCCTCACCGCGGACCTGGCGCGCGCTTGCCCCAGGGATCTTGCGCACGGAATGGGCACCTGGACGCAGCGGGACTATACTGCGACGACGATCGGGTCTCGGGCCTGGCCCTGACCCGAGGTCTTTGGGCTGGTCGAGGTTCCGGCTTCACAGGTCGAGCGCTCCATGTTCTCCGTCCCTCCTCAAGAGTCGCAGTTTCCAAGAGTCGCGGGACCGATGGCCCTGGTGGTCTCGATCGGCATCCTGGTGGGTGTCGGCGTGCTCGGGGACGCCACCATCCGGGGGGTCCTCGCCACCACCCGCCTCGTCGATCACGCGCGGGTCACCATGGCCGCCCTCGACGGCCTGGAGGCGGCGCTGTCGAACGCGGCGGTCCAGCGACGCAACTTCACCCTGACCGAGGACGAGTCCTTCGCCCGCGCCGCGCTCGAATCCGCCAGCCGCGCCCGCGCCTTCACCCGCGAGCTCCGCGCCCTCACCGCCGACAACCCCGCGCAGCAACGCCGGCTCGACGAGATCGACGCCATCTTCAGCGGCGGCACCCAGCGTCTGGCCGCCGCGATCGACACCGTCCGCAAGTCCGGCTTCGATCTCGCCCGCGAGGCCCAGGCGGTGCGGGAGGGTCAGGCCAGGTTGACCCGCATGACCGAGGTGCGCGCCGCGATGATGCAGGAGGAGCTGCGGCTGCTCGAGCTGCGCCGGAGCGCCACCTGGCGCAACATCGCCATCGCGCGGGTGGTGGCCGTCAGCGGGGCCGCCGTGAGCTTCGCCCTCCTGTGGTTGGCCTGGCGCCATCTGCGCGCCCAGGTCCGGCTGCGCATGCGCTCCGAGCACAAGGCCCGCGCCAACGCGAGGCGCCTCGCCACCACCCTCGAGAGCATCGGGGACGGCGTGATCACCACCGATCCCGAGGGGCGAATCCAGCAGATGAACCCGGTGGCCGCGGCGCTGACGGGATTCTCGGCCGAAGAGGCGGTGGGACGACCGTTCGGCTCGGTCTTTCGCATCGTGAACGAGCTGACCCGCGAGCCGGCGATCGACCCGGTCTCACGGGTCCTGAGCGAGGGGGTGGTGGTGGGCCTGTCCAACCACACGGCCCTCGTGGACAAGGACGGCACCGAGCGCTCGATCGCCGACAGCGCCGCGCCCATCCGGGACGGAAGCGGCGGCCTGATGGGCGTGGTGCTGGTCTTCCGCGACATGTCGAAGGAACGCATCGCCGAGCGGAAGCTGGCGGAGGCCCTGCACTTCCTCGATTCGCTGGTGGAGCACGCGCCGATGATGCTCTTCGTGAAGGACGCGAGCGAGCTGCGCTTCCGGCGCTTCAACCGGGCGGGTGAGCGGTTGCTCGGACGAGATCGCGCGGACCTCCTCGGGAAGAACGACTTCGATCTGTTCCCGGCCGAGCAGGCCCGCCAGTTCCAGGCAAGGGATCGCGAGGTGCTCTCGTCCGGGGTATTGCTCGACGTTCCCGAGGAGCCCATCGACACACCGACCGGGCAGCGGTGGCTTCACACCCAGAAGATCCCCATCCTCGATGCACAGGGCCAGCCGCACTTCTTGATGGGGATCTCCGAGGACATCACCGAGAAGCGCGAGCGCGCCGCGCGGCTGCAAGACGAGCACCTCGAGCTCGAGCGACGGGTGGCACACCGGACGCTCGAGCTCACCACGGCCAACCAGGCCCTGCAGCGGGAGATGGCCGAGCGCATCCAGGCCGAGGCCGCCCTCCTGCGCACCGAGGAGCAGCTCCGCCAGTCGCAGAAGATGGAGTCGCTCGGGCGGCTGGCGGGTGGCATCGCCCATGACTTCAACAATCTGCTCTCGGTGATCCTCGGCTACATCGATCTCTGGGAGCACGCCCCACCCGGCATGGTCCCGGCCGCGGACGAGATCGCCGAGGTGGGGGTGGCCGGCCGCCGCGCAGCGGATCTCACCCGTCAGCTCCTGGCGTTCAGCCGGCAGCAGGTCCTCGAACCGCTGCGCATCGATCTAAACGAGCACGTGGGCAACCTCGAGAAGATGCTGCGACGGCTGATTGGAGAGGACATCGACCTGAGGTTCGAGGCCGATCCGCGCCTCGCCCGGGTGAAGGTCGATCCCGGACAGGTGGAGCAGGTCATCTTGAACCTGGTGGTGAACGCGCGCGACGCGATGCCGAAGGGCGGTCACCTGACCATCGAGACCGCGAACGTGGAGCTCGACGAGCACTATGCCCGCGAGCACGTGGGGGTCACTCCGGGAGCCTTCGTGATGCTGGCGGTGAGCGACACCGGGGCGGGGATGGATGCGTCCACCCGGGCGCGGATCTTCGAGCCTTTCTTCACCACCAAGCCCCGGGGCAAGGGAACCGGCCTCGGCCTGTCGACGGTGCTCGGCATCGTCCAGCAGAGCGAGGGCAGCGTCTGGGTGTATTCGGAGCCCGGCAGGGGGACCACCATCAAGATCTACCTGCCGGTCGACCCGGATCCGTCGGAGATCTCGCGGGTGCGCCTGGCCCCGCGCATGAAGCCGGGAATGACCCGCGGCAGCGAGACCATCCTGCTCGTCGAGGACGAGACGGCGGTGCGCCAGGTGGCCCGCGCGATCCTGCAGCGCAGCGGGTACGAGGTGCTCGAAGCCTCGAACGGCGCCGAGGCCCTCGAGCACTGCCGGCGATCCGACCGCGGCATCGATCTCCTGCTCACGGACGTGATCATGCCGGCGATGGGCGGGCGCGAGCTGGTCGAGAAGGCCCTGGCGCTGCGTCCCAACCTGCGGGTGCTCTTCATGTCGGGGTACACCGATGACACCGTGGTGCGCCATGGCGTCCTGCAAGCGGGGGTGGCGTTTCTGCAGAAGCCCATCACCCCGGAGCGCCTCGCCGCCAAGGTCCGAGAGGTCCTCGACCTACAGGGGGATACATTCGACCCGAACGAAGCGACTGAAGAATCCGCCGTGCCAGTCGATCCACATGGGGACGACCCGCCCCTCTCCGATCGAGGCCAGACCTGACACCGCGACCGGGAGAGCGAGCCGCGCTTCTCGCGCGGAGCCGGGGAATCCGCCATGCAGCCACCCCTCGCCAAGCCCCCACCCAAGGTTCCCTCGCCGAGCGGACCGCCGCGGTACCTCGTCCGGAGAACCGCCGCCGGGCCCACCACCGGTCCGTTCGACCTCGAGACGCTGGCCCGCATGCGGACGGCCGGGGCGGTCGCCCCGACGGAGCTGGTGTCGATCGACGGCCGGACCTGGCTGCCGGTCGCGAGCCTGGCACTCGCCTCGATCCCGGAGCTTCGCGGCGAGCGAGACGAGATCTCGCTGCCACCCCTCGACCTCGAGGTTGACCGGGTGACGAGCCCGGCGGCCACGCCGCCGCCGAGCCGGCTCGAGTGGGACGGCCCGGGCGCCGCCGAGGGCGACGACTTCGTCTCGCTCGAGCTCGACGACCACCGGTCGCGACCACCGGGACCGCCGCCCGCGCCGGGTCCACGCAACGGCCCCGGCCCAGCCGTCGCGTCCCCTCCGCGACGCCCCCCGGTGCCGGGGCCGGCCAATCGCGGCGTAGAGGCTCCGTCGAGCTCCGGCCTCTCGCTCGACGCCGACGACGGAATCCCGAGGGCCACCCTCTCGCCGATCGGGACCGAGGCCAGCGCGGCCGTGGCTGCGCTCCTCGAGGGCGAGACCGAGTCAGCCGGAGATCCCACCGCGCGGGTGCTGCTCGATTCCCCGGCGGCGCCAGCCGCTGCCCAGGTCCGCCGGCGCACCCAGACGATGACGGCGGCGTTGCCTGAATCCCCACAGGCTCGTGGCCGGCTGGGATTCCGGACCCTGGGGCGGCGGCAGAGGATTCTGGTGATCGCGGGGGCGCTCGGGCTCGGCGCGGCGGCGGCGGCCGAGATGTCCGGTCTCGTGGAGCGCGTGCGCGGCGAGCCGTCGGCCGTGACCATCCTCGACGCGGGACCGGCCGAGCTCGCCACCGGGCTGGCGGAGGATCGCTTCGCCGCGTACATCGACGCCGCCCAGCGTCTGCAGACGGCGGCGGCCAGCCGTCGGCGGGCGCCGGAGACGCGGGCGGCCGCGGCCGAGCTGCTGGCACAGGCGCTCGTGCTGCACGGAGGCAGCGTGGGCAACGACCCCGCGCGCGTGGCGCAGGCCGAGGCTCTGCTGGAGGCCGCGCGCCGTGAGTCGCCCCGCGAGACCACGCTGCGGCTGCGCGCCGCCGGCTGGTTGGCCCTCGCCCGCGGGCACTGGAAGGACGCCGAGGAGGCCGCGGCGCGTCCGGAGCTCGACGCGATTCCGGCGGATCGCGCCGTCATCGCCGGGTGGGCGGCCTTCGGACGCGGCGACTTCAGGAAGGCCGCCCTGATGTTCGCGGAGGCCGAGCGGACCTCCACTCGGACGGCCACGACGACCTCCACCTCCCCCCCTGCCGCTCCGTCGGCAACCGCGACCCGGCTCGCCCTGGCGCGGGCGCACGAGGCCGGGCTCTCGCCGGCCGCCACCGCCGACTATCGAGGCGTGCTGGCCCTGGCGCCCACCCACTTCGGCGCGTCACTCGGTCTCGCGCGGCTCTCCACTCTGTCCGCCTCAGCCCGCGCCAAGCTCGCGCGCACCGCGCTCGATACCCTCGGCCCGGCCGGTGCGCCCTACGAGCGGGCGGACGGATTCGCGTTCCTGGCGCGCATGGCCCGCCAGGCCGGCGATCCGGCTCTGGCGGAGACCGCGCTCGGGCGCGCCCGCACGGAAGGTCCCGGCAACTCGGCCCTGGCCGTCCTCGAGGGGGACCGCCTGCTCGAGGCCGGTCGCAGCGAGGAGGCCGTCCTGCGGTACCGAACCGCCGTCACCGTACCCCTCGCCTCGCCGGTCACGCCGCCCTTGCGCCTCGCCCGGGCCGCCGCGCTCCTCGAGTCGGGCCGCAAGGGCGAGGCCCAGACGATCCTGTCCGACCTGGCCCACGACCTGCCCCAGAGCGCCGCGCCGGTCTTCTGGCTCGGAAGGATGGCGGAGCGGGCGACGCCGCCGGATGCGCAGGCGGCCGAGCGCCGCTACCGGGAAGCGCTCGCGCGAGATGGCGGGTTCGTGCCCGCCGTCCTGCAGCTCGCGCGGATCCTCATCGAGACCCATCGGGCCCGCGAGGCCCTCGAGGTCCTCGCGGGCGCGGAGACCCATGGCGCGTCGGCCATCGCCATCCGCCTGGCGCTGGGCCAGGCGCAGCTCGGGGCTGGAAACGCCGCCGCCGCGTCCGCCACCTTTCGCCAGGTGCTCGGCGCCGCCTCCCGAGGTCCCGGCGGTAGCGCGGCGCCCCGAGATCTCCGCAACCTCCCGGAGCTCACGGCCGCTCACCTCGGGCTGGCGGCGGCGCTCGAGGGGACGGGGAACGTCAACGGGGCGCGGGCCGAGGTGGCGCTGCTCACCGCCGCGAGTCCGCTGGATCCGCAGCTCGCGCCCCGGATCGCGGCGCTGCTCGCACGCCTCGGTCAGCGCGCGGAGGCGCTCGCGCTCTACACCCAGCTCATCACGGCGGGGCAGGCCACCCCCAGCACGCGCGTCGCCGCCGCTCGGCTCGCCCTCGGGCTGGGCCAGCAGCGCGAGGCGCGGACCTTCGCCACCCAGGCGGTGGACGAGGATCCCCGCACCCCCGGAGGGCTCCTGCTGCTCGCCGAGCTCTCGCGGCTCGAGGGCAACCCGGCGCAGGCGGTGGCGGAGCTGAAGCGCGCGGTGGCCATCGATGCCTCGCCCGAGGTCGAGCTCGAGCTCGGCCGCGCCCTCGGCGTCCTCGGACGCGACGAGGAGGCCCTGGCGGCCCTGACCGAGGCCGCCTCGCTCCCGGCCGCCGGCATCGAGCGGGGGCGCATCCTGGTCCGGCGCGGGGACTTCGAGGGCGCCTCCAGGGCGTTGTCGGCCGCCCTGACCAAGCTGCCCACCAACGGCGAGGCGTTTCTCTGGCTCGGGATCGCCGAGGATCGCCTGGGCCAGGTCTCGGCCGCCGAGGCGGCCTGGCGCTCGGCGGTGCGGCTGACGCCGGGCTCGAGCGAGGCCCGCTACCGCCTCGGACGCCTGGAGATGGAGCATGCGCAGACCGCGGCGGCGCTGCGGGATCTTCGCGCCGCGGCCGAGACGCTCCCGCCCGAAGGGACCTGGCGGGCCGATCTGTTCTTCCAGCTCGGTTTCGCCGAGAAGCGGCAGGGAAGCCCGGCGCGCGCCCAGGCCGCCTTCCGGCGCTATCTCGAGCTCGCCCCGCCCGATGCGCCGGCCCGCGCCGAGGTCACCCGCCAGCTCGAGTGACCCACCGGGCGCACAGGCAGACCCGTCGCTCTGGTCAAATCCGGTAGGCGATCCCGGCCCCGAGAAAGAAGTAGGGAAAGAAGAACCCGAGGTCGACCTTGAGATCGAGCCGCGGGGCCCTCGGCACGCGAAAGTCGAGGCCCGTGAGGAGGTTCACGATCGGGTACACCGTGGGGAGGGTTTGCGTGAAGCGGGAGGGCGTGGTGGCCGTATCCGAGCCGAAGGGGCTCTCGGTCGCGGCCAGCTGGCCCTCGGTGCAGGGGCCGGTGGTGCACACGATCGGGTGGCAATCCACGACGCTGCCGGGATTGGTCCGACACCCGGCGGAGCCATCCGACGTGCGGAGCACCTTGCCGGTGAGGATCCCGATCCCGACGCCACCCCCGTAGTGCACGCCGACCACCCGGCTCAAGGCCGTGTGCAAGACGAAACCCACGTCGAGCGAGACCGCGCCGAGGCCCTTGAACTGCACGTAGTCGGTGTCGGTGCTGGGCAGGTTCCCCTTGCCGAGCCAGTTCCCGTCCGACGGCGACAGCGATTGCCAGGCCAGCCCCGCCACGAAGTCGAAGTTCCCGGTTCGGCGAAAGCCCTCGAGGCCGACGGTGTACGAGGTGAGCGGGACGCTCTGGTCGAGAAAGGCGCCGAACAGCCACTTCGGGATGGACGTGACCCGCGAACGCAGCCCGATCCCGTAGCGCGCGGAGGCCGGGGCCTGGACGGTGGCATCGACCAGAGGCGCGGCGCCCACCGGCGCGGCACCTCCCGGCGCGGCAGCTCCCGGATCCAGCGCCGCCTGGGTCGGCGCGTCCTGCCCCCAGGCGACACCCACGCCGCCAAGCCAGGCCGTGCCAAGAAGGACCACCGACAGGAAACGAGCCATTCGACCTCCAGTGCCGGAACGATACCGAGAAGGGCCAGGAATTGTCAGAAGACTCGCAGTCCGCCCGGAACCGTGGGAAATCTTCCGCCAGATTCTTGGGGGGGGGCCGTCACAAGAGCGGCGGCGGCAGGGGCGGCGGGTCTCCCGCCTGCTGCCGGCGGCGGTGCAAGATTCCGCGCACGAGCAGCACCGCCAGGCCGACCGCCATCACCACCAGGATCCCGTGCTCGGTGTGCCGCGCGAAGCGGACCACCCGATCGATCTGCCCGCCGAAGTACCAGGCCAGGTACACCAGGGCCGGCACCGAGATGATGGCCGCGAGCGCGTCGTAGATGAAGAACACCGGCGGCCGCAGGTGCAGCATCCCCGCCGACAGGAAGATGGAGAACCTCAGCCCGGGCGTGAAGCGCGCCAGGAACACCACCTTGCTCCCGAACTTTCGAAAGTAGGCCCGCACCCGCCGCTGCCGTTTCGGCGTGAAATACCGGTGCGCCCAGCGGGTGGCGAGCAGCGGCCGGCCGAACCAGCGCCCGAGACAGAACGCGAAGGTGTCACCGGCGAGGACGGCCCCGAGACACACGACGAAGGCCTTGTTCACCTCGAACACGCCCTTGTAGGCCAGGTATCCCGCGACGATGAGGGAGATGTCCTCCGGGATCGGGACGCCGAGGCCGCAGAGCAGGAGGACCCCGACGATCCACATGTATGCCCCCATCGGGGTCATGCTCGACAAGTGTTCGATGAACCACTGCATCCGCCACTCGGGAAGGCGCTTGACATATCACGATCCGACCTCCAAGGGCGAAGTTTCCGTCGGCGAACCCACAGGAAGCCAAGTGGTTTCGTTGACATCCCCTGGTGCCGAACGTAGGTTTGGCGCCACTCTGGAGGCTTGCCCCCATGAACAAATCCTACGCCTTTGCCCTCGGAAGCTTGGTCCTCGCCCTCGCGATCATCGGCTGCACACCGGACTATCCCAACTGTGAGACCGACAAGAATTGCGCGGCCAAGAGCGAGTTTTGCGTGGCCGGCAAGTGCCAGCAGTGCCGTTCGTCGACCGACTGCAAGGAGGGGTTCGCCTGTGCCAGCGGGCGCTGCGACAAGATCCCGGGGTTCTGCCAGAACCGCTCCCAGTGCCCGTCCGGTCAGGAATGCCTCGCAAACCGCTGCTCGCCATGTGGCTCCGACAAGGACTGCGCCCCCGGCTCGCGCTGCTGGAAGGGGACCTGCGACACCAAAAAGCACTGCGCAAAGGAGGACGACTGCGCGCAGAACGAGGACTGCGTGAACGGGGTGTGCACCGCCGACAAGCCGGTGGTGGCCGCGCCGGTCAAGTGCACCCTCGGGAGCGTGTACTTCGACTTCAACGAATCGGCCTTGACCACCGAGGCCACCGCCACGCTGGCCAAGAACGCCGACTGTCTCAAGCAGGTGACCCGCCCGGTGACCGTGGTCGGGCACGCCGATCCGCGCGGGACGGCGGAGTACAACATCGCCCTGTCGGAGCGGCGCGCGCAATCGGTGCGGGAGCACCTCACCCGCCTCGGGATCGACGGGGCCCGAGCCGCCATCTTGCCGCGCGGCTCGCTCGACGCCCGTGGCACCAACGAGCCAGGCTGGGCTCAGGATCGCCGTGCCGACTTCAACTGGCGCTGAGCCGGCGCCCGCCCGGGCCTGGCCCGTGGTGCTGGCTCTCCTGGTCTCGGGGCTGGTCACGGCGCCGAGCTGCACCACCAGCTCCGAGGGTGAGGCGATGCGGCACGACATCGCCGATCTCAAGGGCCGCCTCGACGCCATCGACAAGCGCGACGCCGAGTACAAGGACCAGGTGGTCCGGCTGCACAAGGTCCTCGACGAGGCCACGGCGCTCCTGACCCGCAACTCGGCCGACGTGGGGGCCAAGGCGGCCAGGAACGAGGCCGACATCGCGGCGCTGACTGGCCGCATCGAGGAGCTGAACCACAACCTCGATCAGCAGCTCCGCCAGAGCGGGGACGATCGCGTGCGGATCGAGACCCGCCTCGCGGCCCTGGAGCAGACCCAGACCAAGATCGCGGACAAGGTCGCCTTGACCATGCCCGACGACAAGGAGCAGCTGTGGTCCCAGGCGGCGGCCCGGCTGGCGGCCGGGCAGCGCGACGAAGCGCGGCGGTTCTACCGCTCGTTCATCTCGCGCTTCCCGCAGGAGCCGCGAGCGCCCCAGGCCTACCTGGCCCTCGGCCAGTCGTACACGCAGGAGAGCAAGTACCCCAACGCGGCCGCCGAGTTCCAGAAGGTGCTCGACAACTACGCCTCCTCGCCCGAGGTGCCCGAGGCGATGTGGCAGCTCGCGCTGACCTTCACGCAGCTCAAGTTCTGCACGGACGCGAGGGCGTTGCTCACCGATCTGGTCCGGCGCTATCCGAAGTCGGCGCGGCTGGGCGACGCCAAGGTTCAGCTGCGCCAGCTCGGAAAGCTGCCACGGTCGGCCTGTACGTCCTGAGGGTCGGATCGGTTTGACGCAGCTCGATCACGCCCACGGCCACGGTCACGGTCACGGGGATCGACCTCAGCCCCGGTTGATGGCTGCGTAGACGGCCTGGATGGCCCGGCCGGCCAGGGCGGCGTCGGGCGCCCGCTCCATCGCCGAGATGACCGCGACGGCGGCGGCCCCGGCGGCGGCCACCGCTCGGATCTCTCCAAGGCCGATGCCGCCGATGGCCACGACCGGGACGGTGGCGTCGAGGCACACCTCCCGGAGGGCTGCGAGCCCGACCACCGGATCGGGGTTCTGCTTGCTGAGGGTCGGGTAGATCGGGCCGAAGCCGAGGTAGTCGGCGCCCCCGGCCAGCGCGGCGTTCACCTGTGCGCGATCGTGGGTGGAGATCCCGATGCAAAGCCGCCCTCCCGCGATCTGGCGCGCCTCGGCGAGCGGGAGATCGTCCTGCCCGAGGTGGACGGCGTCGGCTCCGAGCACGAGCGCGACGTCGAGCCGATCGTTGATGCACAACGGGATGCTGGCGGCCCGCGCCAGCGGCAAGACCGCGCGGCCGAGCGCGAGGAGCTCGGCGGCCGAGGCTCCCTTGGCCCGCACCTGGAGCCAGCAGGGATCGGCGGTGATGAGCCGCAGCGCGCGCGACCGGGCCGCTACGAGATCGGCGGCCCGGCCGGGAGGGACATCGAGGATGGCGTAGTACCCGTGAAACGCGCGCCGCATGGCGCGAAGCTACCAGATCGGCACGAACGTCTCTCGACTCACCCCGACGGCCGGTGGCCGACGCCCTTTCTGCGCCACCTGTTTGGTCGAGCACCCCCCGGATTGCCAAGTAGACTAGCCGCGTGCCAACTCCGTTTCGTCTCAGCACCAACCTGCAACCCACGGGCGATCAGCCCCGGGCCATCGACGAGATCTGCGCCGGCATCGCCCGCGGGGACGCCGCCCAAGTTCTGCTCGGAATCACCGGCAGCGGCAAGACCTTCTCGATGGCCAACGTCATCGCCCGGATGCAGCGACCGGCGCTGGTGATGGCGCACAACAAGACCCTGGCCCACCAGCTCTACCTCGAGTTCCGCGAGCTCTTCCCCGACAACGCCGTCCACTACTTCGTCAGCTACTACGACTATTACCAGCCCGAGGCCTACGTCCCCTCGACGGACACGTACATCGAGAAGGACTCGCTGATCAACGAAGAGATCGATCGCATGCGCCACGCGGCGACCTACGCGCTGCTGACCCGGCGCGACTGCCTGATCGTCGCCTCGGTGTCGTGCATCTACGGCATCGGCGCCGCCGAGGCCTACCTGGGCATGAAGCTGGACCTGGCCGCCGGCGTCGAGGTGCGGCGCGACGCCGTGCTGCGCCGGCTGGTCGAGATCCACTACGAGCGCAACGACGTCGACTTCTCCCGCGGGACCTTCCGGGTGCGCGGCGACGTGGTCGAGATCTTCCCGGCCTACGAGCGCGAGCGGGCCATCCGCATCGAGTGGTGGGGCGACGAGATCGAGACCATCGCCGAGGTCGATCCGCTGCGCGGAAAGGTCCTGCGCAAGGTCGACGAGGTCTCGATCTTCCCCGGTTCGCACTACGCGACCGGCACCGACCAGCTGGTGCGCGCCCGCGAGGGCATCAAGGTCGAGCTGCGCGAGCGCCTGACCGAGCTGCGGGCGGCGAACAAGCTGGTGGAGGAGCAGCGGCTGCAGCAGCGCACGCTCTACGATCTCGAGATGCTGGAGCAGATGGGGCGGTGCAAGGGCATCGAGAATTACTCCCGGCACCTGTCGGGGCGGAAAGCCGGTGAGCCGCCCCCCACCCTGCTGGACTACTTCCCCAAGGACTACCTGATGTTCGTGGACGAGTCCCACCAGACCGTCGCGCAGATCGGGGCCATGTGGAAGGGCGACCGCTCCCGCAAGGAGACGCTGGTCGACTTCGGGTTCCGGTTGCCGTCCGCGCTCGACAACCGTCCCCTGCGCTTCGAGGAGTGGGAGGCGCGCGCGCCGCAGACCGTCTTCGTGTCCGCCACCCCCGCCGAGTACGAGCTGAACCGTGCCGAGGGCGTGGTGGTGGAGCAGATCATTCGCCCCACGGGCCTGCTCGACCCGATCATCGAGGTGCGCCCGGTCGGCAACCAGGTCGACGACCTCCTGGCAGAGATCCGCGAGCGGGTCCGCCAGGGGGCGCGGGTGCTGGTCACCACCCTCACCAAGCGCATGGCCGAGGACCTGACGGAGTACTACAGCGAGCTCGGGGTCCGGGTCCGCTACCTGCACTCGGACATCGACACGCTCGAGCGCATCGAGATCCTGCGGGATCTGAGGCTCGGCGAGTACGACGTGCTGGTCGGGATCAACCTGCTGCGCGAGGGGCTGGATCTGCCCGAGGTCTCGCTGGTGGGGATCCTCGACGCCGACAAGGAAGGGTTCCTGCGCGCCGAGCGGTCGCTCATCCAGACCATCGGACGGGCCGCCCGCAACGTCAACGGCACCGTGATCATGTACGGCGATCGGGTGACGGCCTCGATGGAGCGGGCCATTCGCATCACCCGCGAACGGCGTGCCCGGCAGGAGGCGTACAACCTCGCGCACGGGATCACGCCGAAGACCATCCAGAAGGCCATCCAGGAGCTCGAGGGCACCGCCCAGGACGATTCGCTCGATCTCATCAAGGCCACCCGTCCAGGCAAGAAGAGATCCCGCCCGGACATCCCGCTCGAGGAGATCCCCGACATTCTGAAGGCCCTGCGCAAGGAGATGCACGCCTTCTCCGATTCCCTGGAGTTCGAGAAGGCGGCCGCCGTTCGCGACAAGATCCGAGAGCTGGAGGAGATCCAGCTGGCGATTGCCAGCTGAAGAGTGGGCTCGAAGGCTCATCCTCGTCCTCGGCACGCGAGCGAACGACGTGGGACGAGCACGAGGACGGGAGAAGGGCCCTGACCGGGCTCAGACGTCCGTCGGGGGGGTGCGCCGGTACCACAAGCGCCAGATCTTGGCGCCCTCGTCCAGGCACTGCTGCTCGCGGCGCGACCGGCTCTGCCAGGGGTTGTGCGGGAAGAAGCTCCACGGCGCCCGCAGGTTGGTGAAACGCCGCGGCTCGGCTTCGAGCACGAACATGCCTTCCAGCGCGATCTCGAAGATGTCGCTCATGAGCCAGATCTCCCCGTCGGGCTCGAGGGCCGCCCACAGCTCGTCGATCAGCGTCTCGCCCACCACCCGCCGCTTCTGCTGCCGGCTCTTCCACCACGGATCGGGAAAGTTGATGTGGAACCTCCGGACGGTCCCCGGCGCGAAGAGACGCGGCAGGTCGCTCGACATGTTCGCGAAGACGTTCTGCACGTTGCCGATCCCGGCCTCGGCGCACAGCCGGTTGGCCCGCACCACCATCTCGCGACGGATCTCGACCCCGCACAGCCTGGCCTCGGGGACCACCCGGGCCCGGTCGATGAGGAACAGGGACTCGGCGGAGCCGAGCTCGACCTCGAGAAACCCCCCGGGTGGAGGGCTGACCCGCGGCACGTGCGGGATGGTCAACAGCTCCGACTTCAGTGGATTGACGTGCTGGCGAATCTTGGGCATCGGACGGTGTGGCGAGGAGCGAGGAGCGACGTGGCCATCAGAGCGAGCGCGGCCAGCGATCGAGGCGGCGGACCGCGGCCGTCAACCGAGCTGGCCGGAGGAGCCCGCCGCCGCCGTGACCTCGGGGCGCCGGCCTGGCTCGGCGGCCTTCTGGATCCGCTCCCGGATCTGCGAGAGGCGATTGGCCAGCTCCTCGAGCCTCAGGCGGGTGCGGCGCACCAGAACGGTGGCCTCGGCCAGGCGCTCGGCGTCGGGGACGCCATCGCCGGCCGCGCGCTGTCCCGACAGACCTGACACCGAGAACGACGGTTGGAGCTCCATGCCGTTTATCCTCTCGAGACCGCCGGAGCAGGGCCGCTCTGCGACCGCCGATCCAGGTAATTGACCAGCAGCTGCTGGACGATTCCAATCAAGTAGCTCGTCAACATATAAACCGCCAGCCCGGAGGGCAAGACCAGCGAGAACGCCGTGAACATCACCGGCATCATGACCGCCATGGTGGCCTGCTGCTGGTTGTCCGGCGAGGTCGGCGACATCTTCATCTGGATGAACATGACGCCCCCCATCAACAACGGCGTGAGGTAATAAGGATCCTTGGCGGTCAGGTCGTGGATGTGGAGCATGAACGGCGAGCGGTACAGCTCCACCGCATAGTTGAGGGTGGAGTAAAGGGCGATCCAGATCGGCATCTGGATCAGGCTCGGCAGACATCCGCCGAACGGCGACACCCCGTTGGCCTTGTAGAGGTTCATGGTCTCGACCGACTGCCGTTGCTTGTCGTTCTCGTACTTCTTGCGGATGGCGGCCATCTTGGGCCCGAGCTTTTGCATCTTCTTGGCCGACAGCAGCGACTTCTGGGTCGGATAGAAGGTCAGCAGCTTGATGAAGACCGTCAACAGGATGATGGCCACCCCCCAGTTGCCGACCACCCCGTGGAAGATCTTGAGCAGCGAGAGCATCGGCCGCGAGATGAAGGCCAGGCTGACGTCGCAGGCCTCGGTGAGCTTGACGTCGGTGCCCCCCGGACGCACCTCGTCCAGATCGCTTATCACCTTCGGGCCGACGAAGATGGCGAAGGCATACTGGGTCTGCGCCCCTGGCGCGAGCTGCCGCTCGGCGAACGACAGCTGACCCTCGGCGGTGTGGGGATCGCTGGCCTTGCCGCCGCACTTCCGCTCGCGCGCCGGCGTCTCGGGATAGGGTACGGCCGCCGCCAGGAAGAACTTCTCGTCGGCGCCGAGCCAGCTCACCGCCCCGATCTTCTCGAAGGACTCCTTGTAGATGTTCTCGACCGTGGTCCGCTCGGTCTTGTCGTTGAGGTGGCAGAGGATGTTGGCGGTGTTGCCGGTCGAGCCCGACAGGAACCCGCCCTTGGCCTCGGGATCCTGGTGACCGAAGACGCTGATGGCCAGGTGGTGATCGAGGCTCTTGGCGGAGCGGTTGTCGATCGTGACGTCGAGGTGCACGCGGTACCGGGTGCTGTCGATCCGGAAGCGCTTCTCGATGACCACCGCCCCCACCTCCGCCCGGTAGACCACCTCGTCCCTCACGGGGCTGTCCACCCGATGCCAGGCGTCGTCCGCCGGGGTGGCAAAGCCCGAGTCGGGGAAGGCGACCCGGAAGTCCCCCTGGTGGGCGCTCGCCGTCCGCAGCACATCGACGCCGCTGTCGGGGTCGTTCTTGGTCCGCAGGTACTTGGGCTCGCGCATGGTGACGTGCAGGAGGCTCGCGCCCCGGCTCGAGAACACGAAGCGTTGCGACGCGGTGGTGAGGGTGGTGAGCTCCTCGGGGTAGCTCGAGGGCGCGCCCCCCCCCGCCTGGCCCGCGGCCTGGCCCGTCGCGGTGGCGTCCCCGGGCGCGGCGGCGGCCGACGGTGGAGGCCCAGCGGTGTCCTTGCCTGGCCGCGCTCCGGCTTCAGCGGGGCTCGCGACCGAAGGAGACGGCGTGGGCGCCGGCGGAGGCGGCTGGACGTACTTGGTCCAGACGAAAAGGATGCCAACGCAGAGGGCGACGGCCAGGATGACCCGTTTTTCCATTCTTCTTATCTTTTTCCGCTCGTGCTGCTCGTTCGACTGGTTCTCCGCGGCGCTGGGACGGGATCAAGCCCCGCGAGGGCGAAGGGATGACAACGACACACTCGAAAGAGCCCCAGCCTGATCCCCTCGAGGAGCCCATGGGTCGCGATGGCCTCCTCGGCATAGCGGGAGCACGACGGCTCGAACCGGCAGGATGGCCCGAGGAGCGGCGCGAGCACCAGCCGGTAAAGGCGAAAGAGCCCGGTCAGAGCCGCGAGCCCCGCCGCGCGCGCCGCCGAAAACGCCAGGGAGAAGGACGAGCCGCGCCTCACCGCCGGCTCCCATTCCCGAGGCGCGCGACCAGCTGAAGCAGCTCGTGCTCGACCTCGGCGCGTCCGTCGCCCACCGCCGATGACTTGGCGACGATGACCAGGTCGAGGCCCGGCGGAAACCCGGGCGCGACGTGCCGGAATCCCTCGCGCACGACACGTTTGATGCGATTTCTGGTCACGGCATTTCCCACCTTGCGGGTCACAGTGATACCAAACCGGGTCGGCGGCGCCACGACGATGTGGGAAGGGGCCAAATTGCTGCGTCTGCGCACGAAGAAGAGGTAATGGGCCCCGGAGAACCGGCGCCCCTCACCTTGCACGGCGAGGAACTCCCGGCGCTTGCGCAATCGCCACAGCCGGGGCAACGGCAACCGCGGGGAAGGCATCGGCGAAAGCGGAGGGGCAGCGGCGACCGCGGGAGGTGAAGAACCAGCCGTGATGGCCGCGAAGGCCCCACGGCCTCCTCTTACTTCTTCGAGATCGAGACGGTGAGCTGCTTGCGTCCCTTGCGGCGACGGCGGCGCAGCACCTCGCGCCCGGCGGCGGTCTTCATGCGCTTGCGAAACCCGTGGGTACGAAGGCGGCTTTTTCGGTGGGGCTGAAACGTCCTCTTCACGGCGAACCTCCGGTGCTGCGGCGCCCGAGAAGCGGACACACGCCTTTCAAAAAAGGGTGGTCTGATTACCACCCACCCCCATCCCTGTCAACTGCTCTCGGGCCCGGCGGGCCTCGGGGCTGCGGCGGACCTCGGGGCCCGTTTCTCAAGTGTTCCGCCCACTTCAGCGACACTTCCCTCCCCGCGCATACGTTGTCACCGACTCGTCACCGGGGTGGTTGTGAGGCTTCCAGACCGCGTCACGAACTTGCGTCAGACTCTTGACGGGGCGATCGGAAGGGGGACATCCGAAACCACCGCCGAGGCCCCGTATTCGACGGCAATTCCCGGGTGGACCTCGGGCCAGCACACGTTCGTTTCGAGATTTTCACACAGTTCTCGTGCGTGGGTTGTTTCGGCCCGTCGACGAGAGCCCCTTCGCGCGGCCCCGGGATCGCGCCAAACCGCGTGCGATGCGGCTTTCCGCGATCGGACGCACGCCCGCGTCTCCGTTTTTCGTGGCGCCCCGGATCGGCACCCGCGGCAGGCTGAAAATGGTTCGTAGTTTCGACCCATTGTCCCGTCGCGGGGGCCTGGCCCACGCGTGGCCCCGGTCCCGCCCGCCCCCCCACCGCGACTAAATATCCCCTGATTCTGGGGATCTTCGTCACCGGATGGGCGGGTGCCTTGAACGCAAATTCCGCGCTCTGCTAGAGACTTCTCCGCCCGCTCGGAAACGCTCTCCAGTGCAGCGCTGGGGAGCCCGCTCGAGACCGGGATTCGACTCGGCTGCAGTCCGCGATGGCTCTGGTGGGAAAGGGGTTCTGGCCGTGGGGCCGCGCGGGTTGGCCCGGAGTTGGTGGCTGTGGACAGATGGGGGATAACTGTTTGCAACTGCTCGACATGACTATGGATCTTTCGTGCCTTGGCCTGTGGATAGGTTCATCGAATGCTTGAGATCTGGAACGAAGCGGTGCGCTCGATCGAGCCGATGGTCAAGCCCGCCCACCGTGACCTGTGGCTCCGGCCCATCACGTGCGTGGGGATCGCGGAGAACCGGGTCCGGCTCCGGGCACCGGACCGCTATCACAAGGAGTGGTTCGAGGACAATTTCCTGCCCTCGATCCTGCGCAACCTCGAGAGCCGGCTGCACACGTCGCTGTCGGTCGAGTTCGAGGTGGCCGACGCTGCCGAGGCCCTGTCCGTGGCCACCACGCGCGCGGCGCCTCAGATGTATCCCGCCGACGGGTCGCGGGCGACGCCGACGCGATCGATGTCGGCGCCACCCGATCTGAGCACGCGCTACACCTTCGACCGGTTCGTGGTCGGGGCCACCAACCAGTTCGCGCACGCCGCCGCCCGCATGGCCGCCGAGTCGCCCGCCTCCCGCTGGAATCCGCTGTTCATCTACGGGGGGGTGGGGCTCGGCAAGACCCACCTCCTGCAGGCCATCGGTCACGAGCTGTACCGGCAGCACCCGGACTGGGTCGTGTCGTGCATCACCGGGGAGCGCTTCGTGACCGACTTCATCGGGTCGATGATGAGCCAGCGGAAGGGGGCCAATGCGATGGAGGCCTTCCGGGCCCGCTACCGCGAGGCGCCCGACGTGCTGCTGGTCGACGACGTGCAGTTCCTGTCCAACAAGGACAGCTCGCAGGACGAGTTCTTCCACACCTTCGAGGCCCTTCACAAGGCTCACAAGCAGATCGTGCTGACCTCGGACAAGCTCCCCGCGGAGCTCCCCGGGCTGGAGGATCGCCTGCGGAGCCGGTTCACCTGGGGCCTCATCGCGGAGGTCGAGCATCCCGACCTCGAGACGCGCATCGCCATCATCCGACGCAAGGCCGAGCTCGAGAAGATCGCGTTTCCCGACGACGCGGCCCTCTACGTGGCGACCCACATCAAGAGCAACGTGCGCGAGCTCGAGGGCGCGCTCCTGCGGGTGGCTGCCCGCGCGGCGTTCCAGCGGCTGCCCATCACGCTCGAGCTCACCCGTGAGGCGCTGCAGAAGATGGTCTCGGTGGCCCCGAGCGGGCTCACCATCGAGAGCATCCAGCGAGAAGTGGCGGCCTACTTCGACGTCAAGCTGGCCGACCTCAAGGGGGAGAAGCGCCACCGCGCCATCGCCCACCCGAGGATGGTCGCCATGTTCCTCTGCCGGAAGTTGACCCCGATGAGCTATCCCGAGATCGGCAACCGCTTCGGGGGCAAGGACCACTCGACGGTGATCAGCGCGGTCAAGAAGATCGAGAAGCTCTGCGCTGACGACCCGGCGGTCCGCAGCGTCGTGGGCACGATCGAAGGCCACCTGCGCCAGCCCTGACCCCCGGGTGGAGGCCACGGGCGGCCCGCAGCCTGTGGACAGCCCTGTGGCCATGGCACCCGAGATCCCGCCGACCGACTTCCTCCGCCGTTTGTCCCGGCGCGGGCGGGGCCTCTCTCCACAGAATCCCGGGACGGGCTCACCGTCGGAGAACCCGGGGTTCTCCACAACTCCACAGGCCTTACTACTCCTGCTGATAAGATCCTTCATTCAGAGAAAGAGCGCAGAGCAAGACGCAGAACGTGACCGGTGGGCTGGCTTGTTGGTACGCCGACCGCCATTGTGGGAGATTCCCGACCGGGCCGAGCACGAAGACCCGACCCGATCCGACCCGACCTGCCGACTGGACTGACCGAGGACGACAAGGAGCCGCGCGATGGACTTCAAGATCAACAAGATGGAATTTTTGAGAGGCCTGTATCTCGCGCACGGAATCGCCGATCGTAAGAGCACGCTGCCGATCCTGGCCAACGTGCTCTTGCGGACGGATGGAAAGGATCGGATCCTCTGCGCGGCGACCGATCTCAGCGTCTCCACCCTGGCCAGCCTCTCCGCCCGGGTCGAGAAGGAGGGCGGGCTCACGGTGGCTGCCAAGCAGCTCTACGAGATCGTGAAGGGCTTGCCCGGCGACGAGGTGCACGTGCGGCGCACCGAGCAGAACTGGGCGGAGATCCGGGCGGGCAAGGTCGAGTTCAAGGTGGTCGGCATGGCGGACCGCGACTATCCGAAGCTGCCGAGCGCCAAGGAGGCCGAGACCTTCTCGGTGGACTCGGCCACCCTGCGCGACATGATCGCCAAGACCATCTTCTCGGTGTCGCAGGACGAGACCCGCCAGCATCTGGCCGGGGTGCTCTTCGAGTCGGATGGGACCATCGCGCGCATGGTCTCCACCGACGGCCATCGCCTGTGCAAGGTGGGCCGGGCCCTGCCGGGGGGACCCAAGCTCGCGCAGGGCATCCTGATCCCGCGCAAGGGCATCGTCGAGGTGCGGCGCGCGCTCGAGACCCGGGAGGCCCCCTGCCAGATCGGCGTTCACGAGGGCAACTTCGTGCTCCGGGCCGACGACGTCACCTTGTGCGTCAAGTTGATCGAGGGGCAGTTTCCGCCCTACGACCAGGTCATTCCCAAGGACAACGAGCGGGCCTTCGTGGTGTCGCGGACCGGGTTCCTCGACGCCCTCAAGCGCGTCGCCATCATGTCCTCGGACAAGACCTGGGGCGTCCGCATCGGGGTCGAGA
This sequence comes from uncultured Myxococcales bacterium, assembly GCA_964540815.1. Classification (GTDB taxonomy): domain Bacteria; phylum Myxococcota_A; class Polyangia; order Fen-1088; family Fen-1088; genus CAZIOH01. The sequence continues at coordinate 35,207 of CAZIOH010000015.1, read as the reverse complement.
AGGGCAAGCTGCGCATCGAGAGCGACAACCCGGATCTCGGCGCCGCCCGCGAGGAGATCGACGTGCCGTACAAGGGGCCGTCGATCCAGATCGGCTTCAACGCGCGGTACTTCATCGAGGTGCTGAGCGAGATCGAGACCCCGGACGTGCGGGTGGAGTTCGCCGGCGAGCTCGACCCGGGGGTGGTGCGGCCGGCGGATGGCAGCGACTACGTGGGCGTCATCATGCCCATGCGCTTGTAGAGGTGGGGGGTCGCTCGAGCGCCCGACGCCCGACCTCGGCCGACCGGGGCGAGGAGTGGACGTCGACGTGCGGGTGATCGAGCTCCAGTGCTCGGGGTGGCGGAACCTGCCGGATGGTTTGCGGGTGGAGTTTCCCGAGGCGGCCCGGCTCGACGTGCTGTTCGGCGACAACGGGCAGGGCAAGACCAACCTGCTCGAGGCGATCTACTTCCTGTCGGCGTTTCGTTCCTTTCGGACCGCGCAGGCGGCGGACCTGGTGCGGGTCGGGGCGCCTCGGGCGGTGATCGCGGTCCGGGTGGCGACCCGGGAGCTCGAGCGGACCATCGAGGTCCACCTCGGCCGGCGGGCGGCGGGCGGGACGCGAGAGACCGGGGTGGCGCGCTCGGTCCTGATCGACGGGAAGCCGGTGCGCGGGATGGCCAGCGCGTTCGGCCTCCTCAGCACGGTGCTGTTCGTACCGGAGGACCTGGGGCTCTTGCGGGCGGCGCCGGCGGCGCGGCGGCGCTTCCTCGACTTCGCGGTGTCGACGGTGACCCGCGCCTATCTGGGTGAGGCTGCGGATTTTCAGAATGTCCTTCGCAACCGCAACGCGGTGTTGCGGGGCCGGGTTCCCCAGGGATCGCCGAGCCTGCTCGACACCTACGACGACGAGCTGGCCCGGACCGGAGCGGCGATCGTCACCCGCCGTCGGGACTTGCTGCGCACGCTCGAACCGCTGGTGCGGCGCTTCTTCGCGGCCCTGCACGCGGAGCTCGAGGTCGAGCTCGGCTACGTCTGTGCACCGGAGATCGCCGCGGCGGAGGGGAGGGTCGCGGTGGAGCGAGCGCTGCGCTCCGGCCTGGTCGAGCGGCGGTCGGTGGACTGGCGCCGCGGGTACAGCACCTTCGGGCCCCAGGTCGACGACTTCGAGGTGCGGCTCGCGGGTCGTCCGGCGCGCGAGCACGCCTCGCAAGGACAGCTGCGATCGCTGGTGCTCGCCTTGAAGCTGGCCGAGCTCTCCCACGTGGAGGCGGTCACCGCCGAGCCGCCGGTGCTCCTGCTCGACGATGTGCCGAGCGAGCTCGATCCCGTCAGGCGTCGGTATCTGTTCGAGACGCTGCAGGCGTTGCGCGGTCAATGCATCCTCACGGTGGCCGATCGGGCCGTGGTCCCAGGGATGCCGCACCGGAGCGATTTTCGCGTGGAGGGCGGACGGGTGCAGGCGGTGGCCGCAGCGCAGTGAATTTGCCTTCACAGGGGCAGGCAAAGCATGCTATACCTCTGCAACTTCTGGGTTTTTTCATTTATTAGACAGGCCGGGCTCCCCACTCGTTTTGGTTTCCTGGAGGTTGGGCGGAGTCATCGGTGGGACGCGCGGTCCCGAGGACTCCAACGTGGCAGCTAGCGACGCTCCTTCGGCAACTTCGGATTCGGAAACGTACAACGAGGAAAGCATCCAGGTCCTCAAGGGTCTCGAGGCGGTACGGAAGCGGCCCGGCATGTACATCGGCGACACCGACGACGGGGCTGGCCTGCACCACATGGTGTACGAGGTGGTGGACAACGCGGTCGACGAGGCCCTGGCGGGTTACTGCGACCGCGTCGACGTGGTGATCCTGTTCGATGGGTCGGTGTCGGTGGAGGACAACGGACGCGGCATCCCGGTGGGCGAGCACCCGGTCGAGAAGCGCTCGACCGCCGAGGTCGTGATGACGGTGCTCCACGCCGGAGGGAAGTTCAACCATTCGAGCTACAAGGTCTCGGGCGGGTTGCACGGGGTCGGGGTGTCGGTGGTGAACGCCCTGTCCGAGCTCCTGACCCTCGAGATCAAGCGGGACGGGAAGACCTGGTACCAGCAGTACCGGGAGGGCGATCCGGTGGCGCAGATGAAGGCCATCGGGGTCACGGACAAGACCGGGACCAAGATCACGTTCAAGCCCGACCCGAAGATCTTCAAGGGGACGGACTTCAGCTTCGAGATCCTGTCGCAGCGGCTGCGGGAGCTGGCCTACCTCAATCGGGGGCTCACCATCTCGTTGCGGGACGATCGGTCGGGCAAGGACCACGAGTTCCACTTCGACGGCGGGATCGTGGAGTTCGTGGGCGATCTCAACGCCACCAAGGTTCCGATCCACGAGAAGCCCATCGCGGTGGTGGGTGAGTTCGAGGGGACCCAGGTCGACATCGCGATGCAGTGGAACGACTCCTACCAGGAGGCGATCTATTGCTTCACCAACAACATCAAGAACAAGGACGGCGGGACCCACCTCACCGGCTTTCGCGCCGCGCTCACCCGCACGGTGAACGCCTACGCCCAGCAGGCTGGCCTGTTCAAGGACCTGAAGAACGGCCTCGGGGGTGACGACATCAGCGAGGGCTTGACCGCCATCGTGTCGGTCAAGCACCCGGACCCGAAGTTCTCCAATCAACCCAAGGACAAGCTGGTCTCCTCGGAGGTGAAGGGGATCGTCGAGCGGATCGTGAACGAGAAGCTCGGGCGCTTCCTCGAGGAGCATCCGCGCGAGGCCAAGCAGATCATCGAGAAGGCGGTGCTGGCGGCCCGGGCCCGGGACGCCGCCCGCAAGGCGCGGGAGATGGTCCAGCGCAAGGGCGCGCTCGACTCGTCGTCCCTGCCCGGGAAGCTGGCCGACTGCCAGGAGCGCGATCCCGCGAAGTCCGAGCTCTACATCGTCGAGGGAGACAGCGCCGGCGGGTCAGCCAAGCAGGGGCGGAACCGGAAGGATCAGGCGATCCTGCCGCTGCGCGGGAAGATCCTCAACGTCGAGAAGGCGCGGCTCGAGAAGATGCTGTCGTCGCAAGAGATCGTCACGCTCATCACCGCGCTCGGGTGCGGGGTGGAAAAAGAGAAGGACATGGCCCGGATCCGGTACCACCGGATCATCATCATGACCGACGCCGACGTCGACGGGAGCCACATCCGGACGTTGCTGCTGACCTTCTTTTACCGGCATTTCCCCGAGATCCTCGAGCGGGGTTTCCTGTACATCGCGCAGCCGCCGCTGTACCGGGTCAAGAAGGGCAAGCGCGAGCTCTACCTCAAGAACGAACAGGCGCTGGAGGACTTCCTGCTCGACAGCGCCGCGGAGAACCTCAGCCTTCAAGCCGCCGACGGCGTGGGCGCGGTCATCTCGGGCGAGCAGGTGCGGAACTTCGCGCGACTGGCCGGACGGTACAAGCGGCTGCTGTCGGTGGTCGACCGGCGGTGCGACGCGCGGGTGGTGGACGCCATCGTCAAGGGGCCAGGCCTTCGCAAGGAGGATCTGGCGAGCGAGGCGGCGGTGACCCGGGTCGTGGCGGAGGCGCTGGCCTACCTCGGTCGCTTCGTGCCCGAGCTGGCGGACGCGGTCCTGAGGGTGCTGCCCGACGGCGAGCACGGGGGCTTCAAGATCGTTGGGGACGCAAAAGGGGGTGGCATCCGCAAGCCGACCAGCATTGATTTCGGCTTCATGGACTCGCCGGAGTTCGCCGATCTGACGGCCGCCTTCAATCAGCTGCGGGTTCTTGGCTCCGGACCGTTCGTGCTTCGCAATGGCACCGAGAGCTTCGAGCTCCGGCGCATCGAGGAGCTGGCGGACCGGGTGAACGAGCTCGGCAAGAAGGGGGTGGCCATCCAGCGCTACAAGGGCCTCGGAGAGATGAATCCCGAGCAGCTGTGGGAGACGACGATGGATCCCGCCCGGCGGACGCTCCTGCAGGTGCGGGTCGAGGACGCTTACGCCGCCGACGCCCTGTTCTCCACCTTGATGGGGGATCTGGTCGAGCCGCGTCGGGAGTTCATCGAGACGAACGCCCTCAACGTCAGGAATCTCGACGTCTGAGGTCGAGGCAAGACGCGGTGCCGTCAGAAAGGGCCCCGGGCTTCCGGCTTCGGACTTTCGGGCTTCAGACCTCCGGGATCTGGGGGCCGGACGTGAGAAAGGCGTGGAACGGTCGGTTCCACGCCTTTCCGGCGATCCGAGGAGCGGAGCCCTCGGTCAGCAGGCGAAGATGCGGTCGAGCTTCTCCTCGATCTTGACTTCCTTGCTCTTGGTCGCAACGGCGATCTCCTTGACCAGCAAGGTTCGCGCCGTGTCGAGCATCTTCCGCTCGCCGAAGGACAGTTCCTTGTCGCTCTTCAGTCGCTGGAGATCCCGGAGGACCTCGGCGATCTCGAAGACCGAGCCGGTCTTTATCTTCTCCATGTATTCCCGATAGCGGCGGTTCCAGGTCTGCCCTTCGACGGCCACCTCGCGACTCTTCAGGATCGCGAAGACCTCGTCCACCTCGTCCGCTCGAATCAACTCCCGAAGACCGACCGCGCCCGCGTTGCGCGTGGGAATCATGATCTTCATTCCGTTTTCGAGGATTTTGAGTATATAAAAAGTCTGCTTGTTAGCCGAGATCTCACGGGTTTCCACGCCAACGATTTGCGCGACCCCATGAGCCGGATAAACGGCCAGATCTCCCACTCGGAAAGTCGGCTCCATCTTACGAACACTCCTCGCTGGGTGCAGTTTTTAAGGCACGCGAACCTTATCACGCGCACCATGGGGGGGCAATCGTAAAAGCCCTTGCCATCGCCGATGAGTACTCGTCGCGTCAGATCTTTGACGGCTCCGCCCGAGACAGGGTGCGGAGGTACTCGAGGATGGTGGCGACACCGAAGCCCGTTCCTCCCTTCGCGAGCGCGCCCCATTCCTTGCGCGCCGTCGATGGTCCGGCGAGGTCCACGTGGATCCAGGGTGTCTTGTCCACGAACTCCTTGAGGAACAGACCAGCGGTCAGGGCGCCGCCCCAGCGCTCCCCGGTGTTGCGCAGGTCGGCCACGTCGGACTTGAGCTGGTCGCCGAGGCGGGCTGGCAAGGGGAGGGGCCACATGTCCTCGCCGGCGTGGCGGGCCGCGGTGAGCCACTCTTGCAGCGTGCCCTCGTGGTTGGACATGACGCCGGCGGTGTGCGGGCCGAGGGCGACGATGCACGCGCCGGTCAGCGTGGCGAAGTCGAGGATGATGTCCGGGCGCAGCGCGAGGCCGTAGGTCAGGGCATCGGCCAGCGTCAGCCTGCCTTCCGCGTCGGTGTTGTTGATCTCGACGGTCTTGCCTGCCATCGACTTGAGCACGTCTCCGAGCTTGTAGGAGCGCGCGGAGAGCATGTTCTCGGTGCAGGCGGCGATCGCGTGGACCTCGATCGGCATCTTCTCTTCGGCGACCGCGGCCAGCGCCGACAGGACCGCCGCCGCTCCGGCCATGTCGGTCTTCATGTCGAGCATGCCCTCGGTGGTCTTGAGGGACAGGCCGCCCGAATCGAAGGTGACGCCCTTGCCGACGAGCACGACGCGCCGCCGGGGCCCGGGGGCGTCCGTCCTCCCGGCGCTGGTGGATGCGGTTTCCGGAATCCAGGAGAGGTGGACGAACTGTGGTTCCTCGTCGCTGCCGCGGGCGACCGCCAGGAAGAGTCCCATTCCGCGGGAGCGACACTCCGCGGCCGAGAGGACCGTCGCGCTCGCGCCGGCCGAGAGGGCGTGGCTGACGGTGCGTTCGGCCAGGGCCTTCGGGGTGAGCTCACCGGCTGGCTCGTTCACCAGGTCGCGGGCGAAGGCGATGGCGCGGGCGGTGCGAATGCCCTGGGCGACGGCCTGCGCGCGCTGAGGCTCGGGGATGGAGTTGAGCTCGGGGGGAGACAGCCAAGCGTCCGAGAGCTCGCGGGCCTCGGCGGATTCGCCCGTGAGGTACTTGGAGAAGCGATAACTCCCGAGGTGGAGGCCGAGGGCCGCAGCCGAGAGCCAGTCGGTGACGGAAGGGGCGCCACCGGGGCTCGGGAAGCCGGGGAGGGTCGGCGTGGTCAGGATCACGTCGCGCGCCCCGACGGACAGCGCGTACCGGGCGGCGGTGGCGGCCGCGTCCCGCGTCGCGGGTCCGATGGTTGCGGGAGAGGCTTCGCCGAGGCCGATGAGAAGGATCCGACGCGAGGCCAGCCGGCCACCGGTCGAGAGCCCGAGGCGCTGCCCGGCTTTGGCCTTGTAGCGCTCGTCGGTGATGGCCTGGCGGATCTGACCCTCGAGTGCGCGGTCGAGAACCGATAGCAGGCCATCGCCGCTCGCGGGCAGGTCGAGATCACCGGGGAGGACGGCGATGGCGAGGAGATCGGTCGGGGCGTCGAGAGAGGTCCGTGTCTGGAGTTGCATGGAGTCTCTCAATGGTAATCGAAACCGGGGACGACAGTCGCGAGGCAGAGGAGCGCCCTCGGGCGTGGTCAAAATCGACCACCCCCGAGGGGACAAGTTGATCTCGACAGGGATCCGGGCGGTGGGGTGAAGGGATCACCGTCGAGTTGACATGGAGAGTTTCAAACCGCTACGGTTTGCGGCATGGGTATGGTGTTGCCAGGCAAGGGGCGAAAAAGGCGCAAGCGACGGGTGGTCGAGGCCAAGGCCGGGGTCAGGGCCCGCAAGGCGGTGGCCAGGGCGGCCAAGGCCGGTCCCAAATCGGCAACGAAATCAGCGACAAGATCTGCGGCCACACCGGCAACCAGATCGGCAAGAATGAAACCGGCGATGGCCAGGCAGCCGCAGCGTGTGCCGGAGGTCGAGATGGACCGCGCAGGGAGCCCGGAGGCGCGTGCCGGGGTGAATCGCGCGCGGGCGACGGTTCCGGCGCGTGGTCGGGGATCGAGGAAAGTTGACGCCCGAGGTGTTAGTGTGGCTTCGGGTGAGCTGCGTTCAGGGGGAGAGATCTCAGCGTCCGCGTCACTTGAGCGCCCGCAGGTGGGGCCGGCCAGCAGGGCCGGGGAGCGGGTCGGGTCCGTGCTCCGGTCCGAGGGCGCGAGTCTGCCGGTGCCCATCGCAAGTTTCCTGATCTGAAAACCGCAAGGAGAGTGACATGGCCGAGGAGAGCGTCCAGCTGTCGGAGAATCGCGAGCGAGCGGCGAAGGTCTTGCGTGAGATTCTCGAGCACATGGGGGTGGATGCCGAGGTGAGCGCCTTCGATGACGGTGACCGCATCATTCTCGATGCTCACGGCGCCGAGTCGGGGCTGATCATCGGGAAGAAGGGGGCGACGCTGGATGCGTTGCAGTACCTGGTCAACCGGATCGTGTTTCGGAGACCGAGCGAGGGGCCGCTGGTGGTGGTCGATGCGGAGGGCTATCGTGGGCGACGCGAGGACTCGCTGGTGGATCTGGCGCAAAGAATGGCAGAGAAGGCCATGAAGACGGGACGTCCCGTGCCTGTCGAGCCGATGAGCGCACACGATCGGCGGATCGTCCACATGGCGCTGGTGGATCATACCGGCGTGACGACGGAATCCGAGGGGGAGGGTCTGTTTCGGCGGGTGGTGGTGTTTCCCAAGCCGGAGTTCCGTACGCCCGAGAACTGATTCTTCGGGTCCCACTCAGGGCGGGTCCGTCCGGGCGAGCAGGGCTCCCGAAAGGAGGGGGCCAACGTCGATGTTTTCGCGGACGGCGGCGGCGGATGTGGAGGGCGAGATGGGGTGGGGTCCGAGGAAGGGGAGCTGTCCGAGGACCGGCAACCCCGTCGCTGCGGCGATCTCGGGGGCGTTGCTCTCCTTGGAGGGATCAGGTCTTCCCGTGAGGTCGACGAGGACGACACCCACGCAGGGCAACTCGAAATGCTCGAGGGCGAGGTGGGCGAGTGCACTCTGGTTGATCGCGCCGAGGCGGTTGGGGGTGACGAGCAGGATGTCGAGTGGGAAGTGCCGCCGGAGGCTCCGGGCGAGGGAAGCCGGGGTTCCCGATCGGCTGTACGGGCTGAGGAGGCCCCCTGCGGGCTCGATCAGGAGCGCCGGGTAGTGCTCGAGGAGCCTGGCGGCCCGGGAGAGGATGTGGTTGGTCGAGATCACGCGGCCTTCCAGCCGGGCGGCGAGGTTGGGGGCCAGGGGTCGGCTGAGCCGATACGGAGAGACATCGTCCAGGTCGAGGTGCGGCAGGAGGCTGGCCTCCCGGAGGCAGCGGGCATCGGAGTCGGGGTCGGATGGGGACGGGCTGGGCGGGGTGCCCGACTCCACCGGCTTGAAGGGCGCCAGGCGGAGGCCGCGGTTGGCGGCAACACGAAGGAGGCCAATGGCCAGCGTGGTCTTTCCAACTCCCGTGTCGGTGCCGAGGAGCACGAGACTACGCACGTGGGGCTCCCATGGCCGCGGACGGCGCCCGGGTGCCCGCCAGGGCCGCGAGCAGGCCCCGAACGAGCCGGTCGATGTCGCTGGCGGCGTGGGCGGCGGACACTGTGATCCGGAGGCGCGCTGTGTTCTCCGGGACGGTCGGTGGGCGGATGGCAGTCGCCACCAGACCCTCGGAGCGAAGTCGGGCGGCGAGCTCGGTCGCGGCGGTGTCCGGCCCGACGATCACGGGCAGGATCTGGTCGACGGCGGAGGCGGGGTGAGGGCCAAGGGCCTGATTCGGCAGCCGAGCTCGAATGCGGGCGAGGTTGCGGGACAGGGCGGCGCGCAAGCTCTCCCCTTCGGGTGCCTCGATGATGTGCAGCGCGGCGAGAGCAGCTGCGGCCAGGCTGGCCGGTGCGGCGGTGGTGTAGATGAAGGTCCGGGCGCGGTTGAGGAGGACGGTCCGGAGCCGGTGCGAGCCGGCCACGAACCCGCCGGCGGAGCCGAAGGCCTTGCCGAGGGTGCCAATCCGGATCTCCGGGCGGAGGCCGAGAGCCGCGGAGAGACCGCGGCCGGATGGCCCGAGGACGCCCAGCGCATGGGCTTCGTCGACGATCAGCGTGGCATCGAATCGAGTCGCGAGGGCGGAGAGCGCGGCGAGGGGGGCGCGGTCGCCGTCCATGCTGAAGAGGGATTCGGTGACGATGAACCGGCGGCGGGCGCTGGAGGGCGCGGCTCGGAGGGCGAGCTCGGCGGAGTCCGGGTTCCCGTGCTCGAAGATCCCGACGCGGGACCGGGAGAGACGGCATCCATCGATGAGGCTTGCGTGGTTGGCGGCATCCGACGCGATGAAGTCCTGGGGACCGGCCAGCGCCGTCAGGGTGCCGACGTTCGCCTGGTATCCCGTTGGGAAGAGAAGAGCGGCCTCGGTGCCGAGGAAGGAAGCAAGGGCGTCCTCGAGCGCGCGATGGGGCGGTGTCTCGCCCGAGACGAGGCGCGAGGCGGCGGAGCCGGACCCGTGGTCACGGATTGCCGCGGTTGCGGCCGACATCAGCGCTGGGTGGGACGAAAGTCCGAGATAGTCGTTGGACGCAAAGCAGACCAGCTCCCGGCCGTCGGAATCCCTCGGGTGAAGGCGGTCGGCGCCACAGAGGGTCTCCGTCGCTCTCAGGCGGCCAATGGATTCGAGGTGCTGTAGCTCCAGCGAGAGGGCGTGTTCAAGGGACACGGCGGGGACTATATCCCCCGCGAGCGCCGCGCGTGCGCCGGATGCTCGCTGCGAGGATCATCCGTGAGCGCAATTGTTCCACGTGGAACAACCCGGGCTCGCCACGACCCGTTCTCGTGCTCGCTCAGCCCTCCCTCTCCTCTCTTCGACGCCGGACCTTGCTGGGGACGGCGACCAGCCGAGCGCGAGCTGGCGGGAGCGCGGGGGTGTTCCACGTGGAACATCACGCCCGGGGAAGGAACACCCCCAGCCGTCGATGGGGACCATAGGACACGACCTTGGCCGGCGGTTCCAGCCCGACCAGGCCGGCCTGGGTGGTGAAGACCAGCACGCGCGCGCCCGGGGCGAGCTGGCGGGCGCGGGCGAGCCACTCCGGGGGCGCCCACGTCGCGCGGGACATGGCTACCGAGTAAGCCCCGGATTCACGTGACGTCGAGCCCGGGGCCTCGACGTCACGTGGCACCTCCTCCAGCCGTCGACCCACGACCGCGACCCGATCGCGGAGCTCGAGCTCGCGTACCGCCGTGCGCAGGAATGCGGCGCGCTTGGCCCTCGGCTCCCAGAGCTCGAAGGATGAGTCCCGGCAGAGACAGGCAAGGGGAAGAGCGGGAAGCCCACCTCCCGAACCGACGTCCACCACCGAGTCGCCCGGGACCAGGAGGCTGCGGGCCGCGAAGGCATCCACCAGATGTTCGTCCACGAGCTCCTCGAAGGATCGCGCACCACCGAGGTTGATCCTGACGTTCCACGTCGCAAAGAGTGCGCAGAATGACTCGAGCCGCCGGGCGTCATCCAAGGCCAGCGTGCCCATGACCTCCGAGGCGACGCGCCGAAGGCGTGCGACCCGTGGCTCCTCATCATCCGGAGCGGCCACGGGTCCCCCCTTGGTGGTCCTGGCTTGCCGCCTCGCCCCAGGTCGAGGACGTCGGGTCGCCCTCGGTATAGCAATATGTCAATCGCATTATCGCAATTCAGCTTCGAGCCGGAACCCCCGATTCTAGTCTGCTGGAGCCCTCCCTGGGCGCACGGGCCGCACCCACATCCCCTCACCCCAGCCGGCCGTCCAAACATCGAACGACCCACTTCCGAACGACCTACTTCGCCACTTCGCAACTTCCGACGACCGAGATGAAACCGCAATGAGCAAACGAATCGTTTTGGTGGACGACAACCCCCGAGATCTGCGCCTCTTCGAGCGGGGCCTGGCGGCCGCTGGCTTCGAGGTCACCGCCTTCGCGACCACCGAGGCGGCCGGGCTCACCGGCGAGGGGCCTGACGTCCTCGTGACCACGGATCTCGCTTCCCTGGGCCCGACGATGGCGCGGTGGACGGCTGCAGCCAAGATGCGGGCCGCTGGAGCGCCATCCCCAGGGGTCCTGGCCCTGCTTGCGGCCGACCAGCGCGCCGGCCGCGCCGCGGTCCTCGACGCCGGCGCCGACGAGGCATTGCTCAAGCCCGTCCCGGTGGCGGAGCTGATCGGTCGAATCGAGGCGATCTGCAAGCAACGCGCACGCGAGGCACTCCGCCGTGCGCCGCTGGCGCGTGGAGACGCATGGTCGGGAAGGCTCTCCGAGCTCGGCCTGGCCGAGCTGCTCTCCGTTCTCGAGGAGCGAGAGCAATCCGGCGTCCTGCAGCTCGTCGAGGAGACGACCGGCGAGAAGGGGGCGATCTACCTGCGGAAGGGCAAGGCCATCGACGCCGAGGCCGGCAAGCTCTCTGGCGCGGAGGCCCTGTCCCGCCTGGCCCGCTGGAGCCAGGGGACGGTCCGCTTCGAGATCAAGACCATCCGGCGCGCCGACCGACTGTCCGGGGCGGTGGACGATGTGCTGGTCGCCGCGGCCAGACCCGCGGCCGAGGCCACAGCCCCCGAGATCCGTCCGACGGAGGCCCCGGCGGCGCAAGCCCAGCGGATCGACCGCATCGACCAACCGCCGCCGCCTCGCCCGAAGCGGGCAAGGCCGGAGAAGCGGCCGCCGGGTCCGCCCGAGCGCCACGAAGCCGCGGCCGCGGCCCCGCCGAGCCCGGCGGACCCCGTGCCGGCGGTGATCGAGGCTGAGCGGGCTCGCTTCGCCGAGCCCGATCCCGAGATCGCGACCAAAGCCCCTGCACCTCGGCTCCCGGAGCCGCCGCTTCCCCTTCCGGTGGAGCCCGAGATCCTCGCGGTCGAGAGCGTCGCGGAAGCCGAGCCGGAGGGCGAGCTCGACGCGCTCGAGGCCAGGCTTCGGGCCCTCGAGCTCGAGAGATCGCGATTGCCCATGGCGTCGCAAGGGATAAGCGACGACAACGCCGAGGAATACGTGGCGTTGCTCCCTGATCTTCCACCTGTTGCCCCGCCCGCCGCGAGGGCCTCCGTCGCCGCACCCGAGGACACGGGAGAAGCGGCTCTTTCTCCGGACGGCGACGTGGGGCTGGATGAGCTGGCCAGCATGTTCGCCGAGGTTGGGGTCGGTGATCTCGCCGGGCAGGGGACCGCCGAGCTCCGCGGTGCGGCGAACCCGGGCGAGGAAGACGGCGAGGAGGAAGACGGCGAGGAAGAGGGGGAGACCGAGCTCGAGGCCAGCATCGCCCGCCAGATCCGAGCCCGGGAAGCCGCCGAGCGGGGGATCGAGGCCGATGGCGATCTGGCCGTCCTCGACAACATGACCCTGCCGCTCGGGCTCGCCGGGGTTCGAGGCGCGGGAGCCCATGGATTGCCCGCTCACCTGGGGCATCTGGGTGAGGACGACGAGGTGGTCGGCCAAGGTCCGGACCCTCGAGGGCCGGGACTCGACGTGGACGGGGCCGACGCCGAACCGGCTGGCAGCCCGCCGTCACGCCTCGACTCCGCGCACGCTTCCGGTTCGACCCCCTCGTCGGGCGCAATCGACGACGAATCGGCGGTGCTGGTGGCCGAGTCTCCAGCGGCCTCGCCACGCAAGGGCAAGGGGGTGTTCGATGATCTGCCGGGGCTGACGCCCCTTGTCGCCGGGGCCGATCGGGGTATCGACGAGGGCTCCGCGGGAGGCGCACCGGCCATGGGGCTCACGCCGATTGCGTCGCCGTCACCGTCGGCCTCGTCGGCTTCGGCGCCGCTCCCAGCCTGGGTCGAGGGGCTCGGAATGGGCGGGGTTGGCGATCTCGGTGAGGCTGGCGCCGGCGACCTGGCCGTGGACGAGGCAGAGGCCCTCCGGGCGCTGGGCATCGGGGGCAAACGCCGCATCCTCCGGTTCGCGGCGCTGGCGCTGGGCGTTGCCGGGATCCTCGGCGGGGTTGGTATCCACCACGCCATGGCGAAGAGAAAGGCCGGCGCGATAGCCGCGGCCGCTGTCGTTGCACACCCGGCGGCAAACCCGGCCGCGGGGACGCCAGGGCCCGTTCGCGTGGCCAGCCGGGAGCTCGAACCAGGATCTACCGCGCCCACGCCCGAAGCCCAGCCACGCGGGGGCGAAACCGTCCTCCCCGTCGCGGTCAAGGAATCGGGTACGGACGGCGCCAACGCGCTGGCTCGAGACCCAGCGAAGGGTCCGTCCGACGGTCCGGGCGAGACGACCGGCGACAGGGAACCCAGGGCGAAGGGATTCGCGATTGGCGAGCCCGCCAGGGCCGGCACGGTTGCTCATGGACCCGTGCCGGGCCCTTCGCCCGCACCCGCGCCGGCGGCCGCCAAGACCATCGAGGCCAGGGAGCCCAAGGAAACCACGGAAACCGAGGGAGCCGAGGAGACCCACCACGCCCCGGCCGGGCCGTCCGGGGAGGCCAGTCGGAGGTCCGCGGGTCCCGACGAGGTCCAGTTCTCGCGCTCCCTCGCCACCTGCCGCTCCCGGCTGGATCGGGGACACGCCGAGCAGGCGGTTCGCGCTTGCCGGGAGGCCCTGACGGCTCATCCCGATTCCCCGGACGCCCTCGCGGTGCTGGCCCATGCGGAGCTCAACCAGAAGCACCTGGCCCAGGCGATCACCGATGCCCGCCACGCCATCGCGCTCGACCCGGCCCTCGCCGAGCCTTACCTGATCCTCGGCGGGGCCCTGCAGGACACCGGACACAGCCACGAGGCCGGGGTCGCCTACCGCGCTTACCTGGCGCGGGCCCCGCACGGAAAATACGCCGACGAGCTCAGGGTCATCGTCAGCACGATGTGAGCCGTCGGCGCCATGTGCGAAGGCTTGGGTCGGGACGCGACCCGTGGTAGCACGTGGGCATGCTGGTGCTCGGAATCGAGACGTCGTGCGACGAGACCGCGGCGGCCGTCGTCGCGGACGGGCGGCGGGTGCTCTCCGACGTGGTGGCCTCGCAGATCCTGGTCCACGCCGAGTACGGCGGCGTCGTGCCCGAGGTGGCCTCGCGCCAGCACGTCGCCACCATCGTGCCGGTGATTCGCGGCGCGCTCGACGCGGCCGGCGTGACCTTCTCCGACCTCGATGGCATCGCGGTGACCAGCGGCCCCGGTCTGGTCGGGGCGCTCCTGGTGGGCGTCGAGACGGCCAAGGCGCTGGGGGTGGCGCTCGGCAAGCCGGTGGTCGGGGTGAACCACCTGGCGGGCCACCTCGCGGCGGTGTACCTCGAGGATCCGAGCCTGCCCGGGCCACCGCCGTGGCCGCACCTCGCGTTGCTGGTGTCGGGGGGGCATACCGCCCTCATCCGCTCCGACGCGGACGGGCGGTTCCAGTTGCTCGGGAGCACCCGCGACGATGCGGCGGGCGAGGCGTTCGACAAGGTCGGCAAGCTGCTCGGGCTCGGTTACCCCGGCGGCGTGCAGATCGATCGCCTGGCCGCGAAGGGAAATCCGGCGGCCCATGCCCTGCCGCGCGCGCTCGCCGGGCGCGACGACATCGACTTCAGCTTCTCGGGGCTGAAGACCGCGGCGGCGACCCTGCTGGCGGGTCAGGCTGCCGCCCCCCAGGGCGATGCGCTGGCGGATTTCGCGGCCAGCGTTCAGGCGGCCATCGTGGATGTGCTCGTACGAAAGTCGCGCCGGGCGCTGGTTCGCGGAGGGCTCCAGGATCTGGTCGTCTGCGGGGGCGTGGCCGCCAATCGCGGTCTCCGGGCGGCCATGGCCGCGGCCGCCGCCGAGGACGGGTTTCGCCTGTACATACCGCCCGCCAAGCGCTGCACCGACAACGCGTCGATGATCGCGGCGGCGGGGACTCTGGCCCTCGCGCGCGGAGAGCGGGCCTCCCTCGGGCTGGCGGTCGATCCCGGGATGCCCCTCTGAAGACGGCGGCGATCGAGAACCTCAGCCCTCCGACAACCGCCCTCCGAGTCGAGCCACCCACGTGCCGCCGCCGCCCTCCAGGCAAGATCCCCGGTCGGTGCTGGAGCGCCACGGCCTCGCCGCCAAGAAATCCTGGGGGCAGAACTTCCTCGTCGACCGCAACATCCACGACAAGATCGTGCGGGCCGCCGGCGCCACCGCGGAGGACGTGGTGGTGGAGATCGGGGCCGGCCTCGGGACCTTGACGACCGCGCTGCTCGGCGCCGAGCCGGCCCCGCGGCGGATCCTGGCGGTCGAGCGCGATCCCGACATGCTGCACGTCCTCGGGGCCGAGCTCGGCGGACATCCAGGGGTCGACATTCGCGGCGAGGACGCGACCCACTTCGACTTCGCGGCGGCGGCGCGGGCTGCCGGGCGACCACTCCTGGTGGTGGGCAATCTGCCCTACCAGATCACCTCGCCGCTGCTCTTCGCGCTGGTGGACGCGGGGCCGGCCATCCGGCGGGCGGTGGTGATGGTCCAGCGCGAGCTCGCCGAGCGGATGGTCGCGCCCCCCGGCAGCAAGATCTACGGGCGCCTGTCGGTCATGGTCCAGCACCGCATGGACGCACGGTTGCTGTTTCACGTGGCGCCGGGCAGCTTCTTCCCGCGGCCCCGGGTGGTCTCGGCGGTGATCTCCCTCGAGCCGCGGCCGGCGCTGCTGGCGCCGGTGCGCGATCCCGAGCGGTTCGCGCGGGTGGTCAAGGTCGCCTTCTCGACGCGACGGAAGATGTTGCGGCGATCGCTCGGCGACGGCTTCGGCGACACGACGGCGGCCGAGGTCCTGGCGCGGGCCGGGGTCGATGGCGAGCGGCGCCCGGAAGAGCTGAGCGTCGCCGAGTTTGCCCGCCTGGCGGACGGGTTCGATGCCTGAGCTCCCGGAGGTGGAGACCATCGTCCGCGATCTGCGGGCGCGCATCCTCGGTCGGCGGATCCGGGCGGTGTGGACCAGCGGAAAGCCGCTGCGGCTCGCCCGACCGATCGACGTCGAGGGGCTGAGGCGGGTGGTGCTCGGGCAGCGGGTCGAGGCGGTCCGCCGGCTCGGCAAGTACGTGCTCATCGACGTGGCGCGGGGCGCGGCCGCGGCGGGAGCTCGCGGGGGCGGGGGGCCCGGGCCGCCCTTGCCGGGGGTGCTCGTGCACCTCGGGATGTCGGGGCGCCTGGTGCTCGAGCCGGGGGATGCTCCGCGAGGGGCGCACACCCACCTCGTCCTCGCGCTCGACGACGCGCAGGAGCTGCGGTTCCGCGATCCGCGCCGGTTCGGCTGGATCGCGGCCGGGGATCCGGTCGACGGGTGCGCCGAGCTCGAGGCCATGGGCCCCGATCCGCTCGGGGCGCTGACCGCCGCCGCCCTCGGGGAGGCCCTGGCTGGCGTGCGGGCTCCCATCAAGGCCTTCCTGCTCGACCAGCGGCGGATCGCCGGCATCGGCAACATCTACGCGTGCGAGGCCCTGTTCAGGGCCGGTCTCCACCCGGCGATGCCGGCCGGACGGACCGTTCGGCGGGCTGACAGATTGCTGGTGGCAATTCGCGAGGCCCTGGAGCTCGGGATCCAGAACCGGGGCACCACCTTGCGGGACTACGTGGACGCGCTGGGGGACGGCGGACGCAACGCCGGGGCCTTGCTGGTCTACGGCCGCGCGGGCCAGCCATGCCGGGTGTGCGGTACGCCCATCCGCCGGCGGGTCGACGCGGGACGCTCGAGCTTCCTTTGCCCGCGCTGTCAGCCGGCACCTCGCCGGGCCCCGGTCGCGTCGGCTCAGTCGCGGCGCCGCAGGCGCTCGAAGAAGGCCTTGAGCAAGGCCGCGGACTCGGCGCCGAGGACCCCGGGCACCACGTCGACCCGGTGGTTGAGGCGCCGATCGTCGAGCAGCTGGTAGAGCGAGCGGACCGCGCCGGCCTTGGGATCGTGGCAGCCGTAATACACGCGGCGGATGCGCGCGTTCACCATGGCCCCCGCGCACATCGGACAGGGCTCCATGGTCACGAAGAGATCGGCCCCGGTGAGGCGCCAGCTCCCGAGGGTGGCGGCCGCCCGGCGGAGCGCCACCACCTCGGCATGGGCGGTGGGGTCGTTCCCGGTCTCGCGCTCGTTGTGCGCCACCGCCAGCACGGCGCCGTCGACCACCACCACGGCGCCGACCGGGACCTCGCCCCGGCCCGCGGCCTGCTCGGCGGCGCCGAGCGCCTGGCGCATGAACCCGAGCTCGGCCTCCCCGAGGGGCACGTTCGCTTCGGGAATTTCGGCCTCGGGAATGGGCAAGGGCGCGGCGCTGCTCATCGAGCGGCTATTGTATGTCCCACCCCGCCCACAAAGTCGATGCCCTCGGTGCGCGAGGCCGGCGCGAACGCCAAACCGGCTGTATCCTAGACGCGCTCCCCCATGGCGAACGTCGACCTTTCGTTCTCGCGTTATGTGGCGGCCCGCAAGGGGGCCGAATCTGCCCGCTCCCGAGAGGGCGCCGCCTACTCCTACAGCGGCGATCTCAAGA
This sequence comes from uncultured Myxococcales bacterium, assembly GCA_964540815.1. GTDB lineage: Bacteria > Myxococcota_A > Polyangia > Fen-1088 > Fen-1088 > CAZIOH01. The sequence goes on along the minus strand of CAZIOH010000015.1, from coordinate 17,923 downwards.
TCAGGCAAGCCCTCGGGCGCATCCGGCCAGTCACCCTCGCGGTGGAGGCGGCGGTTCGCTTCTGGCAAACGGTCGAGCGCAACCGGCTGCTCGGCACCTCGGTGAAGGTCTCGGACAAGCAATTTCCCAACCTGCACGGGCTGGCGGTCAAGTGCGCCGAGATCCTGCAGATCCCGGTCCCGACGGTCTACGTGTCGCCCAACATCGGATCGCTGAACGCGCACACCTTCGGGACCACCGACGACGCCTGCATCGTGCTGAACGCGGCGCTGGTCGATCACCTGTCGGAGCTCGAGCTCCTCGACGTCATCGGCCACGAGTGTGGCCACATCCAGAACGACCACGCGGTCTACATGACCACGCTCTACCTGCTGACCCGGGCCGGCAACACGCTCTTGCGCTGGGGGGCGCGACCCGCGGTCCTGGCGCTGAACGGCTGGGCCCGGCGGGCGGAGATCACCTGCGATCGGGCCGGGCTGCTGTGCACCCGCGATCTCGACGCGTCGGTGGGGTGCCTGGTGAAGCTGGCCCTCGGCTCGCGGAAGCTCTACTCCGAGGTCAACCTCGACGAGTACCTGAAGCAGCTCGACGAGTCGCGGGGCGCCGGGCGCTTCGACGAGCTCGGGCGGACCCACCCGTACCTGCCGAAGCGGATCGCGGCGCTGCGGATCTTCGCGGACACCACCTTCTATCGCAGCCTGGGGATGGGGCACGGCCTGGGGGGGACCGGCGGTCGCACGGGGGCCGCCGGTTCGGGCGCCGGCGCGGCCACCGGGCCGGCCGGCCTGTCCAAGGAGGAGTGCGACGCCAAGGTGGCCGCGATCCTGGCGGTGTTCTCGTGACCGGCGCTGGCGGCGAGGAGACGACGGCGACGGCGACGGGATCCGCGACGGCATCGCCGGTCGGGCTCACCCCGGAGGAACGCAAGCGCGCCATCCGCGAGATCCTCGAGCGGCTGGCCGACGCCGCCCTCGGCGTGGGCCTCGACTCGGTGGCCCACGACATCCGCGGGGCCCGCATCCCCAAGCTCGACGAGGAGCGCTTCTCGCTGGTGGTGCTGGGGGAGTTCAACCACGGCAAGTCGACCTTCGTGAACGCCCTGGTCGGGCAGGCGATCTTGCCCACCGGCATCACCCCCACCACCGCGATCCTCACCCACCTCTCCTACGGCGCGACCAAGGGGGCCTCGGTGGTCTTCCAGTCGGGCGAGCGACGCCCGATCGATCCCGAGCGGCTGGCCGAGTGGGCGACCGTGGAGGGCCTGGCCGAAACCGAGCCCGCTGCCCAGGAGACGAACGGGTCGCCGCCGCGCACGCCCGATGGGGCTCCGGCGCGCACGGGGGGCGAGGTCCACCACATCGACCTGCACCTGCCGGTGCCGCTGCTGCAGGACCAGCTCACCATCGTCGACACCCCCGGGGTCAACGACATCAACGAGCAGCGCGCCGACATCACCTACGGATACATCCCGCGCTCCGACGCCGCGCTCTTCCTGCTCGACGCCACCCAGATCCTGACCGCCTCGGAGCGGCAGTTCCTCGAGGAGCGCATCCTCCGCTCGTCGCGCGAGCGCCTGATCTTCGTGGTCGCCAAGGCCGACCTGCTCGACGCCGCCGAGCTGGAGGAGACCCTGCGGTTCGCTCGGCTCCACCTCGGGCGCATCGTGGCCGAGCCGCTGATCTTCCCGGTCTCGTCCCGCAAGGAGCTCGGCGGGGATCGTCAGGCCTCGGGGTTCGCGGCCCTGCGGGCCCAGCTCGGGCTGACGGTCGGCACCGATCGGCGCCGCCTGCTGCTCGATCACGCCCTCGGCGATGCGGCCCGCCTGTCGTCCTTCGTGCGCCAGAGCCTGGAGATGCGCCGGCGCTCGCTCGAGCTGCCGCTGCCGGAGCTCGAAGAGCGGATTGCGCGTGCGAAATTGCGTCTGCGGAGCGGACAGCGCGGGCTCGACGCCGCGGTCGAGAAGGTGGCCGCCGAGACCGCGGCGCTCAAGGCCCGGGTCCGCCAGGATCTGGCGGCCTTCGCGGCCGAGTTTCGAGCCACCTTGCCGGGCGAGATCGACAAGGTCGAGGGGCACGACGTGCGCCGCTACCTGTCCTTCTTCGTGCAGGACACCTGGAAGGCCTGGCTCGAGCAGGAGGGCGAGCGGATCTCGGCCGAGCTCGAGCGGCTGGCCGAGGCCATCATCGAGGTGGCCAACGAGAACGTCGAGCAGGTGGCGGCGGCGGTCTCGGCGGAGCTCGGGCCGGCCCAGACCCGGGTGGAGCTGGTGGTCGACACCTTCAAGTACGACGCTTCGGTGTTCGCGCTGGGGGCGGTCGGGACCACCCTGTTCCTCTTCGTGAACAACCTGGTGGGCGGCATCTTGACCCTGGCGGCGCCGCTGCTCGCGCTCGTCTTTCGCGGCAAGATTGGCAGGGAGATCCAGGCCGAGGCCAAGGCCCGGGCCCCGGCGTCCATCGATCGGGCGGCGGCCCTCCTCGGCACCAATCTCGACGCGGCCATCGATACGTTCGCCGCACGCCTGAACGAGTTCGTGGGCCAGGCGGGCGAGGCCCTGGTGCGCGGCATCGCCGAGGTCCTCGACGCCGCCCTGGTCGAAAGGCGGCGCCTCGCCGAGGGCCAGGCGCCGGTCGCGGTGGCCTCGGGCGAGGCGGACCGGAGCGCAGCCACGACCGGAGCCGCAACCGCGACCACGACTGCAACCCCGACCGCAACGATGCTCGCCGAGCTCAAGGCCATCGACGAGCGCATCGCCGAGATCCGCCAGGCGATCTGGTCGACCTGAGGAACCCGCTCGGCGGCGAGTGTCGCGAGGGACACACATGGGAATTCTGGAGCGCATCGCGGGGACCCTGGACGAGCTGGTGGCGCCGCGCGCCGACGCCGAGCGCGCCGCCGTCGATGAGGCGGCCGAGGATCTGCGACAGGCGCGGGACCTGGCCACCGCCGGTGAGCTCGACCAGGCGCTCGCTCGGCTGACCGAGCAGGTGAGCCGCCAGCCGAAGGCGGTGGCGCCGCTCGAGGCGCGGGGTGAGCTCCGCCGTCTGGCGGGTGATCGCGAGGGCGCCATCGCGGACTTTGGGCGGGTGGTGGCGCTCGAATCGCGGCGGGCCAGCGCCTGGATCGGCCTCGGCGAGACCCTGGCCGAGCTCGCGCGCTGGGAGCCCGCCCGGGACGCCTTTCGCCGGGCCTCGACCCTCCCCGACGCCGACGCCGACGCGCGGCTGCGTGTCCGCCTGGGGCTCGGGGCGGTGTATGCCCGCCTCGGTCAGCCCACCAAGGCCATCCGCGAGCTCCGGCGAAGCGTCGAGCAAGCCCCGCAGGAGCCGCGCGCGGTGGCCGCGCTCGGGAGGGCGCTGCTGGCCGGGGGCGATCTGGAAGGTGCGGATTGGTTGGTCCGGGCCGCGCGGCTGCCAGGCGGCGGCGTCGAGCCGCTCATCGAGGCCGCCGAGGCCAAGGTGACCGCCCGCCGGCCCTGCGAGGCCGAGCCTCCGGTCGATTTCGAGGCGGCCCGGGACGCGGATCCGGCGCTCGCCCTGCTGCGCGAGGCGGCCGCGCGCTCCCCCTTGCCGGCGGCCTCGGCCGTCTCGGTCGAGGCCGCGCTGGCCCGGCGGCTGGCGCAGCTCGGCGACCGGGCGGGCGCGCTTCGCGTGGCGGCCGCCGCGGCCGCGGCGCACCCGACCCGCCCCGAGAGCCTCGCGGTCCTGTGCGAGCTCTCCCTCGGGGCGGGCGCGTTCCCCGCCGCCCGGCAAGCGGCGCGGCGGCTCGCCGAGCTCGGGGAGTCGCCCCCGTTCGCGCGCTGGTTGGCCATCGCGCTCGGCCTCGGCGATCCGGGGGCCCTCGACGAGGCGCTCGAACATGGGCAGGCAACCGATCCGGGATACTCCGCGGCGCGGGCGCTGCGGGCGGGCGTGGCCACGGTCCCCGAGATCCTCGAACTGGCCCGGCTCGGGCCGGGCGAAGCCGCCCGCCGGTTCGCCCTCGGCGCGCTCGCGCCGAGCGCCCCTTCTTCGGTCGCGGGTGTCTTCGGCCTTCTGACCTGGGCCCGTGACTTCGCCTCCGATCCCATCCGCGCGCCGTTCTCCGTCTCCTCCGCGATCCCGCTCATGTCCCTGGCGTTGCCGCTCGCGCGGGCCGTCGAGGCCTACGACCGCCCACTGCTGGTGGCGGTCATGGGCGAGTTCAACGCGGGCAAATCTTCGTTCGTGAACGCCCTGGCCGGTGACGACGTGGCCCGGGTTGGGGTCACCCCGACCACCGCCACCATCAACATCCTGCGCTACGGACCGGGCGGCGGCGGGCGGGTGCGGTTCCAGGACGGGAGGGTTCGCGATCTGCTGCCCGAGGAGCTCACCAGCTACCTCGGGGGGCTCGACGACGAGGAGGCGGTGCGCGTCCGGGCCATCGAGGTGTACTCCGGCGCCGAGTCGTTGCGCCACATCGAGATCGTCGACACCCCGGGGCTCAATTCGCTGCGCCCCGAGCACGAGCAGGTGGCACGCGCCTTCGTCAACGAGGCCGACGCGGTGGTCTGGGTGTTCTCCTTCGGGCAGGCCGCCAAGGCCAGCGAGCGGGCGGCCCTCGAGCTCCTGCACGGGGCGGGCAAGCAGGTGCTGGGGGTGGTCAACAAGGTCGACGGCGCGACCCCGGCCGAGATCGATGAGGTCCTGGCCCACACCCGGCGGACGCTCGGCGATCGGCTGGCGCGGCTGGTGCCCTTTTCGGCCCGCCTGGCGCGCCAGGCCCAGCGGACGGCGACGGTCGATCCCCAGGGGCCGTTCTCACGGAGGGATGGCGCGCTCCCGCCTCCGGGCGGATCGGCGGACGCCGGCGCGCAGGGTGGCCTGGCCGAGGTTCAGAACGCTCTTGATGGATTGTTCCTGGGCCGGGCGCGGCTGCTCAAGCAGACCACCGCGCTGTCGGCCTTGCGCCGCTTCACCGGCGAGGCCGAGGCCTTGGCGGCCGGGGCGCGCCGCCGCGGGCAGGAACGCCTCGAGCACACCGGGCGCGAGGTCGCAGGGCTGCGCGCGCTCGAGACCGAGCTCGGCTCGGCCATGGACGCCGAGCGCGTGGCGCTGCGGGCCCGCATCGAGCGCGCGATGCGCGCGACCGCGGCCGACGTGCGCGAGTTCGTGCGTCCGGGGGCCTGGCCCTTCGCCGAGCACGAGGTCGAGACCGCCAGCGAAGCGGCGCTGGCCGAGCTGCTCGACGACGCGGTCGGCGAAGCCGCCGCGGCCACCGTGGGACGATTGCGCGCCCTGGCCCGGGCGGCCCCCGAGGTGGTGGGGACGGCCACGCGGTCGGCGCTGCTCGAGGCGATCGGGGGCGTGAGCGCCGGCTTCGAGGCCTACGTGCGGGGCTACCTCGAAGGAGTGGCGGCGTTGTTCCTGCGGGTGGACTTGCCCCGCCTTCGGCTCGAGCTCCCGGCGATCGGGGCCGCGCTCGCCACCCACGCCCCCAACCCCGATCTCGGGCTCTTCCAGCCCCTCGCGCACCGCCTCGGCGAGGTCTTCGCGCGCGCGCAAGGCGCGGCCGCCACCACCCGCGGCGACGTCGAGCTCGAGCTCCTGGCGCTCGAGGAGTGGCTCGAACGACCCCTCGCCGCCCTCGCGCGAGAGATGGCGATCGTCTGGGCGGGATTGGTGGGCGCGATTGACGGAGACGGAGCTCCGCCCGCCCTCAGTTGACGCGTCTCAGGACCGAGAGCGCCCGGACCGTCAACCAGCGTGCGGCCTCCTTCTCCTTCGGCGTCGGGTTCGCCTTGGGTGCTCCCGGCGCGGGCGGGGCCCCGGGATACCACAGCCCGTCGGGTGATTGCCGGCCGCGCACGTAGGCCTCCGCGGTGCGCACCCCCGAGTTCTCCTTGCCGAGCCCCACCGACGTGACCGTGTCGAGCGCGTCCAGCATGTCGACGTAGAAGCGCGGCTCCGACAGCTGCTCCCAGTAGATGGGGGCCTTGCGATCGGGATAGCGATCCGGCTGCAGGAACCGGGTGGCCAGCAGCTCGGCGGCCCGCCGCGCCTCGCGAGAGGTTCGCCGCGAGGGAGAGGCCGCGAAGGCCCGCAGCGCCATGCCGGTGATGAGGTGGCTCGACGGACGGGCCGAGGAGTCGCAGCGCACGCCTCGCCAGGCCCAGCCGCCATCTGCTTGCCGCCACTGCAGGAGGAACTTGAACCCCTCGGCCACCCGCTCGTCGCCGTCGAGGCCGACCCTGCACAGGGCGGCCAGCGCCCACCCCTGAAAGTGCACGGCGACCATCTTGGCCTTGTCCTCCTTCTTCTCGCCGATCGCGAGGGCGGCGATTCCACCGTCCTTGGCCTGGGTCTCGAGCACGAACTCGGCCGCCGACATCACCGCGGGCTGCTCCGAGCCGAGGCCGAGCTCCGCCAGCCGCTCGAGCGCGCGGCAGGTGGCGAGCGTGCTCGCGAAGCGGTCGTTCCCGAGGGCCTTCTCGGCGGGCTTGGCGGGAAAGTCTCCCTTCTTGGTCTGCTTCTTGAGAAAGGCCTTCACATCCGGGAACGCCAGCACCTCGCCGTCTCGCGGCGCCTCGTCGTCATCGATCAGCTCCCGCCGGATCCGTGCCGACAGCGAAGGCGGTCCTTCGCGCAGCAGATTGGGTAAAGGATCGCGCGCCAGACGCGCCCGCCAGCCCGAGGGAAAACGGGCAGCGGCGCCGGGGGGGGGCGCGAACGGAGAACGGTTCATCTGGCGGGAAAGGGTATCGCAATTTTTCCGAAGGGATAGGAAACGGGGCTGACTTTTTCGGTGCGGACGATTCTAGAAGGTCGCATTTGTTCGGTCTTCGGGAATGAAGTACAACTATTGCCTCCAATTCTCCGGGATTCCGCTCCAGGGTTCACGGGAGTCCGACGACCCAACGACGCTCAAGCAAGCAGACAGCATCCGGCAACGAAGCGCACGCAACGAGCACGGAAACCAGTGCAGGACAAGCGCAGGTAATGATGGCCTCTCTCGATCCGCCCTCCAAACACCAAGCCTTCCTGGCGCTCCTGCAGGAGGGACGGCCGTCGCTTCATCTCGACGCGCGTCGAGAGGGGGTGGTCGTGCCCGCGCACTTGAAGGCGGATGCCCACCTCGTCCTGCAGTATGGGATCGACCTGCCGATACCCATCACGGATCTGGTGGTGGATGACAGCGGCGTGCGGGCCACCCTCTCCTTCTCGCGGACCCCGCACCAGACCTTCGTGCCATGGCCCGCCGTCTACGTCATCGCCACCGACGATGGTCGTGGGGTTCTCTATCCCGATGACGTCCCGAGCGACGTGGCCATCGTCCCTGCCCGCGCCGACGGCGAGCCGGAGATCGCCGGTGCGGGCCCCCGAGGCCAGCTGGCGTCGACCGTCGGCGATGCCGTCGAGGACGCCGCGATGTCCGCACCCGACGGGTCCGAGCTGATGGGCGAGCTCCCGGAGACCTTCGGGGGAGGGCCCGAGGGCAAGCCTGACAACAGGAAGGGCTCCGCGGGTGCGCTGCCCCAGCCGCCCGCATCTCCGAGGCGGACGCTGCGCTCCGTTCCGCTCGAGGTCGTGCTGCCTGACCCAGGCGCCGTGCCGGATCTCGACGTGGAGCAGGTCGCGTCGTCGCTGGCCGGCAGCGGCGGCGCGGAGGCCGTGAATGGTCCGCGGCGGCGACGCAAGCCCCAGCTCCGCCTCGTGAAGTGATACGGGTCAGTCGCGCTCGACGCAGTCGCCGAGGAACTTGGCGAGATCGTCGTGCTGGGCGCGCGCGTCCTCGTATCCCAGCCGCGCCACCTCGGCGGCGTAGAGCCCGTCGAACAGGATGTACGAGAGCAGATCCGCCTCGTCCGCGCCCCGCGCGGTGGCGAGCCGCCGCAAGAGCTGAATGCCTGGCCCGCCGCCCGTGCCCTTGAAGCGGCTCGAGCGCCCGATCTCTCCCGCCAGCGCCCCGAGATCGGCGGACGGACGGATCATGAAGTCGTCGACCACCCGGTAGGGCGCGCCGCGCATCTTGGTCACCACCTCGTCGAAGCGCCGGGTGCCCTCGGGCCCGCCGGCCGCGTGCACCGCGCGGATCACGCCGTTGAGCCGCCGCAGCCGATCGAGATCGTAGTCGATGTGATCGAGCAGGAAGGCATTCAGGACCTTGCCCACCAGGAAGGCCGCGCCCGGGTAGGGAATGGATTCCTCCTCGGCCTCGGGCGCCGCCGGCTTGTGCCGCAGCCCGATGACCAGGACCTTGTCCGCTCCGAGGCGCAGCGCCGGCGAGAGCGGCGTGTTCTGTCGCAGCCCCCCGTCGCAGAAGAACCGGTCGCCGATCGCCACCGCCGGAAAGAGGATCGGCAGGGCCGCGGAGGCCAGGGCGTGCTCGTGGGTGATGTTGACGAACTGTGCCCGCACGAAGGGATCGCGGGTCCAGTCGAGCGACGGCCCGCTCCCGCGCTGCACGAAGACCACCGTCTTGCCCGAGCCGATGTCGGTGGCGGTCACCGACAGCGATTCGAACAGACCGCGGCGGTTGTTGGCGCCGATCTGGCCCCAGGGGATGAGGCGGCGCACCACCCGCTCGAGCTTGCGCGTCTCGACGATCCCGCCGAGCCGGCGCTGTCCCTCGAACTCCTGGATCAGGCCGCTGCCGAGCAGCGTGGCGGGGGCCTTCAGGAACTCCTTGACGCCGAAGGCGACCATCTCCTCGAGCACGAAGCTCTCCCAGCGATCGACCAGCATCCTCCCCTGCACCGGGGCGAGGTCGCAGGTGGCCGCCAGGAAGCAGGCGTGAATCCCACCCACCGAGGTGCCGCAGTAGATGTCGAACTGAACCTGCCCCCCGAGGTCTCCGGCCAGCTCCTCGCGGATGTATCGCACGACCCCCGCCTCGTAGGCTCCCCGCGCACCTCCCCCGGACAGGACCAGCGCCAGCCGGGGCCGCTCGGCGCGCCGACGGGGTCGGGTGGGGACGCTCATCGCAACGACACCGGCATCTGGTCCGGCCGCAAGCGTAGTCGAAACCCGGGGTTCCTGTCGACGCTCCCGGGGGTGTCCCGTAAACTATTGACATGGCGACTTTGTCGATTCCGAGCGGGAACGGGAACCTGGCCGATGGGTCGGCTTCAACCCCACCGGCGCCCGCTGGTTCGACCTCGCCCGGGCCCAGTCGGCCGAGCGGCGTGACGCGATCGCCGGGCGGAGGCTTCCTGCTCGAGGCGACGGGCTCGGCCACCGTGCTCACCCCGGAGGGCCTCTCCGACGAGCAGCGCCTGATGAAGGCGACCGCCGAGGACTTCGTCGAGCGCGAGGTCGAGTCGCGCTTCGCGCAGATCGAAGCCAAGACGCCCGGGCTGATGCGCGAGGTGCTGCAGAAGGCCGGCGAGGTGGGGCTCCTCGGTCACGACATCCCCGAGGCCTACGGTGGGCTCGGAGGCGACAAGACCAGCGCCAGCCTGATCACCGAGGCGGTCGGTCGCTTCGGCTCCTTCGCGGTCAGCTACGGGGCCCACGTGGGGATCGGGACCATGCCCATCGTGCTCTTCGGGAACGCCGAGCAGCGGCAGAAGTACCTGCCCCGGCTCGCCACCGGCGAGTTGATCGCCGCCTATGCGCTCACCGAGCCGGGCTCCGGCTCCGACGCGCTCGCGGCCAAGACCCGCGCGGTGCTGTCGGCCGACGGCAAGACCTGGAAGCTGAACGGCACCAAGCAGTACATCACCAACGCGGCCTTCGCCGATCTCTTCACGGTGTTCGCCAAGGTGGACGGCGAGAAGTTCACCGGGTTCCTCGTCGAGCGGACCGCTCGGGGGCTGACGGTGGGCGCCGAGGAGCACAAGCTCGGCATCCGGGGCAGCTCGACCTGTCCCCTCATCCTCGAGGACTGCGAGATCCCGGTCGACAGCGTGCTCGGGCAGATTGGCCAGGGCCACAAGATCGCCTTCAACATCCTCAACATCGGGCGCTGGAAGCTGGGGGTGGGCGCGGTGGGGGCCGCCAAGTATTGCCTCGAGCTCGGGGTGAGGTACGCCCGCGATCGCAAGCAGTTCGGCAAGCCCATCGCCGAGTTCGATCTGATCCGCAAGAAGCTCGGCGACATCGCCACCAACACCTTCGTGGCCGAGTCGATGGCCTTCCGCACGGCCGGCCTGCTCGACGCCCGCAGCCACGGCATCGACCTCACCACCGCCGAAGGCCAGAAGCGCGAGCTCGACGCGATCGAAGAGCACGCCATCGAGGCGTCGATCATCAAGGTCTTCGGCTCCGAGATGCTCTTCGCCGCCGCCGACGAGACCCTGCAGATCTTCGGCGGGGCCGGCTACATCGAGGACTATCCGATCGAGCGGGTCAGCCGCGACGCCCGCATCAACCGCATCTTCGAGGGGACCAACGAGATCAACCGCCTGCTGGTCCCGGGCACCATCCTCAAGCGGGCCATGCAGGGGCGCCTCAACCTGATGGGCTTCGTGAGCGAGGTGCACCTCGAGCTGCAGGATCCGACCAAGATCGATCGCACGGTCCCGGCCGGGGTGCTCGGGCTCGAGCGCCAGAAGTGTGACTTCGCCAAGCGGGCGGTGGCCTACGCCGCCTCCCTCGGCGTGCAGAAGTACATGCAGGGCATCTCCGACAAGCAAGAGCTCCTCGGCGTCCTCGCCGACTGCTTGATCAACATCTACGCGATGGACTCCGCCATCTCACGAACCTTGCAGCTCGTCGCCAGCCAGGGACCGGGTCCCGCCACCATCCCCATCGCGATGACCCAGCTGTTCGTGGCGAAGGCCCACGAGAAGATCTTCGACGATCTCCGGGAGATGCTGATGTGGATGTCCGAGGACGAGGAGTGGGGCCGCGAGATCCGCGACGTCAACAGCTACTACGCGCTCACCCGGGTCAACACGTTTTCGCTGCGGCGCAAGGTCGCCAGGCACGTCATCGAAGCCGGCGGCTACTCCCTCGGGTGAGGGGGGGAGGCGGGCGTTGCGCCTCGCGCGACGGACGGGCGACGATCCGGGCCGCTGGCTGCGCCGCACCTCCGGACTATTTAGAAGGGGGGACCGCCCGGCGCCTCGCGCGTTGGCCTTCTTGGCCCGCGCATCTGGCGCCTCTGCGTCCCCCTTGCCCCCGCTGGTCAACGCAGCAAAGCCGCGTCGCCCAGCCATCCACACCGCCTCCTTCGACGTGATCGTGGCCGTGATCGGACCCTTGATCGTGGCCGTGCACGTGAACGGGAACGCTGCCGTGGTCGTGATCGCGGGCCGCTCGAGGAGGGTAGCTCTCTCCAAGGGGTTCCGGCAGTCCGAGGTCGCCCAATCCCGAGCGAACGAAAGCCGATCCCCGCCTCTCCGTCTTATCCCATCGCCCCGCGGAGCGGGGAGAGGGGCCCCACTTCATTCTGGTGCGGCGCCTTTCTGAGGGGGCCCTTTCACGGGAGGCGTTTCCACGTCGGGTGGAAGCTCGTGGCGTGCAGCGACGGGGGCTCTACGGAGAGGATGTAGTCGGCCCTGCGGTTGCGCGGCTCGTCGATGTCGTCGGCGGTCTGGACCGCCAGCGCCGATTCGCCGAAGCCCTCGAAGGCGATGGGGATGCCCACGCCGTGGCCACGAAACCAGCGGGCGATCGACTGGGCGCGGGCCTGCGAGAGCTTCAGGTTGTAGCCCTCCGCACCGACGGTGTCGGTGTGGCCGGCGATGTACAGCGTCGGCCGCCCGAACTCGCTCTTGTGGGTCGCGAGGGCGCGGGTGATGGCGCCCAGGCTCGCCTCGAGCTTGGGTCTCTCCGCGTCGAGGATCTCCGCCGAGTCGGTCTTGAACACCAGCTCCTCGTGGGGAATCGAGATGGACCAGGAGAACACGGCCATCCCGGCGAAGCCGCCCGCCGTGTCGTGGGCCAAGAGCTCGAGGCGCGACGCCGGGGCGGGGCTGCTGGGGCTCCATGTCACCTCGAGCGCGGCGCCCGCCTCCTTGCCGGTGAAGTCGTGGGTCTCATCGGCCAGCAGCTCCCCGGTGTCCGAGAAGACCTTGAGCTCCACCTGGGCCGGCGGATGCGACAGGCGCACCTCGAGCCGGTGGTTGGCGAGATCGACGTGCGACTTGTCCACCTCGATCTGCGGGGCCGCGGTCGCCCGCAGCTTCGGCTTGCCGGCCGCCCGGGCCGGGGCGCCCGAGGACAGGCTGCCCAGCATCGCGAGAACGACGACAGCCAACCCGATCCCGATCCAGCGCGCGCGTTCGATCTGCACGCGCGCAGCTTATCATCGTCGGTGGGGACCATCTTGCTCGGATCCCCGCGCCGCCGCTGGTGCGGCTTCTCTCCGTGTTAGCTTTCCAAGGTGAAATTCAGCTCGATGCGCGTGTCTTCCATCGGGGGCTTGCGAGGCTCTGGAGCTTCACTCGCCCTGGCGGTCTTCGCCTGGGCCTCGGCGGCCAGCGTCGGTTGCGCAAGCGTCCCGCGTCCCGCCTTCGAGCCGGCCTTCGCCGCGCGGACCTACACCCCGGTTCGAATCGCGCTCTTGCCCCCCGACATGTTCGTGGTCCTCGATCAGGTCGGGGCCAACGATCCAGCGGCCAGCGAGGCACTGCGCCAGCAGGTCTTCCGCCAGTGGGTCGACGCCGCCGTGGCGATGTTCCGCCAGCGTGGGTACGCCATCGATCTCTCCGCGCGCTGGGACGGGATCCGCGACGCCACCGGGCAGATCCTGGTCTCGCGCGACGAGCTCGCGGGGATGGCCAGTGCCATGTTGCAGTTCACCAACGGGCCGGCGGGGGCACTCACCGGGCCGCTGACGGTGCCCCAGTTCATCGCCCCCGACCTGGCGGCCAAGATCGGCTGGGCGACCCAGTCGGACTCGGTCCTCTACGTGAACCTCAAGGGGGTCACCACCAGCAATGGAAAGCGTGCCGCCCAGGTGGTGGGCGTCGTGTTCTTCGTGGTGGTGATCGCGCTCATCGTGCTCGCCCTCGTGGCGGAGGGCCACGGCGGCAGCCACGGGGGATCCAGCGGTGGTGGCGGCAACCCCGTTCCCGGCGGCTCGCGGTCGGTGGTGTCGGCGGCGCCGGTGCGGGGCGGCGCCGTAGGGCTCGGGGCGCGGACCCTTCCGACGCCGGGCAGCGCAGGCATGACAGGCGGCGCCGCCGCCCTGGCCGGATCGGGCTCGGCGGGCGGAATCGGTCGGGCGGTGGCGCCCTCCGGCCGCGGGGGCTCGCTGCCGCCTCCCACGGGGCCGCGCCGAGTGTACGGCGGTGGGTATGGCGGTGGTCCGCGGGTCGACGTGGGCATCGGCGTGGTGATCCCGCTCGACGGCCCGGTCTACACCCACGAGGGCTCGGTCGAGCACGACGACGAGTGGTTCGGCGGGGACCAGATGTACTTCACGATGACGCTGGTGAACGCCACCGACGGCCGCGTGCTGTGGCACCTGCGCGAGTCGCTGGATCTCGATCTCGAGGATCCCAAGGACATCCAGGCGCTGGTGAACCGCACGGTCGGCGCGCTCCCGCTGCGCGGCGATCTGGTCGACGGCTCGGCCACGGCGGCGGCTCCGGCCGCGGTGACGGCCCCGGCCACGGCCCCCGGCGCCAGGAAATGAGGTAACGTCGCACGCCGATGACCGAATCGCACGCGCCCGCCGCCGCGCCTCCGCGACCCGTCCCGCTGACCGCCTTCGAACGTCGCTTTCGACACCCCCCGGGGCTGGTCATCCTGTTCTTCGCCGAGATGTGGGAGCGCTTCAGCTACTACGGCATGCGGGGCCTCCTCAAGCTCTACATGGCCAACTACCTCTTCGTGACCCTGCGCGAGCGCCTGCAGGGTTGCCGTCAGCACGTCCCTCCCTGCCCCCTCGTGCCCGGCGATCCCCACGGGGTCTTCCTCTGGAGCACCCTGCAGCACTGGTTCCCCGCCAACCCGGCCGAGGCGGCCTCACTCCTCTATGGCGCCTACACCGGCCTCGTCTACGCGACGCCCTTCTTCGGGGGCATCCTGGCCGATCGCTGGCTCGGTCAGCGACGGACGGTGGTGATCGGCGGCCTGCTCATGGCCCTCGGACACTTCGTCATGGCCATCGAGAGCTCCTTCTTCCTGGCGCTCTTCCTGCTGATCCTCGGGAACGGGGCCTTCAAGCCCAACGTGTCGACCCAGGTGGGCGGGCTCTATGCACCAGGGGACCACCGGCGCGACGGGGCGTACACCGTCTTCTACATGGGCATCAACCTCGGCGCCTTCATCTCGAACCTGGTGTGCGGCACCCTGGCCGCCGTCTTCGGCTGGCACTACGGTTTCGCCGCGGCGGGGGTCGGGATGCTCCTCGGCCTCGCGGTCTACATCGCCGGGGGCAAGTACCTCGCCCCGGACGATCTCAGCAAGCGGAAGGCCGCCCACCAGACCGAGCGGAAGCCCCTGGACCCGGGTGAGAAGAAGCGGGTGATGGCGCTGATCGCCCTCTGTCTGCTGAACGTGGTCTTCTGGGCGGTCTACGAGCAACAAGGAAACACCATGCAGAGCTGGGCGGACGCCCAGACCGTCTGGCCCAAGGTGCTCGGCTTCCAGATCCCGTCGACATGGTTCCAGTCGGTCAATCCCCTCATGATCGTCCTCTTCGCGCCGCTGCTCGACCTGTTCTGGATGCGGCAGGCGCGCCGTGGCACCGAGCCCACCAGCGTGATCAAGATGGCCATCGGGTGCACGCTGCTCGGGCTCTCCTTCATCGTGATGATCGTGGGCGCTCGGATCATCGGCGATGGCAAGGGCAGCCCTCTGTGGCCAGTGTCCTGCGTGCTCATGCTGACCATCGGCGAGCTCTACCTGTCCCCGATCGGGCTCTCGCTCGTGACCAAGGTCTCACCCGCGCGGATCGTCTCGATGATGATGGGCATGTGGCTGGCCTCGAGCTTCCTCGGAAACTTTCTGAGCGGCGCGATCGGGGTGCTCTACACCCGCTGGCCCCGGGAGGCCTTCTTCCTCCTGCTCACGGTCCTCGGCGTCGCGGCCGGCCTCGCCATTCGCGCCTTCAACCGTCCGCTGCACGCGGTGATCGGAGACGAATGAGCCCGACCCGGGTCATTCTCCTGTTCGGGGGGCGCTCGGCCGAGCACGAGATCTCCCTGCTGTCGGCCCGCAACGTGCTCCTCGCGCTCGATCGCGCCCGCTTCACGCCGGTGCTGGTCGGCATCGATCGCCGGGGTGGCTGGCACCTCGAGCCCGAGGCCACCTTGACCAGCGCCGTCGGCGATCCGCGCGGCGTGCACCTCGATCCGGGGGCGCCGCTGGTGGAGCCATCGGGCCTGCTCCGGCCCGACGACGTGGTGTTCCCGGTGCTGCACGGGACCTACGGCGAGGACGGAACGATCCAGGGGCTCCTCGAGCTCGCCGACGTGGCCTACGTGGGCGCGGGGGTGCTGGGCTCGGCGATCGGGATGGACAAGGACGTGGCCAAGCGGCTCTTGCGCGACGCCGGCATCCCGGTGGTGGACTACCAGATCGTGACCGCCCATCGCTGGCGGCAGGCCCCGCAGGCGGTGGTCGCCGAGGCCGCCGCGCTGGCGTTCCCGCTGTTCTGCAAGCCCGCCAACGCCGGATCCTCGGTGGGGGTCTCGCGGGTGGCCTCCCCCGCCGAGCTGCCGTTGGCCGTGACCGCCGCCCTCGGCTTCGATCAGAAGGTCCTGCTCGAGCGGGCCATCGATGCGCGCGAGGTGGAGTGCGCGGTCCTCGGGAACGACGCGCCCGAGGCGTCGCTCCCCGGCGAGATCTCGCTCGCGGCTCGCCATGCGTTCTATTCCTACGACGCCAAGTACGTCGACCCCGGGGCGTCCGAGTTCCAGGTCCCTGCCGCCCTCCCCGCCGAGGTGGTCTCCGAGGTGCAGCGGCTGGCGGTCCGCACCTTCCGGGTGCTCGAGCTCGCGGGCCTCGCGCGGGTGGACTTCTTCCTCGAGCGGCCGACCGGGCGGCTCTTCGTGAACGAGGTGAACACCATGCCCGGGTTCACGGCGCTCTCGGGCTATCCCAAGATGTGGGAGGCGAGTGGCCTCGCGGTCGGGCCGCTCGTCTCCCGCCTCATCGATCTCGCGCTCGAACGCGCGAGCGCCCGCCGCGCCCTCTCGCAAAAAAGGTGAGCCGATTTTCAGGGATAGGGTTTTGAGTGTATGCTCATCCCGATGCGAGCTCCCGTTGAGGTATCCCGTCGTGGTGTTGGTCGGCCGTCGAAGGCACAGCCGTATCGTTCATTCGTGGCCGACCTGTTGCTGTCGAACCCGAACTTGAAGGCACTGGAGGTGGTGGCGCGCGCGAGAGAAGTCGGTTACACCGGCGGCAAATCCGCGCTCTATCAGGTCATTGCCAGCATTCGCCCCAAGCGCGGCCGGCCGCTCGGGACGTCCGATCGGATTCCAGGAGAAATCGTCCGGCACGGTGTCGGTCAGGTGGACCTGCGCGTGGGGGACCACACCCGGCCGGTGGGGTTCGTCTTGTCCCGTCTCGAGTTCTCCCAGTGGGCGACCGTCTCGGTGGTCCCGGATCTCGCCATGGAGACGGTGTTTCGCGCCATGGTGCAGCATTACCAGCGCATGGGGGGCCTGCCGTTCCTGGCGATCTTCGACCGGGCCAAGCCCTTTGCGATGCGCGCCGAGCGAGAGGGCCAGGCCCCCGAGTGGGATCCGGCCTTCGCGCACGCCGTCATCCAGCTCGGAATCGGGGTCGAGGTCCGGGCGCGACGCGGCGCGGACCGTGGACCCGGTCTCAACCTCGGCAACTGGGCCAAGGCCGGGCTCCTCAATGGCAGGATCTTCCAGGACGAGGCCGACGTCGAGCTCGGCATGAAGGTCTGGATCGACAAAATGAACGACTTGCCCACCCCCGAGCTCGGCGGAAAGAGCCCGGCGTTGCTCCTCACGGAGGAGCGGCAACGGCTGCGCGCGCTGCGCCTCGGGCCCGAGGATCTCGCGCTCCGCTTCCCGGTGGTGGTGAGCGCGCGCGCCACCGTGGTCTTCGACGGTGAGACCTACCCGATGCCGCCCGATGCCATCGGGCTCGTGGGCGCTCTCTACCTTTACCCGGGGCGCGTGGTCATCGTCGCCGGGCGGTACGAGACCGTGCACCTCCGGCGACGGGTCGTCGGCGGCAACGTGCACGGGGCCCACGGGCGCGAGCGGGAGCTGAACGGAGCTCCGGAAAACTCTCCGGGTGAGCGCGTGGAGCACGGCCGCTCGGCCACCCATTAAATCGGGGACGGTGGCTGGGTATTTTATCGGGGAGGTGGCTCGCTGCCGCTCGCACCTCCCCGCGCCCCTCTCGCTCCGCGCGGCAAAGCCGCGCTACGCTCGCCACAAGGACTTCGCGGTGCCGGCCCCGGAATGACGTGGGGCCCCTCTCCTATCCCCTCTCCCCGCTGCGCGGGGCGAGGGGATAGGAAGTGGCGGGCTCGGGGCTCATTCGTCGGTAGGCTGGGCCGAAGACCTGGTCGGTGCTAGCCTTGTGTCATGTCACCTGAATCTCGGGGCGGTGTCGAGGATGGTCATCCGCCTGCGTCATCGACCACCTCGGCGGCGGCCTGGAAGATCGTGGTCTCCGTGGTGCTGGTGACCGGGGCCATCGCGTTCCTTCTGTCGCGCTCGTTGAAGGAAGGCGTGCAGTACTACAAGCACGTGGACGAGGTGATGGCCTCGCCCGATGGGGTGCGCGACAAGCGGCTGCAGGTGCACGGCAACGTGGTCAACGATTCCATCGAGCAGGCGCGCGGTACCCTGCAGTTCCGCTTCAAGATCGAGAGCCGTCCTCCGCGTGCGCCGGCCGTCATCTCGGCCGTCTACGAGGGGCTGGTCCCCGACACCTTCAAATCGGGGGCCGAGGTCGTGGCGAGCGGGACGCTCGGCGCCGACAACGTCCTGCACGTCAGCCCCGACGGCATCATGGCCAAGTGCCCATCCAAGTACGATACCAAGTCGGGCGGAGGCCTCACTCCCCCCACTCCC